>JAFQRL010000004.1 GCA_017410065.1 Clostridia bacterium | reverse complement strand
TTTTTTTTTTTTTTTTTTTTTGGCGGATTTTGCAAATTGCACAGAATTGTTAAAAAATAAACATATTTTAAAAATACTTATTGACTAACACGCGCTTTTGTGATAAAATATAAAATGGCAGAGGATGGGGCTTTTGAGCTTCACTTGCCGCATCTTAATACAGCTTATAAATTTTTTATCTATAAAAAGGAGAAAAAAACAATGGCAACCTACAACAAAAAGAACATTGAAGACGTTGCTGTCGCGGGCAAAACGGTCCTTGTCCGTTGCGATTTCAACGTACCTATGAAGGACGGCGTTATCACCTCCGATAAGAGAATCGTCGGTGCGCTTCCCACAGTCAAGTATCTTCTTGACGCAGGCGCAAAGGTTATCCTCTGCTCCCATATGGGCAAGCCCCACAATATCCTCACCGAGGGCTTCGGTCTCACAAAGAAGGAAAAGAAGGCTGTTGAGAAGCTTCCCGAGTCCGAGCGCGCTCAGGCTACCGCAGAGTACCTTGCAAAGGCTCCCGCGGCTGATAAGAAGAAGCTCACCCTCAAGCCCGTTTGCGCAAGACTCAACGAGCTCCTTGGCGCAGAGAAGGTAGTTTTCGCTGAGGACATCATCGGCGAGGACGCAAAGGCAAAGGTTGCCGCTCTCAAGCCCGGCTATGCAGTCCTCCTTGAGAACACCAGATTTGATGCAAGAGAAGAGAAGAACGGTGCAGACTTCGCAAAGGAGCTTGCTTCCTATGCCGATATCTTTGTAAACGATGCTTTCGGTGCGGCTCACAGAGCTCACGCATCCACAGCAGGCGTTGCTGATTATATCCCCGCCGTTTGCGGCTACCTTATCGAGAAGGAGCTCTCCGTAATGGGCAAGGCTCTTGAGTCTCCCGAGCGTCCCTTCGTTGCTATCCTCGGCGGTGCAAAGGTTGCTGATAAGCTCAACGTTATCGATAACCTTCTCACAAAGGTAGACACTCTCATCATCGGTGGCGGTATGGCATTCACCTTCGCCGCTGCAAAGGGCTGTTGTGTTGGTAAGTCTCTTCTTGACGAAACCAAGCTTGATTACTGCCGCGAGATGATGAAGAAGGCAGAGGAGAAGGGCGTTAAGCTTCTTCTTCCCATCGACACCGCAATTGCAGACAGCTTCCCCGATCCTATCGACGGTCCTATCGACGTTGAGTACGTTGATTCCGATAAGATCCCCGCAGATAAGGAAGGACTTGATATCGGTCCCAAGACAGCAAAGCTCTTCTCCGATGCAGTTCTTGCGGCAAAGACCGTAATCTGGAACGGTCCTATGGGCGTATTCGAGAACCCCACTCTTGCAAAGGGTACCATTGCCGTAGCAGAGGCTCTCGCCTCCAGTGATGCCATCACGATCGTAGGGGGCGGCGACTCCGCAGCAGCTTGCGAGCAGCTCGGCTTCGCACCCAAGATCACTCACATTTCCACAGGCGGTGGAGCATCTCTTGAATTCCTTGAGGGTAAGGATCTCCCCGGTGTATCCTGCCTCTTGGATAAATAATTTTGGCATAAATCCTCGCTTGCTCCCGCTCGACGTAGGTAACTACGCCTTCGGGTCGCAATCAAGAATTTCTGCTCAAAATTCTTGATCCAACAAGCTTGAAAAAATGAACGGCATAAATTCTTGATCCAACGAGCTTAAAAAAATGAACATTAAAGAATATTGGCAAGCTGCGGCTTGCCAATATTTGAATAAAAACCTTATATAATAAAAAGGAAAGAAAAAATGAGAAGAACAGTAATTGCGGGCAACTGGAAGATGAATATGACTCCCTCGGAGACCAAGAAGTTCATCGCCGAGCTTGCTCCTATGGTTGCGGGACTTGACGGTTGCGATATCGTCCTTTGCGTTCCCGCTATTGATATTCCCGCGGCTGTTGAGGCTGCGGCAGGCACCAACATCAAGATCGGTGCTGAAAACGTACATTTCAAGGAGTCGGGTGCATACACGGGCGAGCTCAGCGCAAAGATGCTTGTTGAGGCAGGTGTTGAGTACGTTGTTATCGGTCACTCCGAGCGCCGTCAGTATTTTGCAGAGACAGACAAGACTGTAAACCTTCGTACCCTTGCGGCACTTGGTGCAGGTCTTAAGGCTATCGTTTGCGTTGGCGAGACTCTTGAGGAGCGTCAGCTCGGCTACACCGAGACCCTTCTTAAGTATCAGACAAAGATGGCTCTCACAAACGTCACTCCCGATCAGCTTTCAAACGTTATCATTGCATACGAGCCCGTATGGGCTATCGGCACGGGTGTCACCGCTACTGCCGATCAGGCAGACGAGGGCAACGGCTTCGTTCGCGCGGCGGTTGCAGAGGCATTCGGAGCAGAGGCTGCGGAGGCTATCACCGTTCAGTACGGCGGCTCTATGAACGACGGCAATGCGGCAGAGCTTCTCTCCAAGGTAAACGTTGACGGCGGCCTTATCGGCGGTGCATCTCTTAAGACCGATAAGTTCACGGCTATCGTTAAGGCGGCTAACGCATAAGATCACGCGCCGCAGAGTAAAGGTAGTAGGTCTTCCTTGCTCATCAAAAAAACACATATATCTTGGCGACTTGCGAGCGGAAAGCCTCCCTCTTTGCGAGTCGCCTTTGTGTTTTTCAGCTTATTCCCATAATCGGTTGACTCGGATTTTTACGGTAGTATCAGCTCAAAAGTTGGGTAAATGTAAACTATATTTTGCATTTTCACCTTTTGAGAGGGAAATATCGGGAAATAAGATGTAGTCCTTGATGCGTGCAATATAAATGCGGTGCGACGGAGAGAGCACAGACTTTTACTAACGAATAAGACTAAAACCTCTGAACACTTTAGGATAATCGGGCGACAGCTCTCGGATATGCTTGCGAGCCTGTTACCAAGCTTTTTAGCGCGTTCGATTATAATTTTTCTCTAATAAATTAGAAAGTGGTTTTTTTGCTCGGCATAGTTCACAATTTATACATCTGATATTTGTTAGAACTGCACAAAAACCAAATGCAAAAATCGTGAGTATTGCCAATTGGATTTTTTATTAAAATATGGTAGAATAGTATCGTTAAAAAATAATTTTCCAAAAGGAGAACTAAAATGGCAGGTCTTTCACTCAGACACATCTACAAGAAGTACCCCGGCGGCGTTGTAGCCGTTTCCGACTTCAACCTTGAGATCAAGGATAAGGAGTTCCTTATCTTCGTTGGTCCTTCGGGTTGCGGTAAGTCCACCACCCTTCGTATGATCGCAGGCCTTGAGGAGATTTCCGAGGGCGAGCTCTACATCGGCGATAGATACGTAAACGACATCGCTCCTAAGGATAGAGATATCGCGATGGTGTTCCAGAACTACGCTCTTTATCCTCATATGACTGTATTTGATAATATGGCATTCGGCCTTAAGCTCCGCAAGACTCCCAAGGAGGAGATCAAGCGCCGCGTTGAGGAGGCTGCAAGAATTCTTGACATCAGCCATCTTCTTGAGAGACGCCCCAAGGCTCTTTCGGGTGGTCAGAAGCAGAGAGTTGCCCTTGGCCGTGCTATCGTTCGTAACCCCAAGGTATTCCTTCTCGACGAGCCTCTTTCCAACCTTGACGCTAAGCTTCGTGCATCGATGAGAACCGAGCTCACCAAGCTTCACAAGAAGGTTGAGACCACCTTCATCTACGTAACGCACGACCAGGTCGAGGCTATGACGATGGCTTCCCGTATCGTTGTTATGAAGGACGGTCTTATCCAGCAGGTTGATACTCCTCAGAATCTTTACGATTCTCCCTGCAATCTCTTCGTTGCAGGCTTCATTGGCACTCCTCAGATGAACTTCATCACAGGTAAGCTCGTTAAGCACGATAACGATCTCTATGCTACCTTCGGTACAACCGAGATCAAGCTTCCCGCTGATAAGTCCAACAACCCCGACCTCAAGGAGTACATCGGTCAGGACGTTATCTTCGGCGTTCGTCCCGAGGCTATTCACGACGAGCCTATGTATCTTGAGACTATGTCCGAGACCACTATGCAGGTTGACGTTGACGTTACCGAGCTTATGGGTGCTGAGATCTATCTCTACCTCGGCTTCGAGGGTATGGAGGATGCAACCAACGGCAAGAACATCATCGCAAGAGTTTCCTCCCGCTCCAAGGCTCAGGCAGGCGACAGGATCACCGTTGCGATCGATTCCTCCCGTATCCACATCTTCGATAAGGATACCGAGAAGTGCATCTGCCACTGATTTTGAATTAAATATTATGGAAGGCGGCCCGCGCGGTCGCCTTCTTTTCGTTTTCCACCTGCTCCATTTTCGCCGAATTGTAATGTTTAGTAGCCAAAATAAACGAATTCGGATGAGAATTTCCTCGCGCGCGAGGCATACTACACGAAAATTATTAAAAAAAATTAAAAATTTTTGCTCATATCTATTGACGGTTGATAATTATTTTGATATAATATAGTTGTTAAGAACTACCGCGCTTGCGGAGAAAGAGGTATTATCCTATGGCTGTTAATTCATCATCAAGTAAAAAAGAAGTGAAAGCATACGTTGCTGAGCTTTACCGCGAGGTTGCCGACAATAAGAAGAAGGTCAACGGCGAGCTTAGCCTCTATAAAATGGCGGCAAAGAACGTTGCAGGCGCCGCAAAGTATTTTGCAAGCGCAAAGAACGCTTTCGATAAGAAGCCCGGCAAGAAGAACACTGAAAAGTACGAGGATGCAAAGGCTGATTTCCTTGAGTGCGCCGCTACCTATAATAGCATCGGCGAGTGCATCAATAAGCTCGTTGGCGAGGTTCGCGATCTTTATAACGAGATCGCCGCAGCTCTTCCCGACGATAAGAGCGTTAAGTACGTTTCCGAGTGCGATAGATACATAATCGAAATAGACGAACGAGTAAACAAGATCCAGCTCATCACAGACGGCATCACTCTCCCCGCAGTTGAGGAGGAGGTTGAGGTAGCAGCCGAGGCTCCCGCAGAGGAGGTAGTTGCTGAGGCTCCCGCAGAGGAGGCTCCCGTTGTTGAAGAAGCACCCGAGATCAAGGAGGAAGAAGAAGTGACTGTTGTTAATGAGGCTGTTGCAGAGAAGGTTTATTGCTATAACTGCGGCAAGGAGATCGATGCAGACTCTGCATTCTGCTGCTACTGCGGCGCAGATCAGAGCGCGGCACCCGCTCCCGTAGCAGAGGAGCCCGCGGCAGACGTTGCTCCCAGAATTATGCCCGTATCCGTAGACGTTTCCGCTATCGTTGAGAAGGCTATCGCCGCAACGATGCAGAAGTTCGTTCTTGCATTTGATAAGCGCATCGAGAAGTTCCTTTCCGAGCATCCCGTTAATATTCCCGCAGGCTATGCGCCCGCCTCTCAGGCTCCCGCAGCAGAGCCCGCAGTTCCCACTCTCGTTTCCAGAACCTACGGTGCAGATGAGATTATGGCTCTTGAGAGCTCTATTCTCGACGACGAGAAGTTCCTCATCGAAAAGCTCACCGCAATGATGGATAACCTTAAGGCACTCACCGCTTCTATGGCAGAGCTCACCGCAACCTACACCGAGCTTTCCGATAAGCAGAGCTCCATCAACGATCTCCAGAAGCAGACAAACGACCTTCAGCGCCACACCGTTCGTGAGCAGCAGGGCATCCAGGTTAACCAGAGAGTTATCGCTCAGGATCAGGTTGCTATTGCCGAGGAGCAGACGATGCTTATCGAGCAGCAGAAGTCCGCTCAGGAGCGTCAGCAGGGTCTCACCGAGGCTCAGGCAGCAATGGAGGAGAGCCAGCGCGTAGTTATTGAAACTCAGTCCACTCTTGAGGAAGCAATGAAGTCTGTAATGCAGGCGCAGAAGGACATCATCGCAACTCAGCAGTCCATCATAGCAGGCAATAATAAGAACGTTGATCTCCAGGCAGAGCTTGCGGCTCGTCAGGCTGAGGTTCTCGGTATGCAGAAGGAAGCTCTTGCTTCCCAGAAGCAGGTTCTTCGCGATCAGAAGTCCACTCTTGAAAAGCAGAAGGACGTTGAGGCTGCAACTCCCCGCAAAAAGGCTCGCAAAAAGGCAGAGGCTGAGGTAGCAGAGGCTCCCGCGGCAGAGGCTGAAAACGTAGCAGAGCTTTCCGCAGAGGAATAATAAAAATAAACGACCGTGAGCAGATATTGCTCATAGCCGCAGGGTAAAATATTTACCTAAGTGGGACGGAGATGTTGGCTTGTGCCACTTCTCCGTCCCGATTTTATCGAACGTGTCGAGGCTTGCATTTCGTGAGAGGCTTGCAGTGAAGCACCGCAAGCAGTGAAGAAAAGGCCGATAAAAAACGAAAAGCATCAAGGGAAGAGGACGTATGGTCCGCCGCCTGATGCTTTGCGTATTCAATAGATCAGATAATTACAGTGTCTTTGTCAAGATCGCTCTCGGGAGCACTCTGAGCCTCGGCAAGCTGTGCGTGGTAAGCATTGATAACAGCTTCCTCAAGTGCCGCTCTGAAGTCAGCATTGATGGGATGTACGATGTCGCGGTATGTTCCGTCAGGATTTTTCCTGGAGGGCATAACGATAAAATATCTTTCACGGGCATAGATAACCTTAATGTCGTGAACCGCAAGGCAATCGTTGAAGGTTACGGAAACCACAGCCTTCATAGGTCCTTCATCAAAAAACTTCCTGATTTTAATATCGGTCAAGTTCATCATTTGCATTCCTTTCATAAATTTTAACGCTTCGGTAACAATAACGATACTAGTATAATATATAAATTTTAAAATTATTTATTCTAAAATAAAACAATTACGCTATATGCTGTAACTTTTTTGTGAACATAGTTCATTTTGCATAGTTTTGACAATTTCTGCTAAAAAAGCGAAATGAAGCCGAATAAAAATGAGATACGCATCAGCCTTTCTGTGATAGGCGAGAGCCAAGCTTAAATGTCACAAGTCTGAGGCTGCGCATAGTATAAAAATAGCCCGAGCAAAATATAAGGATCTCGGCGCGGAGAGGAGATATATGGCAAATCAAAAGAAGAAGCTGACCTTTGACGGTATTCGCAAGCTTGCCAGCCAAAAGGGAATAACGATCCATTTCGTGGGCATCGGCGGCGTTTCGATGTATTCGCTTGCAAGGCTTGCCCTCCTCCTCGGAGCCACGGTCACAGGTAGCGACAGAATAGTATCTCCCCGCACCAAGGAGCTTGCCTTAAGAGGAGTTAAGATCTTTATCGGTCACGAGGGCTCAAACGTGAGAGGCGCAGGTCTTGTCGTATATTCTCACGCAATTTCCGAGCGCAATTCCGAGCTGATAAACGCAAATAATCTCGGTATTCCCACCGTTTCCCGTGCGGAGCTTCTCGGCGCGCTGATGCTTGATTACAAGGGGCGCATAGGCATCTCGGGAACTCACGGCAAGAGCACCACCGTATCGATGCTTGATGCTATATTCTCCGCGGGAATGAGTCAGCCAACCACTCTCTCGGGCGCAGAGCTTATCAACGGCGAGCCGCTGAGAGTGGGCAGGGGAGAGATGCTGATATACGAAGCCTGTGAATACCGCGATTCCTTCCTTTGCTTCTCGCCAACCGTGGCGATCGCCTTGAATCTTGAGCTGGATCACACAGACTATTTCCACGACATCAAGGCAATGCGCTCGTCCTACGTTAAGGCACTTTCCAAGGCATCGACCTTCGTCCTTCTTAATCTTGATGACGAGCACCTTTCCGAAATTATGCACGACATCCACGCAAGAGTCATCACCTTTGGGCAGGGCGAGCGGGCGGACTGGCGATATCATATCACCGCCTTTTTGGATGACGGAATGGAATTCACCCTCTATCATCACGGAGCAAAGGTGGTAAAGATCAAGCTGTCGGTCCCGGGGGTCCACAACGTAACCGATGCAGCTGCCGCCGCGGCGGCTGCACTTGAGATGGGCGCGGGAGTGCAGATAGTCAAGGAGGCAATAGAGAGCTTCCGCGGCGTTCCAAGAAGACTTGAGCTTGTTGGAAATCATCACGGCAGACCCGTATATTACGACTACGCCCATCATCCAACCGAGATAATAGCGGGTATCAATGCCTTGAAGCCCATAGCCCGCGACTTTATAACGGTCGTTTTCAAGCCTCACACCTTCTCTCGCACGATGGCACTCTGGTCGGAATTCTCAGCCGCACTTTCTCTTGCCGACCACATAGTCCTCACCGATATCTACCCTGCAAGAGAAAAGCCTATAACAGGCGTAAATTCCCGTCGCCTTGCCGCCGATATCGGCGAGAGAGCATACTATGCCGCCGATCACGAGGTCTGCTCGGTAATCGATGAGCACACTCAAGGGGCAATAATCGTGATGGGTGCGGGAGACACGGAAATGATCAAAAATGACCTCATAAGTAAATAACTATTTGCATATTTGCCATAATATCACATAAAAAAGGACTTTGAAATGAAAAGGAATTTGCTTATCAGCGCGTGCCTTCTCGGTATTCCTTGCCGCTACGACGGAAAGCGGGTTACCAAGGTAGATGTATCCGCGCTTCGTAAAAAATATAATCTTATCCCTATCTGCCCCGAGATCTACGGCGGACTTCCAACGCCGAGGATCCCAAGCGAACGAGTGGGCGGGAGAGTCCTTATGAAGGACGGGCGCGACGTTACCGAAAACTATAAAAGAGGTGCCGAGGCATCCCTTGATATAGCAAAAGCAAACGGCGTAAGTCTCGCGCTCCTTAAGGCTCGCAGTCCATCCTGCGGCAAGGGGCTGATATATGACGGTAGCTTCAGCGGCACTCTCACCGAGGGAGACGGCGTTGCGGCGGAGCTTCTTATGAAGGAGGAAATCACGGTTTTCACCGAGGAGGAGCTTGATCTGCTTCTTTGATCTGCTTATAGCAAATTTGAAAAATGGCTTTTTCGCGCTATGGGAACCGTCTTTTAAATAATAATTTTACCAAATCAAAATAAATGTTGACAAACCGCTTTTGCGGTAGTATAATAAATACGAAAATAAAAAATGATTGGAGTGATCTGCTGTGGTGGACGATAGTCGAAGTACATACCCTAAAGCAATAATTGAATATTCGGCAGATCAAGCCTTGGTGTAGAGACCTTTTGAAATTTTCCTCTACGCCCGTTTTGCTCTGCCAAAAGGAGGCAAAATGGAAGAAATGATCATTAATCAAAGCCTTCGCCAGGCGGTTGCTCAGCCGTCCTATGCGGAGGCTGTTTCTGTTATTGAAGAGCAGATCAGAAATAAAAGCTACCGCAAGCTCAGGGAGATAGCCGAGGTTATCCCTGCGCCTGACCTTGCGGCGATCTTCGGCGAGCTTGAGGATCGGGACGAGCCCATACTTTTCAGGCTACTCTCCAAGGAGCAGGCGGCGGAGGTGTTCGTTGAGCTGGAGGCTGAAACAAGAGAGCGACTTATCGCATCCTTCACCGACCGCGAGCTCTCCGAGATCCTCTCCGAGCTTTATATCGACGACACGGTCGACCTTATCGAGGAAATGCCAGCTGTCGTTGTAAAAAGAATACTTCGCTCCTCCGACCCCGCAGACCGTCGCGTTATTAATCAGATACTCAATTATCCGAAGCAGTCAGCGGGCAGCGTTATGACCACCGAGTACGTCCGCTTCATTGAGGGAATAGACGTGGAAGCCGCCCTCACCCATATCCGCCGAGTTGCAATAGATAAGGAAACCATCTACACCTGCTACGTAACCGATAAGGACAGGCACCTCACAGGCGTTGTCACCGCAAGGGAGCTTCTCACCTCTGAGCTTGACACCCCGCTCACCGATATTATGGAGCGCAACGTGCTCTGCGTTAATACCCACGACGACCGCGAGGAGGTCGCAAGAGTCCTGAATAAATACGGACTTCTTGCAATGCCCGTGGTGGATAGCGAGGGAAGGCTCGTCGGTATCATCACTCTTGACGATGCTATCGACGTCATCAGCGAGGAATCCGAGGAGGACTTCGCAAAAATGGCGGCTATCACCCCCACCGAAACGCCCTATCTTAAAGCGTCAGCCCTCTCGCTCTTTCTTTCAAGAGTGCCCTGGCTTTTGCTTCTGATGCTTTCATCCACCGTCTCGGGAGCGATCCTCTCGGGCTTTGAGGCGGCACTCCCCGCCGTTCTCGTCCTGTTCGTCCCGATGATTATGGGCACAGGCGGAAATTCGGGCGGTCAGTCCTCCGTAACCGTCACCCGAAGCATCTCGCTTGCCGAGGTCTCATTCTCCGACCTGCCAAGAGTGTTCTGGAAGGAGCTGCGCGTGGGTATACTTTGCGGTGTCTCGCTCGGAGTCGTCACCTTCGCAAAGGTTATGCTTGTTGATAGACTTATGCTGGGAGACGATGCGATCACCCTCACCGTTGCCGTTGCCATAGCTCTGTCTCTCACCGTCACAATAATCGTGGCAAAAATGATCGGCGCGATACTCCCGCTTCTGGCTAAAAAAATCGGGCTGGACCCTGCGGTTATGGCGTCGCCCCTTATCACGACTCTCGTGGACGCCGTGTCCCTCGTCTTATACTTCCTCGTTTCAAGAAGCGTTCTCGGCTTGTAATAGCCGCCCGAGATGCCACCTCTGCAAAAGACGCGGCGGGCTCACCTCTGCAAAAGACGCGGCGGGCTCACCTCTGCAAAAGACGCGGTGGGCTCACCTCGCGCCTTCGGCTATCCCAAAAGCACTCGTGAAAAGCCTGTATTCCGACGTATAGCTCCCCCACATCCAAAAGGCTTCACCTCTCGGAAAATGGCGAAAAATAATAATCAAACCGACCTGCACGGATAATCCCACAGGTCGGGTTTTTTATTAACTTTTAATTTTTGCTTTTTCTCAAATCTCTCCGGGATACGTCAGAACACCATCTCGCAAAAATCCTTGCTGTCCATATTGTATTTATAGCAATGCCAATCCTGAATATATTCGTCGGGAATATATCCGTGAGAGGAATTCTGGAGATATTTGATCTTTTTGGGGATATGCTTGGGAAGGGAATTGAAGAATGCCGTTATATGGGTGGCGGGGCAGGATTCGTCGCCGAGAGCCGCTCTTTGCACCTCAAAGGGGCAGTTCACAAGATGTGCCGCCATAGCGGGATCGAAATAATCCATTCCGTCCTCATACATCGTGAGCCTTGTGGCGATCCTACCGTCAAGTCTGCCTGCAAGATTGCAGAAGGCGGGAACGCTTGCGCCAACGTAAATGATCTTAAATGGTGCCGAGACCTCAAGAAGCAGGGTGGCAAGTGCCGCCGTAAAGGATGCCTGATAGCCGCCCATACTGCCGCCGATAAGCTTGATCTCGCCGTTCCAATATTCGTGAAGAAGGGGAATATCGCCCGAGAGTGCGGGGTCGGTGGCAAATCTCAGCATCTGCAAATTGCGAAGATGGAGATAGGTCATATAGCAGTCTCTGATATTTGCATAGCCCGAGTTCACGTCTCCGCTGGCTCTGCCGTAATTTGCAAGAATACCGCCGCGGCTCAGCTTAAGATAATAGCCCTCTCTCGGCTTTGCCATCTCGTAGCCGTGGTGGGTGCTGTGCATTCTGATCTCATTACTTGAATAAACGGGCATCGGAGCATAAGCACTGTAACCGTCGAAGGTAAGCGTGAGAGGCAGACTCTTTTTCTTTGCGTTCTTGGGTATGGAAAGGAAGCCGCTTGCGTGGCAGGGGCCGGGAGCCTTAAGGTATACCTCGTATGAATCGTGAGTCTCAAGAGTGGACTTATCCTGCTCGGCGTATCCCGCCCTTGCAAAGCTGTCAAGGTAATCCACGTCGAATTTTCTGAGCCCGAAGAAATTCTTTTTCGGCATATCGAATTCGGAAACAACGTCTCCCTCGTAGCCGTCGGGCTCGGTGCTCTTGGGGTCGACCCTCATAAGCCCTCTGATCAGCTCGCGCCAGAAATCGTCAAAGTCCTCGGGGGAGCTATGGAAGGGAAGTATCTCGTCCTTGGAAAACAGAATACCGCCGCAGGCGATCTCCGCGCCGACCTTCACCTTGCCGTCCTCGTCTCTCGGCTCAATATTGAATCTCACAGCACCCGCTCTCTGAAGCGTTGCATCAAATTCGATAGTGTCGGCATCGTAGACGGTAAGCTCGTCTGTGCCGCCGCAGTCGTTGATAAGTGACATTACAAGGCAATATGAGCTCATAGGCTTATCCGTGGAATGGCTGTATAGGGTAGCCTTAACGTGCGCTACCTCGCCAACCTTGAATTCAAGGGGAGACCTTTCCTCAAGCGAGCCCCCCTCGCCCTTTGCGTAGGTGGTGAGAAGGAAGTAGGAGCCCTCGGTGAATTCGGGGTCGTCAAAAACGATAAGCGAATCTCTTATATCGAGACCGTACCTTGTGTTATACGCATCAAAGAATTTATCTATAAGACTGAGGATATCGTCTCCAAGCCCTGTGTTGTATGCCTTAAGCTGTGCGGCATACTCCTCATCGCGCTCGGCGCGCTTATATATGTTGTATAGCACGTTCAGCTGGGACGTGGTGATCCTGGACTGCTCGCGCTTTGATATCTTCTTGTAGGTCGCAAAAATTTTCTCGACATTGGCTTTCATAATAGCACCTCCAAAGTAAAGCTAAATCTATTTTATATCAAATGAAGAAAAAGTTCAAGGTCTTTTTTTTAATATAGAAGCAAATAATCAAGTATTTTTGATTTTGCGTTAACAAATTTCGCTATATTTTTCTAATTCTCGGTGATAGAATATTAAAGGTAAATTTGTTTTTGGAGAAAAGAAAATGAAAAAAAGCATCAAGGGTTTTGTCTCATATTTCGGAAGTTGCTATTCAAGGGGCGGCTTCCGTATAGTATTTTTCGCCCTGTATCTTATATTCACCCTGTTTTCCGCGGTACTCTTTTTTGCCTCGGGAAGGGTGCGCGACGGCTTTCTTCCTATCGCATATTTCGCCCTGTTCGTTATTATGCTTCCTCTTTTTGAATACGCGCTTGATATGCGTTGCAGCGCGCTGTTTCTCGTAGTCCTGTTCTTTGTCCCCATCGGCGGCATACTCGGCACCTGCTACGACCTTTATATGATCTTCCCTTGGTTTGACACTCTGCTCCACGCAGTCTCGGGGCTGATCTTTGCCTGCCTCGGCTACTCAATAATGGAAAGAATACTTATATCCCGCGGCGGCTCGGGACTTGCGGCGGTGCTCTTTGCCATCAGCTTCTCCCTTGCGATCGCCGTGCTTTGGGAAATGTTTGAATGGCTCCTCACGGTGGCAATGAGAGGAGATATGCAGGAGGACGGAATTGTTAAGGAAATAAATTCCTATTATCTTGCAGGCAGCCACGAGAAGCCTCTTAATATTCCCAATATCGATAAAACCGTTATCGTCTATAACGGCGGCGAGACCTACACGGTCGAGGGCGGATATCTTGACCTCGGTGTTTTCGACACTCTCCTTGATATGCTGGTTTGCCTTATCGGTGCGGCATCCTTCGCCGTCATCTCAGCCATAGACCGCATCATCGGCACCCATATCACAGAGAGCATAACGCCGAGATATAAGAGCATCGCAATTTCAAAGGTATCCTGAAAAGCAGCATCAAATAACTATGAATAATAATAAATATTGATCCGAATATAATAAAAAGTGAATGAAAAAAGAAGGAAATAAATTTCTTCGCGCCAAAAGAAAACCGAGCAAAATGCACACAACTCTTTGCATTTTGCTCGGTTTTTGCTATATTTTCTTGTATTCGCTGATAAATTCATCGAAGGAGCACGGAGCATCATCTGCACCGCCATCAAGCTTTTCTCGAAGCTTATCAAGCTTCAAGGCGCGAGACCTTGATATAAGGAAATTCTCTATCCAATACATAAATTTCGTATTGGGCGAAAGCTTCTCAAGAGGCTTCATTCGCCTATACATCGGCTCGCCGTCCGAGGCATCGCGCCAGGTATCAACGAAAGCGAGATCAAAGCCCTCCTTCGGGGAGACTCGCTCGGCGTAATCAAAGGCATCCGCGCAAACGACCCTCACCTTGTCCTTTTTTTTGAACTGGGGAAGGATATAGTCGCTAAAGAGCTTAATTACTTCCTCCGATCTTTCCACAACGGTAATGCTCCTGACCTCCTCCTTCATAGACACCATATAAGCATAGTATCCAAGCCCGAGACCGTAGGTCACGACCTTTCCGTGAGCCGCCTTGATAGCGTCCTCGCAGGTATCGAGATCCACGGGGGTTAGGGTCATCCATTCGTTGCCGCCCTCAAGCACGGCGGGGAAGTGAAAATCCTCGGCGAAAAATCCGAGAGGGGGGATCTCCTTATGATCCTCGGCAAGGATCATATCAGCGGCGATAACGCCTCTGTATGCAGGGTAACATTCGTTTTTCAGCTCCCAGCCGCCCCGACGGATATTTTCGATCCTGATATTTTTATAATAGGGGTTGTTTATATATTTTTGCGGATCCAGCATCCTCACGGAGGGGGTGAGATAATTCATTATCAGCCGCCTGTCCTCGGCTTTTGAAAAGTCAAGAGCGAATGCCTCCGAAAGCAGAGCCACGATAGCCTCCTCACGGCTAATGTCTCCGTCCTCGGTGAGGGCATCTACCATCTCCGCCTTGATAAGCTCGGGATATCTTTCAAGATATTCGGCGTAAATTCTTGTGATACGGTAATTGTCTGATACGGTTTCGAAAAACCTGTTCAGCTTGATTTTATCCTGAAATGTCATTTTATTTATTAACGACAAGCTCAATTGAGTCTATCATAACTCTGTAACCGCCGCTTTGGGTGCTGACGTTTACAGTCTTGCTCGACGAGGTGTCGACCTCGATCACCGTATACGCGCCGTCGTTAGACTTTGTTGATATATTGTGAGAGACTCCGTTGACGCCCAGAATACCTGTGTTTGCCTTGTAGCCCGCAACCTTGATGTATACCTTTGAGACATCTGCGCCAACGGTGAAGCTGAAGCTTCCGACCTTGCTGGTCGCTCCAAGCTTGATGCAGGAATTGCCCTTTGCATCAAAGGCACCTGTGTAGAATTGAGTGCCGTCCGTAATGTTAAGGGAATGCTCGCCCTCGGTAAAGGTGGCGGTGGTCTTTGAGGCACCGTCCGCGTGCTCGGCAGAGCCGTTTGCGCCAAGGTTGAAAACAACGTCTCCACTCACGGCGTCACCCGGGTTGGGAGTGGAGGGAGTATCGGTGCTGCCCGAGCCGCTACCCGAGCCGCTGCCCGTGCTTGCAAGCGAGCTTGAGCCTGTTGCATAATCGATATCAACACCGGGCTGAACGTTATAAAGGAATACGCAGAAGCAAATATCGTCGCCGCCATCCTCAATTGAGTATGCCTCAATAAGCAGACCGCTGCACACAAGGTTGCTTTCGATGTAAATGGGAGTAACTCTGTAAAGCACGTCCGAGCCGCTCTTAACAACGCCGCACACCATATTCTCAAAGGTCGTCATATTCTGCTGGTTCATATAAACCGTTCCTGTGACGAAGTTTTCGATATGCAAGTCGTCGTCCATAAACATATGAGCGAGAAGGTGAGAGCGGTCGTAGAGGTGATCAAGACCTATGGAGGTGTAATAAGCCTGCTTCCAGCCCGAGGGTCTCATAGAGGAGATATCGTCTCTCTCGCCTGTGGGAAGAAGGCTTGTGGTAAGCCTTGCAAAAGCACCCGTTGCTCGGCCTCTGCTGTCAAGTGCTGAATACTGATAGCCTGTGAACGCCTTGTCTGTCTCCGAGAAGAAGGGGTTGTTGCCGTTCACAACGTAGTAGCCGTTACCCGAATATGAGGGGATCTCCTCGCCGCCGATAACGATACCCGATGAGCTGCTGCCCGAGCCGCCCTCGTCTCCGCCCGAGGAGCCCGATTCGATCTCGGTGATGCTTGTGGTTATAATGCTGAGATATTTACCTCCGCCTGTAACGCCTGTGATCCAGCCCTCGACCTCAAGGGTGGAGCCGTCCATATTCTTAAGAAGAATAACGTCGGAGGAGATGGGGTAGGTAAGGCTGCCAACGATGGTGGCACCGGGAATATTGAAGTTATAATACTTTCCGTCAGAGGAAATAGAGAGCACGCCCGTGAGCTTAACGAAGCTCGGCTTAACGCTCGCCGCCGAGGAATATGCGTTCAGCTCTGCCACAGAGGGCTCTGCGGGAGTGGGCTTGGAGTAGCTTGCGCTATCAAGCTTTTTGTATGTCGACCCCTGTGCAAACTGAACTGCCGAGCCGTATACCGCACGTGCACCGCTGACCTCAATAAAGTCGCCAAGCTTAACGTCGGGCGACCAGGTGTAGCCCATATAAACGAGCACGGAGTCTGTGGAATCATTGATAAGGAAGCTTTGCGCGTTGTATGCAACGACCGTTCCGCGCACGGTGTAGCTTTCGCCGTCCGTTCCGTTCAGAATGTTGCTGATAGCAAAGCCCGCGTCGGGAGTATCGGGAGTATCGGGAGTGTCGGGAGTATCGCCCGAGCCCTCCTCAACAACAGTCACCTTCACGCTGTCCGAGAGCGCGCCATAGGTCGCCGTGACAGTCGATTCGCCGAGCGCGACCGCAGAAAGCTTGCCGCCCGAAACGGTAACCGAGCTGCCCTCAACCGACCAAGCAACGTGAGAGAGGACCTCGGCGGGGTGGTCTATAACAAGCTGATGCTCGTCCCCAAGCTCAAGCTCAAGCTCGGAGGGGCCGCTTATCCTGAAATAAGAAATAGCGGGAAGGTCGCTCGCACCGTCGGTCTCGCCGCCGCCTTGAGGCGTGCAGGCGCAGAAGCTGAGGGCAATCGCAAGCACAAGGCTCAAGATCAGGAATTTGACGAAGGATAATCTTTTAATCATCATTATTCTCCAAAATTATTTATTATTTTTGATCGGGATTGCAGGATCCGCAGGGTAAATAATCGGGATAAAGAGTTTTAAAATCCTCAGGCTCGCCTGTGTAATTGAAGCGGTTGTCGGAGCTCATAGACTTTGCATAGGTGCAGGTGGGAAGATGGTATTTCTTTGTGGAAATATTAAGCACGTAAACCGCGCTCACAGTCTCCTCGGAGCCCTCGTTGTATTCGGGGTCAGCCTTGTTCTCGCCTGTGTAATAATCGATGATAACGCCGGGCTGAATGTTGTATGCAAAAATGCAGAAGCAGATGCCCTCGCCGTCGTCCTCAACCGAATAGCCCTCCATCAGCACGCCCTTCGCCACGTAATCGTTGCCCTCAAATATGGGAGTAACGCGATACATAACGTGCATCTCGGTGTCAACAACAAACGCCTTAACCAGATTTTCAAAGGGAAGCATACCCTTCATATTAAGATATCTTGTTCCTGTTATAAGGTTTTTCTCATTGGAATTTTCGCCTGTTAGCTGATAGCCGATGAGATGGCAGCGGTTATATATGAAGCCGCCGTCCACAAAGGAATATGTATTATTGTTTGATTTGCCCTTGTATTCCCAACCCGAGGGAGTAACCGTGAGCGAGCCCTCTCTGTCCTCGGTTGGCATAATGTCTGTGCCTATGCAGGCAACCGCAACGCCGCATCTGCCAAGACCGTCAAGCTCGGAATAATATTCGTAGGACTCATAAACGATATCGTCAGCCTCAAAATAAGGGATATTACCGTTTACGGCAACGTATGCCGCACCGCCCGAATGGTCGGGGAGCTCACCCTCGTCCACACTCGGACCGTTGCCCGCACTGGGCTTTTCAGGCTCAAAGCAGGAGCCAAGCTGGCTGATTATCAAAATAAGACAAACGGCCAAAGCAGATAATCTTAAAAATGCACTCGTTCTTTTCATCAAATTTTACTCCTGTAATCCTTTCTGTATAGCTCGCGGGTGATCTTATCGTGAGCCTTGCCAACCAGCTTTTTCATTTCCGATAGCCTGAGCTTGCCTCTCACGTAGTCAAGATCTAATCTCATATCGTAAGGGTAATTCAAATTCCAATTATAAATAAGAAGCTTTTCGATCTTATCGAAATAGGGCATAATATCCTCATCCTCAATAAAGCACCACTCGCCGTCAGAGGCTGTCCCGAGTGGGTCCTCGCAAACGGTTGGAAGATTTGCATTGCCCTCAAATGGAGCGAAAAGCTTTTGTGAATAAGGCTTGATATAAAGCCGTTCGCCCTTAAGCTGCTTCAGTATATCGCCGCAGGCGACCTCGTCGCGACTGACACGGCGACCGTTAAAAAGCATCTCGCCGCTGTCTCCAACACACATAACGATGTTCAAATTGCACCTCGCAGAAAATTTTGAAAAATGACGAAGGATATCATTTCCCTTGCACAACTATTGTATCATATATATTTAATATAAGCAACATAAAAATAATAAAATAATATTAAATAATATTATATAATATAAAACGATTGTCCCGACCCTTGGGCGACCTACTGTAAAGCAGGCCGCCCAACGAAATTTGCCCTTGCGGGCAAGTGAAATCGCTTCGCGGTGAAATATTTGCTTCGCAAATGTGAAATGTTCGCTCCGCGAACGTGGGCAAATTTCATTTCACATCGAACGAAGTGAGATATTTCACAATATGCGAGCAGCATATTATTTCACGTTTTGCGGCAGCAAAACATTTCACTTATATTTACCACCCGAAATACAAAGTATAACACACCATACCTTGCAAGCAAGGTATGTGAAAAGGAGTACGAACAAATCGTCCGTACTCCTTTTTTCTTTTTCGGAAGGTAAAACCTGCTTTATCGCAGGTCGCCCAAGGGTCGGTTTTTGTTTGTGAGTAATCTAAAATTTTGATACCATTTCAAAATGGGTGCAAATTTTAGAATGTTGGGTGGATTTTCCTACAAGGGTTTGCATCTGTTTTTAGTTTTATAAATCGAAATTGGACAATTTATTTTTCCAGAATAAGTTTCCATTTGTTTGCGATTTCTGGAGGCATCATCCTTCCCAAGGCTTCACCATCACGAGCAAGGTCTTTGTTTCCAAAGTGGAAGAAGAAAAATTCTCCAACGCTATTGTTGTATCCAAGCTGGAATTCGAGTTCTCCTTTGAAATAAGGGAATACCGGTTTTAACTTTTCATCGATTGCCCATATAAAGGTTGAGTCGTGATTGGAAATACAGCTGATAATCCACTCCTCTTTTTCTGCAAACCATTTCCAAAAAGACTTGGCGGCTTCTTCGTTCATAACTTTTTTAGCAAATAATCCAAACATATTTATTTCTCCTAAATAAATTCTTATATGTCGGTGAGTTTATTATATCATATAATCCGACCAAAATCAAGAATATATTTAACTGAATCATAAATTGAACGATACCCCATAAATTGAACAAAAGGGGTATAAAGAGAACGATTTGTTTTTTACTGCTAAAAACAAAAAGGCTTGCAGATTTAATCACTTTCGCAGAAAGTGTATATCATCTGTCCGAAAACGAGAATATCTCGCTTTTGGACGAGTATATCATCAATGCGGAGCATTGTATATCATCATTACGGAGTTTTAATACACGCTAATGCGTGATGATATGCAAAAAAGAGCGAGGGAATCGCTCTTTTTGATGATATCCACCACACTTCGTGCGGTGATGATATGCCATTACTCCGTAATGGATAAAAAAAGCTGTATCAATATGATACTGCTTTTTTGGAAGCTGGGTATTCGCCTTTGGCGAAGATACCTGCGCCTATCGCCTGGTGAGCAAGCTCCCCGATCTCAAGGCGCGGTATGCGAACCAGCGCACTTGCTTTGCAAGTGCCTAGCCGAATCCAATGCCTCCCTAACCAAACAAAAAACCGACCGCAAGGGTCGGTTTTTTGTTTGGTGGGGGAAGCTGGATTCGGACCAGCGAAGTCAGTGACAACAGATTTACAGTCTGCCCCCTTTGGCCGCTCGGGAATTCCCCCCAATATTGGAGCTGGTGATCGGAGTCGAACCAACAACCTGCTGATTACAAATCAGCTGCTCTGCCATTGAGCCACACCAGCGTTGTGACGCATACTATTATAACAGAGAAAAGTCGGTTTGTCAAGCCCTTTTTTGAAGATTTTTTAAAGATTTTTTGTTTTTGAAAAAATGTGTAAAAAATGTGCAAAAAACAGAACAAAATAGCTGTTGACAAACAAATATACCTATGATATAATAAACACGCCGAGGCAAAAGACCTTAATATTCAATACAAAAAACCTTGTAAGATATAAAAGAAAAAGGAGAAAAAATATGAAGATAGCCACCCTCGTTCGTGAAATGGATATGCCCACACCGGGCGCATTTTCTCACCGCTTCTATATTATGGCAGATTATTATCAGATGGCAATAGAGCACGGCTTTGAGCTGGTTGGAATAATGTCGGGTATGGATCCCGAAGCTATCTGCCGCGAGTGCGAGGGCTTGATCGTCCCCGGTAGCGGAAAGGACATTGACCCGAAATATTACGGCGGCACTCCTATGGATCCTCCTCAAAAGATAGATGAATATGCTCTTGACGCAAAGATCATAGATATTTTCGTGAAGCTGGGTAAGCCCATCTTCGGAGTTTGCGGAGGTCATCAGGACCTCAATATTTATTTTGGCGGCACGATAGAGAAGATAGACTACGACCCGCACCAGGACGAAAAGAAATACCACGATATAGATATCGAGGAGGGGTCCTTCGTCTATGACGTTTTCGGTAGCACCACCGCTCGCGTCAATTCCTATCACCGCTGGGCGATAGGTAAGCTTGCTCCTAATCTTAAGGCTGTTGCAAGGTGCAAGACCGACGGCGTTATCGAGGCGATAGAGGATAAAGAAAGATGCATCTATGCAACCCAATGGCACCCCGAACAGTCCTATCACACAGGCGACTCTATCGAAAAGAAATTCTTTGAGAATTTCCTCGTCCGTTGCGTCGAAATCAAGGCAAAAAACGGTTAATATGCAAATAACTATTTGCAAAATATAAGCAAAAGAGAGATAACCTTGCGTTATCTCTCTTTTGGTTTAAGCTGTTTGCTTATTACTTTTTAGCGTCGTCCTTTACGGAAACGATAGCCTCACCCTTGTAGTAGCCGCAATTGCCGCAAACTCTGTATGCAAGGATAGCCTCGCCGCACTGAGGGCACTTTACGATATTAGTGGGGGTCTCGAGCTTCCAAACGCTGGAACGTCTCTTCATCTTTCTCGCGTGAGAAACCTTTCTCTTTGGTACTGCCATCTTTTACCTCCTCTGAGTATGCTATGAGCCGAAGCTCCACGCATTCTCGTTATGTTAATTATTTTTATTTTCTTTTTTCTTCATTTCTTCAAGAATTTTTCTTAAGGGCTCAAGGCGCGGATCGATCTCATCCTTTCCGCAATCGCAGGGTCCCTCGTTTAAATTCTTTCCGCAACGCTGACAAAGTCCGAGGCAATCCTCTTTGCAGAGAAATCTGGAGGGGAACTCCATTTCAAGCTGCATTAAGATCTGCTCGTCGACGTCAAGATACCCGTCCTCGATGATAGCGTAGTCATCAAGCTTTGATTCGTCAAGATCGGAGAGCATATTCTTCGTGGAAACGGTTTTCTCAAGGTTAAGAGTGAACTCTCCGACCACGGGAGCGAGGCAACGTGCACATTCGGCGCGGTAGTCAACCGATGCAGACGCCTGCATTCTCATATAGCCGGCGGTGTTGGTAATTTCACCCTTGACCTTCAGGGGAGAAGGAAAATCGACTCCGTAAAGAAGGCTTCCAAAATCTTCGGATGCGATATCGAGATGGAGCTCATAATCGAACTCAAGCAGTCTGTCTCCCGCGAGGAGCGGTCTCAAATCTAACTTCACTCGGTATCCTCCTTTTTTCGTCTTCAGGGCGTAGTTTAGGCTACGGCCGCCAAAGTCGTACAATATATTATAAAACAATCAAAGTCAAATGTCAAGAGGTAAATCAAAAATTTTTTCCTTTTAATTTTTAATTAAAATAGCGGTTGACAAACCGCACGTTTTAGGCTATACTTTTAATGTAAATAATAAAGTAAAGATATCGCGCTCGCTCGCCGTGCGCATATTGCCCGAAAGGAAAAAGAAAATGACTGATATTGAAATTGCTCAGGCAGCCAAGCCGAAAAACATAATGGAGATCGCCCGTGAGGCGGGAGTTGACGAAAAATATATTGAGCTCTACGGAAATATAAAAGCAAAGCTCGATCTCTCCCTTCTCTCGGATAACGCCGATAAAAAGGACGGCAAGCTCGTCCTTGTCACCGCCATCACCCCCACGCCCGCAGGCGAGGGAAAGACCACCACCACCATCGGTCTTGCAGACGGTCTTAAGAGAATAGGGAAGAAGGTTGCCGTTGCTCTCCGCGAGCCATCCCTCGGTCCCGTATTCGGTGTTAAGGGCGGCGCGGCAGGAGGCGGATACGCCCAGGTCATTCCTATGGAGGATATAAATCTTCACTTCACAGGAGACTTCCACGCCATTGGCGCGGCAAATAATCTTCTCGCCGCAATGCTTGATAACCATATCTATCAGGGCAACGCCCTCGGCATCGACCCTCGCAGAATAACCTGGAAAAGATGCGTTGATATGAACGACCGCCAGCTCCGCTTCGTTACGGACGGTCTCGGCGGCAGAGTGAACGGCGTGCCCCGCGAGGACGGCTACGATATCACCGTTGCCTCCGAAATTATGGCGGTGCTCTGCCTTGCAAGCTCTATCTCGGACCTTAAGGCTCGTCTTGCAAGGATCATCGTAGGTTATACCTACGACGAACGCCCCGTCACCGCAGGCGACCTTCACGCAGAGGGCGCAATGTGCGCACTTCTTAAGGATGCCCTAAAGCCTAATCTCGTGCAGACCCTTGAGGGTACCCCCGCCTTCGTTCACGGCGGCCCCTTCGCGAATATCGCCCACGGCTGCAACTCCGTTCTCGCCACAAGATGCGCTCTCAAAATGGCAGACTACGCCATCACCGAGGCGGGCTTCGGCGCAGACCTCGGAGCAGAGAAGTTTCTTGATATCAAGTGCCGCACCGCAGGTCTCACTCCCTCGGCGGTAGTTATAGTTGCAACCGTCAGAGCCCTCAAAATGCACGGCGGTCTTGCAAAGACCGAGCTTTCCGCAGAGAATATTGAGGCTCTTGAGCGCGGCGTTCCCAACCTTCTTCGCCACGTATCAAATATCAAAAACGTATATAAGCTCCCCTCCGTGGTTGCGATCAACCGCTTCCCCACGGACACCGATGCCGAGATCAGCTTCATTATAGAAAAATGTAAGGCTCTCGGAGTAAACGTCGTTCTCTCCACCGTTTGGGCAGAGGGCGGCAAGGGCGGCGAGGCTCTCGCTCGCGAGGTAGTTCGTCTTTGCGAGGAGGAGCGGGGCGACTTCACCTTCTCTTATGAGCTCGGTGCCACCATCGAGGAAAAGATCGAAGCAATAGTCAAAAAGATCTACGGCGGCGACGGTATCTCCGTTCTTCCCGCAGCTAAAAAGCAGATAGCTCAGCTCACTGCCCTCGGCTACGGCGACCTCCCCGTTTGTATGGCAAAGACCCAATATTCCTTCTCCGATGACCCCACAAAGCTCGGCGCACCCGACGGCTTCACGGTCACTATAAAGAACGTTAAGGTCTCTGCGGGAGCAGGCTTCATAGTCGTTCTCACAGGCGATATTATGACAATGCCGGGTCTCCCCAAGTCTCCCGCCGCAGAGCGTATCGACGTAGACGAAAACGGCAAAATAACAGGTCTTTTCTAAAATTTTTGCGGCGATCTCACGAGGCAGAGAACACCCCCGCCGCACAGGAGAAATAATGAAGCTTATTATCGCATCAAATAACGCACATAAGATCGGCGAGATCAAAAAGATCCTCGCGGAAAAATTCGAGGAAATACTCTCCCTTCGTGAGTCTGGTATCGATCACGAAACGGTTGAGGACGGCACGACCTTTATGGAAAACGCCCTGAAAAAGGCAAGGGAAATTGCCGAAATATCGGGCTGTGCCGCCCTTGCTGACGATAGCGGCATCTGCGTTGATGCCCTCGGAGGCGCGCCCGGAATATTTAGCGCAAGATTTGCGGGCGAGCACGGAAACGACAAGGCAAACAACGCCCTCCTTCTTGAAAAGCTCACGGATAAAGAGGATAGATCGGCTCATTACACCGCCGCCATAGCTCTCGTTTATCCCTCGGGCAAGGAGGTAACAGCCGAGGGCTATATGTTCGGCGAGATCATTCACTCCGAAAGAGGAGAGGGCGGTTTTGGCTACGATCCTCTGTTCGTTCCGACAGGCGAGAGTCGCACCGTCGCAGAGATGACCTCGGAGGAAAAGAACCTTATCAGCCATAGGGCAAACGCCTTGAAGGAGCTTTGCAAAAAGCTTGATTCAGATGCCTGATCCGATCAATTCTCGCTTAATAAAAATCTTCTCACAATCGGCAAAATGCCGTAATATGACAACTATCATTTACATATCGGTGTATTATGGAAACAATTTTGATGATAATTGAGATAATTGGTGTTATCTCTTTTTCAGCGGCAGGAGCTATGGTCGCGATAGACAAGGAGACCGACTTCTTCGGTGTTATTATCCTTTCTGCCATAACCTGCTTCGGCGGCGGTCTCACGAGAGATATCATTCTCGGCGAGGGCCTGCCTGCCTTCTTCTCCCTTTCCTTATATCTCACGATAAGCGTGGCAACTGCTCTCGTTATGTTCCTTGCCGCGGCTATATTCAAAAGGGAATACGTTAAGGAGGAGGAGACTGTCAACAAAATAAACAACGTTCTTGATGCCCTCGGTATCGGAGTATTCACCGCCGTCGGTACGGGAATGTATATTTCGGGCGGACCTCTCGTTGCTATCTTTGCGGGCACCGTTTCCTCTGTGGGCGGCAGCCTTATCCGAGACATCATTCTCCGCGATATCCCTTTCATTCTTCGCAAGAGAATATATGCTATGGCGATTATGGCGGGCTCTGCGGCGTATTACGTCTTCGAGATGTTCGTTTTCTCGGGCGTGAAAGACTCCACCGTCTTTTCCACCATTATCTGCACCGTCGTTGTGTTTACCATCAGAATGTGTGCCACCCGCTTCAAGTGGAATATGCCAAAGGCTATCAAATTCAGCGAAATGCGCGAGCCCTCCGCCAAAGAGGATGCCGCATCCGAAGCAGAAAAAATTAAAAAATAGCCAACCTTTTATATTTATTTCGTAGAAAAATTTTAATACACACAATTTTTTTCGCAAAACCCCTTTACAAATCGGTATTTGTGTGCTATAATAATCCTCGGCCTGTTGCGCGGTATAATGTATGGCCCTGCTCCGTTTCGGTAATATCCGTTGCGTGGCTCGCGCTTTTCACCCGCATTTAGCTGGGCTTCAGGACGTAATAAATTTTAAGAAAGGTGAAGAAAAGATGATCGCAAAGGAAACAAAGACCGCTCTCATTGAGGCTTATAAGATCAACGAGAGAGACACAGGTTCTCCCGAGGTTCAGGTTGCTATTCTCACAACCAGAATCAACGAGCTCACTGAGCATATGAAGAAGAACCCCAAGGACTTCCATTCTCAGAGAGGCCTTGCAAAGATGGTTGGTCACAGAAAGCAGCTCCTTGCATACCTTGCAAAGAAGGATATCGAGAGATACAGAGCTGTTATTAAGAAACTCGGCCTCAGAAAGTAATTTTTTAGCCTATAAGCGGGAACGGATCTCTTTTTCGTTCCCGTTTATTTCGGTTATAAAGCAAAAGAAAAAGCGTTATAATTTGCAAAAATTTCCGCCGCTTCTTCGGGTGAGTGAGGCTTTGGCGGAGAGCCCGATGGGCAAAGATAAAAACCTTCGTTAATCAAAAAAGAGGCGTGGATATAGCAGTTAAATATGCTTCCAAAGGAATTATGCCCACCCCCCGTGCGGAGTTTTTCGCTTTGGGCGGATATTTAAGTGCTATGATCACTCCTCAAAAAATTATAAGGAGAAATAAAAAATGGTAGAAAACTTCAAAACCTTTGATAACTACAAAGAGTATAAGTATGAGCTCGCAGGCAGACCTCTCGTTGTAAAGACGGGTAAGATCGCAGGTCTTGCAAACGGCGCGGCTCTCGTTCAGTACGGTGAGACCACCGTTCTCGCAACCGCAACCGCATCCGCCGCTCCCCGTGAGGGCATTGATTTCCTTCCCCTCTCCGTAGACTATGACGAAAAGCTCTACGCAGTAGGTAAGATCCCCGGCGGCTTCCTTAAGAGAGAGGGCAAGCCCTCCGAGAAGGCAGTTCTTGCAGGCAGAGTTATCGACCGCCCCGTAAGACCTCTTTTCCCCAAGGATCTTCGTAACGACATATCCCTTCTTCTCACGATTATGTCCGTTGATCCCGATTGCTCTCCCGAGATCACCGCTATGATCGGTGCATCCATCGCTCTCTCCATTTCCGATATTCCTTGGAACGGTCCCATCGCAGGCGTATTTATGGGCCTTGTTGACGGCGAGATCGTCGTAAACCCCACCGCCGCACAGCGTAAGGTCTCCGACCTTGAGCTCACCGTTGCCGCTTCTATGGAGAAGGTCGTTATGATCGAGGCAGGTGCAAACGAGGTTTCCGACGAAACTATGTTTGAGGCTATTATGAAGGCTCACGAGGAGTGCAAGGGCGTAGTT
This sequence comes from Clostridia bacterium, assembly GCA_017410065.1. Classification (GTDB taxonomy): domain Bacteria; phylum Bacillota; class Clostridia; order Oscillospirales; family CAG-272; genus UBA1740. The sequence continues at coordinate 43,404 of JAFQRL010000004.1, read as the reverse complement.
GCATTCATCAACAGCATCGTTGCAGAGATCGGCAAGCCCAAGTTCGAGTATGCATCCGGCGAGCTTGACCACGATATGTTCGACGAGATCTTCGCATACTGCGAGGAGCGCGTTATGGAAGCTCTTGACACAGACGATAAGAACGTAAGAGATGCAAAGATGCAGCCCATTATGGACGACATCGTTGCAACCTTCGAGGAGAAGTACGAGGATATCAAGGTAGTTCTTCCCGAGCTTATCTATAAGATACAGAAGAAGATCGTTCGCCGCTGGCTTCTCGTTGATAAGAAGAGAGTTGACGGCAGACGTATGGACGAGATCCGTCCTCTCGCTTCCGAGGTTGGCGTAATTCCCAGAGTTCACGGCTCGGGTCTCTTCACCAGAGGACAGACTCAGGTTCTCACCATCGCGACCCTTGGCACTCTCTCCGATGCTCAGAAGCTTGAGGGTCTTGACGACGAGACCGAAAAGAGATATATGCACCACTACAACATGCCCGGCTACTCCACAGGTGAGGCTAAGGCACTCCGCTCTCCCGGCAGACGTGAGATCGGTCACGGTGCGCTTGCAGAGCGTTCGCTTGTTCCCGTTCTTCCCTCCGAGGAGGAATTCCCCTATGCTATCCGCCTTGTTTCTGAGGTAGTAAGCTCCAACGGCTCCACCTCCCAGGGCTCGGTTTGCGGCTCCACCCTTGCGCTTATGGACGCAGGTGTTCCGATCAAGGCTCCCGTTGCAGGTATCTCATGCGGTCTTATCACCGCCGAGGACGGCTCTTGGGACACTATGATCGATATTCAGGGTCTTGAGGACTTCTATGGCGATATGGACTTCAAGGTAGCAGGCACAAAGCAGGGTATCACCTCCATTCAGATGGACCTTAAGGTAGACGGTCTTACCCCCGAGATCATCAAGCAGGCTCTTGAAACAACTCACCAGGGTAGAAACGAGATCATAGACAAGGTCATCCTTGCAGCTATCCCCGCTCCCAGAGCAGAGGTTTCCAAGTATGCTCCCAAGATGATCACTATGACCATCGATCCCGATAAGATCCGCGAGGTTATCGGTAAGGGCGGCTCCGTTATTCAGAAGATCGTTGCAGACACAGGCGCAAAGATCGATATCAACGACGACGGCACCATCTTCATCGCGGCAGTTGAGCGCGACAGCGCAGATATGGCTAAGTCCATCATCGACGCTATCGTATTCGAGCCCGAGGTTGGCGAGACCTATGAGGGCACCGTAACCAGAATTATCCCCATCGGCGCGTTCGTTGAGTTCGCTCCCGGTAAGGAGGGTATGGTTCACATCTCCAAGCTTCAGCAGCAGAGAACCGAGAAGGTTGAGGACGTTGTTTCCGTCGGTGATACAGTAAGAGTTAAGTATCTTGGTACTGACGAGAAGGGCAGACAGAATCTTTCTATGAAGGACGCAGCTCCCAAAGCCTGATTTTTCGCGCTTTTGGGCGACGGCGGCTTCGGTCGAGTACGACTTCGCCTTTTGCCGAATTTCCCGATTTGCCATATTCATATATGGCCGGCACAGGAAATTACGACAAACCTCGCCTCAAAATCATCGAAAAATACGAAAATATATATTAAGTAACTAGAGCAAGGCTTGCTTCGGCGAGCCTTGCTTTTTATAAATAGAATTAAGCTGTGAAATAATAATTTGAACCTTTCAGTTGCTATTTTATACAGGCGAAAAATAATTTGTTAAATTAAGAAAAAAGCATTGACAACGGCTGAATATAATGGTATATTAATGGCAGAGGTTAGACCTTGTATACTATATTATATTTACATATAAAAGGAGTTTTTAAAATGGAAAAGGTAAGATTTGCCGTAGTTGGCGTTGGCGGTCTTGGCAAGGCTCACATCAAGGGCATCTTCAATAATTCTAGCAAGGCGGAGCTCGTTTGCGTTTGCGATAACGACGAAGCGATCGCAAAGAAGGTAGCAGCTGATAACAATGTGCCTTATTATCTTGATTTTTATGAGATGATCAAGGTTGGCGGCTTTGATTGCGTAATTCTTGTTACCCCTGACTACGTTCACAGAGAGCACGCAGTTGCGGCTATGGAGGCAGGCTATCACGTGCTTTGCGAGAAGCCTCTTGCACAGACTATGGACGACTGCCAGGCAATGGTTGACGCGGCTCGTCGCACAGGTATGAAGTTTATGACAGGTCAGGTTTGCCGTAAGGCTCCCGGCTTTATGAAGGCTAAGGAGATCGTTGATTCCGGCGAGATCGGTGAGCTCTTCTACGTTGAGTCCGAGTATGCTCACGACTATCAGTTCCTTGGTAAGCCCTGGAGATGGGATCCCGTACATCTTCGTTATTCTGTTATCGGCGGCGGATGCCACGCTATCGACCTTCTCCGTTGGATCGCAGGTAACCCCACAAAGGTTGCGGCTTTGGCAAACAGAAAGGTTCTTTCCGATTGGCCTGTTGACGACTGCACCATCGCTATTATGCAGTTCCCCAACAACGTTGCAGGTAAGATCTTCTGCGGTATCGGCGTAAAGCGCGACTACACAATGCGTACTTGCCTTTACGGTACTAAGGGTACTGTTATTTGCGATAATAAGTCTCCCGAGATCACTCTCTACCGCCATGCAGTAACCGATAACGGCAAGCACCTCTATCCCGCAGAGAAGATTCCGGTAGACATTGCAAACCACAACGTTACCGCCGAGATCGCAGATATGTGTGACGCAATTCTCAACAATACTCCCATCGAGTGCGATGCAATCGAGGGCTCCAACACCGTTGCTGTCGGTATGGCGTGCGTAATGAGCGCGGCAAAGGGTGGAGAGATGGTAGCTCCCCCCTACGTAAAGTGATTTTTTGCGACTTCGAGCGAGACCGGAATTGTTTTACCCGAAATAAGATTTCGTAGGCTGATTATTATCAAAGCGGTAATTCCTACCTTCGTTTTACGACCTCGACGTATTCATATACGCCTGTCGGTCGTAAATCGAAGCTTCTCATCTCGAATTCATCAAAAAGTGACAGCTTCAATAATTGAATTTGATATGAAAGCAAGCTAGGTCAAAGTTTGCGACTTCGAGCGAGACCGACTTCGTCTTTTGCCGAATTCACTGACTTGCAGTATTCGCATACAGCGGCGCAGTGAATTACGACGACCCTCATCCAAAAATCATCTGAAAAAAGGAGCTTTGATAGCTCAATATCATAATCATAAAAGCGCGGTGCCTGCTTTGATGTCGGGATGCCGCGCTTTCCTTTTTAGCCGTTTAGGTGTCTTTTAAATACTTAAATGTATGGAATAATGTGTTTTTTATTAAACAATATTGACAAAGTAGTGGCAAAATGGTATCATATTTCTAGTATTGCGAGGGCGGGGAATATCGGCCTTGCGCGAAAAAGGAGTTTTATTATGAGCGAAGGTTTTGTGATTTCTGAGGAAAGGTTAAATTCTTGCCGTAAGGCAAGAGAAAAAATGCGTGAGGAGCATCTTGCAAAGGCGGCAGAGGAGCTTGGCGCGGATGCGGCTGATGCTTTGAGAGAGCTTCTTAGCCTTTACGACGAAAAGCTTTATATATGGCTTGCAGGGCTTTGGCAGCCCGAGATAGGCGGATTTTATCACAATGAATCGGGAAGAGGATGCGAAAATATGCTTCCCGACATTGAGTCAACAGGTCAGGCTTTGTATTTCCTTGCCGCATCCGGGTTAACGAAGGGCAAGGCAGTTGACGATCCCGAGGCGTTCCCCGAGGATTTCAAAAAGCTTGTGGGCAAATTTGCAACGTCCCTTCTCGATCCTGAGGACGGCTATATTTACCATCCTCAGTGGGGTAAGTATATAACTACCTCGCGCAAGGGTCGCGATCTTAGTTGGGCAACGGGTATATACGAGCAGCTTGGAATTAAGCCGCCCTATCCCACGGCGATTGAAAGGCTCAGCTCTGAAAACGTAGAGGAAAGGTGTGAGCTTCCCGAGCATCTCACGGATCTTGAAAAGTTCAAGGCGTATCTTGCCAAGCAGCCTATTTCGACTCGTTCCTACTACGTAGGAAACCTTTTACAGGCGCAAGCACCGCAGATCGTTGCGGCGGGTCCCGAATACGTTAAGTGCTTGCTTGATTGGATCGAGGAAAATCAGCGCGATGATAACGGCCTTTGGCAGGAAAAGGTGAATTACGATTCGGTTAACGGCCTTATGAAGATCGGACTGCTTTACAGCACCTGTAAAGCACCCATACCTCGCCCCGATCAGGCGCTTGAAAGTGCGCTTGCGGCGGCGCTTTCCGATGAGCCCATCGTTTTCGTTTGCCAGTTCTATAATCCTCTCGTTACAATAAATAACATATTGAATAGCTTCGTAGCTCTTGGAAGAATTGAGGACGAGAAAAGGCTAAGAGCGAGAATTCGCGCACTTGCCCCCAAGCTTATAAAAACTACATACGAAAAGCTAAAAGGACACAGAGTGCCTGAAAACGGTGCGTTTACTTACAATCTCGACAGAAGCTCAAACGGTGTTTCGCAGGGTATGCACGTCGGTGTTCCCGGCTTGTCCAACGGCGGAGTTAACGGAACTTGTATTTGCGCCAACGGCACCGTCCGCGGACTTTTCGCAACACTCGGTTTCCCGAGAATACCGCTCTATTGCGATGAGGACGCAGACCTCTTCTTCGACCTTATAAGATGTGCTAAGGTTTACGAAAAGACCATTCCTTATCCCGGAGATGACGTTTTCTATAAGGGAAAGAGCTTCTTCCAAAAGGAGATAAATGAAATGAAAGAAGCCAAAGCAAAATAACGGTACCTTGGAACTCCTAAAAAAATAATGAAAAGGCGGCACAGCTGAAATCGGGTTGTGCCGCCTTTGATATTGGGAACCTGAAATTAAAGAGCTTTAAATCAAAATAGCTGAAATGTATATAAAAATGCAAACAATTGTTATAAAATAGCGAGAAATATCATCTTTTCTTAGCTAACGACTCCCTCATATTTACCGAAAGAGGAATGATGAATTCTCTGTTTTCCCGATAGTTTCTGTTATCAATTCTTTTAAACAGAAGATCGACGACTGTTTTGCAGGCACTCTCTGTGTGTACGTGGAGTGAGGTCAAAGGCACGTCGATAAAATCGGTAGCGGTGATGTCGTCAATTCCAACGATCGACACGTCCTCGGGCACCCTTATGCCCATCTTTTTTGCGCACCTGATCGCGCCGAAGGCTATCTGGTCGTAGCCTGTGACTATAACGTCGGGCAAGACCTTCTCCTTTGCTAAGTGAGCAAAGCCGTCCTCGCCCGCCTCCGCAAAGCGGTGCTTTGAAATGTAGAAGAAGTTTTCGCGGACAGGGAGTCCGCATTTGCGCAGTGCCTCGCAAAGATGTATCATTTTATATTTTGTGTATGGCTCGCCGATAAAGCCGACGTTTGTGTGTCCGTATTCCTTGATAAGCTCGCAAAGCTTTAGCAATCCGCCTTTATAATCTATTGAAAGGTAGTCTGCGTTGGCGGGATTTTTCTTGTTTTGGGGCTTATGGAAACAAACGAGAGGTATCTGGTCGGGGTTTCTTATTAAGCTCACGTCTCCTGAAAGGATGATGCCGTCAACTCTCATTCCAAAGGCAAAGGAATTGAAGAGCCTTGCGGTTCGCTCTGCGTTAAATCTGGTTATACCAACCACGGTGTCAGCTCCCCGCTCGTATATCTCCCGCTCAAGCATATCTATCTGTCTTCCGTAAAACTCGCTTGCGGCCTCGGGGAAAAGAAGTCCTATGATCTTGCGCCGCGTTTTGCCCTTGTAATATTTATCATAACAGCCAAGCTCGCGAGCCTTTTCGAATATCTTTTCCGTTACGGTCTCGCTGATCTCGGTGCTGCCCGAAAATGCCTTTGAAACGGTCGCGACCGAGCAACCGACAGCCTCTGCAATTTTTTTAAGTGTCACCGAAAATCCCCCCGATAATTTCAGTCTTTAGCCTATTCTAACACAATTTTTTTAGAAGTTCAAGCCAATTTCAAAATTTACGAAAAAGTTTCGTAAAAAAATATCGCCAAACCGCCCTCGTTTATGTTAAAATAAAATAAAAAAATATCCAACAAAAAGGAGAAAAATATGATTAAAGCGGCTTTCGTTGGCTTCGGTGAGGTAAACACACCTCGCGACATCATCGTTAAGAAATGCAAGGAGGCAGAAGCGGGCCTCATTGAGAAGGGAATGGAGCTTATCTCCGTCTATCCCGTCACAGACGATTATGAGGAAAAGGATATCAAAGCGGCAATAGATTCGCTTCGCGGCAAGGAATTCGATTCCCTCGTTCTCTGCATCGCGGGCTGGATACCCACTCACGCGGTGGTTAAGGTAGCCGAATATTTCAGAGATAAGCCAATCGTTCTTTGGGGACTTTGCGGCTGGATGGAGGGCGACCGCCTTGTCACCACCGCAGATCAGGCGGGCACGAGTGCCCTTCGCAAGACCTTCTATGATCTCGGTTACAGCTTCAAATACGTATACGATATCATCGGTCTCCCCTCAAGGACCGATAGAGTGTATAGCTTCGCTCTTGCAGCAAGCGCGGCGGCAAAGCTTCGCCACGCAAGATGCGGTATGGCGGGCTATCGCGATATGAACCTTTACGGCACCCTTTATGACGGCGGCTCCCTCAAGAGAGTCGTGGGTCCCGAGATCGAAAGCTTTGAGATGCTTGAGATCGCACAGCGCTTTGAGAAGATCACCGACGAAGAAAAGCAGGCGGTTTTAGATGAATGTATGTCCAAGTGGCATTTTGAGAAGCCCGCAAACCCCGAAAGTATGAAGCTTGCGGCAGGCTACTATCTTGCCACAAAGCAGATCTGCGACGAGCGCGGCTACGGTGCCATCTCCTTGAAGGACGTTGACGGTATGAAGAAGCTCCTCGGCTTCCCGCCCGCCCCCATCTTTATGCTTCTTTCCGACGAGGCAGGCCTTTGCACCGTTCCCGAAAACGATTCTCTCGGCTCGGTAACTCAGCTTATGGTCAAGTACCTCACAGGTCAATGCGCATTCTATCTTGAATTTTATGAGTTCTTTGAGGACAGAGTCCTCGCAGGCGTGCCCGACTACGTTCCCGCAGAGGTAACGGTAGACGGCGTGCACGTTATGCCCGCCGCATTCGGCGAGCTCTCCGAGGGTATACTCAACGTTTCAAGAGTCAAGCCCGGCAAGGTCACTCTCTGCCGCCTCACCTCTATTGACGGCGAGTATTATATGCATATGGTGGTGGGCGACGCCATCGCTCCTCGCAAGTGGGAGGAGGCAGGCTGGACTCAGCCCGCACCTCAGCTCCCGGGCCTTGAGATCCTTCTTCCCGACACAGAGGACTTCACCGAGAAGGTAATGTGCCAGCACTATATCGTCTCCTACGGGGATAACACGGCAGCCATCACCGATCTTTGCAACATCCTCGGCATCGAGATCATCTGATAAGGCACTCCTATCAGGCTGCATCGAAAAAACGGCAGTCATCGCAGATTTTTAATATCCTTGGCATCAATATCATCTGAAAAATCAACTCACAGGGCTACGTCAAAAATCAACACGGGTAGCCCGAAATGCTGAAAATACAAACAATTATATACATTACGGAGCAAATTACAAATGGGTAAAATACTTATAGGATGGGCAGAGGAAAGTCTTGTGCCCGAAAAGAAAATAAGACTTGCGGGTCAATTTTACGAAAGAATATCCGAGTTCGTTGAGTCGGAGATCACCGCAACGGCAATGGCGGTTGAGTGCGACGGCGAAGAAATGATTATGGTTTCCGCAGACCTTGGCGGAATTCCGGATTTCCTTCTCCGTGCGGTGCGCGAGAGGTTCGCCGCCCTCACAGATGAGGTCTCCCCATCAAAGCTTATCGTTGCCGCAACTCACACTCACACCTCTCACACTATGACCTCTCCTTATGAGGAAAACGGAGCAAATCCTATCGGTTCAACAAAGGATATACTTGCCGAGTTTATGTCTCCCGATAAGGAATACCGCGCGACAGTCACGGCAGACGATTCTGTTATGGACACCGCCGAGGCGACCCTTTTCGTTGCCGAAAATATTGCAAATGCGGCGCACAGGGCTTGGCTCGCAAGAAAGCCCGCCCTTTATGCAAACGACTTCGGCAGAGCCGCGGTCGGTATGTGCCGCAGAGTTTCCTATGATGACGGCACCGCTGAAATGTGGGGCGACACAAACACCGCAAACTTCGTTTCGATGGAGGGCGGCAACGATTCGGGAATTGAGCTCATCTACACCTTTGATGAAAGCAAAAAGCTCACAGGCGTGGTTGCCAATATTGCTTGCCCCTCCCAGATACTTGAGCAGAGAAGCTTTGTCTCCGCCGATTATTGGGGCAGAGCAAAGGCTATTATCAGAGAAAAGCTGGGCTCCCACGTTCATCTTCTCGCCCTTGGCGGCGCAGGCGGCGACCAGTGCCCCCGCGACCTCGTTCGCTGGGTACAGCCCGAAACTCCCGTGCTTGACCCTCACATCATTCGCCCGCTTCCCCTGAAGCGCAAGGCCGACCCCTCAATGTTTGATATCTCGGGCTGTAACAGAGCCGGCAAGAGAGTTGCAAACGAGATCATTTCGGTATATGAGGAGCTCGGCGAGCTCAAGGATGAGGCGACCTTCGTTCATAAGGTGCTCACTATGGACCTTCCTCTGCGCAAGGCAACAAAATCGGATTACGAAAAATCGGTCCGCGAGATCGAATATTACGTTCAGAAGAACGCGGATAAGCCCGTCTTCACCTATGCCGATAATGCGAAAATGTACGTTTACGCAGGCAATATCTTAAGATACCGCCGTCAGCAGTACGAGGAAATATTTACCATCGAATCTCACGTTGTCCGCTTTGGCAACGTCGCCTTCACCACCAACCCCTTTGAGCTTTTCCTCGACTACGGAAATTACATCAAGGCAAGAAGCTACGCAGAGCAGACCTTCGTTGTTCAGCTTTGCTGTGGCAGGGGCGGCTACCTTCCCACAAAGAAGGCAGAGGCGGCAGGCCATTACAGCGCCTACATCACCAGCGGCAACGTCGGCCACGAGGGCGGCGACCTCTTCGTCCGCGAAACTCTCAAAGAGATCAACGAAATGTTCGACGGCGAGGATATCTACGATAGGTATTGATCTCTCCGCTCTCACGGACGGTGATCAATAATTTTCCCTCGCTTAACCTGAATTAAATCAACACGAGCCTTGGCAGGGTTAAAAACCTGTCGGGGCTCTTTTTGTAAAAGCGGAGCACAGAGCTCCGAATCTTTTAAAAATTGTTTTCCAAAAACGCCAAGTAAAAATTGTTTTCCAAAAACGCCAAGGCTCTTGCATTTTTTATAATATTATGTTAGAATATATAAAGTGTAGTGAAATTACGACTTGTGGAGATCCTATCGGAGACGGTCAGATCTTCTGCGGGGAGGTTTCCTTTATGGGAGGCATTATGATAAACGAAAGAATTATTCTCAGCGACGACGGCAGAGCCAGCCTTGATACCTACGTAAGCTTCAACACCAGCGGCACTCTCCGCAGAGCGGTGCTCATCTGCCCGGGCGGCGGATACCACGGAGTTTCTCCGAGAGAGGCTGAGCCGATAGCTCTTGCGTTTGCCGCAAAGGGCTATAACGCCTTTGTGCTTTGGTACAGAGTCGGTCAGGAGGGAGACGTTTATCCCCGTCAGCTCATCGACGCCTCACGCGCGATACTTCACATCAGGGAAAACGCGGAAAAATACGGAATAATAAAGGATAAGGTAGCTGTTCTCGGCTTCTCCGCAGGCGGTCATCTTGCGGGCTCTCTTGCAACGATGTACGACGACCCCGAGCTCACAGAGCTCCTTGGAGTCAGCCCCTCGGAAATTCGCCCCGATGCGGCAGTCCTTTGCTATCCTGTTATCACTGCATACGAGCCGACTCACAAGGGCTCCTTCAAAAACCTTCTCGGCAAGGAGTTTGAGGATCTCACGGATGAGGAGAGGGAAAAATTCTCTATTGAAAAGCGCGTAAATCTCAACACGCCCCCTATGTTTATCTGGCACACCGCAAAGGATAAGGGCGTTCCCCTCGTCGGCTCCCTTGCTCTCACAAGGCGGCTCTTTGAGCTTGATATCCCCGTTTCCACAAGGATATATCCCTATGGCGGCCACGGTCTCGCCCTCGGCAATGAGGACACGGCAGGTGCCCCCTCCCACATACAGCCAATAGCGGCAAAGTGGATAGACGAGGCAGTGGAATTCCTCGCTACTCTTTGAGCAGCTTTGAAAAAATCATATAGCAAGAAAAGAAATTTTTAATATAAAGGACAAAGAAAAATGGAAAGAACCTATATCAAGGACATAGTCCCGGGCGTGCACCGCGTGCAGGGCTTTGTTGAAAACTTCCGCAATAAAAGAACTATGGCTTTCATCGTGGTCAAGGACATCACGGGCAAGCTTCAGGTAACTATCGAGAAGGAAAAGCACCCCGAATTCGCAGAGATGCTTGATGCTCTCACTATTCATTCGGTCGTCACCTTTGAGGGCGAGGTGGTTGCCTCCGAGTACGTTAAAATGGGCGGCAAGGAGATGTACCCCGACGTAATGAAGATCGAGTCTGTTGCCGATGCGCTTCCCATCAAGGATGATTCGGATATCGACGTTCGTATGGATTACAGATGGATAGACCTTCGCCGCGATAAAAACCACCTTATGCTCCGTATGCAGACCACCCTCACCAACGCTCTGCGCGAGTTCCTCGTTGAGCGCAACTTCGTTGAGATACACACCCCCAAGCTCATTGCCGCGGCAAGCGAGTCGGGCTCTGACGTTTTTGAGGTAAAGTATTTCGACGGTAACGCATACCTTGCCCAGTCTCCCCAGTTCTATAAGCAGATGGCAATGGCGTCGGGTCTTGAGCGCATTTTTGAAACAGGTCCCGTTTTCAGAGCGGAGAAGTCCTATACCAATAAGCACGCAACCGAGTTCACAGGCTTCGACCTTGAATTCTCTTATATCGACTCCTTTGAGGACGTTATGAAAATGGAGGAGGAGCTTCTCGCTTATGCTCTCGCCAAGGTTGCGGAAAAGCACGGCGAGGAGATCGTCTCACTCTACGGCGAGGAGTACGCACTTCGTGTTCCCACCCTCCCTTTCCCCAGAATGAAGCTTGCAGACGTTTACCGCGAGCTTGAGGCAAGATACGGCTACACCGTCCCCGACGAGCTTAAGGGCGACCTTACCACCGAGGCGGAGAGAATGACAAAGCAGCTCTGCCGCGATATGTTCGATCACGAATTCCTCTTCATCACAGACTACGACGCAAAGGAAAGAGCCTTCTATCATATGCGTGACGAAAACGGCATCCCCCAGGGCTACGACCTTATCTGGCGCGGCGTAGAGATCACCACGGGTGCTCAGCGTGAGCATAGATACGACGTTCTTCGCGCTCAGGCGGAGGAGAAGGGACTTGCCGAGGACGTTAAGTTCTACCTTGAGTTCTTCAAGTACGGCTGTCCTCCTCACGGCGGCTTCGGTCTCGGTATCGACCGTCTCACAATGCTCTTCCTCGGACTTTCCATCAAGGAGGCAGAGTTCCTCTTCCGCGGTCCCAATAGACTGACCCCCTAAAGCATCTTCGGAGATTCTTAGGGAGACTTCGAATTGTTTTTAAAGAGAAAATTATTTAAAAGGAGATAAACAAATGAAAATCGCACTTATCAACGAAAATAGCCAGGCGGCTAAAAACGCACTTATCTGCGACACTCTTAAGAAGGTCGTTGAGCCTCTCGGTCACGAGGTGTTCAACTACGGTATGTATTCCGCAGAGGATAAGGAGCAGCTCACCTACGTTCAGATCGGTATCCTTTCCGCTATCCTTCTTAACTCGGGTGCTTGCGATCTCGTTATCACAGGCTGCGGCACAGGCGAGGGCGCAATGCTCGCTTGTAATTCCTTCCCCGGCGTGCTTTGCGGTCACGTTGTTGATCCCACTGATGCTTATCAGTTCACTCAGGTAAACAACGGTAACGCAATCGCTATGCCCTTCGCAAAGGGCTGGGGCTGGGGCTGTGAGCTCAACCTTCAGTATGTTTTCGAAAAGCTCTTCGTTTCCGAGTGGGGTCTCGGCTATCCTCGTGAGAGAGCAGTTCCCGAGCAGAGAAACAAGAAGATCCTTGACGAAGTCAAGAAGGTAACTCACACCGATATGGTCTATATTCTTGAGAACCTTGATCAGGATCTCGTTAAGGGTGCTGTCGCAGGACCTAATTTCAAGGAGTATTTCTTCGCAAATTGCAAGTGTGATAAGATCCGCGCGGCAGTTGAGAAGCTCCTCAAGTAATCGAAATACTTAAAACGATAAATAAATGATAAAGGCACTCGCCAAGAAGACCTCGGCACACCGCTTTGATGGCGCGACCTTGGAGCTTGTGGCAGGCACTAAATAAGATAAAAAAGAGCTGTCTTAAATGCAAAGTCGCATTCGAGGTAGCTCTTTATTAGATTTGGGTGGGATCTTGTGTCCCACCTTTTATAATTCTATCGCTTAATCTTCACCCACAAATAAGCCATTGTAAAGAATAATACGAACCTTGATTGCTCAGGGTTCGTATTATTCCTGTTTGGGACGGATAGTCATAACGAAACTCGATAACTGCCGACAGTATCCATACATATTCCAAAAGTGCCAAAGCCTTATGTTTTCAAGTAAAATCAACACTTGAAAGGAATATGAATTATGGAAAAGTACATTATCGAAAACGGCATTAAATACGAGCTTCGTGGAGAGAAATACTACCCGATTTTCAACGAAACGAACTCTACCGAGCATCGTATCGGCAAATACGGACTGCTTCATCTTGACTACATCAAGCAGCACAAGAGAGGTACATACACCACTCTCTTGACCAAAGGAAAGCTCAACGCACACCTCCACGAAATCGACGCACAAGCCAATGAAATGGTCGAATTCAATAGTTGCTAACCTTGCCCGCAAATGCGGCATGGACGAAGAATTAAAGGCTTTTGACACGCTCAAATGGGTAGCCGAGATGAACAACATCAAGGCGAGCGCGGAAGAGATCGTTTTGCGGGAGGTGATCTGTCAATGAAGTCGGTCATCAAAGAATTTTGGCACGGAAATGTGTGTCCGGAAACCGATAGTCGCAACAACTCGCCCGAAATGAAAGAGCTTATGGAATATATGGCTCGGCATCACGATGATCTGCTCAAAAGAATGACGGATGAGCAAAAGGAGATTTTTGAAAAGTTTGATGATTGTTGGAGTGAGTATGCGAGTTATGCAGAGGAAGCAATCTTTAGAGACGCTTTCAAACTTGGTATACAAATCGCCATAGAAACATTAACCGAATAACCTACGGCGGCGGGGCTTGTCCTCGCCGCTTTTTACATCAAAAGCAGGGGTAGAACGTGGCAAAATAGAAAATAAAAAGTATTGTTGTACAAGGCTTTTCAAATACGCTTTTAGGGGCGCTAATGAATTTGTATTTAACTCTTCATTTTTGATGTGTATTTTTCCACGCGAAATATGACAATATTCTTAACGCGAAATATGACAATATTCTTAAATCCTCTTGAAAGATTGCTATAAACATGTTATAATGATGTTATAATCAATTATACCGAGAGGTGCAAAAATGACATTTGCTGAAAAGATGCAAGCCGTAAGAAAACAGTTGTTTTTAAGCCAAGAAGCTATGGCGAAAGAACTTGGTGTTTCTTTTGCAACGGTGAACCGTTGGGAAAAAGGAAAATGCGAACCGAGTTATAAAGCACAAAAAGCGTTCAATGATTTGTGCGAGAAGAATAATATAGACATCACTTCTCTTACTAATAACTGATATGCAAAAGACAAAAGAGCAGATTAGTTACAATATGCAGCAAGTTAAAAACAAGGATTCAAAGATAGAGGTCTTGTTGCGTAAAGAACTATGGTCGCGCGGTATTCGCTACAGAAAGAATGTGAACCGCATACATGGGAAGCCCGATATTGTATTTATAGGCAAAAAGATTGCCGTCTTTTGTGACAGCGAATTTTGGCACGGATACAATTGGGAAGAACGAAAGAAAGATTTCAAGTCACATCAAGAGTTTTGGATACCTAAAATCGAACGAAATATGGAACGTGATGCAGAAGTGACGGCAAAGCTTGAATCCGAGGGATGGACGGTCATCCGATTTTGGGGCAATGAAATCAAAAAGAACACGGCGCAATGCGCAGATATAATTGAAAAGGCGGTACATTCAAAATGAATGGGTTAAGATCAATAGATTTATTCGCAGGCATCGGAGGCATCCGGCTCGGCTTTGACAGAGCTTTCGGTGAGGACATTGATACGGTATTCGTATGCGAATGGGATGAAAATGCACAGAAAACCTATAAAGCAAACTTTAACGATGATTTTGCAATCGCAGGTGATATAACAAAAATTGATGAGAAGGATGTTCCCGAATTTGACATTTGCCTCGCGGGATTCCCTTGTCAGGCGTTCAGCCTTGCCGGACAGCGTATGGGGTTTGAAGATAACTACAAAGGTATGTGTCGCGGTACACTCTTTATGGATGTGGCTCGTATTTGTGAGTATCATAAGCCGAAGGTTATCTTCTGCGAAAACGTAAAAGGACTTGTTATCCACGATAGAGGCAGAACCTTTAAGATTATTTGCAAGACCTTTGAAGATCTCGGGTACAAGGTATTTCATCAAGTTTTGAACAGTAAGAATTTTGGAGTTCCTCAAAATAGAGAAAGAATTTATGTGGTAGCGTTTAGAAACGATATTGCGCCCGAAACCTTTGATTTCCCGGAAATGACCGACGATACAAAGCGTTTGTGGAATATTCGTGAAGAAAACCCCGTTCCCGCCAAGTATTATTTAAGTGATGTATATGTAGAAACGCTCCGCCGCCACAAGGCTCGTCACGAATCCAAGGGCAACGGTTTTGGTTACGAAATCCGCGATTGGAGTGATGTTGCTGGTGCTATCGTGTGCGGTGGTATGGGCAGAGAAAGAAATCTTGTGGTAGATAAGCGTCAGAAGAACCTTGCTCCCACCACTCACATTAAAGGAAAAATCAATAAAGAAGGTATCCGTAAAATGACACCTCGCGAATGGGCACGTTTGCAGGGATTCCCGGATAGTTTCGTTCTTCCTCTTGCAGATACCCATCTTTATAAGCAGTTCGGCAATAGTGTGACCGTAAATGTCATAGCGGCAATTGCGGAAAGAATTAAGGAGGTACTTGATAATGCCTAAGCTTTCGGGAAACAAAGGCGAATGGAGTGAAATCTACGTATTTCTTCGTTTGCTTGAGGTCGGTAAGCTCTATGCGGCAGATGCCGATTTGAACAAAATGGACGATGTATTCTATAACATCATCAACATTGTGAGAACCGAGAATATCGGTGTTCTTGAATTTCGTGTTGACCGTAACGCAGGTCGAGTGTCGGTTTATAATACCGAAACCGCAGCAACATTGATAGACATTCCTTCCGATGAATTTGCACGTGTAGCGGATAAGCTTTACAACGAGATCGTTGCGGCTAACGCCCCGTCTTTTGCGTCTGTTGATACCGAAGCATTTCTTGATAGAATCAGTGTAAGCACTTTAAAGGCAAAATCGAGCGACAAAGCTGACATTCGCATCAAAATTCACGATATAAACACGGGGTATGAGTCTGTACAAGGCTTCAGTATTAAATCAAGACTTGGTGGTGCCTCTACTCTGGTAAATGCAGGCAAAACCACTAACTTCATCTATGAGATTACTGGTAATCCCAACGATGCAATTGCGGCTGGATTTGAATCTTGCTCTAAATTGTTTAAGCAGAAAATGGCATACCTCGCAGATGCCGGATGCGGTTTGAAATACGCAGGTATGGAAAATGACACATTTGAGAGCAACTTGCTTTTGATTGATGGCGATCTTCCTCAAATCTGTGCGTATATGTTGACGGGATATTATTCTACAGGTGTTAACACTGTTGAAAAGGCTCTTGAATCCATCGTCGCTGCTAATCCGATGAACTATAACCTGAGCAAAGGTCATCCGTTCTATCAGTATAAATTCAAGAAGTTTTTGACCGAAAGCGCACTTGGAATGCTTCCTTCCAGAGCATGGGATGGAACTGCCGATGCAACGGGCGGTTATATTATCGTCCGTGAGGATGGAGAGGTTCTTTGCTATCACTTGTTCAATCGTAACGAGTTTGAGAATTATCTTGTAAAGAACACCAAGTTTGAAACCGCAAGCACGAGCAGACATCAATTTGGTAGCATTTACAAGGAAAACGGCAAATATTATTTGAAGTTGAACTTGCAGATCAGATTTATCAAATGATGAGCAAACCGAAAGTAGGTAGTTTGTTTTCGGGAATTGGCGGTATTGATCTTGGTTTTGAACAGGCTGGATATGAAATTGCTTGGGCAAATGACATAGATTCTGCTTGTTGTAAAACATATCGCCATAACTTCGCGAATACGCAACTTATTGAGGGAGATGTACGTGACATTGATCCGCATATGCTTTCCGATATTGATGTTCTTGTTGCAGGATTTCCGTGTCAACCGTTCTCAATTATGGGCTATCGGCGCGGATTCAAGGATCCGCGCGGAAATCTGTTTTTCGAGATTTCTCGCTTCATTGACGTTAAGCGTCCGAGAGTGGTGTTTCTCGAAAATGTGCAAAACCTTATGGAACACGATAACGGCAAGACTTTTCTTGTCATTTATAATACCTTGGCTCAATTCGGGTATTCCGTTAAATGCAAGGTGATAAATGCAACTGACGTTAATATCCCTCAAAATCGCGCACGGATTTTTATCGTAGCGTTTCTCAATATAGAGGATTGTGATTGCTTTGCTTTTCCCAAAGCAGTGCCTATGGAAGCAACGATTGAGGACATTATTGACCGCAACGTAAAACACGATGATATTTATTACTACGGCTCAAGCAGCCGATATTTTAAGGAGCTTAATGCGAAAATCGTCGATAAAACGGGAATTTACCGAATCGACGATAGCGGTGTGGCAATGCGGAAATGGGAGGTTTGCCCCACATTGAAAGCTAATATGGGAACCTACCACGACCGTGTCCCGATTATCCGTGACAATTTCGGCATTCGCAAGATTACTCCTATGGAGTGCCTTGCGTTTCAAGGATTTCCAAAGCAATATATTTTTAAGGGGATTTCTCTTGAAAAGGCATATAAACAGTGCGGAAATACCGTGTGTGTACCCATTATAAGAAAAATTGCAGACAAAATTATAGGTAGGTGAGAAAATGCCAACACAAATTGTTGATTTATTTTGCGGAGTCGGAGGTTTGACGAGAGGATTATTAGATGCTGGTATGAATGTAGTTGCTGGTTTTGATATTGATCCAACTTGTCAATTTACATACGAGCATAACAATGGGGTTGACTATAATATTCGAAATATTCGAGAAGTAACAGCACAAGAAATCATAGAAAAGTACGATGAAGATACTACTCGAATTTTAGTAGGATGCGCACCGTGTCAACCTTTTTCCCAGATGAGATTTAAGCTTCGAGAAGCAAATGAACGTGATGAAAAATATGATTTGCTTTTGGAATTTGGACGCTTAATAGAGGAAACACATCCAACCGTAATATCTATGGAGAATGTCCCACAAATTCGTGAGACTGATGTTTATAATCAATTTCTCGAGATTTTGAGAAGAAATAATTATCACATTGATGCTAAAGTTATTTTTTGTCCCGATTACGGAATACCTCAAACACGCCGAAGATTCGTATTGGTTGGTTCGTTGCTTGGCCCGATAAACATTATTGAGCCAACACACAACCGCAACGAAGTACATGTGCGTGATTACATTGAGAATTTGCCACATATTGAAGCAGGTGCGGTAGATCCCAATGATCCGATGCATCGATCAGCATTATTATCAGACCGAAATTTGCAAAGAATAAGAGCTTCCATCCCGGGAGGAACTTGGCGAGATTGGCCTGAAAATCTTAGATGTCCATGCCATCGAAAAGAAAGCGGACAAACATATAGTTCCGTGTATGGTCGAATGACATGGGAACAAATCGGTCCTACTATAACGACTCAATTTTATAATTATGGTACAGGTAGGTATGGGCATCCGGAACAAGATCGAGCATTGTCTTTGCGCGAAGGTGCTTTGCTTCAAACATTCCCAATGGATTATAATTTCATCAATCCCGACGCTCCGTTTGTCTTTAGTGATATAGCAAGACATATAGGAAATGCTGTGCCGGTTAGATTGGGAGAAGTCATTGGATTAACTATTGCGCAGCATTTAAATGATTACAACGTTGAAATATAACGGAGGTAAGATATGCAAAACAGCTATAACTTTAATATTTCGCTTAGCGTACTAAATCATTTGGGAAGAAATCTTTATAGAAATATAATCACTGTTTTGGGCGAAGCTATCTCCAATTCTTGGGATGCTGATGCCAACAACGTATATATCATCATTGATCGAGATGCGAATTATATGTCAATCCGAGATGATGGTAATGGTATGACAAGTGAAGATTTCCAAAATAAATTTCTGAAAATAGGTTATTCAAAACGCAAAAACGGCGAAAGCAAATCGCTCTTGGGACGACCTTTTATAGGACGAAAAGGCATTGGAAAATTGGCGTTGCTGTCTTGTGCAAAACGTGTCAGTATTGCTACAAAGACTCAAACCTCTGAAGTGGTTGGCGGTATAATTGATAATTCGAAATTAGATGAAGCCATTACGGATGATTTGATTGCGCAAGAATACCGCCTTGAAGCGCTGGATGATAAATCTTTTGCTTTAATGAATGATATTACAAAGGGAACTTTGTTAGAATTTCACTCCATTTCTGACGGGATCAGTAATACGATCGAATACATAAAAAAGGCTATAGCAATATATTTTAGGTTTTCTCTAATTGACAAAAAATTCAACATTTATGTAAACGATACCCTTATTGATGAGTCACTTCTCAGTGATTTCTCCGAAAAGACTCAATTTCTGTGGCGAATTAACGATATTAGCGATCCATTCGTTGATGCGATGAAAAATATCTTGGAATGCAAATACATTAGAAAGCCGATTCAGTTAAAGGGATATGTAGCGTCTGTTGAGAAACCTTCTCAAATAAAAATTAGAGGAACACAAGAAAAAGTAACAATTGATCTGTTCGTAAATGGTAGATTGCGAGAAAGGGATATTTTAAGACATATCCCCACCGCCAGAATCGTAGAAAACTACGTTTATGGTCAAATTCATTGTGATTTTCTTGATGATGGAACCGGTAAAGATATTTTTACCAGTAGTAGAGAGGGTATAATTTCCGATGATCCGTCATTTAAATTGATTCTTTCTGAATTTGAAACTATATTCAAAAAAATAATTGATGAGTGGGATGAATTGAGAAGAAAGTATGGAAGCGACGGAGATCCAGATAACAAAAAAATTACGCCCAAAGCCCGTAAAGCGCAAGAACTGTTCAACACTACAATAAAAGATATGGAAACAGACGGCAAATTCATCCGTAAAGGAAGCATCGTTGAAGAATGGGCGAGACAATTATCCGAAGAAGCTCAATTTAATGTTCCGTCATACACAGAATGTTTTATTGCGGAGAACTTATTGCGCCACTATATTGATTACTCTCACGAACCCTTAAGTACAGAAGCTTCCGAAGAAGCTCAAAAATGGCGAGCAAAAGAAAGTACAAATAAAGGGGCTGCCAATATTTCATACGATGTTCGCCAATCCGCGGATGATGTTTATTATCTTGACATGGGACATTTGGCAAATCTTATAGATAAGGTTCCCGCTGATAAACCCAAAAACGCAGGATTAAGCAGATCAGCAACAGTGTACAAGCCTATGCGTGATGCAGTAGGACACACATCATTATTAACGCCCTTGGCAAAGAATCAGTTAACTTTAGAGTATGAAAATATTAAAGCCAGACTGGTTCAGTTATTAAAGGAACTTGACGATAAGTCCGCTACCGGCTCATAAGTGTTAAGGATAAATATGTTGATGATCTAAAAAGCCGTTACATTTACAATTAAAAGAAATACGACTTAAGTCGCTATATAACGATTACAAGCAGATATAATCTGTAAATTGTGCCGTTATGTAGCGGCTTTTCTTTTTGTTCTTGATAGGATAAACTTTTTTGCAGGAGTCAAAAGTTGAACCCGTCGTATGATATATTTATCATCGATCGGAGAGCGCATCTCGGCAAAGTCCGAGGTGCGCTCTTTCTTTTGTATTTTATTTGATTTTTCATACGGTTAATCCCAAACCCAAGCTCATCGGCATCTCCTCACCTGTTTCAAATTACGCCTATCGCACGAAAAAACGATAAAGCCGTGACCTTGATTCGTTATTTTGCGTGTATTGAAGTAGAAAGAAATAACACAAAAAGGAGACGAAAAATGAAAAAGCTGTTTCTCTTACTGACAATTCCGCTAATATTCTTTAATCTTTTTTCTTGCGTAAAAGAGGAAGGGAAGACCCTTGGACTTTGGGTGGAGGTCACTCATATCTCGGGCTGTGAAGGCTCCGAGCCGTACCTGGTCTACTACGATGATCCTGAGGTAGGTGAGGTCTACGACCTGCCTGCGGGCAGAGCAAACGGCTCGTATTTTGTGAGCATCACCGTGACGGCGATAACCGAAGACAGTATCACAGTAAGCCTTGATAAGCATCTTGAAGAGTGGCGAGAGACGGGCGGAATCACCGAGATCACCACACTCACAGTAAGACGGGAGAGAAGCCCGCGACTTATCACCCCGACCGACGGCGGCGGTGATAACTTCGTGTTCTGGCTTGGGTAGCACTTTGTGAGCGAGATTTCGGGAAATAGCGTGAATTTATATAGCTTTAGAAGTGTTCAACTTAAGTTAAGGGGAGGATCTTCGCCATTATATTTTGTTTTTTGCGATTTCCAATAAAATCTCCCCAATATTCGCTAACTATACTTTACATTCTAGTGTCATTCTACCCACGGTAGAGTGGCACTGAATTTGTTTTCGACCCCCGACCCTCCTCTTTAGGGTGACAAAATATGCTTCTCGGGTTATAATATGCTTGCAAAAAAATTCCGAGGAGGTATAGCAATGAGCGAAGAAAGGATCATCAAAGAGGAGCTGCACGGAACGGTAAGATCGGCAAAAAGACTCTGCCGCGCAAACGTGCGCTTGGCAAAGGCAAGATATAAAAGAGAAAGGTGCGAGCTCCTTATTAAACAGGGAAAGCCGCTGCCGAAGGATCCCCCAAAGAGATCTATCCTCAATGAAATAGGTAACTCCCTAACTCACGGCGTTGGCATAATATTCGCGGTCATCGCCTTTGCCTTAATGCTTTATTCGTCGAAGACCGCAGGCGAAATTGCTGGCGCATCGATATACTTTGGCGGACTTTTGTGGATGTTCACGGCAAGCTGTCTTTACCACGCACTCCCTCATGGCACCGCGGCAAAAAGACTTTTCCGCCGCTTTGACTACACGGGAATATATCTTCTGATCGGCGCGACCTTCGCCCCCTCGCTTCTTAACGTTGTGGGCGGCACCTTCGGCACTGTGTTCTTTATTATTCAATGGGCGGTCATAGCCTTCGGCATAGTTCTTGTCGGCGTTTTCGGTCCCGCAAGATTCCGCTTCATTCATATTCCCTTATACGTTATTCTCGGCTGGTCCGCTCTTATGCTGATGCCTTGGCTTATCGGCAAGTCCTTCGCTCTTGCGATGTGGATATTGGCGGGCGGTGTTATATACACTCTGGGCATTATTCCGTATATGATAAAGATGAAGGTTGCTCATTTTATCTGGCACTTCTTCGTCCTTGCAGGAGCTGCCGTGCAATGGGTGGGAATTTATATTCATATTTATCTTGCGTAGTTTTTATAAAATAAAAAATAAATTTGTATAAAATAAAAAATAAATTTGGAAATGACTTGACTTTATGGGCGCAAAGGCGTAAAATGGTGATAGCGTTCATCCCCTTCAAGGGCAAAAGAGGTTTTAGACTATGTTAATGAGCAAGCGTTCCCATATGAAATCGGTCAATATGCTCTCGGGCCCCATACTCCCCGAGCTCATAAAGTTTTCTCTCCCGATAATTTTCACAGGCGTTCTTCAGCAGCTTTATACCACAGCTGATAATATCGTCGTCGGTCAATTTGGCGGCGATGCCGCTCTTGCCGCCGTTGGAGCTACGTCAGCGATAATCAATATTCTCGTTGCCGTATTCATCAACATTTTCGTCGGCACGAATATCCTTGTTGCGCGCAGTAAGGGAGCGGGGGACGATGCAATGCTCAAGAAGATCGTCTCCACCACCTACATAGTCGCTCTTGCAATGGGCTTGATTATAACTCTGGTCGGTGAGCTGCTCGCAAGACCTATGCTTCTCTTAACAGCCTGCCCTGAGGAAATTTTACCCGGGGCTATGAAATATCTTCGCATTTATTTTATAGGAATCCCCGCGTCGATGTTTATGAATTTTGCCGCATCCGTCATCAGGACGGCGGGAGACTCACGCACGCCCTTCCTCGTTTTCAGCCTTTCGGGCATCGTAAACGTTATCTTCAACGTTATCTTCACCCTTCTTTTCAGGGACCCCGTTGCCAGCGTTGCAATCGCAACCATTGTTTCAATGTACCTATCCGCAGTCCTGTTCTTCATCTATATGTGCAGAATGAACGATGCTTGCAGGCTTCACCCCTTGAAGTTCTCCTTTAACCTTTCCGTATTCCTGAAAACCATAAAGTACGGTATCCCATCGGTTATATCGGGCGTCAGCTTCAGCTTAACCAACCTTATAATCACCCCAGCGATCAATGCATTCGGTAAGGTAGGAATGGCGGGCAGTGCCGCCTCCACATCCATTGAGGCGTACCTTTACGCAATAAATAATTCCTTTATGGCGGCGGTCGTAGCCTTTGTCGGTCAGAATATCGGCGCGGGCAACAGAGAGCGCGTCGGTAAGGTGCTTAAGACTGCATACCTTTCGGTAACGGCTCTTATGTCCGTATACACCGTTGCGATAATCGCTCTCGGCAGAGAGCTCCTTTGGCTCTTTATCCCTGGTGCAACCGAGGCAATAGAATTTGCACAGCTTCGTCTCACAATCATAATGAGTGTCGCGGTGATCAACGGTATAATGAACGTCAATGCGGGCGCGCTCCAGGCTTATGGCTACACCATAGTGCAGATGATCTCAAATCTCGTTGGCGTTTGCGCATTCAGGATCGTTTGGATGACGGCGGTGTATCCCTTCAACCAAACTCCCTTTATGCTTTGGATCTGCTACCCCATATCCTGGGTCGTAACTTGCGTCGCCATATTCATTGTCGTAATGATTATGACCTATAAATACACCCACAACAAAGGCTTAAGAAGCCTCGGAAAAAGCATCTGAAAGTAAATAGTTGTTTGCAAATTGCCGATTTTTTGGTGAAAATGATAGCCACGGCCGCTTTTCCAAAAACGAAAAACGAAGCGAAAAGTAAATCAGCATTTATTCCTTTAATCCGAAATTTCGCAAGCGGTGTGCCGCTCCCATTTCCCTTGGGCGGCACGCCGTTTTTTTTGCGCGCGAATCAAACGGTGGAGGCGAATTATAAAAAACGCGAGATGAGGAGAGCGCGGAATTTGTAAAAATATTTAAAACTTTTACGCAAGGTCTTTACAAATTCTCGCGCGTGTGTTAAAATAATATGAATAATAATATAAATGGAGGCACACGATGAAGTGTCCTGTATGTAATTTTCAGGATTCCCGCGTTTTGGATTCCCGCCCCGTGGACGAGGGCTCAAGCATAAAGCGCCGCCGCGAATGTCCCGCCTGCGGCAAGAGATTTACCACCTATGAGGTGGTGGACACGGTACCGATCGCCGTCGTTAAGCGAGACGGTCGCCGTGAGTTCTTTGATAAGCATAAGCTATCTCTCGGTATTCAGAGAGCCTGCCAGAAGCGCCCCGTTGATTCGGATGCTATTGCCGCATCTATCGAGAGCGAGCTTCAGAACGCTATCGTCACCGAGATCAGCGCAAAGGATATTGGCGAGCTTGTTCTTGCAAGGCTTAAGGAAATTGATATGATCTCATACATACGCTTTGCCTCGGTATACAGAGAATACCAGGATATCGATTCATTTATGGCGGAGATCAAGTCGCTCTCCCGTCGCACAAGGAAAAAGGTCGCAGAGAAGGGAGACGGAGAAAAATGATGAAGAGTATGACTGCCTTTGGCAGAGCAAAGCTTGAGGGCGCCGAGAAGGACATCACGATAGAGCTTAAGAGCGTGAACTCAAGATTTTTCGACTGTAACGTCAAGCTCCCGAGAGCATATATCTTCCTTGAGGAAAAGATCAAGGATCACGTAAAGAGGACCGCTACCTCCCGCGCAAAGGTGGACGTTTTCGTTACCGTAGACGACCACACCTCGGGCGTTGGAAGTGTTGGACTTGATACCGCGTACCTTGAAAGCTACCTTGCCGCCCTTCGCCGCCTCAACACCGAGTACGGCTTGAAGGACGATATCAGCGTTATGACGGTTGCAAGAAACCAGGATATCTTCACTCACGAAAAAGCTGAGGCAGACCTTGACGCAGAGTGGGAGACCTTCCGCGCGGTGCTTGATCTCGCCATTGCCGATTACGTGAAGATGCGCGAGGCGGAGGGCGAGAAGATCGGCTCCGATATCAAGGGCAAGATCGAGCTTATCCGTTCCTATGCCGACCGCGTTGAGCAGCTTTCCCGCGAGGACAACGTGGGATATAGAGATAAGCTTGAGGCTCGCATCCGCCAGATACTTGATTCAAGCGACGTGACAGTAGACGAAAACCGACTTCTCACCGAGTGCGCCATCTGGGCTGATAAGATCGCCATTGATGAGGAGCTCGTAAGGCTTCGCTCTCACTTCACCGCCTTCTACGAAATAGCAGGCTCTCCCGAGCCCTCGGGCAGAAAGCTTGATTTCCTCGTTCAGGAGCTTAACCGCGAAACCAACACCATCGGCTCAAAGTGCAATAACGCGCAGATAGCAAGAGTGGTGGTGGATATGAAGGGGGAGATTGAGAAGATAAGGGAGCAGGTGCAGAACCTAGAATAATTTTCGGCGATTTTCGGTGCTTTTTGGCGAGACCGGAATTATTATACCCGTAATTAGTTTTCGTGGGCTGATTATTATCAAAGCGGTAATTCCTACCTCCGTTTAACGACCTCGACGTATTCATATACGCCTGACGGTCGTTAAACGAAGCTTCTCATCCAAAAATCCCTCGAAAAGGGGTGTAATGTTTAATATTATACGGCGGTCATTAAACGAAGCTTCTCATCCCAAAATCCCTCAAAAAGGGTGTTAAGTTTGGTTTTATACGGTGGTAGATTTGCGGTTTACTTTAGTAAAGCAATTCCAAAAATCCCTCAAAAAGGGGAGCGTGATTTGTTTTGATAAAGTATCCCGAAATTTTTAGAAAACCATTTAAAAAAATAATCAAAATCGGAGAAACAATTTTGAAATTCATTAATATAGGATTTGGAAATATGGTATCGGCGGGGCGCATAGTTGCGATAGCTTCGCCCGATTCGGAGCCCATCAAGAGGCTCGTCAGAGATGCCAAGGACGACGGCAGAGTGATCGACGTTTCCTGCGGCAGACGCACGCGCTCGGTGATAATCACCGATTCGGAGCACGTGATCCTCTCGGCAATACAGACCGAGACGATAACCAACCGTCTTGCTAATGAAGACGACAGCGCAACCGAGGAGGAGGACGAGGAGTAATTACCTCGGGCATCCCGCGCTTATTAATTCGGCTTATGAGCTTTTAAGTTTAAGCTTTTAGATTTAAGCTTTTACCTAAAATATAAATTTTTTAAAACGATTATAATTAACTTCCGCGAAACGGAAAAGGAGAACAATATGATTTACCCAACAGTTGACCAACTCACAGAAGGCAGATTCAATCGCTACGAGCTTGTTATCGGCGTGGCAAAGTGCGCTCGCATCGTAACGGATGAGTACATCGAGATGAGAACAAAGGCTCAGAAGATGATCGATAACCACGAGACCGAAAAGACTCTCGCCGCACTTATCGACCCCGAGTATAAGGATAAGAAGGCTGTTAAGCTTGCTATCGCTCAGCTTGAGGAGGGTCGCTTTAAGCTTCGTCATCCCTCCGAGAAGAAGGGAATCGAGCTCTGATCTTAACGAGCTCTGAATTTGGTGAGCTCTTACTTTGGTGAGCACTTACTTTGGCGAGCTCTTGCTTTGGTGAGCACTTGCTTTGGTGAGCACTTACTTTGGTGAGCTCTGATTTTGACGAGCTTCATTATAAGTATAAAAGATAACGCCTCGCGCCCTTGCGCGAGGTGAGCCGTCCTATGCGACCATAAGAGGTGCGTTGCGGCGGCAAAAATGCAAAATTATCGGGAAAGGGGAGGCTGTGCTATGCTTTGTAAGGTTTATATTCTTGACGCGCCATATCACATAGACCGCCCCTTTGATTATCTTTCGGAGGGAGAGGTGCACGTCGGCTCGCTTGTGCGAGTGCCCTTCGGCAAGGCAGACCGTCTGCGCTACGGCGTTGTCACCGAGCTTTCCGCGCCTCCCGAGAGCACCGATGGAATAAAAAGTATTCGCACCGTGCTCACCGAAAAATATGAGCTTTCTCCCGAGATGCTCAAGCTCTGCTCCTTTATGAAGGAGTATACCCTTTGCACCTTCGGCGAGGCGGTCAGGTGCGTGCTTCCTCCGGGGGCACTTGCCGAAACTCCAAACGTGAAGCTTCGCAGGACCTGCAACCTCCTTATCACAAGAGAGGCGGCGGCAACCCTTATGGTCGCCACAGGCAGAGCAGGGATAAGAAGCGAGGGGCAAAGAGAGATAATCAGATTTCTTATGGATAAGGGCTCTGCGGATTCGGAGCTCATCCGTTGTCTTCCGGGTGTCAGCTCCGCTCATATCAAGGCTCTCTCGGATAAGAAAATTATTGAAATTTCCTCCTTCGAGGAAATACGCAACCCTTATGCGGAGTATGCAAAGGAAAGAGATACCTCCGAGATCGTCCTCTCCGAGGAGCAACTCGGGGCATATAACACCGCCGAGGGCCTGTATCTTGACGATAAGGCTCGCGCCGCGCTTCTTTACGGAGTGACGGGAAGCGGAAAAACCAAGGTCATAATGCGCCTTATAGACCGCGTGCTTGAGGATAAGAAAACGGTTATAATGCTTGTTCCCGAAATATCCCTCACGCCGCAAACGGTCAGCATCTTCTGCCGCAGATACGGCGAGAGAGTGGCTGTGATCCATTCCTCGCTCTCCAAAGGAGAGCGGCTTGATGCCTGGAGAAGGATAAGGCGAGGCGAGGTGGATCTTGTTATCGGTACCCGCTCTGCCATCTTCGCCCCTCTTGAAAACATCGGGCTTATCGTTATAGACGAGGAGCACGAGCACACCTATAAATCCGAGTCCGATCCCAAATACCACGCAAGAGACGTTGCCGCATTCAGATGCGCCGAGCATTCGGCTCTTATGCTGCTTGCCTCCGCGACCCCATCTCTTGAAAGCTTCTATAAAGCCGAGTCCGGCTCATATACCCTTATTCCTCTCCGCAGACGGTACGGCGGCGCAAAGCTTCCGACGGCTTATATCGTGGATATGCGTGAGGAAATGAGGCTCGGCAACTCCACGCCCATCAGCGACCGCCTTCTCTCGTCTTTGCGCGAGGTATACGAAAACGAGGAGCAGGCGATCATCTTCTTAAACAGGCGAGGCTATTCCTCCGAGATCAGCTGTAAAAGCTGCGGTCAGGTAGTCACCTGCCCGAGATGCTCGGTCTCCCTCACCTATCATTCAAACGACAGAGGGGGCAAAATGCTCTGCCATCTTTGCGGCTACACCGAGCGCGTACCAAGGACCTGCTCGGGATGCGGCTCGGAAAAGCTCTCCTTCCTCGGCTTCGGAACGCAGAAGCTTGAGGGCGAGCTCGGCAGATTTCTCCCCGATATGACGGTTATGCGTATGGACGCAGACACCACCCAAGGCAAGCTGGCCTACGACAAAATGCTTGAGGACTTCCGCGCCTTGAAAGCGGATATCCTTCTTGGCACTCAAATGGTGGCAAAGGGGCACGATTTCCCGAAGGTCACTCTCGTTGGCGTGGCTCTTGCGGACACCTCGCTTTTCGTCAGCGACTTCCGCGCCTCGGAGCGCACCTTCTCGCTTCTTTGCCAGGTCATCGGCAGAGCGGGCAGAGCATCCGAAAACGGTATCGCCGTCATTCAGACCTATGCGCCCCATAACGAGGTCATCCGCCTCGCCTGTGCCCAGGACTACGACCGCTTCTACGAGGGCGAGATAGCCCTTCGCCGCGAGCTTTCATATCCGCCGTTTTGCGATATGGTCGCCCTAACGGTAACTGCGGACGGTGAGGAGACGGCAAGGCACTATGCAGGTGAGCTGTCCGAAAAAATGATAAAAAAGCTTGAAGGGGAATATTCCGATCTACCCTTTGTGGTCTTCGGTCCCTTTGAAGCACAGGTATATAAGCTTAACGAAAAATACAGAATGAGAGTGGTGGTTAAATGCAAGCTCACGAAAAGATCCCGCCGTCTCTTCCACGAGATGCTCTGCGAGTTCTCCTCGGTGCGCGACGCGACCCTCTCTATCGACCTTAATCCCCTCACGGTGTAGATCGTAAAGGGAATATAACGAAACCGAAAACGAAGGAAGGCAGACTTATCCCACGTGGATGGGTCGCTAACGAAAGGATAGAAAAATGGCACTTCTTAAAATACTCAAATTCGGAGATCCCCTTCTTCGCAAGACCTCAAGACCTGTTGAGGAGATCACCCCAAGAATAAAGACCCTGCTTGACGATATGATCGAAACTATGCGCCGCGCAGACGGCTGCGGACTTGCGGCAGTGCAGGTAGGAGTTCTTCGCCGCGTTGCGGTCATAGAGACCGAGGAGGGCAAGGTATACGAGCTTATCAACCCCAAGATCATCGCATTCGCAGGCGAGCAGGAGGAGACCGAGGGCTGCCTTTCAAATCCGGGGCAGTTTGGCATCACGAAGCGTCCTATGCACGTCACCGTCCGCGCTCTCAACAGAGACGGCAAGCAGTATGAGCTCACTGGAGAGGGACTTCTCGCAAGGGCTATCTGCCACGAATGTGATCACCTTGACGGAAAGATCTACACCGACGTTCAGATCCGCCCCTACGACCCCGAGCGCGACGGCAAGAAAAAAGGCTGATATCGCCTATCGGCTTGGTGCGCAAGCTCTCGGTCCACACCGAAATCAAAGACCCCAAAAAAGGAAAAAGCAATGAAAATAATGTTTATGGGCACGCCCGAGATATCCGCAATTTGCCTTGATGAGCTTGTGCGGCGCGGGCACGAGGTGGTCGCCGTAGTCACAGGCGAGGATAAGCCTCGCGGCAGAAAAATGATAATGACCCCCACCGCCACAAAGCAGAAGGCAGAGGAGCTGGGGATTCCCGTCTATACCCCGAGGACCTTAAGAGACGAGGCGTTTTCAGCACTCCTCTCGGAGATAGCTCCCGAGCTTATTGCCGTCGTGGCATACGGAAAGATACTTCCTCCCTCGGTGATAAGCTTCCCGAAGTACGGCTGTGTTAATCTGCACGTATCTCTCCTCCCAAAATATCGCGGTGCCGCACCTATGCAGCGCGCCATTATAAACGGCGAGAGCGAAACGGGCGTTACGGTAATGTATATGAACGAGGGGCTTGACACGGGAGACATTATAACCGTGGAAAAATTCCCAATAGGACCCGAGGACGATTTTGAGGCGATCCACGATCGCTCGGCAGAGATCGGCTCGGCACTTCTCTCAAAGGCGCTCTATGATATAAGAGACGGCGTGGCGCAAAGAACTCCGCAGGACGATAGCCTTGCCACCTATGCCGCCAAGATAGAAAAGGAAGATTGTAAACTAGACTTTACAAAATCAGCAAAAATCCTTGATTTTCAGATAAGAGGCGTAACGCCGATACCAGGTGCATTTGCATATCTTAATGGCAAAATGCTAAAGATAAGCAAGGCAAGCCCCGTGCGCGGCGTCGGAGCCCCGGGTGAGGTCATCGCGACAGACGGCTCGGGGGAGGGAAGCTTCACGGTTGCCTGCGGCGAGGGTGCGCTTCTTGTGCGCGCCGTTATCCCCGAGGGCAAGGGCAAAATGACCGCGGGCGACTTTATCCGCGGAAGAAAAATAGAAAAAGGAGACGTGCTTTCTTAATGGGTGCAGAGCTCGTTTTATATATTGCCGCAATAGCCGCAATGCTGCTTGCTGTCGCGGCGCAGATCAAGGTTAAGACCACCTTTAATAAATATTCCCGAGTGCCGACCCGCTCGGGCAGAACGGCTTATGAGGTCGCCGAAATGATCCTCAGATCAAACGGAATATTCGACGTGCGCATAGAAAGAGTCAGCGGCTCGCTCACAGACCATTACGACCCCCGCTCGAAGGTCCTCAGGCTTTCGGACACGGTTTATCAAAGCACCTCCGCGGCGGCTGTCGGCGTGGCGGCGCACGAGGCGGGTCACGCGGTGCAGTACGCAAGAGGCTATTTTCCTGTTAAGCTCCGCTCGGCTCTTGTTCCCGCGGCGAGCCTTTCCTCAAGGTTTACCTGGATTCTTCTTATGGCGGGCATTGCTATAATGATTCTCGGTAACACGGTCATCGGCTTCTACGTTGCCATCGGCGGAATTGCTCTTTTCGCTCTTGCCACCCTCTTTGAGCTTGTCACGCTCCCTTGCGAGTTTGATGCATCAAGGCGAGCTATGGCGGCTCTCGGTTCGTCGGGCTGGTTTGCTCCCGACGAGCTTCGCGGCTCTCGCAGAGTGCTCACGGCGGCGGCTCTCACCTACGTTGCGGCGCTTGCGGTGTCGGCGATCCATCTCTTAAGATTGCTTCTCTACGTCGTCAGAATTGCAGGCAGAGGTAACAGACGTTGAAAACAGACATAAGAAAAATTGCCCTGGATATCCTCTCCGAGCAGGAGGCGGCGGGCAAGTACGTAAATCTTGCGCTTTCCTCCCATAAGGCAGATCGCCTGAAGCCCGAGGAGCGCGCACAGCTGACAGCCCTTCTCTATACCACCGCGGAAAGAAAGCTATCCTACGATTATTATATCTCCGCGATTTCCGCCCGCGAGTCCGAGAAGATAGACCCTCACACGAAAAATATCCTTCGCCTCGGTATCTGCCAGATACTTGATATGAGCTCCATACCCGATTTCGCCGCAGTAAACGAAACGGTGAAGCTGGCAAGAAGCTCGGGCGAGCGTTCCTTCGTCAACGGCGTGCTTCGTCGCATAGCCCGCGAGAAGGACTCTCTCCCTATGCCCTCCGAGGAGAAAAACTATAAACGATACCTCTCGGTGAAATATTCCTTCCCCCTTTGGATAGTCAAGGCTCTTGACGGACTCTTTGGCAGGGAGGAGACCGAGAAAATACTCAAATTCTATAACGAAGAAAAATATACCGATCTCACCGTAAACACGTGTAAAATTTCGGTCGAAGACTTTGTCGCAAGGCTGCGCGGCGAGGGCTATGAGCCCGAGGTGCTCGAGGGCACTCCCTCCGTGAGGCTTCACCGCTCGGTAAATCCCGAGCGACTTTCGGGCTTCTCCGAGGGTCACTTCTTCGTGCAGGACAGAGCCTCGCTCATTTCTGCGATAGCTCTCGGCGCAAAGGAGGGCGAGCTTATTGCGGACACCTGCGCTTGCCCCGGCGGAAAGAGCTTTGCCACGGCGGTCCTCACGAAGGACCTTGCGGATATCCGCTCCTTTGATCTTCACTCCGCAAAGCTTTCGCTTATCACAGGAGGTGCCGAGAGACTTGGGCTTTCCTCTGTCAAGGCAGAGCAAAGAGATGCCCTTGAGCCAGACCCCACTCTTATCGGTAAGGCAGACAGAGTTATCTGCGACGTTCCCTGCTCGGGGCTTGGAGTGCTCGGCAAAAAGGCAGACCTCCGCTATAAGGCTCCCGAGGGCGTTGAGGCTCTTCCCGAGCTTCAGCTGAATATCCTCACCGAAAGCGCGAAATACCTCAGGTCGGGCGGTATTCTCACCTATTCGACCTGCACCCTTCTTCCTTCGGAAAACGGCGAGGTAATAGATAAATTCCTTGAAGCAAATCCCGAGTTTGAGCCAATAGACTTCACCGCGGCGGGCTTTGCCTCCGAGGGCGGAAGACTCACTCTCGTGCCCTCGCGCCACGGATGCGACGGCTTCTTCGTTGCAAGGATCAGGAGAAAATAATGAAAACCGATATTTATTCTATGCTCCCCGAGGAGCTGGAGGAGTATTTCCTCTCGCTCGGCGAGCCAAAATTCCGCGCAAAGCAGGTCTTTCCGAGGCTTAATATCGGCTCGCTTATAGAGGAGCTCACAATGCTTTCAAAGCCGCTTCGCGCCCGACTTCGGGAGGAGGCTCTTGATTCGCTTCCAAGGGTCGAGCGCAAGCTCGTCTCAAAGATAGACGGTACGGTAAAATACTTATTCCGCCTTCACGACGGCTCCTGCATTGAAAGCGTGCTGATGAAATATAAGCACGGAAATTCGCTTTGCATATCCAGCCAGGTGGGCTGTTATATGGGCTGTCGCTTCTGTGCCTCTACCATCGGCGGCAAGGTGCGCGACCTTCTGCCCTCCGAGCTTCTCGGTCAGGTCGCGGTAGCGGCTCGTGATTCGGGCGAGAGGGTGTCAAACATAGTTATGATGGGCATCGGTGAGCCTCTTGATAATTTCGATAACGTGGTGAAATTCCTGAAGCTCGTTAACCATCCCGACGGCATCAACATCGGCTATCGCCATATATCCCTTTCAACCTGCGGCGTCGTGCCCGGGATATATAAGCTTGCCGAGGTGGATCTTCCCATCACTCTTTCGATCTCGCTTCACGCGGCAACCGACGAGCAGCGCTCGGCAATAATGCCTGTTAATAAAAAGTGGAATATATCCGAGCTGCTCACCGCTTGCGTTGATTATTACAAGAAAACAGGCAGGCGCATATCATTTGAATACACCCTTATTTCGGGTAAAAACGACACGCAGTCGGATGCAAGCGAGCTTGCGACCCTGCTCACCTCCGCCTTTCGCGGCACAGGCGCACCTCTGCACGTAAATCTCATCAGAGTGAACGAGGTGGAGGAAACAGGCTTTAAGCGAGGCTCCGCAGAATCGGTGAACGCCTTCGCCGCGGCTCTTGAAGCGCGCGGAGTTGTTGCAACCGTGAGAAGAAGGCTCGGCAGCGACGTAAACGCCGCTTGCGGTCAGCTTCGCCGTCAAAGTATGAATAACGATCTAAAATAAAAATGAGGAGAAGTTAATTATGGCAACAAACAGAAATCAGCTTCGCGATGATGCGGCAGAGTTTGCCGTGCTTGTATCAAGGCTTTTCGGCTCGGATGTACAGGGCGACCCTTATAAGGAAAAGCTTTTCGCATCTGTGATCTCATTGGGATCTGCCCTCAGCTCCCTCAAATATTCGAGAGACGAGATCAGCCTCGTCCGCCGCCTCAATCTTGCGCTTGATGCCTGCTCGGAGATATCCTTCGTATCGAAGGTCCTTCTTCTTGAAGGGAAAAGCACCGAGGAGAACTATAAGCTCGTCAAGAAAAGCATCGGTACAATTGAGCGCCGCATCTCCGCGTGCCTCTCGGAGTAATAAATGCAGGCTATCGAAAAACGCGGAAAGGTCGTCAAGGGTCTGGGCGGACTTTTTGATGTGCGGATAATAGAGGAGGACGGAAGCCTCTCGCGCCTCGCCTGTCGCGCCAAGGGTAATCTGAAAAGAGACGATTCCAAGGTGCTCATCGGCGATAACGTTAAGGTCAGCGTGGATGAGGATACCCCCGATAGCATAGTTATCGCGGAGATCGAGGAAAGAAAAAACGCCCTAATTCGCCCCCCTCTTGCAAATCTTGATTATCTTTTTATAGTATTTGCCGCTATGAAGCCAAGTCCCGTTATCGAGACTGTGGATAAGCTTGTTGCCATAGCCGAGCATAATTCCATACTGCCCGTGGTCGTTATCACAAAGTCCGATCTTTCGGACGGCGCGGCGGTCGAATACAGGGATATATACGAAAAGGTGGGCATACCCGCCTTTATAACCTCGTCTGTCGGAGGAGAGGGACTCACCTCGCTTTCGGATTACATAAGGGAGCATATAAGGGACGGTAAGACCGCCGCCTTCGCGGGTGCCTCGGGCGTTGGAAAATCGACTCTGATGAACGCGCTTTTCCCAGGGCTCTCTCTGGCAACCGCCGAGATATCCCGAAAGATCGAGCGAGGCAGGCACACCACCCGTCACGTTGAGATATTCGATATAGGAGAGGGAGCCTCGGCAGGCTTCCTTGCGGATACTCCCGGCTTTTCTCTCGTGGACTTCGCAAGGTTTGATTTCTTCTCCCTGGACGAGCTCCTTCCAACCTTCCGCGAGCTGCTTCCCTACGTTGGAAAATGCCGCTACGCAGACTGTGCCCACGTTGGCGAGGGAGCAGACGAGTGCGCCGTTGCACAGGCGGCGGCAGAGGGAAGGATACCCGAGAGCAGGCTTGCCTCTTATAGATCCATCTATAAGGTGCTTAAGGAAAAAAACGAATATAAATAAAAGCGGACAAACAAAAGCAACAATTTGAAAGGTACATATTATGGAAGCTTCTAGCGTTTATTATGAAAATCTGAAGGGTCTGCGCGCCGCCTTTATCGGCGATAGCCTTTTCGGCGGTCACGGCATAGGCAAGGAAAACTCCTGGATAGCTCTTCTTTCGGATAAATATGAAATGATAAGTGA
This sequence comes from Clostridia bacterium, assembly GCA_017410065.1. Classification (GTDB taxonomy): domain Bacteria; phylum Bacillota; class Clostridia; order Oscillospirales; family CAG-272; genus UBA1740. The sequence continues at coordinate 8,568 of JAFQRL010000004.1, read as the reverse complement.
AAACTGCGGCTCAAACGGTTGCACTCTTTCTGCTTGCGAGGGCGGTGCACGTCCCATCGTATCAAGGCTTTCGGATATCACCCTTGAGGACCCCGAGCTGATCGTGGTCGAGGGAGGCAGAAACGATTATAATAAGGCGGCTGCCCTCGGCGTGATAGGTGACGATATCTCAACCTTCCGCGGTGCGCTCTCAAAGGTTATCGAAAGTCTCAGAGAAAGATTCCCCAAGGCGACAGTCGTTTGCGTCACCTTCTGGGGCGTTGGGCAAAGGGAAAACGCCATCGGTCTTCCCACCTCCGCATACACGGATGCAATGAAGGACGTGTGCGAAAATATGGGCGTGCCCTGCATAGATGCCACCGACCCCCAAACCACCCTCGTCGATATGCGTGACCCCGAATTCCGCCGTGAGTTTTGCTGGGTGCCCGGTGACGTTTGCCACCTGAACGTGGAGGGAATGAAGCGAGTTATGCCCTTCTTTGAAAGGGAGCTTGCGAAAATACTCTCAAAGTAATTTGTTTCGGAGTAAAGAATGTTGATCAAAAATATATCAAAAAGAAGGGTAGCGGCGATACAGGCGACGGTCAGCGCGCTCCTTATTCTCCTTTCCTTCGTTTTCAGTATGCTTCCTCTTATTAATATTAATACGGATGCCGTGGGCTTCGGCGAGAGCGGCGGCACTCTTAAGGAAAGCATTATGGAGACCGTGGAGGAGGTAACAGGCTCTCCCATCGAGAGCTCCGAGATAGGCGGTAAAATATCCGTATCTCCTATCGGCATCATAAGCTCCTTCAGTATGTATTTCAGAATATCCGGTGCCGCGGCGAATAATTCCCTTGAGGCGGCGGATGCCCTGAGAGCCGAGCTTGAAACCGAGTCGGGCAAACGCTCGCTCATAACCGTCAGCGCGATTACGGCCATAATTTCCCGCATCAGAGAGGGCTCGGGCGGCGAAAATATGTTCGCGGTCATATTCAAGGTTATAATCAGTCTTCTCGGCTTTATAATTATGCTTATTCTTGCATTGGCGCTTCCCGTGATACTGCTCGTTAAGGCGATCCTTGCGGTGATCACCTTCATAAGAGGCATACGCACCCCCGAGGCGATCGCGGGCAAGCTCGGCGGAAGTCTCCAATCGATCATATTGATTCCCCTTTTCCTGATGCTAATCCAATCCGTCTGCCCTGGGATCTCCGCAGGCTTCGGTGCTGTGGCTGTGCTGATATTCGCTCTTTGCTGTGCGCTGATCAACGCGCTTATCACAAGAGCACGCGAATATAATAAGGACGAGCTTATTTATCTTAATATCGTTCAGGGTAGTGCTCTCATCTCGCTTGCGGGCTTCTTTATCTTCTTCTTTAATCTTCTTGGCACAGGGGCACTTTCGGCATTTGTTTCGGGAGACTTTATACCCTATCTTGCAAAAATAGAGTCTATATCGGCAAACGACCCATCTCTCCTCATCAATAATTCGTATATATTCACAGGCGTGCTTATGATAGCATACGCGCTTTTTGCCGCGATAGCCGTGAGCCTTGGAGATAAGCTCTCGCGCCGTATCTCTCTCGCAGGCGCGGCTCATAGCGGCCATGCTCACCTTGCTCTTTTTGCGGTGATCTGCTGTGTGGCTCCCTTTGCGGTATCGGGCTCGATGCATCTTTATCTTGATCCAACGTCAACCGCTCCCGCAGGAGACGCAAGCTTCCTTCCCGAGGGCAGCTTCAATAGCGGCTCTCTCGGCTGGGCTCTGGCAGGTGCTGTAATAATGCTCGTCGGCGAGGTGCTTGCGGTGGTGCTCTCAAAGGTTCTTTCGGGAGGGCTTTCAAGGGAGGATAAAAAGAAGCTTCTCTCGGGCAAGGCTATGGCTGAATATATGGACGGTGAATAATTGAAGCCGAAATCGGTGGAGCAAATAATAATTGAAGCCGAAATTGGTGGAGCAAATAATATTTGAAGCCGAAAATTGATAGAAGAGACAATAATTAAAGCCAAAGTCATCGAAGCACCGCACCTATGTGCGGTGCTTCAAAAGTAATAAAGCACGAAAGGTGTGGGGAGAGAGAATTGTTAATAGTTGGGGTTTTAAATGATATAAAAAATACGGCTTAAAGAATCTTTTCCCAAAAGCGCCTTCGGTTTAAAATTTTTTCAACTTTTTTCATAAAACCCCTTGACAAGCAGAGAAAAATTTAGTATAATACCATAGGTATCCTAAGACAGCAGGTTTCCGGTAAAAGCGCAAGCTTTCCTGCCGAGGTGAGAATAACTTGAATATTTATTATTTTTGTTGTCCTTTTCTCGGAGGTAGTATGCCTTTTGCGGAAAAGGATGTTTTTTATTGAAATTTTATGGAGGTGGAAAAATGCCAAGCAACAAGATTCTTGAAGAGAAGAAGCAGGTAGTTGAAGCTCTTGCAGCTAAAATGCAGACAGCCGCTGCCGGCGTTCTCGTTAAGTATGAAGGCATTAAGGTTTCTGAGGACACCGAGCTCCGTGCTGCTCTTCGTAAGGCAGGCGTTGAATACGCTGTTATGAAGAACACTCTCACCGGCAGAGCTTGCGACATCGCAGGTTACGGTGATATGAAGCAGTACCTCTCGGGTATGACCGCTATTGCAATGAGCCAGGACGATCCCATCGCTCCCGCAAAGATTATGAAGCAGTTTGCAGATAAGATCAATTGCTTCGAGATCAAGGCAGGATTTGTAGACGGTGGCGTGCTTGACCAGGCAGGCGTTGAGTCCCTTGCTGCAACTCCTTCCAAGGAAGTTCTTATCGGCAAGATGATGGGCAGCCTTATGTCGTCTCTCTACGGCTTTGCTTACGTACTTCAGGCAAAGATCGACAAAGAAAACGAAGGCGGCGAGGAAGCCGCAGAAGCTCCCGCAGAGGCTTAATTCTGCATAATCAATTTAGTTTAAAATTTGCATAATAAACGGAGGATTTTAAAATGAACGAAAAGTCAGCTCAGATCCTTGAACTTGTAAAGGGTCTTACCATTCTTGAACTCGCAGATCTCGTAAAGGCACTTGAGGAGGAATTCGGCGTATCCGCAGCTCCCGTAGCAGCAGCAGCTCCCGCAGCAGCGGCAGCAGCTCCCGTTGAGGAGAAGACCGAGTTCGACGTTATCCTTAAGGCAGCAGGCGCAAACAAGCTCGCTGTTATCAAGGTTGCTCGTGAGATCACAGGTCTTGGTCTTAAGGACGCTAAGGACCTTGTTGAGGCAGCTCCCAAGGCAATCAAGGAAGGCATCGCTAAGGACGAGGCAGAGAAGATCGCTGAGCAGCTCAAGGCTGCAGGCGCAGAGGTTGAAGTTAAGTAATTTCATCTCCAATGAAATAAGGAAAAGGGCGAACCTGCTGTTCGCCCTTTTTTATTATTGACAAGGAGCCTGTTTTTCTTATTCCTTGCGCTCATAATGAATCTTACGGTCGAGGAAAAATATTATTTCCTCTCGGTCTTTACTTTTGAAACCGTAAAAGTACGTATATAAATTAAGTCCGAATTTTGTATGCAACGTGAATTTGCTGTGCTCGTGCGTGCTGCCTGTGCAATCGTTTCCGATTATGAATGATATAAGTATGAGCAAAATGTTTGGTTTTACCGCCTCGTGGATCGCTTCGGTTATAGATGTGATTTCATCAAAATAGACCTTTCGCTTTCTCGGAATTTCAGTTATGTCGTCCGAGAAGAACCATTCAAAACCGTCTTCAAATAAAACGATTTTTCTGCAAAGCGAAGCAAATAATACAATCAGTGAGAAAAATGTAAGAAAACCGCCAATGCAGCAAAAACATAAGCCGACAGCAAAGGAAGCAGGAGAAAGAAGGATCAACAAAACACCAATAAGTCCGACAAAAAAGAAGAGAATTGAAAAAAATATGGAGAAGTATAAGCTTTTTTCGTAGTATGTTTTTGTTCCGTTCATTTCGATCCTTTCTACTATTGTTTATAATTGGTTTGATAAGATGTTGGAAAATTGCTGCGTAGATAGATCAAAAGCCCATATCAAGGAGCTCGCACATTTTATAAACGTAGCCGTCAAGCTCTGCTTTCATCTGCTCGGTGCTTGATTCCGAGGAAATATCGTAAACGCCGATGACCGTAAGACCTGCCGCCTTCGCCGCGCGGTTTGCGTTAATGTTATCGTCAAGAAAAACGATATGCTCGGGGCTTGTGCCGAGAAGCCTTGCGGCTTCAAGATATATCTCGGGGTCGGTCTTGTTAGTTGTGAAATCGTTTACCGACCAAGCCTTATCAAAAAGCTCGCCGAAGCCAAGCCTTAAAAATGCGGGGTCGAGAGTCTCGTGTGGACTGCCTGTGAGAATGTTAAGAGAATAGCCCTTCGCTTTGAGGGCGCGCATAGTCTCAATTACCGTCTCCTTTGCGGGGATGGTATTTTCATAATCGGGCACCGCAACCTCAAACATAATGTCCCTGAATTCATCCTCGGTGATGCTCATTCCAAAGGTATCAATGCAGTATTTCGGTGTGTCCTTTGCACCAAGGGGAGTGCAGGTCTTGATGATGTCATTCGGGTATTTTACCCCAAATTTGTCAAGTACAGTTAGCACACAGCGGGAAAAAGTCTCCATTGAGTCAATTAAAGTGCCGTCAAAATCAAATAAAAAATGAGTTATCTTTTTCATCTTTTCTCCAAAAATATGCCGCCCGAGCAAGGGCGGCATATAAATTATCGATTTAGGCTTTGATCACTCGTAAAGAGGATATTTTGCGGTGAGAGCATCAACTCTCTTGATAGCCTCATCCTTGTTGGCGTCGAAGTCCTTAAGAGTGAGACCGATGATATGAGCAACCTCTGCCATATCCTCCTCAACGAAGCCGCGAGTGGTAACAGCCGCCGCGCCAAGTCTCAAGCCGCTCGTTACGAAGGGCTTCTGTGTGTCGAAGGGAATAGCGTTCTTATTGCAGGTGATACCGATCTCGTCGAGAAGGTGCTCTGCCTCTTTACCCGTGTTGATCTTCATACCCGTGAGATCAACGAGCATAAGGTGATTATCAGTGCCGCCTGAAACGAGCTTGAAGCCCTCGGCAAGGAGACCCTTCGCAAGAGCCGCCGCATTCTTCACGATCTGCTCGGCATACGCCTTGAATTCGGGCTTAAGAGCCTCGCCGAAGCAAACCGCCTTGGCTGTGATGGTGTGCATAAGAGGACCGCCCTGGATACCGGGGAAGATAGCCTTGTTGATCTTCTTTGCAAGCTCCTCGTCGTTGGTGAGGATAAGACCGCCTCTCGGACCTCTCAAGGTCTTATGAGTGGTTGTTGTGGTAACGTCAGCATAAGGAACGGGCGAGGGATGAACACCTGCGGCAACAAGACCCGCGATGTGTGCCATATCGACCATAAGATATGCGCCAACCTCCTTGGCAATATCCGAGAACTTCTTGAAGTCGATGATTCTGGGGTAAGCCGATGCGCCTGCAAGGATAAGCTTGGGCTTGCACTCAAGAGCAAGGCGTCTTACCTCCTCGTAGTCGATAACACCCTCTGCTTCGGTAACACCGTAGGGAACGATGTTCCAATACTTACCCGACATATTAACGGGCGAGCCGTGGGAAAGATGGCCGCCGTGAGCGAGGCTCATAGAAAGAACGGTGTCGCCGGGCTCAAGAAGGGCAAAGAACACAGCCATATTAGCCTGTGCACCGGAGTGAGGCTGAACGTTTGCATAGCCTGCGCCGAAGAGCTCCTTAGCCCTCTCAATAGCAATATTCTCCACAACGTCAACGTGCTCGCAGCCGCCGTAGTATCTCTTCGAAGGATAGCCCTCCGCATATTTATTCGTGAGAGTAGTGCCGTTAGCCTCCATAACCGTCTCGGAAACAAAGTTCTCGGACGCGATAAGCTCGATCTTTCCTCTCTGTCTTGCCGTCTCATTCATAACCGCCGCATAGATCTCGGGATCATTATTTCTCAAAAGCTCGTAGTCTCTCATTTTTAAACCTCCGCTTTATATTTAAAATTAATCACTTAATAATTATACAATAAAAAACTTGAATTGTCAATTATTTTGTCAAAAAACCGAGATGTCAAAATAAACAATAATATGCATCTAATTTGTGTGCCATTTGTTCATAACGGAATAGTATAATTCGTATTTCTACAATTTCAGGGCACTTTTTTCATCATAATTCATTGTATTTTTATATTTTTCGGCAAAGCCTTCCTCTGCTTCAGATACTCCGAGCGCACCTCCGTGAGGAACCGCTGCACCCTCTCGGACTGATAATCTCTGTAAGACCAAGGGAGCTTGTGCCAGCCGCCTCTTGCATAAAAGAGAGTCAGCTCGGTGTAGATGCCGTCCTTCAAGGGTATCCTGAAGCCCGCCTCCTTAGTGGTTGCAAGCATCAGTCTGCCGTGATTAATAAACCCGGGATCAAGATTAATAAGTCTTCTTTCTCCCTCGGAGAAGCGAGCCTCAAGCGCATTGGTGAATTTCTTGATATCCGCCTGTCTATCGGGCTCAACAAGCTCGCGGAAGCTATATATCCTGCGTAGCCCCTCGCCGCCAAGCTCCTCGTCATAGTAGGTTGAAAATTCCTCGGAGAAGGAAAACTCCTCCGAAACGAAATCCCATTCGCCAAACTCATCTCGGATAAGCTTCATAGCCTCCTCGAAAACAGCCTTGTCGTGATAGATCACCCCCAGGATAAGCTTTTCCTTTTCAAATTCGTAAACCGCGCCCATAAGCCGCCTCCTTTTCATCCCTTTGATTTTACTATATTTTTATTCTCTTGTCAAGTGCGATGCCTTATTTTGTCCCTTTTTCAGATGCCTTATTTTGCTCCTTTTTCGAACCTTATCGACGATTTTTTCGTATACTGAAAAGGACGGATATTCTGATTTGGTCTTAATGTCCGTCTCAAATTCCAAGAGTTTGAAAAGTTTTAATATCAAGAAAACGAAGGTATTAAGAATGTTAAAGAACGAAAAAGGATATCCCGAAGCCTCCGTCTTCGCAGAGCGCGCGGATAGGATGGCTGACGATGGGCAGAGGGCTCGTATGGATAATAGTGCCACACCCGATTCGGGCGACCGCCACGGTGCGACTCCCGAGCTTCATTCGGGCTGCGGCGGCAGAGGCGATTGCCTTGATACAGTGCCTCTTGCATACGTTTACGCGCCAAGCCAGCAGTTCCGTCTTCTGTATTCCGCAAAGGATGCATTGAGCCACGGTACGCTTTTCGAGGAGCTCTATAAGCCGATGGAGGTATACGGACGTGAATTCTGAAAGAGAACGCCGCATAGGCACATCGGACGGTTGCCCCAACAGCTCGGGTATGTCGGGCGGCAGAACAGGAGCAGGGCAGGGAGGAGCTGACAATATGAACCTGAACGGAAGATCTCGGGATGACGGTGCAAACGGCTCTCGCGGTATATCGAGGGAGAACGGCTCCCATCGCTCGTTAAGCGCGGATAAGCTTGATGCGATAAGAGAGCTCAGCTTCGTAAAAACCGAGCTTGAGCTTTATCTTGACACTCACCCAAACTGCAAGGTCGCCCTTGATTATTATCATAAAACGGTGGATGCTCTCACAAAGCTTATGGCTGAATATCAGACACAGGGTGCCCCCATCGTCGCCTCGGGCTCGGTTGACCCGGAGAGCTGGAGATGGGTCGGAGAGCCCTGGCCCTGGCAGAGAGTCTCGGATATGGCAAGGGAGGAAAGATAGTATATGTGGATATATGAAAAGAAGCTTCAGCATCCTGTAAAGATCGCAAATCCCAACCCCAGGCTTGCAGGAATCATAATAACCGCCCTCGGCGGTCCCGACGGTGAGCTCGCCGCCGCGACCCGCTATCTTAATCAGCGGTACTCTATGCCCGACGGCAGAGTGATCGGTGTCCTCACCGACGTTGGAAGTGAGGAGCTCGGGCATATGGAGATGGTCGCCGCCATTGTATATCAGCTCACAAGAAACCTCACTCCCGAGGAGATCCGCGCAGGCGGCTTTGATAAATATTTCGTCGACCACGGCGCCGCGATCTACCCAAGCTCCGCCGCAGGAGTGCCCTTCAATGCGATGGCTATTGCCTCAAAGGAGGATGCCCTCGCTTCTATCACCGAGGACCTCGCAGCAGATGCTGCAATACTGCAAGAGCAACTTATAACAAAAAATCGCCGAAAACCCTTGAAATACAAGAATTTTTCGCACTTAGGCAAAACGCTCAAAAATCGCTATCCTGCTATCATATAAGAGCAACAACACATAATTTTACCAAAATTTAGCTTAATTTATTAAAAAAATCGATAAGGACAAGCTGTTTTCTCAAATGTCCGGAAATCAAAAATAAGCCTAAAATCAGTATCGGATTTTTTGCATTTTTCCGATATTTTTTTACGACACCCATAAAAGCTTTCAATTCCTTGCAAAACAAGGCTTTTAGAATAAACAGCATGTGGTTTCTTACCCGAGTTTAAAAAAGTGGGGTAAAAATTTGGTGGATTCAAAAAAAAGTTCTACCTTTGCACTCGCAAATCAGAAATGATAGCAAACGGTTCGTTAGCTCAACTGAATAGAGCATCTGACTACGGATCAGAAGGTT
>JAFQRL010000047.1 GCA_017410065.1 Clostridia bacterium | reverse complement strand
GAATTGTATATCATCAACACGGATTGTTGTATATCATCAAGCCGCAGGAAAATACACGCTAAAGCGTGATGAGATACAGCCCCAAAGGGGCTGATGATATACGCCGCACTTCGTGCGTCAATGATATGCCAAGCCTGCGGCTTGGATAAAAAAATTCGACAAGTCAAAACTTGTCGAATTTTTTGGCAGCGGAACTAGGATTCGAACCCAGACATACAGAGTCAGAGTCTGCTGTGCTACCTTTACACAATTCCGCTATGAACAAGTCTTGCTCTTGGTACATCGAGTACCCGCGAGCAAGGAACTAGGATATTCGCCTGCGGCGAAGATACCGAAGAAAGCTTTGCTGAACTAACCGAGCCGAGTTGCGTTCGGTATGCGAACCCGAGCCTCGGAGTCAGAGTCTGCTGTGCTACCTTTACACAATTCCGCTATTTTGTTTATGCTTCGCTTTTCGTGCTTGTATATTCTAGCACACAAAAGCGGATTTGTCAAGAGGTTTTTTTATTTTTTGTAAAAAAATGAGTTTTATGCATTATCGGTGCGACTTTTGGCGATAATCGAAGCGGGGCGCTTTCGGATGCTTGCGATGAAACACGCCGGCACAACGCGGAGGCGGAAAAGTGCTATCGCACCACAGGAGCGAGAACGTGCTCTTAAAACATAGGGGCGGAAACGCGCTCGCAACAGAAACGGAGATTTGCCGACACAAAGCAGGGGCGGAAACGCGTTTTCACAATATATCATAGTATAGTTAGTGAGGAAAAAAGTGGATTTTAATAATATACTTTCGGGGATAGTTGAGTGGCTTCTCGGGGCGGGAGTGAGACTTTTGATCTCTGCGGTGATCCTTGCCGTGAGCTTTAAGCTTATCGGCCGCATCGGCAGAAAAATAGAGAGGCTTTCCGACCGCGGCAGACTTGATAAGACCCTTGCAAGAGTGCTGGGCTACGGCTTCAAGATAGCCGCAAAGCTTTTGGTGGCTATATGCCTTATCGGCTACGTTGGGATAGATACCTCGGGGCTTGCGGCGCTTGTGGCATCGGTGGGAGTTGGCGCAGGTCTTGCCTTGAACGGCGCGCTGTCAAATCTTGCGGGTGGCGTTTTGCTTATCATAACACGACCCTTCAAGGTGGACGATTATATCGAGGCTCTCGGATATTCGGGGACGGTTGAGGATATCCACGTCGTTTGCACGAGACTTGTGACACCCGATAACAAGGTGGTTTATCTTCCGAACGGTGCGCTTTCGGCAGGAAATATAGTGAACTATTCGGAGAAGGAGCGACGCAGGGTGGATATAGATATGATGCTCGCGACCGATGAGGATATCGATGGGGTGAGAGAGCTTCTATTAACGCTTTGCTCGGAATGTCACGGCGTGCTGTTAGCACCCGAGCCCACATTCAGAGTGCTATGTCAGGAGAGAGACGGTGTTTCCGTATCCCTCAGGCTTTGGGTTAAGGGGGAGGATTATTGGTCGGTGAAATTTGAGATGGCAGAGAAGATAAAGGTGGCATTTGCGAAGGCAAACATCAAGGTGCCGCACAATCAGCTGGACGTGCATCTGAAGGAGTGATTTTGCAATTTTTCATTTCCTTTAATAATTATTAAAAGATTTAACTTTTCGTTAACAGAAATTTCAAAACCCGCTTGTCGAAAATGCACAAGGTCGGTTGGAAAAATTTGTGCAGATTGTGAAAACTTTTGTTTGATCATATTTTTACACTTGACTTGAATATCAACTTGTGTTATTATATGGGTACAGAATCGTGTCTGTTCACGACTGATAATATTATTAAAAGGAGAAAAACATGAAAACCAGAATTATTTGCTTGCTTATGGCAATGGTTATGGTGCTCGGTATGCTCGTGTCTTGCGGCGACGATGCTTCCACGGACGGCGGCAATAAGGTCGATCCCGATAAACCCGGCGTTGTTCCCGATACGCCTGATCAAGGGCTCTACGACACCTACTGGAAGGAAACCCCCATCAACTTCCAGCTCACCGAGTCCTCTGATGCCAAGCAGTTTACAGCAGGAACCAGAAGATACTACGCAGGCGGCGACACAGCTTCCACCAAGCTTATCGACGTAAGCATTCGTAACAGAAACAGCGCGGCTGAGAAGGCGGCTAAGGTTAAGATCAACTATTCTTACCTTCCCGATACCAAGGCCAACGAGTGGTCTGCGAGCGTTGATACCATTCTTAAGAACTCCACCACCTACACAGCAGGTAAGTCTATCGATATTTACTGTAACTTCGTATATGACCTTGCTTGCGCAACCGTAAAGGGCTGCTTCGCGAACCTTCTTTCTAACACAGAGGGCTCCGAATCCTCCTACGGAATGGGTAAGAACTTCTTCGAGTTCTCCAAGGATGGCTATAGCTATTCCATCGATCCCGAAGACTACTTCAACTCTAAGGCGAGCGGCGGTTACTTCTATCAGTATATGCTCTCTCTTACCCTCTCTAACGATAAGCTCTACGTTCTTGGCTCCGACTACTGCACCGACCTTGTTCGTGCATTCCACGTCGTTCCCGTTAACATCGAGCTTATGAATAGCATCGATAAGACCAAGCTTCCCAAGTTCACCGATATTGTATACGGTGAGGATATGACCAATATCCAGTTCTTCTATGAGGCTGTTTGGGCAGATCAGTGGACCTACGATACTCTTCTTAAATTCTCCAAGGCAGTTTACTCCGATGCAGGCACAAGCGTTGCGGGCGGTGTTGCTAACGCAGATATCACCGATACCCTCGGCTTTGGTATCGCCGCTGGAGGAGGTCTTCCCGCTTCCGGTATCCTTTACACCTCTACTGTTCAGATCGTAGACAAGGAGCTCCTTACTGCCGAGAGAAAGGCTCAGATCCTTGCTGATACTTCCGACGATACTCTCAACGAGAAGGGTGAGATTATAGACAGAGGCCTTGCTGAGTATATCGCAGGTAACTATCTTATTACCTATCCCGATACCAACCCCGACTTCACAGCATATGCAGATGCTCTTAACAGTCTCTTCTCTCTTGGTAAGACTCAGGGCGTATGTGTTGTTGAAAACAACGATGGTTATAATTCGATTCGTACAAGCTTCGTTGGCGGTAAGATGCTCTTCGGTTCGATCATCTCTCTCGGTTCTCTTGAGGATGCTGACTACCAGAGCATGAGACAGGGCCAGGGCTTCGGTATCGTTCCCGTTCCTGTATACAAGGCAGGCGACGAATATCAGACCTTCGTACATAACAATGCACGTGTTATTGCCATAGCTCGTCTTACCGACCGCTTTGAGCAGATCACAGCTTACCTTGACTACCAGTCCAAGAATTCCTCCGACATCCTTGAGATGTACTACACCGAGGAGCTTGCACAGTCTCTTGACGGTGAGGTAGGTAACGATAACACAGAGATGCTTATCTACATTCGTAACCACGTACGTAACGTATTCGATAAGACCTACGAGGACGTAATGGGCGACTTCAACGGCTCTACCGACCAGTCCGCTGAGCTTAGAAGATGGCACGAGATCCTTCGTATCAACAAGTTCCAGATCCCCAATATGGGTACTGTATACGGAGAGCACAAGGACACCAAGTCCGCCGATCTTAAGAACGTTATCAAAGCTTGGAACGGACTTAAGTAATTCAATTTACTTAAATTAAACACAAGCGAATAATGCCCGAAGGGCAATAAGGGATCAGGGATGCTTCGGCATCCCTGATTTTTTGCGCATATTTTTCGCGATAATGCGCCGAAAAGGTTCGTAACATCACCAACAATATTAAAAACAAATGAAGAGACCACTTGAAAATTAACTAATTATGTTGTAGAATATAATGTAGAATAAATAAATACGCGCACGCGGCGCACGGAGTAATAAATGAAGATAGTTTTAGCATCCAAATCCCCGAGAAGGCGAGAGCTGCTTTCAAGGCTTGTTGAAAAATTTGAAATAAAGGTTGCCGATGCAGATGAATCACTGCCCGAGGGTATGCATCCGAGAGAGGGCGTTGAGCTTCTTGCAGTGAGGAAGGGCACGGCGGTGCTCCCCACGGAGGATCGTGACACTATGATAATCTCCTCCGACACCCTTGTGGAGCTTGGGGGCAAGCCGCTTGGTAAGCCCAAGGATCGCGAGGATGCAATGCAGATGCTCAAAATGCTTTCGGGCAATACCCACAACGTGCACACGGGCGTGGCTGTCCATTATAGAGGTAGAGTTTTCAGCGGTGTGCACACCTCTCGCGTTACCTTCCGTGAGATGACGGAGGAGGAGATCGACGGATATATTGCCACAGGCGAGCCGATGGATAAGGCAGGCGCGTACGGTATTCAGGGCATCGGAGGCAAATTCGTTCTTGGCTTTGATGGGGAATTTGAAAGCATAATGGGCCTTTCGCTCACCTTGACGGAGAGGCTTATGAGGGAAGCCAAAAGTGGCGAGGAGGAGTCTTGATATGACAAAGGCGCAAAAGCGAGAGAGACTTGCCAAAATAATTGAGCGGCTTAAGGAGATATATCCCGAAAGCGAATGTGCTCTGAAGTATGGCGGCGACCCTTGGAAGCTTCTCGTTATGGGAAGGCTTTCGGCTCAATGCACCGATGCGAGGGTGAACGAGGTAAGCCTTCCTCTGTTTGAAAAATACCCAACGCCCGAGGCTATGGCAAACGCCGATATCGGTGAGCTTGAGGAGCTTGTTCGCCCTTGCGGACTTCACCGAATGAAGGCGGCAAATATTAAGGACGCTTCACGTATGCTCATAACCGATTTCGGCGGTAGGCTACCGAGCGAGATGGACGAGCTTTTAAAGCTGCCCGGTGTTGGCAGAAAGATAGCAAATCTTCTTATAGGAGACATATTCGGCGGTGAGGCAATAGTTTGCGACACCCATTGCATAAGAATATGCGCAAGGCTTGGTATGTATCCCGAAAAGCTGAAGGATCCAACCAAGATAGAAATGATATTAAGAGATCTTATGGACCCTGCCGAGGGAAGCGATTTTTGCCATAGAATTGTAAACTTTGGTAGGCAAATATGCCTTGCAAGAGGTCCGAAGTGCGAGGCTTGCCCTTTGTCGGAGCTTTGCCTTCATCACGAAAAGTGCGGCAAATGACGGCATCAAACAGCTCTATGGAGCACTGCATTAGAGGGGGTTTCTATGGAAAGCAATGAAAAGAAAATAAAGCTGAAGCTGCCTCTTGTCGTGGAGGGCAGATATGATAAGTCAACACTTTCGGGCTTTATCTCGGGCACGGTTATAACCACGGGAGGCTTTTCCATCTTCAACAACAAGGAAAAGCAAGCACTTATCAGGCGAATCGCCAAGGACGGAGTTATCGTTATGACCGACTCTGACGGCGGCGGCAGACAGATCAGAGCCTTCCTTTCGGGAATAATTCCGAAGGATAAGATACATCATCTTTTTATCCCCGAGATCGAGGGCAAGGAGGGGCGAAAGGCTCGTCCGTCCCGCTCGGGAAGGCTCGGAGTTGAGGGGATGAGCCGAGAGGTGCTGGAGAGGCTTCTTTTGCCCTTTGCAGATGGTGGCGAGGCGGTGTCGCGAGGCAGAGAAATAACAAAGACCGACCTTTATCTTGACGGTCTTTCGGGCAGAGACAATTCGGCAGAGAGACGTGCCGCGCTTTGCTCGCTTTGCGAGCTGCCCTCCGATATGACGGCAAACGCGCTACTTGAAGCCTTGAACCTTCTATACGGCTACGACGAATATAAAAAGCTGGTCTCGCAAGTTTTTTGTATATAAAAAACGAAAAATGCGTTAATTTTTTATCAATCTTCGGGATTTACCTTGACAAAAAAGCCTGTTTTGTTGTATACTATTCTTGTAAATTTACCGCAGGTGCTGCGGAGGATTTAATTAAAAACCGAAAGGAAAAAACAAATGAACAGATTTGTACTTAACGAAACGTCCTATCACGGCAAGGTGCTATCGCCGCAGTTGCCGACGAGGTAAAGGCAAGAGGCTTTAAGAAGGTGTTTGTTGCCTCCGACCCCGATCTTATCAAGTTTGGCGTTACCGCAAAGGTTCTCGCGGTGCTTGACGGAGCGGCTATCGAATATTCGGTATTCTCCGAGATCAAGCCCAACCCCACCATTGAGAACGTTCAGGCAGGTGTTGCCGCATTCAAGGCATCGGGTGCTGATTGCATCGTGGCTATCGGCGGCGGCTCATCTATGGATACGGCGAAGGCTATCGGTATTATTATCGCAAACCCCGAGTTCGCTGACGTGAGAAGCCTTGAGGGCGTTGCTCCCACAAAGAATAAATGCGTTCCGATTATAGCGGTTCCCACCACTGCGGGCACAGCCGCAGAGGTAACTATAAATTACGTTATCACAGACGTTGAAAAGAACAGAAAGATGGTTTGCGTTGACGTTCACGACATTCCCGTCGTTGCGGTGGTTGACCCCGATATGATGGCAACTATGCCCAAGGGTCTCACGGCGGCAACAGGTATGGATGCTCTCACTCACGCCATCGAGGGCTACATCACAGGCGGTGCTTGGGCACTCTCCGATATGTTCCATATCGAGGCTATCAGAATTATTGCAAGGTCCTTGAGAGGCGCTGTTGCAGGTACGGACGAGGGCAGAGAGGGAATGGCTCTCGGTCAGTACGTTGCGGGAATGGGCTTCTCCAACGTTGGTCTCGGTATCGTTCACTCTATGGCTCATCCTCTCGGCGCGCTCTACGACACACCTCACGGCGTTGCCAACGCGATAATCCTTCCCACCGTTATGGAGTATAACGCACCCGCAACAGGCGAGAAGTATAAGCACATCGCAGAGGCTATGGGCGTTGAGGGCACGGACAAGATGACCGTTGAGGAGTACCGTGCGGCGGCTGTTGCGGCTGTTAAGCAGCTTTCTCTTGACGTTGGTATCCCCGCAGATCTTAAGGATATCGTTAAGCCCGAGGACGTACCCTTCCTCGCTCAGTCCGCATACGACGATGCTTGCCGTCCCGGCAACCCCAGAGAGACCAGCGTTGAGGAGATCGCAGAGCTTTACCGTAAGCTTCTTTGATCTTGCTCGGCATCACTTAATTAGTATAAAATCTCATAAAACCAAATGCAAGGTGCTACTTGCGAAAACTAAAAAAGATAGCCGCCCGACACTGTCGGACGGCTATCTTTTTTTCAAAGCTTCACATTATGAAGCTTTGGAAAAAGAGCTGAAATAGTTTTAAATAGTAGGAATATGTAAAGAAATATAGTCAAAAAAGCCCTTATGACCGCTTTGTGTGGTGGAGCGGCTTGCGCTTTGGCGAGGGATTTTTTGCTCCGCTATTCGCCGCGCCCTTCGGCATTTTTGCGACGTGGGGCTTCTTACTCTCTTGACGCTTTGTGCCCGAACTCTTGATGAAGCAGCCTTTTTCGGCAGTCTTTTTATTTTCGACTTTGCGGGGTGCCTTTGCCGAGCCAGATTGCTTTTTCTCCTTGCCGAGATGAGCGATCATTTCTGCGCTTGCAAGGTCTCGCGCCTCTTGCTTTGAATAGCCCTTTGCTATGGCTGATGCGCCGTTAAAGACACATTCAACGAGATAGACCCTTTGGGTCTCGGTGGATTCGGGAGCTTCGCCAAGGTCGTGATATTCGGGAGAGGAAAGCTTTCTTTGGCTTGCAAGATCCCGAAGCTCCTTCGCCGCGCCGACTGTGCCTCGGACGGTCTGCTCCCGCTTCTCCCTTTCCTTTGCTTCCTTAAGAGCTATGAGGGCAGCCTCTGCCGCCGCCGCATCCGCGAGCTTCTGATTTTTACCCTTGCCAACACCCCAGAGCTTATCTCCGATATACACTCCGCGCTCATAGGTCTTTTTGTGATCGGGTCCTGTTTCCGAGACGGTTTTGTAAACAGGGGAGGGGAGGCGGTTTTTCTTATCTGCGCACCACTCCTGGAGGGCGTTCTTATAGCTCTGCATAGCCGGCTCGCCCTCGGCATAAGCGGTGACGTCGAGCATATTTGATACCGCGCCGATAACCGTTTCAATATTCATATCCGAATCGATATAGATCGCGCCGACGATGCTTTCAAAAAGATCCTCCATAACCGAGGGCTCCTCGTTTATGCCCATTTTTTCGTCGCCCTCGCCGAGAAGCATATATTTCTGAAGCCCAAGCGCAGCAAGACTTTTTGAGAGGTTGCGCTTATCGCTGAGCTTTGAGCGGATATTCGAGAAATCGCCCTCGGTCAGCTCGGTGGAAATTCCGTGCTCGTATCTTTTCGTATTTTTCCTTAAAAGAAGGGTGACGATCGCTGTGGAAAGCACGCTGTCGCCAAAGAATTCAAGCACCTCGTTTGAGCTGAAGCACTCCTTGCCGCCGTAGTTTTTTTCGTTGCAATAGCTCGTCCTTGTGAATGCCTGCTTTAAAAGAGACTTATCGCGAAAGACGTAGCCGATCCTTCCTTCTATGATTTTTATATTGCTTTTGAAATCCATTGTTTTCTCCGATTTTTGTGTGGGTAGCGAATATCAACCTAAAATTGAATTCGATTCAGGTTGGCATTGGCGAGCTGTAAAGGTTGCGCCGCCCCTTCTTTTGATCGGGACCGCGTATTTTATTTTATCATTTTTTCACCCGTTTGTCAACAGAAACATATAATGAAGGGTGACACTCCTCGCGCGCAAATTTTTGCGCGCGTAACTATTAAATATAATTAAATGATATAAAAATGCTAACAAAAGTTATTTAAAACAGCCAAAATATTAATAAACAAATAACAAATATTATTTATATTGTGAATGAGTCGCTTGACAAATGCAAATGTGCGTGATATAATACTGTATAATTCAAGGATAAATTGTCATATTTTTGAGAATTTTTTTCGGAAAGGGGCAAAAATGAGTAGCGTAAGGACGAAATTTTCGCTAAAGGATATTTTCTCTCACGATAGCTTGAGAGCCTTCTTTATGAGCAAATATTACGCGGTGCTTGTTTGCGTGATAGTGGTCGTCGGATATCTGACGGGCGCGGAGTTTTATCTCCATCTTATCAATATGGCATTGTTAACCGTTGCTCTTTTCCACGTGGATTCTCTTCGCCCTGTGATAACCGTGCTTTGCACCTTCGTCTTCCAGATCTCAAGGCATCACACGCCCGCGGATTTCAATATGGACGAGGCGCAAACCAACCTTTATTATTTTGAGGGAGCAAGAGGCGTTATCTTCGTGCTCAGCTTCGTTCCCGTGGCTTGTGCCCTTGTTATGTTCTTTATAAGAAATAAGCTTATAAACAAGGCGTCGCTTCGTTCACTTCCGATGCTTATCCCCTCGGGCGTGCTTGCGCTTGCCTTTGCGCTCAACGGCGTGCTCAGCGGAGGCTGGACTGTCGGGAACCTGGGCTTCGGTCTTGTTCAGGCGTTTATATGGTTTATTATTCCGTATCTTTTCATTCTCGGCTTGAAGAACGAAAAGTCGGGCAGCCTTATTTCATATTTCGTTTTCCTTGCTTCTCTCATCGTGATTATTCTTCTTATTGAGGTTGCGGATATCTATCTTAACACAGACGGTATCATAACAGAGGATAGAGGCGTTGTGAGAGAGCTGTTCACCTACGGCTGGGGCAACTGCAACACAGGCGCGCAGGCACTCGTTGTGCTTATTCCCATTCTGTTTATCGGCGCGACTCTCGGCGGCAATAAGAGGCAGGTCTATTACTTCGCGATGGCAACTCTTGCGATGCTCGGCATCTTCCTCAACGTCTCCCGCTCGGGCTTTCTTATCGGCGGTATGGCTTATGCGGTCTGCACGGTGGTCTCCTTTATCAAGTCCAATAAAAAGCCGAGATTTCTTATTGAGGTCGGCGCGGTGCTTGTGGGTGTTGCGATAATCGTTATTTCCTTCAACAATATTATTTTCACAGCCCTTCAGGACTATATCAAACGCGGCGTTGGAGACACAGGCAGATTCAGCCTTTGGGCAGAGGCTCTCAGAGCCTTCACAACAGCTCCCACCTTCGGTAAGGGCTTCTTCGGCCTTTCCGAGTATTTCAACATTTCAAATCCCATATCCACAATAGCCTTCCTTCCCGATATGTCTCATAACACGGTCGCCCAGTTCCTCGGTGCTATGGGCGTGTTCGGTCTCCTTGCATACGGCTTCTACCGTATATGCTCCTTCCGTCCCTTCTTCAAGAAGCCAAGCTACCTGAAAACTATGCTCGGCGGAGCAATGCTCACAGTCCTTGGAGGCTCGCTTCTCGATAACTTCATCTTCAATATTCTTCCTATGTTTATGTATGCCGTGCTCTTTGCGATAGTATATAAGCTCGAGAGCGAGGATGGCGAGAAGAAGAACAATCTGTTTTTCTGATTTGATCGAAAACGGTTGAAATAACCAAAAATGTAAACAATTGTATGCAAAAACCGCAGAAAATGGATAAATCCCGATCTGCGGTTTTGTTTTTTTATGATTATTTTTTGCGGCGAAAGACAGCTTTTATAAAGCTTTTTAAAAAGCTTGCGCCCGAAATATCAGCCTTTCTCCAAATTGCCTGAAAGTGTTTCCCTGATGATCGACGAGATCTCGCCTCGCGCCGCGCGTCCTTCCGGTATAGGAAAGACGGGGTAGACGTGGTTTTGTCCTCTCGCTATATGGAGCTTTGAGGAGACCCCGCACTCCTTCATTTTATTAAATAGCCGGGTGCAGTCGGGATAGAGCACCTCTCGGGTGCCAACGAAAATATGGGAGGGGCAAAGTCCGCGAAGGTCTGCGTTAATTGGGCTTACCTTGGGGTCCCCGAGGGGCAGCTCTCCCGCGTATGCCTTGCCGAGAAGCTTCACGTTGTCGAGAAAAACTATGGGGTCTGCTTTTATGTAGTCTTCGATCATCGGGTTTTCAAGAGCTACGTCGACCCAAGGGGAAAGCAATATGAGCAGCTCGGGAGATGGGAGAGCCGCTGCCTTAAGATGGCAGGCAAGCCCGAGGGCAAGACCGCCGCCAGAGGAGTCTCCGCCGAGAATGATCCGATCGTATTTCGATGAAAGCTTCAAGTAAAGCTCGGTCAGCAGCTCATATACCTCGGAGCAGGTGTGGTTTGGGGCTTTCTTATAGATGGGAGCGATAAGTGGCACGCCCGTCTCGCGGCTTAAGCGAGACATAAAACGAATGTGCTGTCGCCTCGGCTTTCTGTAATATGCGCCACCGTGAAGATAGAGGATCGCCGAGTCGGCACCGTTTGTTTCTCCAAAGCAGAAAACCTGCATACCGCCGAAATCCTCTTCGGTGATAGGTTGCTTCGTTCTGCCTTTGGCGCGAGGGCAAGTCGTGTCGGCGCACTCTGCCATATATGCGAGCCTTCGCTTTTCATATTTTCCCCGCAGGGTGTAGGGCGAGTCGCCATCTTTTCTTCGCTTTTGAAGTGCGGCTTCAAGCTCGGGGACAGAATAATGCTTTTCTGTGAGCCGCAAATACCATTCGACCACCGTGGCAATAAGAGTTCTGCCGTAGTATGCGTGGGAGAATATTGCGAGAGCCAAAAGCAGCGCGAGGACAGCCGAGATAATGGGTATAGCGATCACTCTTCTGCCTCCTCTCTGCGCCTGCCGATACGGTTATATACATAGCGGTAGCCAAATGCCAGTCCAAGCATCAGAGAAAGCAGGAAGATTATCCAGTAAAAGGTACCGAGCTTCGGCAGTCCCGAGAAGTCTGCTCCAAACATTCCGACCTCGGAATAAAAGTCCATAAAGAAGTAGGGAAATGCATCGCCTTTTCCGAAATCCACCTTGAAAATGCAAAGTATTGTTGTCAAAACAAAGTAAAATGATGGCGGAACTAGGGCGAGGAAGCAATGGCTCGGACGAAGCTCGTCTCTCGATTGACAAAAGAATAATTCAACCACCGAAAGGGCGGGCACTATAACGTGAGTGATAATGCTCTGGAAGCTCCACACGTTGTAGTCGGCAAAGGGAGCAAGCAGAGAGCAGAAGATAAGGCAAGTGACGGTTATTGACACGGTGAAAACGTACTTTGCAACACGAAGCCCTCTGCCGATAAGCCTGATACCGCGCCGCCTTTCAATAAGCAGTAAGACGAAAAATGCGCCGGAAATCAGCCCTATCCATATATTGGATTGCTGTGTGAAATAAAGAAGCCTTTTATATGGGTGGGAGTAGCCCTCCGCATCGGACAGTAAAAAGGCAAGTGTGATGCCTACGGTGGCAAATGAAAAGATCAGAAAATTAAGGGCGAGAGATAGCTCCGCTTTCGTTATCCGTAGTGAGCTGTGCTCGCCGCGAGCCGCTTGTATTTTCATTTTCGCACCCCCTTTTGAAGTCCTTCTGATTTGACCATACGTTTATTATGTGTTATTTGCTTGCGATTAAATCGCCGCTTTAATGCTTTTTTAAAACTTTGCGGTGCACTATACCCTTGGTTTTTATAGTTTAATTTTAGCACACGCGCATCCGCTTGTCAATAGAAAATGAGCCGTGTGGAGGTGGTTTAAGGTGAGCTTGTTGTACCTAGAAAGTTTTTTGAGATTTGTTGATAAATATAAGCTGTAATTTGTGGCGGTTAGATCGGCAAGAAAACCACCTGCAAGGAGTGTCTTGGTACGGGAATTTCATCACAGATGAATATACCCACACCCTTCTCGCTTCGGCTCGGTCACACTCAGGGGAAAACGATTATCAATCGTTTTCTTAGACCTTCGTGCCGCTTCGCTACCTTGAAAGCGAGCTTTCAGATCTTCGGGTGGGGTATGCGAACCCATAGCGCACAGCGCTGCGTCGATTCCGACGCATCGCCAAAACAAAAGGACACCCACAAGGAGTGTCTTGGTACGGGAATCTGCCTCGCCCTGCGAGGTTTCGCTTGGCGAAACGGCGAGGCAGAGATTCGCCCCCATAGCGCAAGATGCCGAGAGCACTTGCGCTGCGTCGATTCCGACGCATCAGCAAAAAAATACCACCCGAATATGGGTGGTGTTTATCATATACGGGAATTTCGCCTTCGGCGAAGAGTTTTCGCCGAGCCGCTGGTGAGCGAGCTCCCCGACGGCTTTCGGCTCAAATGCGAACCCATAGCGCAAGATGCCGAGAGCACTTGCGCTGCGTCGATTCCGACGCATCGCCAAAACAAAAGGACACTCGCAATGCTCAGTTCCCTTAAGGACAGTTTCTGAAAATTAAGAACTACGAGCATTGCGAAGGCGAAGAAAGATACGAGAACATTTCGGTGTTTCTCGTATTTTTCTTTTTTGCACATTTGCAGATTTTCCGTCTTTATAGTACACTTAAAGCACCTAAGGAAAGGAAGGTGCAATATATGGAAAAGTACATTAAAGAAAACGGAATTACCTACGAACTCAGAGGCGAGCAATATTACCCCTTGCTTGAACTTCCCGAACAAAAGGAAATCGGCAAGTACGGAAGATTGCACCTCGAATATCTCAAAGCGCATCGCAAAGGTCGTTACACCAATCTTCTCTCGGAAGGTACTCTTAATCAGCGGCTCTATGATGTTGATGTTGAAGCAAAAACGATGGTCGAAACCATAATCACTCGACTTGCTGCTGAAAGAGGTATTGACGAGAATTTGAAAACTCGCGATATGCTCCGTTGGGTTGCTGAGATGAACAACATCAAGGCAAGCGCAGAGGAGATCGTTTTGCGGGAGGTGGTGTTGGTATGAAGTCGATTATCAATGAACTTTGGCACGGAAATATTATCCCGCAAGAAGATAGCCGAACCAACTCCAAGGAAATGAAAGAACTGCTCGGATATATGTCACGGCATCACGAGGATTTGGAAAAAAGCTTCACAGAGGAACAGAAAGAAACATTTGAAAAGTTCCACGATTGTTGGAGTGAGTATATGAGCCTTGGTGAAGCAGCTATATTTACATATGCTTTCAAACTCGGAATGCAAATTGCTATTGAAACACTAACCGAATAAGCACTCGGCGGCGGGAGAAATCTCGCCGCCTTTTCTGTTGACAAATAAACCGTCATAAACCGACGATAAACAATCATAACTGATTGACAAATTGATGATATTATAGTATAATAGAGTAAATAATTGTATCTTTTTGTCGAAGGAGAATTGAAATGACTAACGAAACGGAAAGATGGTATTCACTCAAAGAGATTATGGAGCACCTTGGTGTTAGCCGCGATACCGTGCTTGTATGGATCGCAAAGCGCAATATGCCGGCTTCAAAAGTTGGACGTCTTTGGAAATTCAAGGTGTCCGAGGTTGATGCTTGGGTAAAAGCAGGAAACGCAGCTGAGAAATAATTGAACGGAGGATTGCTTAATGCTTTTTGAGTTAGTAAAACGTATTAGAGAAGAATTCACTTCTTCACGTTTTGAGTTGATAAGTCAAATTGCCATCTCGGACGATGAATACGAAGAACTCTTGCAATACGTTCGTGATAAGGTTAAAAACTCATATGTTCAAATGCTTGTTCCGTCAGATGAAGTTCTTTCGGTTGCGATGGTACAAATAGCCATTCGTGTATATTCCGAGGGTAACTATTGGGATTATTTCGACGAGGAAGTTGGCGTTGAAATCTCACAGAGCAAAAAATATTATTTTGCGCAGATCTTCGCAAAAACCATACAGAAATACAAACTGTTTGAGTTGGAACAAGAAAATCAATCCAAATATTCATACGTAGAAAACATAAAGGCTCACGCTTTTGTTCCTAATCAATATCTGCATAATTACTTTGACTTTTTGTTCTCGTTCTATGATAGAAACTTGTTCCGTCAATTAACAGATGAAATTGACGAAGATATTGATGACTTGATCGGATTTGTGTCTGAGTCTTTGAGCAGAAGCGGTGACGTTGTTTCTATTGAAAAAAGCGGTAACAAGCCTGCTAAATCATATAAGCTACTTAAGGCAACAAGAGCTTTGATAGCCCAATCCACGTCAACCGTTGTAAGTGATACGTTTTTTGACCATCTCGTTTTGATGGACAACTATTACTATGACGGTAAATTGCCGCCAAAGGCAGACCGCTTTTCCGAAGCATTCCAAGAGTGGGTTGAAAAGAAGAACAGCGAAATTAACGCTTCTGATAGCATTAGCAGAAAGCGCAAAGCAAAAGAATCGTTCTTCCACAAGCCGCACTTCTTGATTGATCGCAACAATAGCCAACTTTATCTAATGATTCCAAGCCAAAAGTTTAGGACTGAAGGCTTTGTAAATGATGCAAAGGTTGAAATTCGTGTTGGCGGAGAGTTGATTACTAAACACCTTGAAGTGTATAAAGCATACGGTGTATTGGTTTCAGAAGAAATCAAGCTGCCTATTACGGATTTGTTTGCCGAATATAAGGTGGTCATCTCTGCTAATGCAACCCAAGAATACCTTATTCCAAGCAAGGAGTATCGAGTATTCGACGAGGATTTTGACGAAAGCAGCAAGCTTAAAAAAGGCACTAACTATTTATTGGTTCGAAAAGGCTTGTATGTTAGCGGCAATATAACAGAGCGTTTTGTCGATACAGCTTGCGTCTTGTGGGATAAGTATTGCTATGATGATGTATCCGAAAACTCTGTGATTTATATAAATGGCAAACCTCTGTCTTTGATAGGAGAATTTTCGGACAAGCCCTTGTTCGAGTGTGTTTCTAAAGAATATTTGCTCTATAAAAACGGACGGCAAGTTCAAACTGCATATAAACATCCGATTGTTTCTTTCAAGATTAATAAGGGGATGCTGCCAAGAACGAGATTGTTTGTAAATGAAGATCCTTATAGCATTGAAAACGATTGCAATATTACCGTATTCGATTTTCCTAATGAAAAAGATGTTGTAGGTGTATCAATCGATTTGGATACGCTCTTGCCGTGTATGGACGGAGTATACCAAATCAGCTTGGATGAACCGGGAAAGAATCCTCATCTGCTCACTCGCTATATTCTAATTACAGAATTAAGATGCCGGACAAGCAAACCAAGATATACTTTTTGTAGTACGGCGGAAATAAAGCTTTCGGGTGATTACCTTACGAATCCCTTGAATTGCTATATGAATGAATATGGCGAATATGTGGTTAATTTGTTAGAGGGCAACGAAGCGGGAGAGTTTGAACTTGAATTTCAAAAGGAAACATATAAACTTTTAGTTCCGTTAAGAGTTTTCAAGTTTGGATTTGAAAAGCAGTGGCAGTTAATTCGTCCCGAATTTTTATGGTATAGCGACTTAAAGAATGAGTTGTACGTGTCAATACCCGGAGCTACCGAGATTAAGGTCTACTTAAATAAAAATGAGTCGGATTGTATTTGGGGTGATATGTACGAGGATGGCAAATTCAAATTGGATATATCGGAGTTTGTTGCGGAGATAAAGGAAACCACAAACTCAATGGTATATATTAATCTGATGTTTTGCGACAATCGTTGGCGGAGTATTTCGCTATATAGGGTACAAGTAAGACCGTGGATAGACCGTTTCGCGCTTATTTGCGAGAATGGTACAATGGCTCTTGATGCAAAGTATCAAAGTAGAAATCCTTTGTATGTGGAGTTTTACGACTTTGACACAAAAGAATTAGTGGTTGGAACTCAACTTGAAAATGGGATTACATACTTTCCTCAAATCAGCAGAGATAAGCTTTACACCCTAAAGAGATATGAGGTGGAGAGTGACGAATTTGGCTTTGATGACAACTATATTCCTTTGGGCGAACCATTACACAAATATGGATATGTAGATGTGTCGGATTTGTCGAATTGCAAAATGTTCATTACTTCAATTTCAAAGAAAGAGAGATGGTTGAAGCAGCAATACACTTACGTTGTCTTTGATATACAAAAAGAAACGGATACCGTGTATTTGGGTAAACTGATGTATTTTCCCAAGGTAAAGGGGGGCGCACCGAAACAAAAACCGCGCACTTTATTTGAAAAAGTGCGATTTGAGGTTGTTCTTGACGAATCTAAAATTCAAGTTTTGTCGCTGAACATTATCGAGGATGAGGATGCATTTATTCCGTATTATGATAGCACAGCGCAAGTATTGATTAGTGAAAATAGCGACATTCTTTTGAAATCAAAAGAGTTCAAGCGCTACATTCCACTATATGAAGATGAAACAACCTACTATGTAGATTTTAGGAGGGTGAGATAATGCTATTTAGACCTGCTGAAAGTTCAAAGCAGATAGTAGACTTTTATAGAAACTACTTGCTTACAACTTTTCAGACAACCGATGATAAATATAATAGTCAGCTCGAAGCGGAGCTTAGAAAGGACGGCGTAATTTCAAGCGGTCCTTATGTAAGTGTAAGTGATTCATACGAAAAAGAAAAGACTATATCTGAGTTGGTAGACGAGCGCGTTTTATGTGAAAGTATGCTTAATCTCGGCAAACTTGATCCGTACGCAAGAAGATTGTACCGCCACCAAGTCGAAGCTGCTTTGAAAGCGGGAGAAAAGAAAAATCTCATAATCACAACCGGAACGGGTTCGGGTAAAACCGAGTGCTTTTTGATTCCCGTGGTCAATGAACTCTTGAAGGAACAAGAAACAGGAACTCTTGGTGCGGGAGTAAGAGCGTTGATCATTTATCCAATGAACGCTTTGGTCAATGACCAAATACGAAGACTCCGAGAACTGTTTGCAAGTTATGAAGGCTGCGCTATCACTTATGGTAAGTTCACGGGCGAAACTGCTGAAGATTTTACTCGCGCAAGGAATGAGTTCGTTGAGCGTGAAGGCATTGAGCCGCCTAAAAATGAGCTTATATGTCGTGAACAGATGCGTAAGACTCCGCCCAACATACTGATAACCAACTATGCGATGTTGGAATACCTCTTGCTCAGACCGGGTGATGTGGCATTCTTTAGCGAAGCAACCGCTGACAAATGGCAAACAATTATTCTTGATGAGGCTCATACATACGGTGGAGCGAAAGGTATTGAGGTAGGAACTCTTTTGAAGCGTGTTAAGGCTATGCTCAAAAGGGATGATATTCAATTCATACTTACATCTGCAACCTTGGGAGATAACAAATCCAATCAGCAAATCGTCAACTTTGCTCAATCTTTATGTAGCACGAGATTTGAAGAAAGCTCAATCATACGATCTCATACAATAGCACCCACGAAGCCTGCAAAGGTTGAGAAATTGGACTTTGCTATTTACAAGGAACTTTCTGAAAAAATCAGAGATAATATTGCTTCTTGCGATGTGTTGGAGTGGTTGCGCTCCAAAGGCGTTGCTATTGCTGCCGATGCAGATGACAATAAATCTCTTGAAAAAACTTTGTTCAATATGATATTGGGCGACTCGTTCTACTATGAATTTAGAGCGTTGATGCTCAATCAAACAAAGCCCTTGAACCAAATTGCAAGTGAACTCCGTATGGATATTAACGATCTTACGGATTTTATTGCCGTAGCATCCAACGCACAGGTGTCCGGGGATAAACTGTTTGAAGCAAGATACCATATGTTTTTGAGAGGAATTGAGGGCGTTTACGTAACTCTAAATCCCGACAGACATCTGTTCGTTAGAAAAATGGAAACCTACAAGGAAGATCCATTCTCGGACGATTGCGGTTATAAGGTCTTTGCTATTTCTTTCTGCCATAACTGTAATGCTACTTTCATCGTCGGTCAAACGGAAGATGGGTATTTGGTTCAAAAATCCAAGTTCAACGACGATTACGAGCCGGAAGTCTACCTTTTAGAAGGCGATTACGATGAGTCAGAGATTGATGAAGCGGAAGCGGACAATAAATATGTGGTTTGCGCAAAGTGCGGTGCTATTAAACACGCTACTTCCTTAGATGGTTTATCGTGCGGACACGATAAGCAGTACCACAATTTATTGCGGAAGGTTAAAGAAAAAGGTGACGCTCTGCACAGTTGCCCTTGCTGTCATATTATCAATACTCGGAGAAGTATAGTAAGACCGTATTTTCTTGGTAATGAAGCTGCTACTGCGGTTATTGCAACGGGACTTTACAATGTATTGCCGGACTCTCAAATAACTAAAAAGCGCGTTGTTATGGAGGATGATTTCTTTGGAGAAACCGAAGAAATGGAGATTGAAGAAAGGAAAGAGTTGGTCAAGCAGTTCTTAACTTTCTCGGATAGTCGTCAAGCGGCAGCTTTCTTTGCATCCTATTTGGAAACCACCTACCGTAGTAATTTGATGAAGCGAGTAATGACCAAAATCTGCGAGGATAATATCGAGCAGTTTAATAGAGGCATTACCTTAGACCATTTTGTTTCTTTGTTGGAAGAACAAATGGAGCAATTGAAAATCGGTGCTCCCGAAACAAGGCACAAGGTGGCGTGGATTTATGCTATAAAAGAGCTTACCAACTACAAGGCTAAAAATTCATTGCAGAACAAGGGCATACTGTATTTTGATATAAATATCAATATGCCCGACAATGCGAAGTTGGGTATGAGCGCAAGCGAAGTTACGGCTCTTTTCAAACTGATGGCATTGTATTTTGTTAAGAAGGCTGCCATAGAATTGCCGATTACAGTAAGTAAGGCTGAGAGTGCTGAGATATTTTACAATGGTGTTTCCTTTGGTTTTGTAAAAGACCATACCACACGCAAATACATTGAACCTTGGCTTCCCGCTACCGGCAAGGATAATATTAGAACTTTGCTGATTAAGAGAATTAAGCCTGACTTATCTGATGAAATGGTTATAAAACTGTTGGAGTCTATTTGGTCAAAGCTTAATACAAGCGGTGTTTTATCTTTCGATAGTGCTAATAATCGCTATTTGCTTTCAACAAATGCTATCACGGTTAGAACTGTTGAAAAACTTTATAAGTGTAATGAGTGTAAGATGGTAACGCCGTTCTACCTTAATGGCACTTGTAGTAATCCTAAGTGTAATGGTCATTTGACGGAATATAACTTTGAAGATGCTTTGGAGCACGACCACTATCATAACATTTATCGTCATCTTAATATGACAGATATGATTGCAAAGGAGCATACGGCACAGCTTGGCTCTCAAAAGGCATATGCTTATCAAAACGATTTTAAGAACGAGCATATCAATGTGTTGAGTTGTTCTACAACATTTGAAATGGGTGTTGACGTTGGTTCTTTGGAAACCGTCTTTATGAGAAATATGCCACCCTCTCCCGCAAACTATGCACAGAGAGCAGGACGTGCCGGACGAAGTATAAAGTCCGCAGCATATGCTCTCACATATTGCCCGAACAGTTCTCACGATTTGAACTATTTCAAAAATCCTGTGGATATGATCAAAGGAACGATTATCCCACCTGCGTTTAATGTGGATAATGAGAAAATTGTACTCAGACACATTTTTGCATCGGCATTTTCGTTCTTTTGGAAGAAAGCTCCCGAGTTGTTCAAGAAAAATATTGGCGAGTTCTTTGATCTCAATGGAATGGCTGAATTAAAGAGCTATTTACAATCCAAGCCTGAAGAATTAAAAGAATATTTGCAGAGTATTGTAAGCCGCGAGTTGCAGGTATTCTACGGCGTAGATACATTTGCCTGGGTTGACCGATTGTTCTCAGAGGATACGGATGCTCCCGGTGTTTTTGTACTTGCTTACAATAAGTATTGTACCGACATTGGTGAATTGGAGCGTGCAAGCAGAGAATGCCAAAGACTTCAGAGAGGATTAGAACTTGGCTCAAAGGAATATCGTGACATTCAGTTTAGACTGATTAACATTGGAACATCTATCAAGACGATTAAAGAGCAACGGTTGATTGAATTCCTTTCAAGAAACAATCTAATACCAAAGTACGGTTTCCCGGTCGATACTGTCGAGCTTACGAGCCTTGGCAAAGGCGGTGATTTGAACGATTTGCGCTTGGATAGAGATTTGTTCTCGGCTATTTCTGAATATGCCCCCGACTCTGAGGTGGTTGCTGATGGCAAACTGATTACAAGCCGTTATGTTCGTGTGTTAAACGGCTACTCGTGGCCTAAATACAATTACGCTACGTGTAGCGCGTGTCAGACGCTGAATCGCACGATTTGGACAGAAAAGCTTCCTCAGTTGTGCAGACAATGCGGACACGAATTACCCAAGGGAACGCATCAATATATCATTCCTAAATTTGGCTTTGTCGTTGATAATGCTGAACCCGTTGATGTGGGAACGGATAAGCCTGAAAGAACCTACAAAGGTTCTATTTCCTATATAGGTGATGGTAAACGTATTGAATCACATACCTATTCTGTATGTAACAAAAAGGTTGTGGTTGGAACGAGTAAGATGGATGAGCTTGCTGTGCTTAATACTTCGAACTTCTTCATCTGCAACACTTGTGGATATGGCAAGGTGTATGATGATAGCAACGATTTGTCGAAGAAGGAAAAACATCAAAAGCCCGATGGATACAATTGCTCTTGCGATACCTTAACTCGATATTCTATCGGTCACGAATTCCAAACAGATGTTGTTTTGCTGAAATTCGTTTCCGAAAACTTAGTTGACCTTAATGAGGCGTGGACAATTTTGTATGCACTGCTTGAGGGATTGAGCAAGTGCCTTCATATTGACCGAACCGAATTGTCGGGATGCTTACATTGGTATAGGAATGAAGCAATGGGCAATATGGGCAACTATGGTTTTGTTCTCTTTGACAATACTCCCGGTGGCGCGGGTTACGTTCGTCAATTAAGAAATGTTTCCACGTTTATGTCAATGCTTGAAGCCGCCTTGGCTATTGTGAGTAAATGCACTTGTGGCGGTGAGGTAGGAGATACTGCTTGCTACGGTTGTTTGTGCAACTACTACAATCAAAAGCAACACGACATTTTGCAGCGCCGTTATGCAATTGATTTCTTGAACTCGGTTAAAAATGGGCAGGATTTCTTCTTTGGTATTCAGCTTGAAGATGAAGATGTTGTACCGCCTGCGGAGGACATTTTAACACAAAATGCATATTTCAACAACGATGGACAAGACCAATCGATGATGTCGTATGATGAAATATGGAATTACTTATCGCAGGATACCGAGGATGAGGATCAATTGGAATTGATTCAAACGATTGCTTCTCAGATGGAAGAAGGTAGCTATGACAAGCCACATTATTCCGCAAGCATTACAACTGTACAAGACGAAACCAAGATCATTGCTGATTTGGTTTGGCCTGCATCTAAAGTATTGCTTTTCTTAAGAGAAAATGCCGAGAGCTTTGAAGCAGCTCAATCAACTAATTGGACAAGCTTTTGTCTTGATGATAATTTTAATATTCCCGCATTTATTCAAAAAATCAAAAGATAGGAGGCGTTCATTATGGCAATAATGATACCCGAGAAACCCATAGATATACCTATTGGCAGTCACGAAGATGAAATGTTTATCGCACTGTCAAAGCTGCCGGATGAATATTACGTCTTTCATTCTTTTGTTATAATCAATAATGTCAATGGTGTGCAGTATGAAAGCGAAACCGATTTCATCATTTTCAATCCGCAAAAAGGAATCATTTGCATTGAGGCGAAGGCGGGACAAGTAAAGTGTGAGTCGGGCAAATGGATGTATGGCTCCGGTATAGAAATGAGCCACGGAGGGCCATATAGAAAGGCTGACTCGGACAAATGGAAGCTCCAAAAGTATTTCCAACGCAAAGGACTGCAAAATCTTTGGGATAAGTGCAAGGTGCTTCACGCGGTTTGGTTTCCTTCAATTACGAGGGCATACTTGAATATGATACAGATGCCTTCTGACGGAGATAAAAGCATAACCTTGACTAAAGAATCTCTTACCAATATCAAAGAGGATATTGATAAAATATTCGATATACAGTTGCCTGCAAACATAGAAACAAGCTTAAACCAAGCGGAAACTCAAAAGGTTTTGTCGATGGTTTTGTGTCCGACGTTTGACTTGGTTCCCGCGGTTGCATCAGAGTTAGCTGTCAAGAGAAATGCGTTTAATCGTTTGCTAAAAGAGCAATCGGTATTGCTAAACTTTCTTGAAGAACAACCCTATGCAGTTATAAGCGGAGTGGCAGGTACGGGTAAGACGATGATTGCCGTTGAGAAAGCAAGAAGGCATTCTGAAATCGGAGAGAAGGTTTTGTTCCTCTGTTATAACAGAAAGTTGTGTGACTTCCTTCGCGAGAAATATATGGGTGAGAATGTTCACTACTATACGATAGACGCGCTTGCTTGCTATCTGTGTAATACTTCAACGGCTGATTACGGTCAATTGGAGAACACTTTGATGGAGATGTATTACTCGGGAGTGTTCCCGTATAAACACATAATCATTGACGAAGGACAAGACTTTGGACAAAATCGTATAGAGGAATCAAGCGTGATTCAAACCTTGGAAAGCATAGTTTTAAGTGATGAAATCAAGGGCACGTTCTACTTGTTCTACGATAAAAATCAGCTTGTTCAAGGTCGCCAAATCCCACAGTATATTGCTGACTCAGATTGCAAATTAACCCTTTATAAGAATTGCAGAAATACCGAAAACATAGCTATTACATCTATGCGCCCGCTTGGAAAAGACAAGAAGCCAAAGATGTTCCAAGGCTGCGTTAAGGGCGTGTCGCCCGACATACATATTGCATCATCTGAAGCCGATTCCTTGGAGTATCTAAACAAGGTTTTGAAGAAGCTTACCGATGAAAAATACGAGGACATTGTAATCTTAACTTGCACAACCGAAGATCAAAGTTGGCTTTCTGCGCATTGTGTTAATGGTAGCTATCCATTTAACAATCGTCAAATCAAGTTCACCTCTTGCCGGAAGTTCAAAGGTCTTGAAGCTGATGCGATAGTATTGGTTGATGTAACAAGAAGTACGTTTGACGTGGGAGGCAACAACTTAGTCTTCTATGTTGGTGCATCGCGCGCAAGGTTTCGCCTCAGCATTATCGTCAATATGAGTGATGATGAGTGCAGATTTGTAAGCGAGATCCTTGGAAATACGCTTCAAGGCAAGCCGCCGAAGAAGATGTTAGCTGCATCCCTTAATGCTCTGTTGCAATAATTTATAATCTAATATAGCCGCTATCCTAACGTGTAAATCACGCTTGGATAGCGGCTTTCTTTTTGCTCTTTTACCACTTGATAGGCAGTTTTGAAAAATATTTTTAAGAAATTTTATAAAAGCTATTGACAAATCCGCTTGCTTGTGATATAATATAATACTCGATTTTACATAGGCATACTTTCCCATTATTAGTATTGCCATCCAAATTGAGTTCTATACAACTGAATAAGATATATTTCGCGTGAATACTTGCGGTGGAGAATGAACCTCGTGCCGCTTGGAAAACAAGATAGAACGCGCGGCATCATTAGCCGCTGATCAGTAATCTATTTCACAAGAAATCCGTCGCCATCAGCCACTAAACCGGCATTGAATGCGCTTGCATTCTCTTATTGAAACGAGCTTATAGACTCGTACTTATACATAGGCGCGGGACATTTTTTAGCGAACGTGCGCCGTTCGCTTTTTGGTGTTTCCCGTGATCCGTGTGTGTAAGTACGGGTCTTTTTTGTTTTGTCAAAGCAATTTTGAGTGCTTTCTCGGAAGGTGAAAACGGCGAGTCGGATGCGAGGGTTTACCTCTAATTTGTCACGGACTTTTCGTCTGTCAATTTTCTTGACAAGCACTGCATTTGTGGACACAAAATGCGAAAGATGTGGAGAACCCCAGACCCCCGTACTTCAAAATCCGCAACAAAATTTTGAAAAAAATTAAGGAGGACAATTCAAATGGAAGAAAAGCAAGTAACGGTAAAAGGCGGGCGCAAGCGCAAGAACCTCGTTAAGTTCTATTTGAACGACGAGGAATATCAGAAGCTGTGCGAAAATGCAGCAACCTTCGGGCGTGACAAGAGCAAATATCTACGCCTCGTCATTCAATGGATAGCTCCCATTGAACCGCCCTCTGTGGAGGTAAAGGAATTTACTCGTGAGCTAAGACGTTTGGGTGTAAGTATGAATCAAATCGCGGCGAAGGCGCACTCGCTTGGATTTGTGGATGAGCTTGAATACAAACGAACCGCTGACGAGGTGATGAAGGTGCTTGGAACAATTCAACAAGAGTACGCGAAGAAAGGAGTGAAGGTGTTTGGCAACAACTAAAATTTGGGACGTAAGCGCACACGTCAGTAAGCTGCTCGCTTACGTTGCGAACAAGAACAAAACCACGATTGAGATGGAGAACAAAAACGTTGACGTAGCAGAACAACTTGCCGCCGAGATACTTGGACTACCACCCGAACATTTCGCAACGGAGGAAAAGAAATTTGTCACGGGAATTAACTGCACACCCGAGAACGCGAACGATGTGATGCTAACACTCTTGGAGGATACAGACAGTTCAGACATTCAAGCCTATCACGCCTACCAATCCTTCAAGCCCGGCGAGGTTACTCCCGACGTTGCTCACGCTATTGGTGTTCAGCTTGCTAATGAGCTATGGGGCGAAGACTTTCCCGTTGTCGTCGCCACCCATATAGATCGCGGACACGTACACAATCACTTCTGTCTATCGGCAACGGGATTTTCGGGAAAGCGGTATCACGATTGCAAGGCGACCTATAAGCTAATGCGCGAAACCTCGGACAGACTTTGCAGGGAGTACGGTCTGTCGGTTATCGAGAAGCCGAAGCAGCAAGACACCAAGCATATTGCAGAGGTTCACGCAGAAAAGAAAGGTATTCCCACAATGCGAGATCAGATACGCGCGGATATTATGGCAATATCCAATTTTGAACTTACCTTGAAAAACTTTTATAGACGTATGCGCGACCTCGGCTACACGTTTGAATACCGAGGACAGTATCTTCGCATCAAGCCGTATGGCTCTAACAAGTTCTTCCGTATGGACAAGCTCGGCGCGGGATATACCGAGGCTGATATAGAAGCGAGGGTAAGGCGTAATGCACAGACGATGGAATGGAAAAAGATTGAGTATTACAAGCCAACCTTGCAGGAGAAGCCAAAAGGACTTCGCGCCCTATATCTTCACTACCTCTACCTGCTTGGTTCGATACCGAAGGTCATTCCTAAAAATCCCGAAGCTTATGCCGCCATCAAGGATGATATTCGCCGCGCCCGTATGTACTCGGAGCAAGCAAAGTTCCTCGGCAAGTACGGACTTGAAACGAAGGACGATCTTATTCAGCACGCGCTGAAGATTGATCCTCAGATTAAAGTGTTGTGCAAGGAACGACGAGCACTTTGGAACAAAATCCGTTGGGAAAAGGATCCCGAGCAGGAACAACCGATACGCGATGAAATCTTTGCAATCTCTGCCAAGATAAAAACGCTTCGCAAGGAGTTCGCAATGTGCAAGGATGTCTATGACCGAAGCGCATCCGTTGAGCGAACTGTAATGCTGATCGAGTTCCCGCAACTATTGGAGCAAGAAAAACAAAAATCCGCCCCCAAAAAGGACGGACGCGAGGACAGATAAAAACACGGTCTTGACCGTTAAAATTTGCTACCGCCCGCGAAGGCAGTTTTACGGTCTTGACCGAAGAAAAACGGCATTTTTCCTTTTCTAACACCTAAAATCGTATCCCACATTAAAAAGGCGTTTTCTATTGGAAAATCTGCATTTTTCAACGCTCTTGATCGAGCCTTTTTGAGCGAAAAACGCCTTACTTCAAAAATAAACCCAATTTAGGAGGACTTTATGATTACAAATAAGAAAAAGAACGAAAAGACAACCGAAATCTATTTTGATGAAACACCCGTGCACGTCGTAATACGGACGCACAACACAGCTTTGAAGAAGCGGCTGCTTGCCTTTGCCGAGAAGTTTCCCACGCTTTGTCGGCTGACCGATGATGACGAGCTTGGATGCCTTTCCTTTGAGATTGATAAGAAAAGGTTTGCCTACCGCATCACAGAGCCGTACACCGAGGAACGTAAGGCTTTGGCAAGAGCCAAGATGAACGAGATCAACAATAAGGAGGACAATGGATGAGCGAAACCAAGAGCAGAGAGAAAATTACAGTAATTGATTTACCCGTTACCGCGCTTCGCTCCTTCGAGGAGCATCCCTACAAGGTAGTTGACAATGAGGAAATGGCGAGCCTTGTGGATAGCATCTACAATCAAGGCATACTCACACCCATCACCGTGCGCCCGCTATCCAATGGCGAATATGAAATCGTATCGGGACACCGCCGCTTGTTCGCGTGTCAGAAGCTCGGCATCAAAGTAATCCCCGCCATCGTCAAAGAGCTCAGCCGCGAGGATGCTATTCTTGAAATGGTGGACTCCAACCTTCACCGAGAGCATATCCTACCGAGCGAGAAAGCGAAGGCTTACAAGATGAAAATGGACGCGATGAAAAGACAAGGAGAGCGCACCGATCTTACTTTGTCGCCAATGGCAACAAAGTCGGCAATCGACAGCGCAGCAGAGATTGGAAGTGCGGCGGGCGAGAGCCGTGACCAAGTGTTCCGTTATATCCGCTTAAATCTCCTTATCCCCGAACTGCTTGATATGGTGGACGAGGGGCGCATTGCCTTCCGCCCTGCCGTAGAGCTTTCGCATTTGCAGGAGCAAGAGCAGTACGACCTACTCACAACCATTGAGAGCGAGGATGCCACCCCTTCGCTTAGCCAAGCAATCCGTATGAAGCGGCTCAGCCAAGATGGCAAATTGGATATGGACACCATCTTCGATATTATGACCGAGGAAAAGCCGAACCAAAAGGAAACAGTCAAGATACAGAGAGAAAAGCTCGATAAGTATTTCGGGCGTGGTGTTCCCGTGGCAAAGATAGAAGCCACCATTTTGAACTTATTGGAACAAGAGCGTATCCGTCAGATAAAGAAGCGCAGCGAGCGCGAGGACAGATGAAAGGAGAGTGCCTATGATAAAGAAAATAGAAATGCCCGACATTCGCGGCGTTATCATCCGTGAGCCAATCAATATTGATGAGCCGATCATTTTGGATGACCACATTCCGCACCCAAGACCTTATACAACCGATAGGCGTGATTTGCGCGTCATCCCTTATCCTACGGCACTCAATTTCACAAAGCGTATCGGAACCGTTGATTATGAGGTGAATACCCATTTTGCCAAGGAAGGCAAAAGCACTTTGCTTTCGCAGTTTCGTGATCTGATACTCGCTCAAAAGCTGACCGACGACCTAATGTGACAGAATTGCAAGGATGCGCCGGGCATTGTATAATAAGGCTACCTTACAGCAATGCTCGGCTTTAAGAAAGGAAAAGGTGAATTTATGACAAAACAAGCCGAGAATAATAAAATAACCGCCCTTTACTGCCGTCTGTCACAAGACGACGGGAGAGATGGCGATAGTAATTCAATCGTGAATCAAAGGGAGATCTTATCTCAATACGCTCGTTCCAATGGTTTTCACAATACACAGTTTTTCGTAGATGATGGTGTTTCGGGTACGACCTTTGAACGTCCCGATTTTCAACGTATGCAGAGAATGATTGAGAATGGCGAAATCGGTACGGTCATTGTAAAAGATCTCAGCCGCTTCGGGCGTAACTACCTTGACGTCGGTAAGTATGTTGAAATTAAATACCCCTCGCTCGGTGTTCGCTTCATAGCCATTCAAGAGAACGTTGATACCTTGAAGAATGTTGGTACGGAAATGATGCCGTTCAATAACATCTTCAATGAGTGGTATGCTGCACAGACAAGTAAGAAGATACGCGCCGTTTGGAAAGCAAAAGCCGAAAAGGGTGAGCGCATTTCTGCAACTGTCCCGTATGGTTATAAGAAATCCGAGGACGATCCGAAACAGTGGGTTGTTGATGAAGAACCTGCCAAGATTGTTCGATATATTTTTCAATTATGTATTGAAGGTCTTGGTCCCACGCAAATTGCGCATCGCGTGGAGGATGAAAAGAACCTTTGCCCCACGGCATACTTTTTGTCAGTTGGGCGCAAGACACCAAATCCATTGCCCAAGCGAGGTGAATATGCTTGGGATACTGCAACCGTTAAGCACATCTTATCAAATCGACAGTACACGGGATGCACGGTCAATTTCAAAACCACGCTCGTAAGCTACAAGGTACACAAGACGGTTCATAATCCCGAAGAAGAATGGCAAATCATTCCGAACACCCAAGAAGCTATTATTGATGAGGATACCTTCAACCGCGTTCAAGAACTGCGTGATGGACGCAGACGAAACACCGCCACGGGCAGAGAGAGTCTGTTTTCGGGCTTGCTCTACTGCGCCGATTGCGGCTCTAAGCTTTATTTCTGTGCGGCTAAGAGCATAAAGGAAAATCAAGAGTTTCACAGATGCTCCGCTTACAAAGAAAAACGTGGAACTTGCTCTATCCACTATATCCGAGAGGTCGTTTTAAGAGAAACGATGCTTGATCTCGTAAAGCGCGTAGCACTCTTTATTCAGCAGTACGAAGCGGTATTCCTTTATATGTACGCTAAGAAGCACAACATCACAAAGGAAACGAACGTGCGGAATATGAAGGCTGTCATTGAGAAAGACAAGCGCCGAATTGCCGAGATCGACACGATGATTGAGCGTTTGTACGAGGATAACGTACTTGGCAAAATTCCCGATGACCGTTTCTCTAAGATGATGGGTAAATACGAAACGGAGCAAAAAGCGCTCATAGAAGCGGTTACAAAGGCAGAACACTCCTTAAAGGTATTTGAGCAAGATAAGGTGGATCTCCGCATCTTTCTTGAAACCATCCGTAAGTGTACCGATATTAAGGAGCTTACTCCCGAAATCGTTAATCGACTTATACGACGAATCGAGGTTCACAACAGCGAGAAGGTTGACGGAAGAAAGCGAGTAAAGCTTGACGTTTACTTTACCGCGGCAGGTCTGATCGACATCCCCGACGAGAACGAACTCCGCGAAATGATGGAAGAAATCCGTAAATCCGCGTAAGGACTAAAAAGCAAGAATACGGCATACCTCTTTCGAGATATACCGTATTCTTGCAAAACTGTCCTTTAGAGAACAGCTCTAAGGAGTGTCCTTTTGTTTTGGTGACCCGTACGGGAATCGAACCCATGTTACAGCCGTGAAAGGGCCGTGTCTTAGCCGCTTGACCAACGGGCCGAGCAATATGTCGAGGGGGATACCCTCGACACACTATGGTAGCGGATGTCGGATTTGAACCAACGACCTGCCGGGTATGAACCGGACGCTCTAGCCAACTGAGCTAATCCGCCATTTTGCTCGCTATGGTATTATACCACAAGAAAAAACAAAAGTCAATAGGTTTTTTGAAGAATTTTTGCTTTTTGAAGAATTTTCACTTTTTCACTTGGCTCTGCGTATATATTTTCGCAGTGCTTGACAAGCGGGGGATTCGGTTGTATAATAGTTACAGTATATTTTTGCTTTGCGGTGGGTGCGCGCGTGATGGAGGCGTGCGGCACTTGGCGAGGGCTTGAAAAAGAAAAAACGGCGGGGAGGTTTCCCAGCCGACGAAAGGATATAAAATGGGCGGATTTTATTCAAAGAGCGACCCCGTGTCGATTTATCCGATGGGAGAATACACCATTGATGGTGCCAGAGCCGCGCTGGAGGCGGTGCTTGCACCGATCGGCGGTCTTGAATGTATCCCGAGGGGGTCGCGTGTGGTTATCAAGGCAAATCTCGTTTCGGCAATGAAGCCCGACGAGGCGGCAACCACTCACCCGACTCTGATATGCGCTCTTTGCGATATGCTGGCGGAGAGGGAGTGCTCGGTGGTTATAGGAGATAGCCCAGGAGGACTTTATAACGCGGCGTTTGTTGGAAGGGTGTATAACGTAACGGGTATGCACGAGGCGGAGGCTCACGGAGCGACTCTTAATTCCGACTATTCCCAAAGCACCGCAGAATTTCCCGAGGGCAAGGTGCTTCACAGCTTCACATACACAAGCTATCTTGATAAAGCCGATCACATAATTAATTTCTGCAAGCTGAAAAGCCACGGAATGATGGGTATGTCCTGCGCGGCAAAAAATATGTTTGGCGTGATCCCCGGTATAATCAAGCCCGAATATCATTACCGCTTCCCGAAATACGAGGACTTTGCGGATATGATAGTTGATCTTGACGAATATTTCCACCCGACCCTTTCCATAGCCGATGCGGTGG
Source organism: Clostridia bacterium (assembly GCA_017410065.1). Taxonomy (GTDB): domain Bacteria; phylum Bacillota; class Clostridia; order Oscillospirales; family CAG-272; genus UBA1740. Next base: position 38,733 of record JAFQRL010000047.1, on the reverse strand, counting down.
TTGGAATGGAGGGCAACGGACCTACCGCGGGCACACCCAAGGCTATGAACTGTATTCTTGCCTCCCGCTCACCTCATTGCCTTGACACCGCCGCCGCGGAGCTTCTCGGCTTCACCAGGGAGGAGCTTCCTATTCTTGACGCGGCATACAGGAGAGGGCTCGCTCCCGAGAGCTTCTCCGAGCTTAACCTTATCGGTAGCCTCGATCCCCTTCGCGTGAAGGACTTTGAGAGGGTGGTCGAGCGGCGTTCGCTTGAATTTACAGGCAACGGAAAGTCGGGCATAAAGAGGCTCTTTGGAAGGATAGCGGGCGCGATTTTGCGTACACGCCCCCGCCTTAAAGCCGATCTTTGCGTTGGCTGCGGCATTTGCAAGAACATCTGCCCCGCAAAGGCGATAGTTATAAAAAACGGAAAGGCAAGGATAAATAAAAAGACCTGCATCAGATGCTTCTGCTGCCAGGAATTTTGCCCCAAGAGCGCGATGAAGGTTCACAGAACGGCTCTTGCAAGCCTTTTCCATCACGAGAAAAAGGAGAAAAAATAAACAACTCCCCTGCGACCCCGATCGGCTTGCTGCACCGACCCTCTCGCAGGGGAATTTTTAATGTAAGGTATTCTGATTTGATTGGAAAGAAAAGCAAGATCAGCCCTCGGCACTACTTCGAGGGGTGCCTTATTAAAGCTTGCCGAGCAGATCTGCCGCGTGGAGATAAACACCCGCGCTCCAGCCCATCATAGTTATCTGATAGGATTTTTCCTTGGTGACGGAGACCCTGCCCGAGACTGTGTCGTAATGCTCCCAGATATTGCCTGTTTCAAGAAAGTTGCGCTCAACGGTGGCGGCATACTTTTCGGCAATTCTTATGGCGTCGGACTCATATCCGTAGCGGCGAAGACCCTCTATCACGATATATTGGAGGCAAGCCCAGCCGTGGGGATGATCCCATTGAAGCCCCATTGAGTCAGGTCTTCTCTCACAGCAGGCAACGCCGAATTCCTCCTCAAGCCTTGGGAGAAGCTTTACCGTGCTCTCTGCCTGCTCGGGGGTGCAAAGACCCACCCAAAGGGCATAGAAGGATGCGCAGGAGAAGAAGTCGCTTTGCCTCTTATTCACGAAATCGTAGTCGCAGAATGCTCCAAGCTCCTTGTTGAAGCAAAGCTCGTTCATAAGTGCGCGGCGCGACTCTGCGCGAGAGAGCCAAAGCTCCTCCTCGCCGTTACCGAGCTCTCGGGAGAGATGCGCCATATTGCTCTCCATTCCGTAAAGCAGACAATTGAGATCCACCCAGTTATATTCAAAGGTGCGAGTGCCGAATCTTGAATTGCAATCCCAGCCGCTCTCGCAAACGACCCTTACATTCTCGGCATAAGAGAGAAGCTCCTCGTCGCTTTTCGGAGGATCGAGATTTACTCTCCTTGCCCATATAGATGCAGAGCTTTCAAGGGCGGCTCTGTCGCTGTTATCGAAGTTGTGGTAGTAGCGGTTGAGCCCGCTTTCTGTCATTCGCTTTTCCTGCCAGAAGGTGTATTCGCGCTTTGCGGCGGAGAACATCTCGGCAAGCCAAGCCTTGTCGCCCGTGGCGGAATAGACGTCAAGGACCATATGAGAAAAGAAGGGTGGCTGGCTACGCGTGAGATAATAGGTGCGGTTGCCGTTTGGCATATAGCCGTAGGTGTTTATAAGATAAGCTATATTCTCCACGTTGTCGCGGGCGTATTCCACCTTGCCCGAGCGGATAAGCCCGAGGTTTGTGAAATAGGTGTCCCAATAATAAAGCTCGTTGAAAACGTCGCTTATGCTGGGCACGGTGTATGGCTTCGGCAGGGGAATGAGGGTGTCTTCGTCGGGGAGAGTGCAATTACGCCTATCAAACCCCGCCTGATACATCTCAAACCTTTTGCCGTCCTTTGGAGGGTTATATCTTAAGGTGCCGTCCCAATTGTTGTGTATAAAATCTATAAGCTGCTTCATAATAGCCCTCCGTTTTTTGTATTATTATAGCATCCGTAGGGTGCTTTTGTCAATATCAGCGGAGAACATTAGGTTATCACTTTTTGTCTAAAACAGAGAAAATGAAAATAATAGTTTGCATTTTCTGTATTTCTTGCAGATAATATTGAAAAGCAAACGCTTGCGGTGCAAATTGATTTAAACGAGGCGCGCATTGCGCCGCTTGAAAGCCTGCCCCTCTGTGACCTCAAGCGGCAGACGAGACAGCGAGGCGGCACACGATAATGGGCGTTGCTCTGCACCAATTATCGGCTCGCGCGCGTAATATAATATAATGAAGAAAAATGCGGGGCACCTTCAGATGGAAAGATAGGTGAAAGGCGACCCCGCAAATACTCTTATATATAAACTATTATTAACTGTATATGCTAACAATTGACATAAAACGACAAAGGTGGTATCATTAGAAGGGTAAGACGTAAATATAAAGTAAATTGATTGGAGAAAGCTATGCTGAAATACCAAGAATTCTTCGAGGGTAGAGACTGGCAGAATCGCGATCTTGACTCATATTTATATCACTACGAGTATCTTATTTTCTTTGCTTTTGCGGTTGCGTGCGTTATTGCCGTGCCGCTTCTTCTCAGAAAATGCAAGAGAAGGACGGTTGAGAAATTCCTTATAGGAATATGGGCGTTTGCTCTTTTCTACGATATCACCAAATGGATAATAAGCTGGACCTACACGGCGATCCTGCCCGAGCAGGAATTCAGTATGTTTGCGGGACTGCCGCTTCACACCTGCTCCTCGTATTGGTACGTTGCTCCTCTTGCGATATTCATCAAGAACGAGCGCATCAAAAGGGCCTTTTGCAACTACCAATGCACCATACTCCTTTGGGGAGGTATGATGGGAATGTTCCTTTGCGTCGCAATGATGGGCTGCTATTCCTTCACATCCTATTACGGATCGCAGATACAGATCTATCATATGATGATACTTCTCACCTCCACCACTATGCTCATCACGGGCTACTATAAGCCCGAGAAAAAGGACTTTCTTCTCGGCTTTGCCGTGTTCTGCGTGATAGCCGTTCCCGTGTTCATCTTCAATTGCATCTTTGAGTGCGACTATATGTATACCTACGATCAGTCGGCTCTCACCATATTCAGCTTTATTGCCGACAGACTTCCTCACCGTATATTCTGGACGTTTATCGCCGTCGCGGGATACCTTGGTCTCACCGTTATTTTCACCTATTTAAGCATCGGTATCGCAAAGCTCCACAGTCGCTTTTCACGCAAGGGCGCGGCGGTAGCGGAGAAGGAGACGGTGCTCTCCGCATCGAAGTGATAAAGCCTTGAAAAAAGGGACGGTCGATCCATAAAAAAGAATAAAAAAGAAACGGGCCTTGGGCAATTTCCATAAGGAAAAGCTCCGAGGTCCGTTTTGTACGTCGGGTATAATAAAGCCCGATTTTGCAATCGCTCGCCCGACCGAAATTCGTTTTGATCTATTCGCCTCTACTTTTTGCGGAAATTTCCAAAAAAATCGAAAAGAGGGGGGTGATGTCGAGTTTTTCGCGCATTTTTGCCTGCTTTATGCCGAATAAAAAACGCCGTTCAAAAAATGCTATGTAAACAAATATTTACACACATCAAGCACCGCAAGGCACAGGGCGGCAAGACTTATTTCTTAATGAAATTCGTTCTCGCGCCGCGCTCGGGGGAGGGCAAGCCGAGCTCTGCCTTGCCGAGGGCAATAGACTTGATAAGGAACGCCATATTCCTTGCAAGATTGCGCATCGTCTGCATACCCTCAAGATCCAGGAGAGCATCCTCTGCTACCGCGCCGTGGACCTGATTCCAATAGCTGGAGGTGGCGATGGGCATACCCGAGATGGAGAAGTATTTATTGAGAACGTCGAAGGATGCCGTGCAGCCGCCGCGCCTTGCGCAGACCACCGCCGCGCCGACCTTCATAGTCTTATCCGACTTGGAGCTGTAAAACATTCTGTCAAGGAAGGAGATAAGAGTGCCGTTTGGGGATGCGTAGTATACGGGAGAGCCGACTATGATGCCGTCTGCTTCGTCGAGCTTTGCGGCGATCTCGTTTACGCCGTCGTCTATGGCGCACCTGCCCGTACTCTTGCAGGAAAGGCAGCCCGCGCAGCCGCGGATATTCTTTGAGCCGACCTGTATAAGCTCGGTCTCGATCCCCTCTGCCTCCAGCTGCGCCTTTGCCTCGCTGAGGGCGGTGAAGGTGGTGCCTGCCTTATGAGGGCTTCCGTTTATCAAAAGAACTTTCATTGGTTTTTCCTTTCGTTCGGTTGGTTTCTGATACGGTATACGCCGAGCCTCGCAGATAAAAGCGGTCGGCATCGGATACAGTATACGCATATTCTAGCATAAAAGTGCCGCCAATGCAAGAGATAGCGGGGAATTTGTTATTCTTCGTGGCGGATTTTTTATTTTTACTGTAAAAAAACTGTTAAGTGCGGAAAAAATCTTCCAAAGCCTCTTGAAAGTGGGACACCTTTATGTTATAATTAAGTATATTATTATATTTTCGTGTCTGCGCGTGTTTTCTCGCGCGTGCGAGAGAGGCGCGGCGCGGTGCCGCGAATTCGGCTTCGACGAAGCTTTTCGGTTGCCGAGGAAGGAGAGTGCACAATGGAAGATAAATTTATAAGCTTGCTCTATCCGAGCAAGGAATCATATAACGCCCACGTCTCGGGAGCGCTTCGCCCCGATATATCCGAGCAGGTCTGCGAGGAGCTTGGCCTCTGCGAGATATTCGACCTTAAGGCGGGCAGGCTTTCCGACTTCTTCACTATGGACGAGGCGGTGATAAAATACCGCCAGGGAACGCTTAAGGATATGGAAGAGGTTCCCGAGCTTGCCGCGACCCTCGCAAAGGTCCACCCGATACTGGACGACATCGTTGAGCTTCGCCGCCTTGACAGGGAAAGCAACGCGGGCGAATCTTATCTATACAGCATAACCGAGATAGAGCTTTACGTCTCCTGCCTTGATGCTCTGGCGGCGGGTCTTCGCTCGGTGAGGGAGAGGCTTGTGAGCCCTGCCTTCAAAAATCTTGCGGACTTCACCGTGGAGCTTGTGGATTCGGAATATTATTCCGAGCTGAATAAAAAGCTCTCCGCCCTTGCGGCGAGAGTCCACGAGGTGAGGAGCATCACCGTCGGCGTAAACCTTGACAGAGAGCTTCGCCCCGTTTCTGCGGGAGTTATTTCGGTGAACTCCGAGCAATTCAAATCGGGCAAGCTTCTTGATAAAATACTTCGCTTCTCCTTTAAAAACGACGCCTTCACCTGTATAGCGGAGCTTGCTCCCTTCGGTAAGGGTCAGAGCGAAAACCGCCAGGAGGCACTTATCGGAGCCTTCAACACCGCTATCGAGGAGGTGTTCCATTCCTCGGTGAGAGGCTGGCGCAATATCGTTGGAGAGTATGTTATAGAAAACACCGACTTCCTTCTCAAGCTTCTCCCCGAGATCGAATTCGTCACGAAGGCGGCAGAGCTTATAGCAAAGCTTAGGTCGCACCCGGGATGCAGGGTGGTCACACCGAGCCTTGCTCCTATGGGAGAGGGAAGATTTTCGGCAAGGGAGCTTTATAATCCGAGAGTTGCTCTCGCAATAGATGATGAGATAGTCGTAAACGACCTTGTGCTGGACGAGCGCGCGGGCATATACGTGCTCACAGGTCCTAACCGAGGAGGCAAGTCGGTCATCACGGTTGCGATGGGTGCCGCGCAGGCAATGTGCCAGCTTGGCTTGCCCGTCCCCGCAAGCGAGGCGGTCATCTCTCCCGCGGACGGAATATTCACCCACTTCCCCGAGGGTGCTGACGACACGATAGACAAGGGAAGGCTCGGCGAGGAATGTCAGAGGCTTAAGGAGATATTCGACGCGGTAACGGGCAACAGCCTGATACTTCTTGATGAGTCGCTCTCCTCTACGGGAGCATACGAGGCTTCGTATATTGCCTCGGAGATACTCACCGCGTTTGCCACCGTCAGATGCAGAGGCATCTTCTCAACTCACCTTCACGAGCTTGCCGCGGCAGTTCCCGAGATAAACGAACGCTCGGCAAAGGAGGGCGGAGTGATGATAGATACTCTCGTTGCGGGAATAGAGGAGGGACGTCGCTCCTTCAAGATACACAGGGCAAAGCCCGACGGAAAATCATACGCAAGAGATATTGCATATAAATACGGTCTTTCCTTCGACACGTTAGTGTCCCGAGCAAGGGAGCAGAGAGGAGAGGGAAGATGAGCCTTATAATCGGTATAGACGTGGGCGGAAGCACCACGAAGATAGTTGGCGTTAAGGAGGAGCTCGGCAAGAGGACGATCATAGCACCTCAACACGTCAGAGCAAACGACCCCATCACGGCAACCTACGGAGCGTTCGGTAAGTTCACCGACGAAAACGAGCTTGATATCTCGGATATCACCAAGGTGATGATGACGGGCGTTGGCTCCTCCTACATCAAAAAGAATCTTTACGGACTCGCATCCGAGAGGATCAAGGAGTTCGACGGCATCGGCAAGGGAGGTCTTTATCTCTCGGGGCTCGACGAAGCACTTGTGGTCAGTATGGGCACAGGCACAGCACTCGTCCACGCAAGGCGCGGAGACAAGATGAGATACCTCGGCGGCACAGGCGTTGGCGGAGGCAGTCTTGTCGGGCTTGCAAAGCTGCTTGTGGGAGCAGAGAACATCGAGCACATTGCCGAATTTGCCGAGGGCGGCAACCTTGAAAACGTGGATCTGCGCATCAAGGATATCACCTCGCCCGATGCGCTTGAGGCTCTTTCGAGAGATCTCACCGCCTCAAACTTCGGCAACGTTTCCGAGATGGCGAGCAAAAGCGATATATCCCTCGGAATATTAAATATGGTCTTTGAAACGGTGGCTATGGTCTCTCTGTTCGCCGCAAGGTCGGTGGGCGTCAGAGATATAGTTCTCACGGGTAACGTCACCCAGCTTGAGCTTTGCCGCCGCAAATTCGAGGAGCTGAACGGAATGGGCTACGGCGTTCGCTTCATAATTCCCGAGCATTCCAGATTTGCCACGGTCATCGGCACGGCACTTTGCGGTCTGGACGGCGTAGGAGGTGCTCCGTGAATTTAATGATGTTCGTTATTCCAAAGAGTATGGTCGAATACGTAACGGTAAACAGCACGGTGCGTCAGGGCATTGAGAAGATGCGCTATCACAGATACGCCGCAATTCCCGTGCTTGACGACGAAGGCGTTTACGTCGGCTCTCTGCGAAACGACGATATTCTGAAATACTTTTTTGAAACCGGCGAGTGCAGTGCCAAGGCTACCGAAAGCGTCGGGATCGCCGATATAATCGGTGAAAACCACGTTAAGCCTCTTTATCACACGGCATCGCTTGAGGACGTTATCGAGGGCGTTAAGGAGCATAACTTCGTGCCCGTCGTTGACGACAGAGGATGCTTTATCGGCATCATATTAAGGCGTGATATTTTAAATTATTTATTAAAATTTTATAATGACAATGACAGGGGGAACACATGATGGCAGACGAAAAGAAAATGCCTATCGTCGGCGAAGCGGAAGCTCCGTCGGAGACTGTTACCGAGACTGCAGTTCAGGATGCGACCGAGGTCGTAGCTGCTGAGACTGCGGCGGATGCGCCCGTGGCGGAGGCTGCGGAGCAGAATATCTCCGAAAAGCTCAAGGCTGCGGCAGGAAATATCCGCCGTGCCGATGCAGGCGCGCGCGCTCGCAAGTCCGAACAGGAAAAGGACAGAAAGCAAACCGAGGCGGAGGCTCAGGCAAGGCTTGAGGACGCCGAGAAGAAATTGAAGGCGGACAGAGAGAAGGCAAAGCTCGTTGCAGAGCAGAAGCTGGCGGCTCTTAACTATGCCCAGAATTACAGAAAGAAGCTCCAGAAGGACAGAGAAAAGGCAATGTCCGCGGCTAAGGCTCGTGAAAAGGCAGAGCGCGAGGCTGAGGAGGCAAAGGCTCGTGAGGCAAGAGCGCAGGAGATAGCGGCTCTCCTTGAAAAGGAGAGGGAAGAGGCGAGAGCTCGCGGCGAGAAGGCAACAGAGCTTCTCAACCGCGTAACAAAGTGCGCCGTGGTTGATGAAAACGGCAATCTCCGTATGGTAGATAAGATGGACCTTCTCAAGGAGAAGGCTGAAAACGAAAGAGCCGAGGCAGAGGCTAAAGCCGCCTCTCAGGCAGAGGAGGCTCTCAAGGCTGAGGCTATCGCAAAGGCAGAGGCTGCGGCTCGCCGGGAGGCGGCAAAGGTCGCTCCCGTGGCAGAGGATAAGGCAGACGCGGCTCGCCGTGAGGTTGAGGACTTCCTCGTTGGCGAGATGATGACTGTTGAGGGTGATAGCTTCGTTCTCAATATCGAGGACGAGGATATGACTGTGTCCCTCACCAATAAGGACGACCCTGCCATCATTCCCGAAAGTATGATCCCCGCGGATATGCCCGAGGAGGAGGAGCCCGAGGAGGCAGAGGATGCCGACGAATGTAAATTCGCAAAGGCACTTGCAGACCACGAGGCGGCTCTCCGTATGATCCAGGAAAGCACAAAGCTTGCAAGAGAAGAGATGGCTCGTATGCTTGCAGACGAGCAGGAAAGATTCGCAAAGGAAATGGAAGCGATCAGAGCACACAGAGACGAGCTCGTTCTCCTTCAGGAGCAGCGCCGTCAGTCTATGCTTGAGGAGATCGCCGCTCTCACCGCTCTTGCGGCGGCAAAGGCTCCCGCAGAGGAGAAGAAGGAGGAGCCCGCCTCGGAGCCCGAGGAGGAGAAGATCCTTCATAAGCCCGTTATCAGCAACGATCCCATCGTTGAGAAGCTTCGCAAGATGGGCGAGGCGGTTATGACCAAGCGTCAGCTTAAAAAGTACGTAAAGAAGAGCAAGAAGGCTATAAAGAAGATCGAAAAGAAAATCGAGACCTACGAGGCTGCTCGCCAGATTTCCGACGAGGAGCGTTCAAGAGCTGCGCTTTGCTACTCTATGAACGAGTGCGGCAAGATCCTTGAGATCAGATGCGATAATCTCGCGGCGGCGGCAAGACTTCGCAACGATAAGTTCGTTAAGAAGCTCAGGCTTATGCTCTACTCCCAGATCGAAAGATTTAACCGCAAGGCAACCGAATTCGCGGCTGAAACAGGCGAGATGCTCACCCGCGTGTCCGCATTCCTTCCCGACCATATCACAAACCAGACAGGCAAGGCTGTTATTCCCGTTCTCGCATACAGAGACAGATACGAGCAGCTCACACCCGACGATCCCGAGATCCCGAAGTCTTACATAGTAAGCTTCCCCAGCGTCACCTCCCTTAAGTCGGGCGAGACGGCTGAGGCAGTCTCCTCCGTCGTTGCCGTTGGCGGCGAGAAAAAGAAGAACCCCATCACCACGAAGGTGATAGTTGAGTCGGCTCTCCTTGAGCGCGACCTTCTTGCAAACAAGCCCGAGGTAACGTCGAAGAAGAGCTTCAAGAAGCTTCGCAAGCTTGCGAAGAAGGCTAATAAGACCATCGATAAGAAGGTCAAGAGCCTCGGCGGCATTGTCACTCCCGAAAAGGCTGTGGCGGCGCTTCTTCTTGAAAGAGAGAGAGTTCTCGTCGGCTCTCGCGTTCTCATCGGTGCGGTCAAGCTTGGCAAGGCTAAATATATCGGCGAGGAGAGGATCAAGCTTGAGGAGCTCTTCGGCAGATATAATAAGGCGGCAAGCGCGTGCGATCGCATTTGCAACACGACCGTAACAAAGATACATCCCCTCACCGCCTCCAAGGTGGCAGAGGCAATGCTTATTCCCGATATGCCTTTGATGGTGCACGTAAACGAGCTCTTTGAAACTGTGGGAGATACCACTCGCATAGTAGGAGATCCTTCGGGAAAAAAAGCCAGTGACCCCGACGGGAGCTTCACCTTTCTCATCGGTGGTTCGAAAGTAACCGTTGCCGCTAATGCGGCAAATTCGCCCGCAGCAGAAAAAACGAGCGCAAGCGGTGGCGCATCGGCTAAGGTGAACGAGGGGCAGCATTATCCTGTGAAGGGTATGCCTTATCCTCCTATGTGTATGGGTGCGTACGTTGACGTTGCCCCCGAGCGCAAGGAGGCGGTCGCAGACGGAAAAAGATATACCGTCGTGAGTGCGGATAAGGTTGACCCTCTCCGCGGAGGAGTGCTCAGCGGCGCAAAGCTTGCGGCATTCAAGAAGGAAAACAACAGGCTTTATAAAGAATCCAAGAAACAGCTCTCCGAGATAGAGCGCGCCCGTGCGGCAGCTCGCGGAGACGAAAGATTTGAGCTTGACGTCCGCGCTCTCGTCGTTGAGAAGGAGCTTATAGACACTCTCGCAGAGGGCGTGTTCGTGGCTGATTCCTCAAAGGACGGCGGCTTCCTCAAAAAGTCCCGAAAGAGACTCCTTGAGGAGATAGAGGTGCATAACGCTCTCGTTGACGACCTCGGCCTTATTGGCGGCGTTAAATTCAGCCATATTCCCGATAGCTTCTATTCCGAGATCGTTTCGGGCAAGGGCTATCACAAAACTCCCAAGATCGAATATCAGGTCGTAGAGCAGCCCTCTGTTCAGAAGGTGAGTGCAGGCTCCTCGGCAGCTGTGGTTGAGACCGCAGGAGCAGCCGCAGGCGCGGCAGCCGTTCTCTCGGGCAAGGAGCTCTCTCGCTACGCGAAGAATTCCGAAAAGACCTATGCTTCGGCAAAGGCGCGCATAGAGGAGCAGAGAAGGGCGATAGGAAAGAAGTCGGGCGAGGAGCTTGTGAAAGCCGAGCTTGATTGCATCGTTGAGCAGCGCGCACTTATAGATATGCTCTGCGAGAGTCTCGCGGTTGCAGGCGCGTCGGGCGACGCTCGCTTCGTTAAGAGCACCGAGGCTCGTCTTGCCGAGCAGATCAAGAAGCACAACGAGGCTGTTGACAGCCTTAACGCAAAGAACGGAACGTCCGTCTCAAGGCTTCCCGTCAGCATTATAGACGATATTTCAAAGGGCAAGGGCTACCGCAAGTGCGCAAGGCTTGAATTCGTGAAGGCACCCGCAGAGAGTATCCAGCAGATATCCTCCCCCGCGGCGGCTATGTCCAAAAAGGAGCTTAAGAGCTATAAAGCGGAGAGCGCAAAGGCTTATGCCGCCTCCGAAAAGACCGTGGCAGGCATAGAGAGCTCTTATAAGGGCAAGTCGGGCGAGGAGCTTATGCAGGCGGAGATCGCAGGCATCAACGCCCGCCGCGAGAGAATAGACGCGCTTTGCAACGATCTTGTGGTCGCAAGAGGCGCGGAGGACAAGGCGTTTATTGCAAGCACTAAAAAGAAGCTCGCGGATGAGATCAAGTCGCACAATGCGGCGGCTGATGCATTCTCGAAAAAGAACGGTATGGAGGCATCGAAGATCAGCTCCGCCGTTATAGACGATATACTTTCCGGCAAGGGCTACGTTAAGGCTCCCAGGCTTGAATACCGCATCGACGGCGAGGAGGAAGTTCTCGGCGCGGCGGCACCCGAGGTGAAGATGTATAATCTCACGAGCGGCGCTGTAAGCTCCCCCGTTCTTTCGGGCAAGGAGATGAAAAAGCACGTTAAGGTCAGTTCAAGGAAGTATAAGGAGCTCTCCGACGAGGCGGCGGCACTTGCCAAGTCCTCAAGGAACGCGAAGGGCGCGGAGCGCATTGACGTTGATCTTAAGGCTCTCACCGTCCGCAAGGAGATAATAGACGGCCTTTGCGAGACTGCCGCTATCGCCCACAGCTCGGGCAACGCAAAGCTTCTTAAGGAAACGAAAAAGAAGCTTGAAGCGGAGATCTCGGCTCACAACGCGCTGGTTGACGAGATAGCAAAGCTTGGCGTTGCGCCTCTCTCCAAGGCACCCGCAGATCTTTACGACCAGGTAACCTCGGGCAAGGGCTACCGCAAGGTGCCCAAGATCAGCCTTGAGATCGCAGAGCATCCCACAAGTCAGCTTATTTATAATCAGAGCGCAAGTGCCGACGGCAAGAGCTCGGCAAAGGGTGCTGATGAGGGGAGCCACCGCGATCTTTACGTTAGCGGAGAGGTCGGCAAAAAGGAGCTTTCGGCACGCCTTAAGAGCAACGAGAAGAAGCTTAAGACCGTGTCTGCCCAGCTTGAAGATCTTGAGACTAAAAAGCGCGCGGCGGTAGGTGTTGAGAAGCATAAGCTTCTCGTCAGCCAGCTTAATGCGCAGAGAGCGGCGGCAGAGGCAGAGGCAAGCTCGCTTGTTTATATGGTTGCGGCAGGCTCTGCAAAGGGTCAGATCGCAAAGCAGAAGAAGAAGGTCGAGGCGGAGCTTAAGGCGTATAATTCTCTTGCTGACGAATATGCGGAGTTCACAGGCGATAAGCTTAGCGGAGCAGACGTTCAGATGGCTGAGAAGATCGTGAACGGTCAGCCCTTCACAAGGATCAAGGAGCTTGAGGTCGCCGTGTTTGCAAGCGGATACGATTATCAGTACGCAAACTACGACGGATACGATGCAAACCGTGACGCCCAGCACGAATTTGCGGTTGCAAAAGCACAGGCAGAGGCTGAAAAGCAGAATGCTATAAGCTATGAGCTTGCAAGCCTTAAGAACCAGGTAAAGCGTCAGGCAGATAAGGATAACAGAGCGGTTGCCGCCGCGTTTATGTACGCAAAGGGTCTTATCCAATGCGAGGACGATGCGCGCAATTACAGCTACGGTATCACGAAGAAGGTCGAGCGCAGAAAGAGCGAGAATATCGTTGCTCGCTGCAAGAAGATAGACCGCACGGGTAAGGCGGCTCTCAATGCCGAAAACGAAGCTAACAAGAGATACTACGAGGTAGTGACTACTCATCCCGATGCAGTACCTCCCGTTGGCAAAAAGAGAAGATGGAAGGCGATCCCCTTCTTCAGAAAGAAGTACACGAAGCAGGATATCACCTATCTCCGCGACGAGATAATGAAGCTCCTTAATGAGCGCGACCGCATCAACGGTCTCCTTATCTCCATCTACGAGGGTCAGGTAATGGATCTCGGCGGCAGACCCCTCACCTTTGATATCCGTCAGGTGAAGGCTCAGGCGGCAAAGAGGATGCACAACAATAAGTCCATCAAGGCAATGGCTAAAAAGGTGGATAAGCGCATCTCCGATCCATACGATCGCGAGACCCTCTACGGCTACATAAACGATCAGATCGAGGCAGAGTCCAACATCGCCGTGATAGAATACAGGCTGAAGCACGCAAAGGACGATAACCTCACACCCTACGAGATCAAGCAGCTTAAATACGATAGGGAGGCTCAGATAGAGACCCAGGCTCGCGCTCACGCGCAGTTTAAGCGCACCTATCAGAGATGCCTTCCCGATAACGATTCGGGTCTTGGATGGCTCGCGGGTATAGGACTTATGCTCCTTGTTCTCGGCGCGATCGTTGCAGGCTTCATCTGGCTCTTCGGCTCGGGTAATCTTGAAAATCTCGGAAGCTTCCTTGGCTTCTTCCAGCAGTGATTTTGAAGGAGAAAAGTTATGAAAAAAGAAAAAACAGTTGAAAGAATAAATCAGACTCTCTCCATCAAGAGCCGCTCCGAGGAGGCGCTTAAGCTTGAAAAGAGAAAAAGAGAGATAACCGAGGAGCTTGAAAGACTTGTTGCCGAGTACGCTCGCGCAACAGGCAAAAAGAGCCTCATAAGAAAATCGGTTTCCGAAACCGACCGCATCTATTCCTCCGTAACAGGCGCGATAAGAGACGTCCTTGAGGAGCAAAAGTAAACGCTTGGCGCACCTGCATTATTGCGGGTGCGCCATTTTGTTATTAAATATCGATGACCTTCTTTGGGATATGCCTGCTCATATAACCTCCTTTTAAAAACAAAAAGTGCGGCAACCGGAGTTACCGCACCGAAAAACGCGCTCTCCAAGTTGTCGCCAAACGAACTTATACGCAGATAGGCTTTCACACCATCAAACGGGAGCCGCATTTTTACCGAATGTCTATCGTTTAATGATGTGCAAAAAAGGGTATAGTTATTCCATAAAGAAAAATATACCTATAAGCGTGATTATTAAGTTCGTTTGGCACAATTATTATAGCATATTTTCTGCGGCTTGTAAATATATTCGTTAAAATTTCACAAATTTCAAAAAAACTATTGATTTTTTTAAAAAATGTGATATAATGTTTATAGTTGAATAGTTTACTGTGAAGAGTGGCTCTCGGGTCACTCTTCATTTCATTGATTGGAGGATAGTATGAAAAGATCAGTCAGCGAAACAGTCAGAGCCGCCATCGAGCCAACCGTCACCGAGCTCGGTTATTCCATCTGGGATATCACCTTCGGCAAGGTGGGCGCGGATTATCACCTTGAGATCACCATTGATAAGGAGTCGGGCATAGATATCAACGATTGCGAGCGCGTTCATCGCGCCATAGACCCTATTCTTGACGAGGTGGATCCCATCGAGGGCTTCTATTATCTTGACGTTTCAAGCCCAGGGCTTGAGCGCGAGCTTCGCACTCCCGAGCATATTGCGGCAAGCGTTGGAGCTGTGGTGGAGGCAAAGCTTTTTGCGGCATACGAGGGCAGAAAGTCGGTGCTTGGCGAGCTGATCGCAGGCGACGGCGAGAGCGTCACCATCAAGGATGAGATCGGCGAGATCAGGATACCCTCCGATAAAATATCCAGGCTCAACACGGTATACGCCGAGGAGAGCTGAATCTTATTCGGTTATTAAAATAAAAAATATATTTCATCAAAAAGAAAGGACGGCGCTTGTCGCCGACGGTAAAAGGGAAAAATGAACGCGGAATTCTTCACCGCTCTTGAGCTTCTTGAAAGCGAGAACGGTATTTCAAAGGAGTATATGATCTCTCAGATCGAGCTTGCACTTGCAAATGCTTGTAGGAAGGAGGTCGGACCCTCCACGGTAATCAGAGTACAGCTTGATCCCGTGAAGAAGGATATGAGAGTATTCCAGCAGCGCACAGTAGTGCCCGACGACGAGGTTTACGATGATAAGCGCGAGATCGGCTACACCGCCGCAAAGGCTCTCTCCCGTCGCCATAAGATGGGCGGCGTCGTTGAGACCGAGCTTAAAACGAAGGACTTCAGAAGACTTTCTGCAACCGCAGGTAAGCAGATGATCGTTCAGGCGATCAGAACCGCCGAGCGCGAGCGTCAGACAAAGGAATACGAGAACAAGAAGGAAGAGATCATCACGGCTATCGTTGATAAGGTCGACACCGTCAACGGAAGCGCGATCCTCGACACAGGCACAGGCTACGCAACTCTCCTTAAGGAGGAGCAGATCCCCGGCGAGACCTTTGAGGTCGGCGATAGGATCAAGGTGTTCATCTCCGAGGTCAAGAGCGGCGAGACCCGCGGCCCCATCGTTTCACTCTCCAGGATCCACCCCAGCTTCGTTAAGAGACTCTTTGAGCTTGAGGTTCCCGAGATTATGGACGGCACTATCCTCATCAAGGGCGTTGCCCGCGAGGCAGGCGTGAGAACCAAGATCGCGGTTGAGTCAAGAGACGAGAACGTTGACGCGGTCGGCTCCTGCATCGGTAAGAACGGTATGAGAATCAACTCCATTCTCGCGGAGCTTCAGGGCGAGAAGGTGGATATCATCAAGTATTCCGATGATCTTTGCGAGTACGTTGCAGAGGCTCTCTCTCCCGCCAAGGTGCTTGACGTTTACCTTGAGGACGAGAGGACCTGCAGAGTAACCGTTTCTCCCGATCAGCTCTCTCTTGCTATCGGTAAGGAAGGTAGAAATGCTAAGCTTGTTGCCCGTCTCACAGGCTGCAAGATAGATATAAAGGCGTAAATTATGGCACAGGCTGTAAAGCAGAAGAAGATCCCCACGAGAAGATGCGTCGGCTGCGGCGAGCATCTGCCGAAAAGCTCACTCATAAGAGTGCTCAGGACCCCCGAGGGCGAGATAGTTCTCGATCTTGTTGGCAAGCGGTCGGGCAGAGGTGCTTATCTTTGCAAGAGTGTTGCTTGCTTTAAGAAGGCGGTCAAGTCCAAGAGGCTTGAGTCGTCTCTTGAATGTAAGATACCCGATGAGGTATACATTAAGCTTGAAGAGGAGCTTGCTGTTGGAAAAGAGAGCTGACGTTCGTTTTCGCGGAATGCTCGGCTTCGCAATGAGAGCGGGCAAGGTGCTTTTTGGCACGGAGCTCATTTGTGCGGAGATGAGACGGCGACCCTGCCGAATAAGGCTGGTGCTGCTGTCGGCGAGCGCATCCGAGGGAACTAAAAAGAAAATTACCACAAAATGCGAATTCTACGGACTGCCACTTATGGATTCGGGGATACCCTCCGAGGAGCTGGGCGCATTGCTCGGAAAAAGCTTTGCTCCCGCGGTGATAGCGGTGTGTGACGACGGATTTGCAAAAGAGATAGCGGCGGCTCTTGATAGCCGATGCGAGAGTAGCAACAAGCAAATAACAGAAAGGAAGCTTCCGTAAAGGAAGTCGGTGAACCTTATGGCAACGTTTCCGATAAAGATTAAACAGATTTGCACGGATTTTGACATAAAAAGCAAAGATATACTTGATTTTTATAAGGGGCTTGGAATAGAGAAGTCAAGCGGCGGCTCTATCGATAGCGAGGAGTTTGATATTCTCGTTCAGAGCCTCACCTCCTCTCATATGATCAAGGATCTTGAAGGCTACAGAAGCGGTAAGAATAAAATTATCGCCAAGGAGAAGAAGGCAAAGGCGGAGGCAAAGAAGCCCGAGCCCACCCCCGAGGTAAAGCCCGAGGAGAAGCCTGTACCCAAGGCAGAGGTAAAGCCCGAGGTAAAGCCCGCTCCCAAGGCAGAGGCAAGACCCGAGGCAAAGGCAGAGGCAAGACCCTCCCGCCCCGAGCAGAAGCCTCAACAGAGCGCAAGAGGTCAGGTCGGCGCACAGGATAGACAGCAGAGACCCGACAGAGGCGATAGGCGCGATAATCAGCAGCGTCCTCAACGCCCCCAGAATTCCTCCTACAATAAGTATAGCGCGGCTCCCCAGGAGAACCCCTTCGCCAAGAAGCTTGATAATATGCAGAGAGCGGCGCAGGGCTTCCGTAACCCCAATTCGGAGTGGCAGAAGCACGACGGCGGCAAGCGTCCCGAGCAGCAAAAGCCCACCCCCGTGTTGAATAATAACCAGAAAGCGGCACCTGTGGCACAGCCAGCAGCTCCCAAGGCGGCATCTGTTGCACAGCCCGCGCAAAACACAGTCCGCCCCGCACAGCAGGCGCAGATAGAAAAGGCGCAGAAGCTTGAAAAGCAGAGGGCAGAGGCAAAGCCTCAGGCAGAGAAGCCCAAGAAGGAAGAAAAGAAGGCGCAGAAGCAGCAGTTCAAGACGATCACTCCCACCATTGATAAATCCAACGTTAAGGGCGGAGTTAATATCGGCGGCGACTATTCCTCCTCCGATACTCGCGGCAAGACCCGTGTCGTTGATATGAGAACCACCGACGTTGATCTTTCCAAGTACGACGACAGATACAACGATCAGTATTACGCGATC
Organism: Clostridia bacterium; assembly: GCA_017410065.1. GTDB lineage: Bacteria > Bacillota > Clostridia > Oscillospirales > CAG-272 > UBA1740. The sequence continues at coordinate 21,244 of JAFQRL010000047.1, read as the reverse complement.
CTCAACGGCACCGACAGCAAGAGCTCCAAGCAGAAGCTCAAGAAGCAGGATAACAAGGGTCAGAACCAGAAGAGCGCAAAGGATAAGGAGCGCGCGGCACAGGAAAAGATCAAGAGACTTGAGGCAGAGCGCGCAAGAAATAAGCAGCTTGAATTCACCGTTCCCGATGAGATCACGGTGGTCGAATTCTCCGCGAGACTTAAGAAGTCTGCGGGTGAGGTCATCAAGAAGCTTATGTTTATGGGCGAGATGAAGGGTCTTAACGACACCATCGATTACGCAACCGCAGAGCTTATCGCGGATGAGTTTGGCGCAAAGGTAACTAAAGAGGTGGTCGTCACCATCGAGGAAAAGCTCTTCACAGAGGCGGAGGACACCGATGCAGACCTTGAGGAGAGAGCTCCCGTCGTTTGCGTTATGGGTCACGTTGACCACGGTAAGACCTCTATTCTTGACGCCATCAGGCACACAAACGTAACCCGCGGCGAGGCGGGCGGTATCACCCAGGCTATCGGTGCATACAGAGTTAAGGTAAACGGCAAGGATATCACCTTCCTTGATACCCCCGGTCACGAGGCGTTCACAGCAATGCGTATGCGCGGAGCAAAGTCCACAGATATAGCAATTCTCGTTGTTGCGGCAGACGACGGCGTTATGCCCCAGACGGTTGAGGCTATCAACCACGCAAAGGCGGCAGGAATTGATATTATAGTAGCGATCAACAAAATGGATAAGCCCACCGCAAATCCCGATAACGTTCTCAATCAGCTCACCCAGTATGAGCTTGTTCCCGAGGCGTGGGGCGGTGACGTTATCTGCGTTCCCGTTTCGGCTCACACAGGTCTCGGTATGGAGGACCTTCTTGAAAGCGTTCTTCTCGTTGCCGAGGTCAAGGAGCTTAAGGCTAACCCCAAGCGTCGCGCAAAGGGTATCGTTATCGAGTCCAAGCTTGATAAGGGCAGAGGTCCCGTTGCCACAGTCCTTGTTCAGAACGGTACTCTCCATCAGGGAGACTACGTTATCGTTGGTAACGCGGTTGGCCGTGTGAGAGCAATGGTTGACGATAAGGGCAAGACCGCCAAGGTTGCAGGCCCCTCGGTTCCCGTTGAGATCATCGGTCTTGACGACGTTCCGCAGGCAGGTGACGAGCTCAACGCAGTTGAGAACGAGAGAATGGCAAAGGATCTTGCAGAGCAGCGCCGCGATAAGCAGCGCCAGGAGATCCTCGCCGCTAACGCAAGAGTTAATCTTGACGAGCTCTTCGGTCAGATCGCCGCAGGCGTTCAGACCCTCAATATAGTCGTTAAGGCAGACGTTGCAGGCTCGGTGGAGGCTGTTAAGGCGTCGCTCCTTAAGCTTTCCAACGACGAGGTCAAGGTTGCGGTTATTCACTCGGCTGTCGGCGGTATCACAGAGAGCGACGTTATGCTCGCTACCGCTTCAAACGCTATCATCGTGGGCTTCAACGTCCGCCCCGATAAGAACGCGCTTGATTCCGCAGAGAGAAACAACGTTGATATCCGTTGCCACAGGATCATCTATGAGATCATAGACGAGATCGAGGCGGCAATGAAGGGTATGCTTGCGCCCACCTTCAAGGAGGTGCTTCTCGGTCACGCAGAGGTCAGACAGACCATCAAGGTGCCCGGAGTCGGCATTATCGCAGGATGCTATATTCAGGACGGTAAGATCACGAGAAACGCGCAGATCCGTATCGTGCGTGACGGTATAGTTATCTTCGAGGATAAGATCGCATCGCTTCGCCGCTTCAAGGACGACGTCCGCGAGGTTGCAGAGGGCTATGAGTGCGGTGTTGGCATCGAGAAGTTCAACGATATCCGCGAGGGAGATACCCTTGAGGCGTTCGTTATGGAGGAGGTCAAGGACTGATCCAATCCCCATCGGAAAGAGCCCACACTTCCGAAAAATAAGCAATAAAGCACACCGCCCCGAGGGCGGCAGAAGACCCAAGAGAGTATGGATTTTCTCTCTTGGGTCTTATTTTATACCTAATGAATAATAATTTTATACCTTACGAAAAATATTCGTATGAAATTCAAAAAACTACTTGACATTTCCTCTGTTTATGATAAACTAAACACAGAAAACGATAAGGGAGGAGCATTATGAAAAAGGTAAGATTTGCGGTCATCGGCGTTGGCGGATTTGGCAGAAGACACGCCTCTGCAATAAAATGCTCCGAAAGAGGAGAGCTGGTCGCCGTCTGCGACGTGATACAAAGTCGCGCAATGAATTGGGCAGACACCTTCGGTTGTACCTATTACACCGACTATAAGGAAATGCTGGAGGACGGAGGCTTCGACGCGATAACGATAGCCGTACAGGATCAGGCTCACGCGGAAATAGCAGTCGCGGCAATGGAGGCGGGCTATCACGTATTTTGCGAAAAGCCGCTTGCGCTCAATCGCGAGGACTGCAAAAGGATAGTTGAGGCTCAAAGAAAAACGGGAAGATGCTTTTCCTGCGGTCAGTCCTTGAGAAAGGCGGAGTGCTTCAGCACGGCGAGAGAGATGATAAAGAGCGGAGAGCTTGGCGAGATATTCCAGGCGGAGCTTGAATATTCTCATAATTATTCTCATCTTAAGCCCGAGTGGCGCAGAGATCCTGTTAATCTTCGCTACCCGATAATCGGCGGCGGTTGCCACGCCATAGATATTCTCAGATGGACGATGGGCGAGGATCCAACGGAGGTTATCGCTATATCAAATCATATAGCTCTTAAGGATTGGCCCGTGGACGACTGCACCGTGGCATTGATGAAGATGCCGAGCGGAGCGATCGCCAGAGTTACCAACAGTATCGGTATTCAAAGAAAATACGTTATGAGCGCAATATATTCGGGCACGAAGGCGACTCTTGAATGTATGTCTAAAACCAACGGTATGATGCTTCATAAGCCCAAGGCCGATTTTGATATATCCCACGAGTTTGATGAGCTTTATATCCCGATCTCCTTTTCCGAGGGGCATAACGTTGAGAGCGAGATCGAGGAGCTTTGTTCGGCTATCCTTGACGGAACGCCCATTTCCTGCGATGCGCTTGAGGGGGCAAAAACCGTTGCGGTCGGACTTGCGGCGGTGGAGTCGGCAAGGCTTGGAGGCTTGCCTGTAAAGCCCGATTATAATTTCTAAATCAATGGTTTTTGTAAATAATTATTTACAAATAGTGCAAAAATTCGCAATGCGGCTAGGGCGACTTGCTTAAGCCGAGCAAAAAATCTTGGTTAATTTTCAGAGGTACTATTATGAAAAAGGTGATGGAGAGAATACCTGCCGAAATGCTTGATAGGTGCAGAGCGGCAAGGCGCGAGGTACAAAAGACGCATTTTGCGGCTGCCGAAAAGAAGCTCGGCAAGGAGGCGACAGATGCCCTGCGAGACCTTTACGCGCTTTACGACGAGCGTATCTATATCTGGCTTGCGGGACTTTGGGATCCCGAGATCGGCGGCTTTTATTTCTCCGAATCGGGAAGGGACACAAAGGGGCTCTTACCCGATATTGAGTCCACCGCGCAGGCACTCAGATGCCTTGCAAGCAACGGTATGTTCGGCGGCAAGGGCTATGCATCGGGTATCAGCGTCGATATGAAGAAAAAGCTTTGCGGCTTCGTTTGCTCGCTTGAGGACCCGAGGGACGGCTACTTCTATCATCCCCAATGGGGCAAGGCTATAACTATTTCGCGCCGAGGCAGAGATATTTCCTGGGCAACGGGTATGCTCTCGGAGCTTGGTGCAAGAGCGCCCTATCCGACAGCGATAGATAGGCTTAAGGAGGCAAACAGTGAGGATGGCGAGAAGTCCTCAGCTCTCCCCGAGCATCTTTGCGACCCCGAAAAATTCCGCTCGTACCTTGCCGAAAGAGATCTTTCGAGGGCATCCTATTTCATCGGTAATCAGCTTCAGGCGCAGGCACCCGAGATCCGTGCCGCGGGAAGTGAGTATATTAAGATCCTGATGGATTGGCTTGAGGAAAATCAGCGGGAGGATAACGGTCTTTGGCAGCAGGTCGTGAACTATGATTCTGTGAACGGACTGATGAAGCTTGGTCTTATTTATTCCTCCTTCGGTATTCCGATCCCCAGAGCAGAAAAGGCGCTTGAGAGCACCATCAGCGCGGCTCTTTCAGATCAGAAGATAACCTTTGTTTGCCAATTCTATAACCCCCTCGTCACGATCTGCAACCTTCTCAGAAGCGTTAGCAAGACCAGTGGTGAGGAGCGGTGCGAACAGTTGCGTGCACAGCTTATAAGATCTGCTCCCGAGCTTTTAAGAAGGACCCGAGAGAAGGTTCTTTGCTGTCGGTCAACCGAGCACGAGGGCGTTTATCGCTACCACGAATACGGTAGCAAAAGCGGCGGAGTTTCCCAGGGAATGGCGGTTGGACTTCGTGTTTATGACGATGATATAAACGGCTGCACCATAGCCTTGAATGGCGTTATTCCAAACGTTTGCGATATGCTTGGTATCCCCAAAATTCCCGTTTTCACCGAGGCGGACGGCGAGCTCTTCAATTATCTTATCAAGACGGCGGAGCAATATCCCAAGGTGAACGAATATCCCGGAGACGAATATTATTATAATTACGACACGCCCTTTGCAAGAGAGATAAGGGCAAATAAGGAAAAGGTGGCTCGCGGCGAGCTTTGATAGTCGCGACGAGCTTCGATCGGGTTTGCGGTGGCTTTGATTAAGGCTCTGCTAATTTACTTATGAAGGTCTGCTTTTTGTTGAGCACCGTCCCGAATTTTATTTTATAACCCGAATAAGCTTTATTTTATAACCCGAATAAGCTTTGCTCCCCTGTGCCATCTTGGCGCAGGGGAGCTTTTTTTATGAATTTGATCTGTAAGCACTTTTGCAGGGGTCAAGGAGAAGGGAGAATATACCTCGGATATGTGCGCTCGGTTTTAAAGCTTTGGGACTGCGGCTATGGTCGGTTTTCTCATAAAAACACAAATAAAATGTTTTTATTTGTGCACTTTGCCCCTTGAATTTAAAGGTCAAAATATGGTAAAATAAGATAGGTAAAAGAATGGGTGCAAGAGACGTTGCCTTTGCGCTCTGCAACCTGAAAAACAACTCCGCGCTCGCTTGTTTCTTAAGCAAGGACGGTATAATGCGAGTCGTGACTCACGGAGGAAAACAAAATGTATAGCATCGGTGAAAATGTAGTGTACGGAGCGAGCGGCGTTATGTCGGTCGTTGATATCAGAGAGGAGACCATCGCGGACGTCTCTCGCAGATATTACGTTCTGAAGGCGCCACGGGATAGCAAGGGCTCTCTCACCTTCGTGCCTGTTGATAATGAAAAGCTTACGTCGGCTATGCGCCCGCTTCTCTCAAAGGGCGAGGTGCTTGCGATCATCAAGGATATTGATTCTATTGCTGAGGCTGAATGGATACAGGATAGCCGCCGCCGTCAGGATGGCTTCAAAAGGGTAATTGAGTCGGGAGACCACAGAGCGATCATCGCAATGATCAAGTCCATCTATTCAAGCGGTATCCGCCGCGAGGAGGAGGGCAAGAAGAATTATCTTGTGGATGAGGCGGCAATGCAAAAGGCGGAGCACGTGCTCTATTCCGAATTTTCTCTTGTGCTCGGTATCCCCGAGGAGGAGGTTGCCGATTTTATTCGTGCAAATAAATAAAACGGTGCTAAAAAACATAATTTTTCAAACACCGTAAAACCTATTATATTAATATTGATCAGGCTAAAATGCAAACTATGATTTACATTTCAGCCTGTTTTTTTGTATTTTTTGCTTATTTTCCTTGAACGATCTTGCGGCAGATCGGCTTGAATTCGCACCAATCGCAGGGCGACCTTTTGCCCTCCACGTTAGGAGTTGCGCTAGCATTTCCGCGCGCTATATCGTCTGCCATTCTGCCAACCGAGTCGCGCACCGTATCCATAAGAGCCTCAAAGCCGCTCTCGGTGAAAAGGAGTGCTCTTTTTTTATCGGGGACTTCATTTGGCTTTTTGGGGTTATAAAGAGGGGTGTATCGGAGACCCATAGCCGAGATGACCTTTTCATCGTCGAGAACCATACCTTCTCTTTGCTGAGCTTCCTTGACGGCTGTGTTTGCAAGGGCGTCGCTTGAGCTTGTGACCTTAACGTCGGCAACGGAGGTCTTAACGTATATAACGCCTGCGGGCAAGAGCTCCTTGCCCTCTGCACCGAGACGCCTCTTGAAGCTTTCGCTATCGGATGAAAGTATTGCGTCGAGATAAAGGAACATCTGAAGATTTTTGCCCTTTCCGAGATCGTCGGGGCTGAAGGATTTTTGACCTGTTTTATAGTCTATGACCCTGACGTAAACCTTGCCGTCCTCCTCAAAGGTGTCCACTCTGTCTATCGCACCGCCGATGCTGATCTCTCTGCCGTCGGGGCTGACAATTTTCAATGGCGAGGGGCAATCCTCCCGCTTATCCGTGATATTGAGCTCAAAGAGCCTTGGGGTAAAGCCGCTACCCGAAAGCTCCTCGCAAAGACCCTCCACCACGGGCTGCGCCGCGCGGCAAAGCCTTTTGAGCTTGATCTCGGTAATGGGCGAGGAGGGGTCCTCTCCAAGAGAGGAGATATACTTTTTCGCAACGTCAAGAGTGAGAGCCTTGCGCTCGTCCTCGGTGAGGCTTGCTGCGGAGATATTTTTTCTCGTCAGCTCGGCGAAGAAGTTTTCAAGAATGGAGTGAATGAAGGAGCCGATCTTCGATGCGTCAAATTCGGCAACCACCTCGCCGGAAAGTCTTGCGGTGTACTTGCAGAAATATGACATAGGGCAGCCGAGGAATTTGTCCAGCTTCGACTGGGATAGGATCATCTCGCCCGAATAGATCTCGCGGCAGAGCTCCTCCCCAAGTGCCATATTTCCGTTGGTTATATCGCCCTCGCCGATGGCAAGGCGGGAGGTGTGACCGCAAAGCTTAAGTGCTGTGCGAATGGAGGAGTAGTCCTCGGGTGCCGCCTCGGGTGAGCATCTCAAAGCTGCCTCGGCAGACCATAGCCTATCCGCCACAGGGAGAGAGGAGATCTTGATGGGGGAGATCCTGCCGTCCGTCATCTTCACGATCTTCTCTATGATCGGCGAGGGCTCTATCGCCTTGAAGCGGTTATTTGTCCTTGAATATAGAATGGTGAGGCTCTCGCCTGCATAGCACATAGCGCGGCTCACAATAAAGAGCTCTCTTGCCCCAAGCTTTTCCGCCTCGGGAGATAGGGGAAGACCAAGCTCGCAAAGCTTAAGCTTGTCCCGCTCGCTGAAATAAGAGGACTCGCTTGCCGCCGAGGGGAGCTCGCCCGCGTTAGCACCCATAAGATAAACGTGCTTCTTTCCGCGAAGCCTGAGCATATCGGCAGAACCTACTGTTACCGTGTCGATATACGAGGGGATCTTCCCGATGGTCTCACCGGAGATGAGCAGCTTGAATTGCCCGAGAAAGGCTTCGGCATCAGAGGGGCGGTCGCCGCTGACCTCAACCAAGGTGTCGAGGGTGTCGCAAATTATGCCCCAAAGCCTTGTATTGTCCTCTGCCTGAGCCTCCTCGCCGAGGGAGGAAAGCTTTCTTGCTCTGTCGGAAAGGAGCTCCTCAAGACCTAGGGAAAGGAGAAATCCGAGCAACGCCTCCGCGTGCTCCTTTACGGTTTTAGCACTTTCGATCGATTCCTTGAAGGCGAGCAGAGGAGAGATGAGCTTGTCCCTTGTGGCGTTTATGCGAAGAAGCCGCTCGGCGGTGTCTCCTCTTTTGTCGGTGTCGTAGCCCTTGGGGCTCATATTCCAGAGAACTCCAGAGGTGAACGCACCGCCGCTGAGTCGCCAGGTGTTAACGTAGCTTTCAAATTCGTCGCACTCGTCTCGTGAAACACCCACGAGTCCGCACTTCGCATAGGTGATAACGTCTTCTCTTGCAAAGCGGGAGCGAATAGCCGCATAGGCGGTGTAGATAAGCTTGATAGCTTCAAATTCGCCTGCGTCTCTGCCGTAGGAAATAAAGCCAGGTATGCCCGCGTCGGAGAGAGATGTATCTATCATTCCGCGGTAGCTTTCGGCTCGGCGCGCGATGATCGCGAAATCCGAATATGAGGCTCCCGCCATCACTCGCCGCTTGATATCTGCCGCAATGAAATCACACATATCAAAGGGGGAGTCGGCTTCAAATATTCTTATAATGTGGTTATTTTGTAAACTATTATAGTCAAAATTCGTATTTTTACGCCAAAGTTCGTCTGCTATGCCGTAGATCGCTTCGGGTGTACCAAGGCTTTGAATATCATATTTTATCTGTACGTCTGCCATAGCGCGGCGAGCCGCCGCCTTAAGGTTTTCCTGTGCCGCCGCAACCTCGGTGTATTCAAAAGCATCCTCGCATCCCTTGGGCAGAGGAATATAAACGCTAACCTCCGCGCGCTCGGAAAGAAGCCCTATCAGCTTGTATTGGGGCTCGGTGAAGGAATTGAAGCCGTTAATAAAGATCCTTGCGCCGCGCAGGAAGTCTCTGTTATCCTTAAGCCTTGAGATCATAGCGTCGTAATCGTCGCCTGTGGCGGAATATTTCTCCAGAAGAAGCTTTTTATAAAGGGTGTAGATAAGCTCAAGGTCGGTGAGCTTTGCTTTAAGTCTTTTATCTGTGAGAGCGGTGCTCTGCCTGTATGCCTCTGTGAGCTCCTCGGGAGATATGCCTGCGGCTCGGAGATCTCCGATAGCCGCCGTTGCCCGATCCACAAGTCCCGCATTTATCTCCGATTTGCCCGCGGTGACTGAAAGATGGGGGGAGAGTTCGGTGAGTGCTTGCCACATAACGAGAGAGCGTCTCTTTTTATCGCAGTATTCGCCCGCAAGTCCGCCAAGGGCGCGGAAGGTGGAGTTTGCAAACCTTGTGAAGTTCGTTACCTCGAAGGTAAGCGGAGATGAGGAGGGAAGTATGCTCGCCGCGGCAGACTCACGCATAACCGTGTCCTGCTCGGGAACGATAAGATAGCCCTGTGTGCCGTCTTCGACGGTCTTTTTGATCTCCCCGTCAAGCTGCAAGGAGCCGTAAGCGCCAAGACGTGTCCTGATTATTCGAAGCATTGATCTTTTCCTCCCTTCAAAAATCGCTCGTCGATCTTATATCCGTTCATTCGGGAATTGAGAATTATCCGCTCGCCTCGCTCAAGCTTCTGCCGCAGATAGTGAACGTAAACGTTAACAACGCCGCCGTCCGTCCCCTCGCCCCAGACCTTGCCGAGGAGCTGCTCCTTTGAGACAAACTCGCCGCCCTTGCGGTAAAGCTCCTCAAAGAGCGCAAATTCCACCTCGGTGAGAGCGATCCTCTCGCCTCGCAGATAAGCGCACCCCTCGCCGATCATAAGCGCGGGGGAGCCGTCCTTTCTTTCTTCTATCACCGAAAGAAGCTGACCGTAGGTGAAGGGCAGAGGAAGCTCGCATCCCTCGCCCATAAGAACGATTCGCGGCAGAGAGCGCGTGCCATTCCCAAGCTCATAAAGCTCTCGGGTAAAGGCGCTTTGCCCGACCACGTGTCCGAATTTTGAGCTATCTGCCGAAAAATTCGGGGCACCGTCAGCTGCTTGTGCCAAACCATCCTTTGCACCATCGGATATTTGCGCCGAAGCCTTCAAAAAATCCTTATCAGCCGCCGCGAATTCAGCCTCGGCAAGCAACAATTCAAAGCCGAGAGCCTCCCTCGGAGAGTGAACTCGCACAGCCTCCGCTGTGCCCGAGACGGCAAGCTTTATCTTTTGATAAAGAAAGCTTGATCTTGTGTATACGGCTATTCTCAACTTGGCACCTCCGAAGTTAAATCTAATTTATTAGAATAATTATATTATAAATTTTGGATTTTGTCAATACAAAGACGTGCACATTTCATCAAGGTCAATATATGCAAAGTCGAGGGCAAGCTTTGCAATTGTTGTGAAGGCTTATAATATTGTATAATAAGATAGCAAAATATGTTTTTCAAAAGGAGAAAAAACAATGGATAAAATGATTTCCGAACTCTATTCCATCGGTCTTATTCCCGTAATCAAGATCGAGAATCCCGATGATGCCGTTCCGCTTGCAAAGGCACTTATCGACGGCGGTCTTCCCGCAGCAGAGATCACCTTTAGAACTGCTTGCGCGGCAGAGGCTATTAAGAACATCACCGAGGCTTATCCCGAGATGCTTGTCGGTGCGGGCACCGTTCTCACCACCGAGCAGGTAGACGCGGCTATCGCGGCAGGCTCCAAGTTCCTCGTTTCTCCCGGCCTTAATCCCAAGGTAGTTGCATACGCACAGTCCAAGGGCGTTCCTATGCTTCCCGGTTGCGCTAACCCCTCCGACGTTGAGGCGGCTCTCGAGCTTGGTCTTTCCACAGTAAAGTTCTTCCCCGCAGAGGCTGTTGGCGGTCTTAAGATGCTTAAGGCTATGGCGGCTCCCTACGGTCAGCTCACCTTTATGCCCACAGGCGGTATCAACGCAGATAACCTCCTTGATTACCTTAAGTTCAATAAGATAGTTGCTTGCGGCGGCTCCTTTATGGTTAAGGACGAGCTCGTTAAGGAGAAGAAGTGGGACGATATCACCGCGCTCACCAAGAACGCAGTTAAGAAGATGCTCGGCCTTGAGTTCATTCATATGGGCATTAATAACGACTCCGCCGATGAGGCTATGAAGGGCGCAAAGCTCTTTGAGCTTATGTTCGGTATGCCTATCAGAGAGACCAGCAAGTCCATCTTCGCAGGCGACGCCTTCGAGTTTATGATGGGCAAGGGTCCCGGCAAGTGCGGCCATATCGCCATCAGAACCAACTTCGTTGACAGAGCTATGGCATACTTCAAGAGAATGGGCTTCGAGTTTGACGAGTCCTCCGTCACCTACGACGACAAGACAGGCAAGCCCAAGTTCGCATACTTCAAGGACGAGATCTGCGGCTTCGCTATCCACCTTCTTCAGAAGTAATTTTTGAAATAACAGGATAATTTAAAACGAGCGGAAATTAAAGGCTTTTGCGCCCTTAGCTTCTGCTCGTTTTTTGCATTTTAAAGCATTTGCTTTCGTGCCGCGGTGTTAACACGGGTCGCTTTTTATCGAAGATAATTTAGCGTGCTAAATAAAATAATTAAAAATTTCCAAAAAATTATTTACTTTTGAAAATTATTGTGCTATAATGGGGTTGCGACATAAAACTTAATAATTCCATACAGGGGTGTACTATGCCAAATTTAGTACTTCCCATCTTTTCATATACCTGTATGGATAAGTTTTGTGTCGCAGCAAATCGGGAGTACTTAGTTGGGGTGCGCTCGCTTTGCGGGCGCATTTTTTTAATTTTTCAGCCCTTTTGGGCAAAGCCAACAAAATAAGAATCTTAAAAAGGAGAACTAAAATGAGAAAATTCTTGCTTCTTTTCGCGATGATCTTAACGCTTTCTGCGGCGTGCTTTGCGTTCACGGCGTGCGGGGATGATACGCAAAGCAATCCCGGAGATAATTCCGCCGATGACGGAACAAAGCCCGAGCCGCAACCGGAACCAAAGCCCGAGCCCGAAAAGGATGAAATATCCTTTAAAACACTTGAGGTAAACGGAACCGACGTTTACGGAAGGGTATCAAAGGACAAGGAAATCTTTGAATTTGCCAACGAAATTAAGGTTTCGGGAAATGCAAAATACGTTGTTGCACTCGATTCGCTCGGAATGCAAACCGTCGCAACTAAAACGGTCAGCCTTAACGAAGGAGATAACACTTTCTATATAATAGAAATGGTGAATGATGAGGCGGCGGCGGTATATACAGTTGTTATTCACAGAACCGAGGTTTACGAGGTTTCATTTGTTGCTGAAGACGTTATTGCAGCTGAAACTCAATATATCGAAGAGGGGTTCTTCGCAACAGCCCCAACGGGGAACGTTACCACGAAGTTGGGTTATGAATTTTTAGGTTGGGATTTTGACTTCACAAAGCCTATAACAGGTGATGTCGTTGTGAAAGCAAAAACCAAGCTAAAGGATGAAATGAAAAACTTCAAATTCACCTCGACGACTACCTCTTGCGAAATTGCCGGTCTGTACGATAAAACCGTAACCGAACTAGTAATCCCCGATTATGTCACAAGCATCGGCTGGTGGGCGTTCGAGGGTTGCACCGGCCTTACGAGCGTGACAATTCCTGATAGCGTCACAAGCATCGGCGATTTGGCGTTCTTTAATTGCACCGGCCTTACGAGTATTACAGTTAGTGAAGGAAACACTGTATATAAATCCATTGACGGAAACCTTTATTCAGAGGACGGCAAAATTTTAATTCAATATGCAATAGGAAAGACTGATACAAGCTTTGTAATTCCTGATAGCGTCACAAGCATCGGCGATGGTGCGTTCTATGGTTGCACCGGCCTTACGAGCGTGACTATCCCGAATAGCGTCACAAGCATCGGCTATTATGCGTTCTATGGATGCACCAGCCTTACGAGCGTGACTATCCCTGATAGCGTCACAAGCATCGGTGATTATGCGTTCGGAATTTGCAGCAGCCTTACGATATATTGCGAGGCGGAAAGCGAGCCAAGCGGATGGGATTCAAAGTGGAACTCTTCACGCCGTCCTGTCGTTTGGGGTTACAAGGGATAATATGAATAAAAACGCAGAAAAAGGCGGTGAAAATCGCCTTTTTCTGCTTTTTGAAGGTTGATTTTTATGAAAGCTCGCCGCAGCAGGCTTTGAGGTGAGCGATAAATTCGCGCAGGGCGAAGGAACGGCGAGATGATTTTGAGGTGATGTAGCAAAGGTCGCGGCGCAGGGGCGGAGTAAGGGTGAGAATTCTTACTCCGTCGGTGTTTTCCTCGGCGATAAGCCGAGAGGTGACGGCGAGTCCCATACCGTCCCGAACCATCTTGAAGACGGACATATCGTCCTCGGTTGATGTTAACTCGATAAAAAATAAAGTTGGTCGCTTTGAGATTTCCTTCAAAAGTAGGGAGCTTAGTTGTGTGTAAGTTACGCGACTTACATCGTTAAACAGGAAATAGGTAAAATAAAGGGAGATGCTTCGACTTTGATCGGGGCATCTCTTTTTAATATACATTCTACACAAAGCGGCGGTGATTATTTTGTGCAAGTTTTCTCTCCTTTGTTGAAATTAAAAAAATATTAAAAATTGTGCTCTTCCAATTATTATTTAAATATGGTAAAATACAAAAAATATGGGGCGAAAGCCCCGACTTGAAAACTATCAGAGGTGGACTATGAAGAAGCTTTTTTTAATACTTATTGCGCTCATCTCGGCTCTTGCGCTCTTTGCCTGCTCGGGCGAGGAGGAGGGCGAGGGATATCGCGTTCAGCTTGTAGCCTCAAAGGGAGCGGAGATCGTGGGAGATAATCCTGTCTTCGTTTCGGAGGGCGGCACCGCCGAATTCACGGTGAAGCTCGGCGAGACTGTTGCATATAGAGGAGTTACCTCGGGCGGCAAGGCGGTCGGTGCAGAATACGACCCCGAAAGCGGCAAGCTCACCGTTAGCAATATAAGAGGAAACACAAGGCTTCAATTCAACTGCGAGGACGTTGGCTACGACACCTCGGCAAAGCTTGAGTTTGGATTTGTTGGCGGAAATCAGGACACCTCAAGCCACCAAAACGGCAGATACTATGCGGGAACGCTCATCAGCCTTTCCGCAAAAGACACGAGCCGCGTGTTTGACGGCTGGAGCTACGGCGGTCCTCTTTCAAGCGGCGGCACGCTTATTTCCACAGAGCGCGATATCTCCTTTGATCTCTCGGAAAAGTACGCAAACAGCGGTATGTGCTACGTCTTTGCGAATTATTCGGCGGCGGGGCTTCTTAAATACGACGTAAACGGCGGAGTTATAAATTATTCCTCCGAGAACCTTAAGGCGACAAAGTATTATACCGTTACCCAAAGTGAGACGGTAGCGCACGTGAAATTCAATGCGGATTGGTATGAGGAGGTCGGCGCGCCATACACCTTCTGGGACGACGGCAGCTTCACTCGCGAGGGCTACGTGCTTATGGAGTATAACACCAAGGCGGACGGCACGGGCACAGGATACAGCCTCGGCTCAAAATATCCTATGGACGAGGGCGCGGTCCTTTATTGCATCTGGGCAGAGGACACACGCCACGGCGATTTTCAGTATAAGGACGTGACGGTTGGAATGCCCGAGGGGTCGGGCGCGGCTCTCGCCCCCAACTTCGTGACGGACGGAATTATGATAACAGGGTATATTGGCAATGCGGACGTCGTCACCATTCCCGAGAAGATCGGAGACAAATTCGTTATTGCCATCGGTGAGGGCGCGTTTGTTAATAAAAGCTTCCACACTCTTGTGCTGAACAGACGAATTGCAATGATCGAGGACGGCGCGTTCGCGGGCTGTAACAGTCTCACCACCCTTTACTATCCCGACGGTATTGCATACGTTTCAAACGATATCTTCGATTCCACCACCTATTCTAATTTCAAGCACTTCTACGTTAACGCCACCATCGCGCCGAGATTTTCGAAGAGCGAGGGCGGATGCTTTGCAAAGAAATTCACAAGACTTCTCTCTAGCGCGGATAAAAAGCGGATAATCGTTATTTCGGGCTCCTCCTCATATTGCGGTCTTTCCACCGAATATCTTGAGGCACTGATCGATAACGAGGATTATGCGGTCATCAACTTCGGCACGACCAGAACGACCCAGATATATATGTATCTTGAGGCAATGAAAGGATACGCAAAGGAGGGAGATATTATCCTCTACGCGCCCGAAAACAGCATCTACGAGATGGGCGAGCCGAGGCTCTATTGGAAGACCCTTCGCGACCTTGAGGGTATGTATAATATCTTCCGCTACGTTGATATCTCGGGCTATGAAAATATCTTCGGCGCGTTCAGAGAATTTAACACGGGTAGCACCGAAGGGGCTTACGACTTCTTTGAGAAGGGCAGATATGTGAGGGTCGCGGGAGAATACGGCGACGTTGTTCTCTCGGGTAGCTTCAATGAGCTCGGTGAATACAATACGTCCCAGATGGAGGGCTATCTTAAGGAGGAAAATTACAAGGCGGTCTATGAGATCACCCTCAATAACCGATTCAAGTCTATCCTTGAGGGGGAGTTCTCCACGGCAAATCCCGCAGAGGAGGACTGGCGCACCTCGGAGAAGTGGTGCTCGGCAGACGAGGCGGTGTACCTCGCAAATATGAACAGGGCAATAGCGGCGGCGAAAAGCTCGGGCGCAAAAGTGTACTTCACCTTCGCACCTATCGACTACGACGCGGTGACGGCGGATGCCAAGGCAAGCCTTGCGACTTGGTGCGACGAATACGAGCTCTTTATAAAAACGAATTATTGCTTCGACGGTGTTCTCGGCGAGACCGAGGACTATATCTTCAATCATATTTATTTCTACAACAATGCCTTCCATCCCAATAACTACGGCAGAGTATATCGCACCTATCAGATGTATCTTGATCTTTGCCCGATGCTTGGCGTGAAAACACCCTATAAGGTGCTTGATAAGGCACTTTACTTTGAGGGCTGCGCATACGAAAAGGGCGCGACAAACGGACCCGTCACCCCTGCGATCCCCGAATAAGGGACAGCGCATAATTTCAAAAGATGTGGTGCTGCCGTCTGCCGAAAATGCTTCAAGCAGCAGAGAAGCTACGCGGCGCGGCCTGCACCTCGGTGCTATCCAAGATCAAATATAAATCCATATCAACGGAGCAGAAAATGATATTACTTTCTCATCCCTTGCTTTTTGCTTCGGCAATAGCTGTGATCTGCCTTCACGTATTGCCAAGAGTGCTTCGGGGCAAAGCCTCGTTTATAGCCGAAATTGTAAATATTGCTTTACATATCGGGCTATTTATTGCTATGCTTCTCGTGAGCATACCCTTTGACGAGGTGGTTCTCACCCTTCTTATTTCTGCATTTGTGTTCACTCTCTCTTACCTTATATCCGAGAGACTAGGGAAGGGAGGCGTGAGATGACCTTTAATTCGCTTGAATTCCTCATCTTTTATCCCATAGTCGCCCTTCTTTATTTTGTATTGCCAAGGCGGGCGGTGTGGCCGATGCTCCTTGTCGCAAGCTATTATTTCTATATGTGCTATCAGGCGGAGCTTGTGGTGCTTATTGCGGGCACGACTCTTATCTCCTGGCTCGCCTCTCACGCAATAAAGAGGACCGAGCGAAAAGCGGTGAAGAAGCTTTGGCTCACGCTCGCGCTCGTTGTGTGCTTCGGAGTCCTTTTCTTCTATAAATACTTTAACTTCCTTTCGGGAACGGTTACGGGACTTATCAACCTTTGCGGCGGGCAGGTGTCCCGATTTGAGCTAGATCTGCTCCTTCCCGTGGGTATTTCCTTCTATACATTCCAAACGCTCTCCTACGTTATCGACGTATACAGAGGCGACGTTCTTCCCGAGCGTAATTTCTTCTTCTACGCCCTCTTTGTATCCTTCTTCCCACAGCTCGTTGCGGGTCCTATCGAGCGACCCGGCAACCTTATGCCCCAGCTCCGCGAGCGGCACCCCTGGTCGAATGAAAACGCCGTTAAGGGCGCGAAGCATATGATAGTCGGCTTTTTCAAGAAGATCTGCGTTGCGGATCTTATAGCCGTCTACGTAAATTCGGTATATAACAACGTTGAGAGCGCATCCGCCCTCGGTGTTATCATTGCGACCGCCCTCTTTGCCGTGCAGATCTACTGCGACTTCTCGGGCTACACAGATATTGCCATAGGCTGTGCCCGCGTTATGGGAATTCGGCTGATGAAGAATTTCGATCATCCATATATGGCAACGGGTATAAAGGAATTCTGGGCAAGATGGCATATATCTCTTTCGGGCTGGTTCAAGGATTATCTCTATATTCCCCTTGGCGGAAACAGGAGAGGCAAGGCTCGGGCAATGCTGAACGTGTTTATCGTTTTCCTTGTTTCGGGACTTTGGCACGGAGCAAACTGGACCTTTGTGCTTTGGGGAGCTATTCACGGCTTATATCAGGTGGTCGGCACACTCACAAGGCGACCCCGAGATATATTCTGGGAACGAGTGGGTCTCGGGAAGGATTCGGGGCTTCTCAGGTGGCTTCGCAGAGTTGGCACCTTCGTGCTTGTTTCCTTTGCCTGGATATTCTTCAGAGCAAACAGTATAGAGGATGCATTTGCCGTTATCGGTAAGCTCTTCGGCGGCTGGAATATTGGAATTTCGGACACCCTCTCGGCTCTCGGTCTCACTCTTGTTCCGATCTTAACCGTGATTTTCTCTATGGGTCTACTCATTATGATAGACAAAATGCTTCATTACGACGACACCCCCGATTCCTCGGGCGTGCTTGTTCGGAGAGGCGCATTTATCTATTTTGCTTGGGCAATTATTCTCGGCTGGCTGCTCCTGCTTTCGGGCGGCATGCTCAGCACCTTTATCTATTTCCAATTCTAGGAGGGGCAGGCAATGAAAAAAAGACTTATAAGAATTGCACTTGCCGCCCTCTCGCTTCTTGCGATACTCCTTCCGCTGTGGCTTCCCATCGTTATAACCGTCGCCACACCTCCCATTTATTCGGGTAGCTTCGTTGGCGTGCTTGACGATAAGGTTGAGCGGCTTGATTCGGTTGAGGGCGAAAAGATAGTCGTTATCGGCGGCTCGTCGGTGGCGTTCGGGCTTGATTCCGAGCTGATGGAAAGAGAGCTCGGGGCACCCGTGGTGAATTTCGGGCTTTATGCCGCCATCGGAAACCTTGCTATGATGGAGCTCTCCAAGGCTTCTATTGGCAGAGGAGACACGGTGATATTGGCTCCCGAGATGGATCCGCAGTCGCTCTCCACCTACTTCAATGCGGATATGACCCTTAAGGCTATTGACGAGCGCCTTGGGCTTCTTTTCAGATTTTCAAACGATTCGAAGATGAAGCTTTTCGGCAGGCTCTGGGCTCATTCCACCGAGAAGCTTTCATCCCTCGGCAAGGTGAATACCTCGCCAAAGGGAATTTACAGCGCGGAAAGCTTCAATAAATATTATGATATTAAGGCGGGTATCCGCGAGGAAAACGTGATGCCGCTTTATTACGACCCAAACACCCCGATCACCCTCACTCCCGATATCGTGGAGGAGGCGTATATCGACTACGTGAACGATTACACCGCCTATTGCAGACGCCGCGGAGCGAAGGTGCTTTTCACCTATTCTCCGATGAATTCTCTTGCCGTAACCGACACTACGGCGGAGCAGGTGTACGAATTTGAGGCTTTTCTCGCCGACAAGCTTGACTGCGAGATAGTGAGCCTTGCAGAGACCTATATAATGGATGCGGGCTATTTTTACGACTCAAATTATCACCTGAACGATGCGGGCGTTGAATACAGAACGCGCAGACTTATCGAGGATATCTCGGGCTTCTTGATGGAGGAGGGACCTCTGCCGCCAAAGCTTCCCGGCGTTGACGTTGAATACGGCGGATATGACCCGAATTCCGAATACTTCCTCTACGGCGAAATGGCAAACGGCGCGTATAAGATCGTCGGGCTCACCGAGGAGGGAAAGAGACTTCGGGAGCTGACGGTGCCTCTCGGAGCAGACGGCAAGAAGGTTATGGCGATAGATAAGGCGGCTCTCAAGGGCAGTGCGGCAACGTGCCTCGTCGTCACCTCGGACACCAATCTTCGCAACTTCCTTGACGGCTGTATGGACGGCTCAAATATTAAGGATATTTGGATATACTACGATTTTGTGAGCGAGGACGATAAGCTGGTTCCCGCCTCTCACTTCGGCGGTGTGACTATCCATTTCCCACCTGGCTCCATTTACTCCACTCACTACGATTGGCAGGACTCCTCGGGCGGCTTCAGCTCCCGCGAGGATGCGGTGAAATAGAAAGGCGAGGGGCGCTCGTTGTGCCGAGGCGACGCGAGGATCAATACCCAAAGGACCTTCTTAAATAAAAGCCGCAAGCTAAATGCGGAGAGCGCGCAAGCTTAAAAGAAAAATAGAAACGGCGAGCGCGAAAGCCGAAAAATCAAATAATAAAAAAATGGCAAGTGCGAAAGAGCATTATCTTCCGTTCTTGCCATTTGTTTTTTTGGTATATTCTTGGTACTATGCTTTGGCGTTAAGCCGATATTTTAGTTCTTCTTCGAGCGAAGATAAAGAGTGCCGCCGCACAAAGGAAGCACACTCCGCTGACTATGCCGACAGCAAGCCAATTAACCGATGCGATACCTGCACCGAAAAGCTCGCCCGACTCATAATTCTGAAGCTTTGAGAACACGAGGACTGTGTCTGCTATCAGTGCGCCGAGCACCGAAAAACCTGCTCCGATATAGCAATAGGAGGCAACCGTGTCGAGTTTTTCGCTCTTTATGCGCACGGGGATGGTCTTTGAAAAATCGAGAGACGAGCCGACATATGCCGCGCAAAGCACGAGAATTATGGTCTCGGGGATCATATAGGTCGCGTTGTAGCTTAAGGAATATGCGATAGCCGCTTCGTCGGGAATGGAGAGCCCTGCCCAAATGGTCGCGCCCGAGATAACGTGGCAAAGATAGCGGATAAGGGAAGCTAGAGCGGCGCCGACGGTCATAGAGATTGCCTGCTGCTTAATTATCCTTTTGAAGAAGCCAACGACGCCGAACACGGTGAAGGCGAGCACGTAATCGAAAAGCGCGAGAGCGATTATGGACTGCCAGGTGGTGAAGTAAGAAAAGTTTTTAAGACCGAGAAGAAGCTGAATAAGGCTTGCGACAAGAGCCGACCCCGAGCCGACTCCCACGCCGTGACGGAATGCCAGGATAACTATGGGGAGCATTGACGCAAGGGTGATGGAGCCGCCGTATGGCATCTCAAAGATCTTAACGATGCTGAGCACCGTGGAGAGTGCGATCATTATACTGCACTCGGTGAGGACCATAAGTCCTCTTTTTTGCTTGGTATTCATTGATACCGTCCTTTCTTCATAGCGGCGGAGGGGTGGGGAAGGTGCTCCCCTTGCTCGGGCTATGAAAACAAAAATACCGCGCAGGACAATTCATCCGCGCGGTAGACCAAAGGCATAGTACCAAATCCAATCTCCCTACGACGGCATTATCCGTATCAGGTTATAGGGTTCGACGCATAGCGCGCCGTCTCAGCAAAACGCACCCCTGATGAATATATTCTGTTCGGTTCGATAGCTATTTTAGCACATCTCGGTGGGCTTGTCAATAGCTTTTTTGAAAAAACCGTTTTTCGGCTCCGAGAAAATATTATTTGCGTTTTCGGAAAAATTTCTTTTTCTTATGTTTTTTGGAAAGCTCTGTTTTGCGGCTATCAGGTCTCGCGCATTATGAGAAGCGCGCCGCATCTTACAGAGACCTCCACCTCACAAGAGAGGAAGGAATTTGAAACCCCGAGAGGGAAATCGGGAGTCAGCGTGACGTCCCTTGCCTCATACTTCGCGCCGAGGATATCAACACCGAAGGCGTCGCCTCCGAAGGCAAATACCGAAAGGGTGGTACCCTCTCTGCCCGAAAGCTTTACGGCTTCGTTTCTTATCACGAAGGCTTCATATCCGTTGCCAACGAGAGTTATGTGAGCTCCTTGGTTTTTACCGTATAAAAGTAAAGAAAGGTTAGCAAAAGTATGGTCCTCGCGACCTCCGACGCCGCCGTAGATACGGAAGTCACGGTAGCCGCGGCGAACGCCTTCAAGATAGGCAAGATGGGTGTCCGTCTCGTCCTTTTCGATGGGGAAAAGAAGTCTTTCTAAATTCTCGGAACGATCCTTGCCTGCTTTCAGGGAGTCCATATCTCCGAGCAAAAGGTCGCATCTGATCCCAAGGCGGGAGAGGGTCTCATATCCGCCGTCTGCGGCAATAACAAGATCGTCCTCCAGGGGCGTGAGGGAGCCGTAAAACTCGCCCGCCCCAACAATATAACAAATCGGCATAAGCTGCTCCTTGTGGGTTACAGGGTGCACCCTGTGTTTTTTAGTACGCGCTTTCCTTTTCTGTAGCCAATACCAACCTGAATTGAACACGTTTTAATCTGCATATTTTCCCGAGTAATGCGCCAAAATTTCTTGCAATATCCGCATATTACTTCAAAATTTCGGCTTTTCCACGAAAAAATCTGCAAGATTAAAATAATTCTTACCTAAAGCTAATAGAAATTCTTGATATTTTTTGAAATTGAACGAAGCAAAGTGTGGACTTTGTGAGCGAGATTTCGGGAAATAGCGTGAATTTATATAGCTTTAGGCGT
>JAFQRL010000003.1 GCA_017410065.1 Clostridia bacterium | reverse complement strand
GAATGTCGAAAAGGCAAAAAGAGAGAACGAAGCGGTGCTACCATAAAGCAGGTTTTAATCTCCCTGCGAGATCCGAACGGCATTGCCGTTCGCCCTTCGGGTTTCGACTGCGTCCGCCCGTGTCATTCTGAGCGAAGCGTAGCGTAGTCGAACTGCGAAGCAGCACCGAGCAAAGCGAAGGTGGAATCTCGGGCGGACTCCGCTCAAGATGACACGCAGTGGGTAACACCTTCCGAAAAAATAACAAAAGGAGTACGAGCAATTTTGTTCGTACTCCTTTTCACACGTCCTTGCCTGCAAGGTATAGTGTGTTACACCTTTTAGGTGAATTGTCGGGCGGTTAGTATATAAGTGAAATGTTTTGCTATCGCAAAACGTGAAATAATATGCGAATGCATATTGTGAAATATCTCGCTTTGCTCGATGTGAAATGAAATTTGCCCGCGTTCTCAAAGCGAACATTTCACATTTGCGGAGCAAATATTTCACCGTGAAGCGATTTCACTTGCCCGCAAGGGCAAATTTCGTTGGGGCACCTGCGATAGAGCAGGTGCCACGATCGGTTCTCTCTTTTTTATCAAACGATATGTTCATATTGAAAAAACGGCTCAATTCGCCTTTCCGCTCGGCATACCCGCAAGCAAGAGTGCGCCGTATACTACGTCGCCGCGGTATACGGTTATATCCAGCTCTTCTCCGCGCTCACCCAGAGCCTCGGTTATCATATCCCCGAGCACGTCCCATCTTTTCGTGAGACCGCCGATGACCACGGTTTTTATTTTTCCCTTGCGAGAGCCGAATTTGCTTGCCGCCGCGGAAAGCGAGCCTGCAATATATTCGGCGTTTTCTCTTAGTATCCTCTCTGCCGCCCTGTCTCCGTTTTCGTATGCAAGAAAGACTATCGGCGCAAGCGCGGCGATCCCCCGCTTTCCCATCTGATAAAGCCTGCCGAGACATTCGTCGATGGAATTTACTCCAAGCTCGTCGTATAAAAATCTTGGAATTATGCTTCCCGAGCCTCTGCCGTCCTCCTCTCGTGAGGTAACTGTAACTGCCGCTCTTCCGATATCGTATGCGCTACCGCCAAGATCAAAGAGATAACCGTAGCCGCCGACTCTTGCCATCTCACCCCCGCGCTTCACAAAGCAGGATGAGCCTGTGCCCATAATATTTATAATTCCGTCATCCTCACCAAGTCCTGCGGAGATGATATTTTTAGCATCGCTATCCACCGTCGCGGAAAGAAATCCAAAGGAATTCATAAGCACCTGAAAGCGCTCGCGCATCTCTGCGTTTCCACAGCCCGCAATACCCGCAAAGGCGGATATTTTTCTTTTGTGGATATTGGCGGTAATTTTATTAATTCCCTCGGTGAGCAACTCGGTGGCGCGATCGTAGCCGATGTCAAAGGGGTTTGAGGCGCCGAGAGTAAGCTTATTTATTATATTTCCGTCGGCATCCGCAAGAGCAAACACGGTCTTTGTTGCTCCGCCGTCTATGCCTAAATAGTACGCAGGGTGAGTGCAATGATCAAAAAGCTCGTCTATGCTAACGTTGAATATTTCCGCAAGAAGAATAAGAGTCTCCGCAGGGGGCACAGAGCTTCCGCTTTCCCATTTTGAAACAGCCTTTTCCGTATAGCATATTTTGGCCGCAAGCTGCTCTTGGGTAAGTTTCATTTCTTTTCTTAATCTATGCAGATTTTCCGCAAATATCTCGGAGTATTTTTTCATAAAAACAACTCTCCCGTAATTAGTTTTCAATCCTATTATACTTCTATATAATTGAATTGTCAACCCATTTTCGGGAGAGTTATTCTTTGTTTTCCTACTGCTAGTAGGATTTTTTCATTTTAGACATTACCGACTGTTAAACGGCTGCGGGCTCCTCGTATTCAAGGCGGAAGCTTATATTATCAAGGTAGAACTCGCCCTTGAACTGTCTGTTAACCGCAATTGAGCAGCTCGTGATAGCCTCAATGCTCATCAAATTGCCATTATAAGCCTCGGTGGTAACGATAGCCTCATCGTCGCCGATGAAATATTTGACCTCAATAGCGGTTGCGTTTCCGCTCGCATCGGACGCGGTGACTCTGTACTCAACACGAATATGGAACAGTTCGCCAACCTTTGCAGAGGTTTCACTCTTCGCAGTTCCCCTGCTCTCATTATTAATAACAGATCCCTCTTCAACCGATGCAGCCTTTAAGAGACCGAGAATGGGAGTTGTGCCGGTGCTGTTAAAGATTATCTGAATGTGATCGAGGCTCTCTATGGAAACGAACTTGAAATCTGCCTCGAATATTACAACGTTGCCGTTATCCGCAAGCTTCGCGAGAGATTTTGTCGCCGATACTCCGCAGGTGTAGTTAAGGAGCGTGCCCGACGCATCGTGACCCGTTGCGCTCTTTTTAACCCTAAGCACTTTTTCACCGTCAACAGTTATAATGTCCCATTCGTTTGTGCCAACGATCCCCTCGGCGGTGATACCGGGAGATGCCACCTTAACGACTGTCAAGGCATCTGCCTCATCGAAAGTAACGACGTCGCTCTTGGGCTCCTCGGGTACAGGCTCGGGATCGGGCTCGGGATCCGGTGTAGGATCGGGCTCCGTTACCTTGCCGTATTCTGTATCAACCTCAGGCATTACGAATTCACCTGCGGTCTTGTAAAGAAGGAGATTATCGATATAGAGATCTCCGAGGAACATACGGTTAAAGGAAAGCGTTACCGAGTGAAGATTTTCCGCGGTTGGTATGGACTTATCTCCGCCGTTCACGCTGAGATTCTTTCCGTAGCGAGCTGTTGACGTGTGGATAAGCACGTCGTTTACGTAGGTCTTGACCTCAACCTCGGAGGGATTTCCAAAGCCGTCGTTACCGCTTGCGCTATATTCAAGCCTGAGCCTGAACCATTCGCCAACCACGGCACCTGAGTCAAGCTTTGTGCCCGTTGCGCCGCCGTTATTATAGTCTCTGTAATAAAGCTTTGAGCCCTCGGCTGTCTTCTCGGGAGTGAGAAGGATAAGGAATGGAGAATCGTTATTTCCCGATCCATTGGTTGCTTTTCCTATAAGCTGTACGTCCGCAACCGAGGTAAGATTATCAAGAAGGATATCGGCAGAAAATACCGCCTTCTCGATAACGTCGCCCTTCACGGTCGTTTGCTGATTGAATGTTACGCCTGAGGCGAAGGATTCATTGGAGAGCTTTTCGATGTGTATCATCTTATTCTCGCTCTCGGAGGCAACTATGGAATAAATGTTACTAACGTCTTTGCTTACTACGTCAAGCACTGTTGTGGGAGGCATACCGTCGAAGGTGACTACGGGACCCGCCACCCAATCACCGGGTACGGGGATATCGGAGGATCCGCCACCTGTTGTGCCGCCGCCTGTGCCGCCGCCGTCAATATTGGGGATATCCTCAACGACCGTCTGAGTAAGGCTGAGGTTATCGAAGTAGAATTCTCCCATAAACCTCATATTCATAGCGTAGGAGACCTTGTTGATCTGGTCTGCCGTGGGGAGAGCGTAGCTGCCCGAATGTATTTTCGTGCTATATACGTTCTTTGAGGTGTAGATAAGCTTATCGTTGATATAAGTCTTATAGCAGAAGGTGCTCATCGTACCCTCATAATACTCGACCCTGATCTTGAACCAGGAGCCGACCACGGCACCCGTGTCAAGCTTTTGCTGATTACCCGCACCATTCGTATAGTCGGAGTAGAATATTTTCGAGCCGTCTGCCTTGCCCTCAAAGGTGAGAAGAATGAGTATCGGTGAATATGCGAGTCCGTCGTAGCTCGAATTGACCAGCGTGATCTGGGTCTCGCTGAGGTTGGTGAGATTTGCGTATTTAACGTCTGCCTCAAAGACGATTACGTTCGCGTTTACGTCCTTGGTGTTCGCGCCGAAGGCAACCGAGTTACCAACGTCGGTTGAGGTCTTCGTTATCTTAAGAACGTTGTTATCGCCTGCGGAGGTCTTCTCGGTTACGATCTCGTTTGTGCCAGTTACGGTAAACACGCCTGCGGGGTCGGTATCGAAGGTGTAAACAGGATCGACCACCTTGCCATCGTAGCTATACTTGATAACGGGACCCATCTCAAAGAGGATCGTGAGATATCTCATCCAGTCGCTTTCGGTATATCTTGGAACCTCGTATTTTGAAAGACCAAGAGCCGAGAACATCTGATTTACGTTACCCGAAACCGCAATGGAGGTAGCGTCAACGTCCGACTGGTTCATATCAAGGGAAACAGGGTGATCCTGGTGAGTTGTTGTTCCGCGGCTAACGTTGTGAGCAAAGCCGCCGTCATACTTCTGATATGCAACGATCTTATTATAGGAATTTTCAACCGCGTAGGGTCCCTTCTCTGCAAAGATATCCGCGATCTTCCCAAGAATATAAGTCTTAAGCAATACAGGCTTGCCTGTTTCCTCATCTATAACGGGATTTCCGCTATCATCAAGGAGCGGCTCTGTGCTGGAAAGACGGTTAACGTTGGACTTCAGTCTGACGATAGAGCACCAGACGTTATAGACCTCACAGATATTACCTGTGGAGGGCTCGTCGCCCATAAGTCCTTCCATAAGAGCGTCTGCCGCCTTGACCATATACTCCGTGGGATAGCAAACGCCGAAGCCTTCGTATGCTGCCATAGCCTTCATAAATCCGTTTGTATAGCGGAATTCTGTGCCTGTGGGGCAGGAGGCGGTAAGGTCGCCCCAAAGTCCTGTCACAGGGTTGATGCAGCTATTAAGCGCCGCAACGGTGATCTCAACGAGATTCATTCCGTCGTAGGGCTCATAGCGGGATGGCATATCGGGTGTGTATGTAAACTTGCCCTGTGCCGCCTCAAGCTCACGGCTTGCGGGGAGTATCTGCTTATAGGTCTCGCCGACCTCGTTACCGAAGGAATAGGGGTTAGTGTGCATACCCGGAACGATCTTATCCAGCATATAGTCGAGGAACTTCGTATAGTCGCGAAGGTATGCGGTGGAGGCATCCTCGCTTGCGGTAAGCACTACCTTGGAAACCGCAACTGCCGCAGAGGTTGAGCCAAGCGGTGTTGTAAATGCGGACTTTATTGAATCCTCCGTGGGGCATTTATCGTAGGTGTAGGGAGGATCTATATCAAGGCCCAGGGACTCCCAATATTCCTCTGCGGAGATGCCGTCGCCCGCATTGCCGTTAGCCGCCTTATATTGAGGAGCAGAGCCAAGCTCGCTAAGAATACTTGTTGCCCAGCCAAGGTCTCTGCCACGGCGGGAAAGATGCGCGTCAACGGTAGCTCTTGACCAATGGGGGTGATAGAAATATCCGTTGGGGTCCTGAAGGCTCTTTGCCCAATAAACAAGCTTGTACTGCATAAGCTCGGGCAGGAACTCTCTCCAATTACCCGTTGGAGCAACGTTGTCCACCATACCGGTATTAACGATAAATCTTATCATCTGGACGGTGTTCTGAACGTCGGGACCGAACTGTGCGCCGTCCCTACCCGAGGAAGAAGCATAATATCCGCCAACACCCGGGTCGTAGAGGTTTGCCGCCCAATCAACGATGCCATCACCGCACATTGAGTAATAGGTTTTCATCGCGGCTACGAGCTCGGGCGAGGATGCCTTTTCAAGATTAGCCCAGCACTCCTCAAGATAAGCTGCGTCAAGCTCCTCCTGAACGGAGATGAGGTCGATTTCGCCGCTTGCGATAATACCCTTACCGAACGCAATATATTCCTTGCCTTCTATGTATTTTTTCGCAAAATCCTTGGCAACCATAGCGCCCGACTGAAGGGAGGTGTATTCGTTTTCATCGTATGCAATTGCTATGCAATTGTTTTCGGCGTAAACAACGTAGCGGGAGAGGAAATAGGTTTCCTTATCAAGCTTTTCAAGAAGCTGTCTTGCCTTCACCGTGGCAGGTCTTGTCTCGTCGTAAAGTCCGACGATGATCTCAAGATCGGAGTTTTCTGCGTACCTTGTTGTAACGTACGCACCGCCGTCTCCCACAGTATTAAGAATAGGATCAAGAGCCGATTTAATAGTCTCGGCACCCTCTTGGTCGAAGTTGTTATCAAAAACGATTTGAACAACGTCTCCCGGAACGAAGACTGTCGCCGAGCCGTAGTCGGGTCTTTTTTGTGTTTCATTGCTTGGAGAATCATCCTCACCGCAGGCGGCAAAGCAACCAACACAAAGCACGAGCATTATGAAAAGCGATAATAGTTTTTTCATTTTCATACTCCTTAATTACGATCAATAGCTTAACTTATATAATTTGAATCATTGAAATGTAGCACCATCAAGGTCAAACAAAAAGCTTGATGCAATAATATTATAGCATAAAAGTATGAAAAAAACTTGAACAATATTTCGAATTATTTGAACGATATTTCAATAACGCAATTTTTGTTATTATTTGACAAAAATAATGAAAATTTATGTGCAAAATAACCAAACCGATTTCTTATATTTCTAAAGCAGCTTAAAAATCATTAAAACTCATTCACAGTTAGTATAAAACCTGTTGACAAAAAATTAATTTAGTGCTAGAATAGTTATACGCGAGTTCAATCTCGAATAATTAATTCCAATAGGAGAGAAAAAATGAAAAAGCTTTTAGCATTACTTTTAGTTCTTGTGATGAGCCTTTGCTTCATCGTTTCCTGCGGTGGCGAGGACAACACTCCCGCAGGCCCCGAAATTCTTGAAGAGCTTGATGGCAAGACCTCCGAGGAGATCTTTGACGATATCGTAGATATCAGCTCGGCAATGACTAACTACACTATGGTAGTAAACACAACTATCAAGTATAGCGGCGGTCAGACCTCAAATCAGGTAGACACCCTCAAGTTTGACGGCGAGGATCAGTCTGCCACCATCGTATCCTCTTACGCAGGCCAGTCCCAGTCTATGGCATACTGGTGGAACGACGGTATGTACTACCTCCAGAATTTTGATGGCTCCAAGGTCAAGGCAGAGCTTACATACGAAAAGTACCTTGCCCTGATCGGTCAGGAGCCCGGCGCAGAGCTCTTCCTCAACTACCCTGTTAATTGGTTCCGTGACACCGTTATCAAGAAGAACGGAAGCAACTACTACCTTGAGGGCGTGATAGACGCAAACGAATTCAACGAGCACGTTGGTTCAAATATGGGCGCAACAGTTTCGAATATAAAGTTCAAGGTTATGATCACCGAGAGTGGCGAATTCGTAAGCCTTAATATGGAATACGATCAGACAACGAGCGGCGTCAAGGTTCACTGCACCGCAGTAGGCTCATTCAATAACGTTGGCACAACAGTTGTTGATCAGCCCGAAAATCCCGATAGCTTCTCTCCCGGTGTATTCCAGTAATACCGAAGGATCGCCGCCGTTGACTTATCACTTTCACGCGATAGATACACCGAAAAACCAAAGCTCTGTGTATGTCGCCCCCAATAAGACATAAGCGATCCTGATGCAATTTTTGTATCAAAAATATAATCAAAAATAAAATGGCTGAACCGAAGCTTAAATGCTGCGGTTCAGCCATTTTATATGTTATATGTAAATGATTATTTGCATTTTAAGTTCCAAACTCCATTTTTCTCAATATAAAATAGCGTTCACTGCGACATATTTTTCATTGCTAAACATTTACCTTGATAACACAAAACCGATTTAGACAAAACTAATTATAAAACAAAAAGCCCTGCTATTGCAGGACTCCAATATATGAAAGATATATCTCTAGATAATATATCCATTGAAAACCGAACAACTAGGAAACGTGAACTCAAGTAAATGCGCTGCTTGAGAGTGTTGCAAAACAACAGTTCAAGCCCTCGGTCAATTAGTATCGCTCAACTGAACACATTACTGTGCTTACATCTGCGACCTATCAAACTCGTAGTCTACAAGTGACCTTACTCATTTAAAATGATGGGAT
>JAFQRL010000046.1 GCA_017410065.1 Clostridia bacterium | reverse complement strand
GAAATCGCTTCGCGGTGAAATATTTGCTTCGCAAATGTGAAATGTTCGCATACGCGAACGTGGGCAAATTTCATTTCACATCGAACGAAGTGAGATATTTCACAATATGCGAGTAGCACATTATTTCACGTTTTGCTTGGCAAAACATTTCACTTATATTTACCGCCCGACAATACGCTTTTATAAGTGTAACCCACTATACCTTGCAGGGCAATGCGTGTGAAAAGGAGTACGAACAAATCGCCCGTACTCCTTTTTTCTTTTTCGGAAGGTAAAACCTGCTTTATGGTAGGTGTCCCTTCTTTTATTCTTGCTTCGGGGTCTTTTTTTTGGTGAAGTTCGCGCTATGCGCGAGTGAAGTTGCTTTGCAGTGAAGTTTGTGCGGTGCACAAGTGAAGTTTTTTGCAATGGCAAAAAGTTGCGCTGATGCGCAGATAGGCAATATGCATAAAATATCGGGTGTTTTCTTTAACAAATTTAATTTTATTTTGAATATTTGCAAGATTTTTAATCTATTTGCAAGATTTTGTATTGACATTAATTGGTTAGGTGTGCTATAATTTACTAAAATACTATATTATTTAATAGTATACTTTTCGGTGAAATGTGTTTTTATTTCAGTAGACGACCCGAAAACGGACCTTAAACAAATGAGCTTTGCCGAGGCGCGAGGCTCGCGACTTCTAAAAGGGAAAAATAATGACTAAAACTAACGGAAGATTCAGCAAGATCATAACCTTGGCTATTGGAGCGGTGTTCGCTCTTCTATGCCTCTTTATCACGGCGTTTGCCTCGGGAGCGGATACCGACTCTCAAGCAAGCGAGGTGAGCGAGCCGAGGATCATTGCTAAAAATATTGCGTATAGCTCCGAGCTTTACACCTGCTACGCCGTGCCTTGCGAGGGAGTTGCCTCGGGGGCTTCGGTTGAGCTTCAGGTGCTGAAGGAAAACGGCGACCTTAAGGCGACCATCTCGGATTATAGCATTGAGAGCGTTCACGGCATACCCTGCTACGTTTTCAGAGGCAAGGGTACCTCGCCGAGAAATATCGGTGTTACAGAGTACGTCAGGGCGGTTTGCTCGGACGGCGGCAAGAGCGAGGTCGTTGAATACAGCGTGCTTGAATATCTTTGCGAGAAGCTCACCAAGGAGGCGTATCTCAACCGCACTCCCGACGAGGGCAAGGAATACACGAGAAGGGAGCTTTATCTCCAGCTTCTGAAATATTCCACCTCCGCCGAGGCACTTCTCGGCTCCGCCTCGGAAAAGCTTCTTTCGGAGACCTGCTTTATAGGTGCTGTGGGCGGCGAGGGGCTCGGCTTCAAAAACACGGGCGACACAGCATACCTTACATACGACACGTCCTACGAGCCTCTTTACAGAGAGTTCGTCAGATGGGAGGTCACGACCTATGACCTTCGCGGAAATCTTATAGACAGCTTCACCGCAGAGAACGGCGCGAGCATCACGGCATCGGGCTTTGTGTGTGCAACACCCGTTTACACAACGACGGTTCCCGACGGCGTGACTGCGATATTCAACGATTCCCACGTTGCTATCTCGGTTATGACCGAGGATCATTTCGATCACGAATTCGCGGTAGCGGAAAAGCTTGAGAGCGAGCTTCGCCAAATGGTTGGAAGCCGCGGCTTCGTTGAGATCATCTACGGTATGTTAAGCTCTGACGCGGATGTTAATATCATCATCGGCGAGAGCGCGAGCGCGACGTCGGCCGCGGCATACGCAAGGCTTGCCGAGATCCGCTCGGATAGGCTTTTCAGCGAGGCAAAGTACGTTATCAAATCCAGCGGCAGAGAGGTCGCTATCGCATACGACCCCAACGAATACACCGATCTTCAAACGGTAGACTATGCGGCAGAGGAGCTTATGGCAAGCTTCATCCGCTCCTCCGATGCTTTTAGCTTTGAGGATCATATCTCCGAAAATGAGCTTGACCTTATTGCGATTCAGAAGGAGATAGACGTTGCCGAGGAGCAGACCGAATGGGCAGAGCTCTACGACTTCGCAATAGATAAATACGGCGAGGAAAACGGCACCGCGGTGGTTGACGCCATCAAGGAGTATTACGGAATCCGCTCGGATAACCTGGTGGTTTGGTACGCAAATCTTTACGACCCAGGCATCGGCGGCTTCTACGCCTCCAATTCGGGTAAAAAATATTCAGGCTTTATGCCCTTGCTTGAGACCACGGGTCAGCTCCTCGGTCATCTTGCAAGCTACGGCGTGTTCTCCCCTAAAGGCAATTCCTCAAAGGCAGC
This sequence comes from Clostridia bacterium, assembly GCA_017410065.1. Taxonomy (GTDB): domain Bacteria; phylum Bacillota; class Clostridia; order Oscillospirales; family CAG-272; genus UBA1740. The sequence goes on along the minus strand of JAFQRL010000046.1, from coordinate 32,928 downwards.
CCTTCCCGAGCACATCAGGGCGCAGATAATCTACTACGCAAAGAGCTGCCAGGATCCCGAGAGCGGTTATTTCTATAACCCCCAGCTCGGCAAGGCGGAAACGGATAAAACGGTCGTCCGCCGCGGACGTGACCTGAGCCGTGTGACAAGTATGCTTTCTTCTCTTGGCTCAAAGCCCACCTACGATTGCCCCAACGGCACGAAAGGCGACGGCATCACGGCAGACGAATATTGGGAGTCCACAGGGCTTCCTTTGGAGCTTAAGCCCTACGTTCCCGAGTCTCTCGAGGCTTACGAGAGCTATCTTGAATCTCTCACGTCCACTCTCGGAGCTGACACCGAGGAGGCGGTCGCGGCACTTGTTTCATACGTTGCTCTCACCTCAAGCACCACCGAGGATTCGGAGGCTTACCTTAAGTCTCACGCAAGCTTCGCCGAATATCTCGATAGCAAGGATATAGACGGAAAGCCTTACTCTGTCGGTAACGAATTCAACGGAACATACAAGCTTATTCAGGTTGCAAGCGATAAGCTCGGAGCTTACGCAAGCGAGGAGGGCGCGGCAGAGACTCCCTGGTATGAGGGAATGACGCTTTGCGATATGCTTATCGACTATATGACAAGGCATATCAACTCCAAGGGTCTTTTCGGAGCTATCTCCGAGGGAAGCACAGACGAGCTTGAAGGAATAAAATTCGAGAACGCAAACGGCTTCTTCAAGATGATCACCATTTATAATGCCTGGGGCGTTGAGTATCCCGAGCCGATGCTTGCGGCAAAGGGACTTCTCACAAGCATAAAGGGCGACGAGCCCTCCACAGGCAACGTCTGCAACGTTTATAACTCCTGGAACGCACTTTCCTCCCTTATGTCGAACGTGAATAAGACCTACGCGGAGCCCGTGTTCACGAAGGAGGAAAAGGAAGCGGTTATCGCATATATCGCCGAGGCTCTCGGCGACGACGGACCTGCCGCTATCAAAAATTCCTACGAAAAGCAAAAGGCGTATGCTTGCGAGGACGGTACCTTCTCAAATGCGGTCAGCAGCAGTGCTGCCACATTCCCCGGCGGACTTCCTGCGGGACTTGGCGGCAAGGAGGGTAACGTTGACGCTATCGGCTTCGGCTTTGCGGCAACGATGAATTCCATCTATTCGGTTATGGGGCTCACCTCCGCGAAGGTCTCCTATCACCACGATTATCATTATCTCATCTTTATTGAGGAAATACTCAACGTTGAGCCTGTAACGGTGAAGCTCGGAAAGGCTGTGAACGACGAGGCGTACAGAAACGGATGGGATAATTACAGTATTGACGAATACAGAAGAATAGCAACCTACACGCTTGGCGGCGAGGGCAACTCGGTTGAATTCGTGGACGACGGCACGGGCAACACACTATTTAAGGTCGATAAGATCTCGGGCACGACGGCAACGGTTATTCAGCAATATTGCACTTATGAGGAAGAAAACGCAACAAAGCTTGTTTTCGGTGCGAGAATAAGGATCGCCGAGCTTCGGCAAAACGCTCAGATACAGTTCAGCATCGGCGGCTCGTCGGTATCTCCGTTTATGACTCTTTGCCAGTCGACCTCCACCTCACTCGGCGGCACGATGAACGTAAACTCCAAGGCGAGCACCTCCAAGATCGGCGATTGGTTTGATATCAGAATTGAATATCAGATCACCGCAAGAGACGCAGAGGGCACACCCACCGCCTTCAGGATGGATACCTATATAAACGATTCGCTTGCATATAGCACCACGTCAATGTATAACAGCGCGTCAACGAGAAGGATCCTTGAGCTTGATGAGGTCAAATCTCTCGGCGTTTCCTTCAACCAGCCCAATAGCGGCGTGTTCTATATCGACGATCTCTACCTTCATAAGGTTGCTGAGTGAGAGCGTGTATTACGTTTACATTTTATCAAATATAAACAATAGAGTCCTTTATATAGGAGTTACTTCTAATATTGAAAAAAGACTCTACGAGCATAAAAGCAAATCATTCGATGGCTTCACAAAGCGATATAACGTTCATAAGCTTGTTTATATAGAAGAATATTCGGATATATACGATGCCATAGCTCGTGAAAAGCAATTGAAGGGTTGGCGCAGAGAAAAGAAAAATGCTTTGATAGAAGCACAAAATCCCGAATGGAAGGATTTTGGCGAGGGCTTGATTTATATTAAGTCCTGATGGAAAAGCAAGGCTGGCACCGTCCGCTGTCATCTTGAGCGAAGGGCGAAGCCCGAAGTCGAAACCCGAAGGGCGACCGCTCGCGGTCGGATCTCGGACGGAGAGATACAGCTCGGCGAGCGGATTTGAAGTTAGTTTTCTTTATCCCGAGATATAGGTCGGGCGAGATCCCATCGTCGCTTGTGCTCCTCGGTTTTGCTCGCTCCTCGCTCGCAAAACTTCGACAGGCTCAGGATGACAGGGAGGGATACAGCCAGATGGGCTGATGATATGCAACCTCTGTGAGGTTGGTGATATACAACACTTGCGTGTTGATGATATACAGCTCAAGGAGCTGATGATATACAAGGCTTTTGCCTTGGTGATTTAGAAAGTATTAGGGCAAATACCAAATATAAAAACAAAAAGCGCTAAAGAAAGGAGAAACGGTTATGAAAGAAGTCAAAAGGTTACCGTACGTTGAAGCGGATCTGGAGATCATAAAGCTGGATGCGCTGGACGTTATCACAACCTCGGAAATGGGAGACGGCGGTGACGTTGATGACGGAGGTTGGACATCTACAAGCTGGTGACGAGCATCGGCACAACAATTTAACAAAAATTTGAGAGGAAAAAACAATGAGCAAATCTAAATTTTGGAAGATCTTGACGATCACTCTTTCGCTTTGCCTTATCCTCGGTGCCGTTATCGGTATCACCGCGTCGGCAAGCGACGAGGACGGAGTGATCACCTTCGATGAGGATAGCTATGCAGACTACCTCACGATTTTCACAAATGCTAATTTTGCAGAGGACAACACCTGGTCGGTAGTCGACGTTAACGGCGGCAAAAAGCTCCTCGTAAACAAGCAGGGTAAGGACACCAGCGGAACCACCTATAACGGCGGTACCACATTCGCCGTTAAGCCCACCTATGTGAAGGACTTTGCAAATATCGCAACGCTTGAGTTTGACTTCACTATTATTGAAGCATCGGCGTATGATAACCAGTTTACTCTTCAGCATCAGGGCATAAGCGGAAACAATGCCTCGCCCTTCGTTCATGGATTTACCATCAGCGCATTGGAAAAGGGCGTTGAGCATCATATCAAGGCAACCTATCAGGTAACTTTGTTTGATCTTGACGGCGTACCCGTTGAGTATGAATTCGTTGTTGAGGTTGACGACGAGGTTGTTGAAAGAGTTAACACCATCCGTACGGGATCAACACAGCTTAAGGCAAACGGAGGACTTTACGAGCTTCCCAAGGCTTCGCAGGTTGACAGCATAACCTTTGCTCTCAACAATTCCTTCCTTGGCGACGTTTACTTTGATAATATCTCCCTTAAGCTTACTCACGAGCACGAATACAGCTTCGGCGTGTGCGAGTGCGGAGCAGAGAAGGAGGGCTTCTCGCCCATCGAAATTTATTCGAAGAACGTTGAGTACGGCTCCAAGACCTATCTCTACTATGCAGTTCCCAAGGCTCAGGTTCCCGAGGCAGACAGAACCGCAGACGGCGTTTGGCTTGAGGTAGCAGACGAGCTGGGCGGCGAGATAGTTTATAAGTCTTATCCCCAGGCTGAAACCGTGGATATCAACGGCACCGAGTGCTACGTATTTATCTCCCGCGGCGTTCCCGCAAAGGAGCTTAACACGAAGGAATACGTTCGCGTTATGAGTGCTTCGGGCGGTGAGAGCCGCGTTGAGGCTTACAGCGCAGAGGATTATCTCTATCAGAAGCTTTATAATGAGGCTTATGCTGCAAAGACCGCAGAGGACGTAGGTGCAGACGGCAAGGATTATCTCAGACGTACTCTTTACTACGATCTTCTTAAGTACGGCGCAATAGCTCAGGAGCTTCTTGCTCCCGATGCAGCCGATAAGATCGGTGACACCGTTTATGCTTATGCTCCCGCAGCTATTGCAACCCTTGGCGAGCTTAAGGCAGGCACCAAGATGGTGCTCAGATATGATACAACCTTGTCTGATAGAGCATTTATCTGCTGGGAATATACTCAGTACGATGCTTTCGGCGAGGTAGTTGAAACAGGCTATGCAGCCAACGGCTCCGCCTTCTATGCAGACGGATATCTCAAGGCAGTACCCGTGCTTGGCAGTGAGATCGAGCATAATTATATCACCTTCGACGACGGAGCAAGCTCCGATTACGTTAAGACGAATATGACTAATCAGAAGGGAAGTCTTGTCTTTGCTACGGCGGGCGTTGTTGACGGCAAGTGGACCGTTAATAAAACGAAGACCTATAGTGAATACAAAACTGCTATTACCGAGTGGAACACCGCAAATCCCGATAGCACTTTAACCGATCCGGGCAGCATTGCCGCATCCACAAACTTCTACCCCAACACGAAGGTTGAAGGCGCAAACATTGTTGAATTCGTGGCTGATTACAGCTTCAACAGCCCTGCAAAAACCACGCTTGAATATCTTCAGATATACGATACTTCGGGTAAACATATATACAGAGCTTACGTAAATAACGACAGCGGCTATCTCAAGATCAACTCCGAGTACGGAGTGACCAGCGCAGGAGAAGGAAAGGCGATAACGGTTGGTCTCAGAACTCCTATCAAGACCGACGGCACGACCTACGAGCTTAAGATCAGGTATATCTCGGGCGCGGCAGGCGATGCTCGCTTTGAGTTCTATTGTGACGGTGCGCTCTTCCACACATCCCAGACCTTCTATTATCAGAAGTATATGACAACTCCTCCCACGGTAGAGGAGATCTCACACTTCAACATCAATATGTCCAATAACCCCAAGGGTACTATGACATACGATAACGTAGCTGTGACTCAGGTTTACGATCCTCTTGTAACAGAGAAGTATGAGGTGCTCGGCGGGGACGATGCTGTGGTTGACTTTGATACCAAGATCGATGGCTACACTCCCGGTGTAACCTCTCCCAACACCTATAAGATCGTAACCGATCCCGTTACGGGCGATAGCTATATCGAATACGACAAGACGGGCACTAAATCCGGCGGTTGGATCAGAACTAACCTTACCGAGGTTCAGGATAACGCAAACGTTGCAGTTATCGAATACGACTACTATATCTGCTCCGACGCAACTAAGGTGGATACTCAGGTAACTGTGGGTTACACGGGCAACAACGACAGTAGCACTTATCCCAATAACTACACAACACCCTTCTTCATCCAGCCTAACCTTTCTAACAGAGAAGAGTGGGTAAGGATCAGGATCGAATACCGCGCGCTTGAGATAACCGACGGCAAGGTAACAAAGGTACAGACAGACCTTTATATCAACGACGTATATCAGAAGAGCGGTTACAGAAGCGGTCCCGATGCTACAACGGGCGTATTTAAGCACGCCTCGACCAAGCTTGAAATATTCGGCGGCACATATCCGGTTCCCACGGCTGATAAGCTCACGACAGTAACTTTTGCACTTAACCAAGCTTGCGACGGTACCTTCAGATACGATAACATCAGCTTCCGTCTTATCCACGTTGACGGTATGGATCCCACCGTTGTAACAACTGAGTAAGAAAGAGAGGTAAACACAATGAAAAAATCTAAATTTCTCAAAATTTTAGCTCCCATTGTTGCTCTCGGACTTCTTATCGGCGCATTCTTCACCGTTAGCGCATCGGCAACGACCGATGAAGGCGCGGCAGATGCAAAGGCACCCGAGATCATTTCAATGAACGTTGAATACGGCTCCGAGCTCTATCTCTACTATGCGGTAGATAAGGGCGACGCAGAGGGCACACCCAAGCTCCAGGTGCTTTCGGATGCAGAGGGCACAGAGATCGAATACACAGTAACCTACTACACCACAGAGACTGTTCACGGCAAGGAATGTTACGTTTTCAAAACAAACGGCGTTGCTCCCAAGGAGCTTAACAAGGCTCAGTACGTGAGAGCGGTTGTTGGCGAGGAAGCGAGCGAGATAAAGGCTGCAAGCGTTGAACTTTATCTTAACACAAGGCTTTATAAGAACGGCTTTGCGGCAAAGACCGCGGCAGACGGCGAGGATTACACTAGACGTAATCTTTACTATCAGCTTCTTAAGTACGGCAATTCCGCCCAGAAGCTTCTTGTCGAAGGCGATTTCGAGGCTATCGGCAAGCCCGGCCTTTACTTCGCAGAAGGCAGTAGCGAGCTTAATGGCAGCTATACAGCCGGAAATTACGTTGCACTCAAGGCGGCAGCTTTTGAGGGAAAGACCTTCAGCTATTGGAAGGTAGAGGAATACTCTGTATTCGGCGAGGCTATTGGCACAAAGCTTCTTGGCGACGGCTATGAGTACGTTCTTGGCAGAAGTGCCGTGATAACACCCGTTTACGATGCAGAGGATACCTCCGAGGTTGAGCTTTGGGATGAGAATGTTATCCATTTCAACTATCTTCCCTCTCAGCTCGAATACGGTACAACTTTGACAGACGGTACTCGTGAGATCACCTCCGATCCCGAGGACGAGAGCAACAGCGCGCTCAAATTAATTCCCGCAGGCAAGACTTACGCCATCACTTATAACGTTAATAATGCTACAATCCCGGAGAATGCTAACGTTGCGGTAGCCGAGTTCAGATTATGGTATGACGGATATAGAAGTGGCGCAAATAGCTACACTGCTGAGATATATTTCGGAGAAAAGAATAGTACCGGTAAATCGGGTCACGCGTCCTTCATTTATCTGACAGGAACGCAGGTCCAAGCTTACAAGGCTACTTCATCATCTGCTCACTCGGCGGCTGTAAAGTCTTCATCCTCCGCCCTGACTTTCCGCGAATGGCTCGATATCCGCATAGAATATCGCGCTATCGAGGCTGATGGCACGGTAACTCCTCAATGGATGGTCTACATCAACGACGACCTTGTGATCACCTACAATGGAATGTACGGAACGAATTATCAGGATGGAACTAAAGCGATCCCTGCTGCTACAAATCTTAATAGATTCCAATTCAATCTTTCTTCAAGCATTGTTAGCGGATCGGTTTATCTTGATGATTTGAGCGTCTATTACCTCGCTGAGTGATAAAAGCTTAATCGAAACAGCGAAATTAAACCAATAAAACGAGCTCGCCGAGAATTTCTCGGCGAGCCTTACTTTTATCTTATTAATTTTTTATCTTATTAATTTATTGTATATTACTTGTAATTTATTACGTGATAATAATTAACTTATTGCTTGGTGTTTATTACGCGGCGGATCATAAAATCTACGTCGTCGCAGGCTCCTATAACATTGAGCTTTATATCGGGATTGTTTCTTTGCCAGACTATAAAGAGCTCGTGGACGAATGCCTGCCCGACCTCTCCGGTGCCTGTGAAGTCAAGGTCAACCTCCTTGAACTTGGTTATCAGCTCGCCGAGTCTTCTTGCCTCGGATCGGGATATTGGACCTGCGCCCGAGAAAAGGTGGGAGATCGGTATATGGGTCTTGATGAAGCCTTCGTCAACGTTTGAAAAGCGGTCAAAGATCTCTCTTGCAGTTTTCTTCGTGCTGTTGTTGAGCTCCATAAATACGGTGGTGCTATGGGAGGCAAAGCTGCTGCTCTCAAAGCTTTTATCAAGGAAATTGTCTCTTGAAAAAACGACACCTCTTGAAATTATTACAAACGAATCCATAAGATGGCTGGTGAAGAAAATACCTTCTCCCGAGTGCATACTTTTTGCGGTGGTGAATTTTCCTGCCAGAAGCAGGGTTGCACATTCCTTCAGGCTCAATTCCTCACCCTTTTGTGCTCTTACGTAGTCCTGAATATTATTAAAGATACCCTTTCCGTTATCGGAAATGATTATTACGGTTTTGAGCGCGTTCCTTAAGAGGGTGACGTTTATTTCTTCTGCGCCCGAGTGCTCTATGGCGTTGTTCATCATTTCGGTGAAGCCGTATCTCCAAGCTGAATATACGTTCTTCGGAAGCTCCGATAGGCAGGGGCTTATATCGTTTTCAAATATCCTGTCCTCACCAAGGGAGCCGTTGTTCAGATAGGTGAAGCTTTGCTCGCTCGTTATCAGCTCGTACCCTCTGCCGTGCTTTTCAATTATGCCGCACTCGCAGAGCTCGGAAAGATAATTATAGACCGTGGATTTTGAGATCTCTCCTCTGAATGCTTCTGTTGTTTTTGCAACGAGCTTGCTATCCTTAACGGAAATAAGCTTGAGCATATATAAAATAATTTGTTCTTTGTTTGATGGCATAACAAATTCCTCCAATAATCGGTGCGAAACTGTGTAATATATTATATCATATTTTCTAAATTAAATCAATAATTTTCCAAAAAATTAAATAAAAATTCCACATAAGTAAAAGATAAGCCCAAGGGTTGACAAACGCAATAAAATATTATATAATATTTTGTTGTATAAATTATGCTGAGCCGACTTGCGGCTCGGAAAGGACGATAAAATGAAAACGAGAATTGAGGAGCTTCGTGCCCGCTTCAACGAGGCGCTCGGTGCGGCGGCAGACAGTGCGGCTCTTGAAAATCTTCGAGTTGAGTATCTTGGAAAGAAGGGTCACGTTGCGGCACTTATGCAGGGCTTGCGCGACGTCAGCGATAAGCGCGAGGCGGGTCAGCTTATAAACAGCCTTAAGACCGAGGTAGAGACGGCTATTGCCGAGGCAGGCGAGGCTCTGCGCGCGGCGGCTGTTGCGGCGCGTATCAGAAGCGCGAAGAAGTATAATCCCACCCTCAGAGGAGCAGAGGAGCTTGGCTCCTACCATCCCATCACCCTTGCGACCCGTGAGGTTGAGGAGGTCTTTATCTCTATGGGCTTCACCATTGAGAATTACGACGAGATAGTTGACGACTATAAGTGCTTTGAGGCGTTGAACATTCCCAAGCATCACCCTGCCCGCGATATGCAGGATACCTATTATCTTGATAACGGTCAGCTGCTTAAGACACACACCTCTGCGGCGCAGAACCATATTATGAAAAAGTACGGTGCACCCCTTCGCGCCATCTTCCCCGGAAGATGCTTCCGCAATGAGTCCACCGACGCTTGCCACGAAAACACCTTCTTCCAGATGGAGGGTATGATGATAGATGAGAATATCTCTATTTCCAACCTTATCTATTTTATGAAGACGATGCTTTCCGAGGTATTCAAGAGAGACGTTAAGGTAAGGCTTCGTCCCGGCTTCTTCCCCTTCGTGGAGCCCGGCTTTGAGCTTGATATCAACTGCGAGATCTGCGGCGGCGCGGGCTGTCCCTCCTGCAAGAATTCGGGTTGGCTTGAGCTTTGCCCCTGCGGAATGATCCATCCCAACGTGCTTTCCGAGGGCGGTATTGACACAGAGAAGTATTCGGGCTTTGCCTTTGGTCTCGGTCTCACCCGTCTTGCAATGATGAAGTACGGTGTTAAGGACATCCGTGATTTCAACAGCGGCAGCCTTAAGGCACTCTCGCAGTTCAAGTCTATTTAAGGAAAGGAGAGAGAAAAATGTTTTTATCTATGAATTGGATAGGAGATTTCGTTGATCTCTCCGATCTTGACAGAAAGTCACTTATACACAATTTCACTCTTTCCACCGCCGAGGTTGAGGACATTATCGAGCGCGGCTCGGATATTTCGGGCGTTGTGGTTGCGAAGATACTCTCGGTGGAAAATCATCCCGAGTCGAAGAAGCTTCATCTTCTTAAGGTGGATAAGGGCGACGAGGTGGTTGATATCGTTTGCGGCGCGCCCAACGTTCGCGAGGGAATGAAGGTTGCTCTTGCCACGGTTGGCGGCAGAGTTGGTGAGATCACCATAGCTCCGAGAGCTCTTGCGGGCTACACCTCCTACGGTATGTGCTGCTCGGAGGCAGAACTTGGTATTTCGGACGATCATTCGGGCATCGTGGAGATAACCGAGGACGCTCCTCTCGGCACGGATATCAAGGATATCTGGGATATTGACGATATTATTTTTGAGGTTGACAACAAGTCTCTCACAAACCGCCCCGACCTTTGGAGCCATTACGGAATGGCGCGCGAGTTTGCCACCCTTACGGGCAGAGAGCTTAAGGCTCCCGAGCTTCTTGACGTGGCGCAGTTCGACGGTCTTCCCGCGGTTGAGGTTGACGTTCGTGCGACCGAGCTCGTTTACCGCTACACCGCCATCAAGGTGAAGAACGTAACGAGAAAGATCTCTCCCGCGAATATGCGCATCCGCCTTTACTACTGCGGCTCTCGCGCTATCAATTTCCTTGCAGACCTTACAAACTACGTTATGATGGAGCTGGGTCAGCCTATGCACGCCTTTGATAATGCAAAGGTTGATAAGATCGAGGTGCAGACCTTCCCCGAGGGGCTTAAGTTTGAGACCCTTGACGGCGTGGTTAGAAATATTGATGAAAATATGCTTATGATCACCTCGGGCAACGAGCCTGTTGCGATCGCGGGCGTTATGGGCGGCGAGGCGTCCAAGATCGAGGATAACACGACGTCTCTCCTTCTTGAGTCTGCCACCTTCGACGGCATTTCGGTCCGTAAGACCACCACGAGGCTGGGTCTGCGTACCGACGCTTCTATGAGATACGAGAAGATGCTTGATCCCGAGCTTTGCCGTGTTGCAACAGAGAGGCTTCTTAAGCTTCTTTGCGATAACGACGAAGGCTGTGAGGTCATCTCCTCCTTCTCGGATGCTTACGTTAAGCACTATCCCACGATCACTCTTGATTTCGATAAGAGGTACGTTGATCGCTACACGGGTATAGACATTTCCTCCGATAGAATTATGACGACCCTCACCGCCCTCGGCTTCGGTATGACTCGCGACGGCGACAAATTCACAGCGGTCGTTCCCTCCTGGAGAGCAACCAAGGACGTTACCATCAAGGCTGATATCATCGAGGAGATCACAAGAATTTACGGCTACGATAACTTTGAGATCTTCACCGCGGAGAGCCCCCTTCTTCCCGTGAGAAAGGAGATCCTTAAATCGAATGAGGACAGAATGAAGGATCTTCTCGTTAAGAGCTACCGTATGCACGAGGTTCATTCCTACATCTGGTCGGATATGCAGAAGAACAAGGAGCTTGGCATCGCAACTCCCGATAACGTGAGAGTTATAAATGCGCAGACTCCCGATCACTCGGTTCTTCGTGTTTCTATGATACCCACCCTTCTTTCCTTCGTGAAGGACAACAGATCCTACGCCGAGAGCTTCGGTATTTTTGAGATCGGTCACACCGTTTGCGGTCTTCGCGAGAATGGCGAGTGCGACGAGCAGAATAAGCTTGGCGCGGTGTTCTTCTCCAAGGCTGATAGCGAGGAGGCGGTATTCCTTAAGGCGAGAGACGCGGCTCTTGAGCTTTGCACCGATATTCTTCACAAGGAGTGCGAATTCGTTTCCGCCGAGTGCGATTTCGATTTTGAGCACCCTGTGAACAGCTTTGATATCACCGTTGACGGCGTGAAGATCGGTTATCTTTCGGTTCCTCACCCCACGGTGCTTGAAAATATTGATAAGAAGTGCGCTGCCTCGTTCTTTGAGATCTTCACCGAGAGCTTCTCCAAGGTGACTGCGGGCGCGGTTAAGTATAAGGAGCCCTCCAAGTTCCCCGCGATCGATATTGATATCACCTTTGCGGCGAATATCGGCGAGATCGTGTTCTCCCGTCTTCTCACCGCGGCAACCTCCGCGGCAGGCGATATTCTCGCAGGCGTTACACTTAAGGACACCTATCAGGACGGCGATACCTCCACGGTAACTCTCCGCTTCTCCTTCATCTCAAACGAGAGAACTCTCACAAAGCAGGAGCTCTCACCCGCGACCGATGCTATCTGCGAGGCACTCGCAAAGCTCGGAATGACCGTGAGATAAGGGGTACAAAGCCCCAAAGGATCGCCAAACGGCTGCCATCAAGCCCTGGACGGACGAATCAAAATCTAATATAAACCAAAAAGAGATAACAAATCGGTATTTGATCTGCCGAAATGCTATCTCTTTTTTTGTTTAGCAAGCCCCTCTATTTGAAAATAATTGTTTGCAAAAAGCGGGAAAAATCAGATAAGGGGATTCTTTTCTGCCCACTGGTTATAGAAGTTTTCTGAGATGGTTTCTTCCTTGAGGAAGCTTATGACATCCGCAAGGTTATTAACGCTTGCCTCTGTCATTGCGTGGGCGATCCTCTCGTTCATACCCTCGTGGTAATCTGCCGAGAGAGAGTCGGGGAAGTTTGCCATCCAGCCGAAGGGGGAATAAATGCTACGCTTTCCAAACTCGTCCCAAACGTGGCGGTTTGTGCCGTCCTTTGCGTTCATAAGGTCGAGCCTTGTGAGGTCGGGGCGGGCATCGTACATCCAGCCTGTTTCGGTGAAGCAGCCGTGGCCGCCTCTCTTATCGCCGTAGGCTTCGAGGACCTCTATATCCTCTGCGGTGAGGTAGGGGTATTTTTCTATATTTGCGAGCAACGCTTTGGGATAGGAGGTGTTAAGGGTGGGGTTGAGGACGAACACAAGATAACCCGTTCTGGTTTGGAGGGTGGATCTTGCGAAGTTATTGAGCATATTCGTGTTGCCGCCGTGACCGCTGACGATAAGTATTTTCTTGAAGCCGTTGCGGTAGATCTCCTTGCAGCACTGCTCGAGTATCTGATGAATAAGGATCTCGGGGAAAATTATAGTGCCGGGGTGCTCTCCCGCGCCTGATTTTTCTCCAAAGTAAAGAGGGGGGAACACTACCGCGCTTTCCTTTTCGGCGGCGAGCTTGCACTGATGATAAACGTGCATAACGTCGCAGGCGAGGGGGAGGTGTATTCCGTGAGATTCAACGCAACCGATGGGCAAAAGGCAGACCCTGCCTGCCGCTTCAACTGCGGGTTTGAATTCGTCTTGTCTGAGTTCTTCCCAAAGCATAATTTTTTCCTTTCGCGCCCGAGGTATCGGGGATAATTCAATTTTATATAAAGTGAGGGGGTATGTCAAGAGACGGAGCAAAATTGTATTTGATATCAAACCTTTCGGACCTTATATCAAACCTTTCGGACCTTATATCAAACCTTGGCGGATCTTATATTAAGCTTTTGGTTTCTTTTCCTGCTTTGCCGCCTTGCTTGGGGGATAGCCGAAGTAGGCGGAGAATGCCTTTGAAAAATTGAATTCGTCGTGGTAGCCAACCATATACGCCGTGTCTGCCACTCTGTGTCCGCCGAGGAGCAGGTCGCGGGCGTGAGACATTCTCACCTCGGTGAGATATTCCTTGATGCCAACGCCGAAGCGAGCCTTGAAGATGCGATAAAGGTGGGAGCGGTCGAAGCCGAAGCGTTTTGCAAGACCGCCTGCCGTCAGGTCCTTCATATATTCGTATTTTATGTAGCGGCGTATTTCGGCGAGCTTATCCTGAGGCTCTCTTGAGCCGCTGAAAAGATGGTGCATCAGCTCATATATCATTGAGATATAAATTTCGGGCGACGCCGTGCCGCAGAGGATCGCCTCGCGGAGCTTTTCCCCGAGCCCGGTCGGGGTCTTTATTACGTCGGGTGCGCTATCGAAGCTCCTTGCAAGACCGCCAACAAAGCCGACCCAAACGTAGTGCCAGGGGTCGCGCTCGTCTGCGGTGTAGGTGGTGAGCTCGCCCTCGCGGATAATAAATAGCTCGCCCGCCGAGACGGGATGGTCGCCGCGGTCGTTTGAAAGGGTGCCCTTGCCCGAGAGGCAAAAGTGGATAAGGGTGAAGTCTCTTATATGGGGTCCGAAGCGGTGGCTTGACGGGGTGATATGCTCGCCAACACACAGGGGGATAATATCGGTGGAGGCGGTTTTTTGTAAAACTATCTCTATCATAACGACTCCTTTAACAGAAAAAGTCCATATAGCAACATTTTAACATATATGCACCACAAAAATCAATGGTTTTGGGAGATATTTTGTGTTAAAATGATAAATGAAAAGAAATAATCGGGGAGGGTTTTGAAATGAAGCTTACCGTTAAAATGCTTGAGGGCGAATATTGGTGGGGCGGCTCGGTTGCCAACGCAGAGCCGATGCCTCTTTCGGCGTCTACTATGGGGTATGAATTGGATATGTATTACGGCTATAATCAGACGATGCCGCTTTACATATCGTCGCTCGGCAGATATATATGGTCTGAAAAGCCGCTTCGGGTGAGCGCCTCGGAGGGGGAATTCAGGCTTGAGAGCGAGGCTGATATAATTCTCGGCAAGGGTGGAGACACTCTGCGGGAGGCGTATCTTGCGGCATCGAAAAAATATTTCCCCTTCTCGGGAAAGACGCCTCCCCTCAAATTCTTTGACACGGCTCAATACAACACCTGGATGGAGTTTGATTATAACCAAAATCAAAAAGACATTCTGGAATATGCTCACGGCATCGTGGAAAACGGCTACGCCCCGGGCATACTTATGATCGACGAGGGCTGGCAGAAGCACTACGGTATCTGGGATTTTGATAGAGCCAAGTTCCCTAATCCTAAGGCTATGATGGACGAGCTTCACGCAATGGGCTTTAAGGTGATGCTTTGGGTAGTGCCTCTTGTGAACTGCGCGGGAAGGGAATTCTTCCTTGCCACAGAGGGCGACGCCTGGGGAATGATTGGCGGTGCAGGCGGTAAAAATTACTTCCTTCGCACGGATGACGGCACACCTGCTATCGTTAAATGGTGGAACGGATATAGCGCAATACTTAATTTCTGCAAAGAGGAAGACAGAGAGTTCCTGGGTAGACAGCTCGATTTCCTTATCAGCGAATACGGCGCAGACGGCTTTAAGCTGGACGGAGGAATTATAGGAATGTATAACCCTAAAAGGGTTATAAACGGCAATCAAACCGCATACAGACCCGACGATCTCAACATTGCCTGGAACGAGTTCGGCGCAAGATATGAATATTCCGAATACAAGGACACCTATAAGGGCGGCGGCAAGGGCGCGATCTCCCGACTTCAGGACAGACACCACTCCTGGGAGGGCAAGGGAATAAACAGTATTCTTCCCGCGGCTCTTTTGCAGGGGCTTATCGGGCATCCCTTTATTTGCCCAGATATGGTTGGCGGCGGCGAATGGAGCAATAAATACGTTGAGGGCTTTAAGTGCGACGAGGAGCTCTTTATCCGTATGGCACAGCTTTCGGCTCTTTTCCCGATGATACAGTTCTCCTGGGCACCCTGGCACGCGTTGAGCAAGGAAAATCAGAAGCTCTGCCTTGATGCGGCAAGACTTCATCAAGCCTTCGGCGAGTATATAAAGGAACAGGTGAGGGCGTCGGCGGTCAGCGGCGAGCCCATACTTCGTCACCTCGAATACGAATATCCTCACTCGGGCTACGAGAGCATCAACGATCAGTTCCTTCTCGGCTCGGATATTCTCGTCGCTCCTGTGCTGAAAAAGGGCGAGAGAAGCCGCCGCGTTGTGCTCCCCGAGGGCAGGTGGCTCTTCCTCGGCGAGACCGAATACGAGGGCGGCAGAACCGTGACTGTGGATGCGCCGCTATCTGTGCTTCCGTATTTCGTTCGGGCAAAGGGTTGATCTTTTTAAAGATATAGCTTTCCTTGTGTTAGCCTTGGCGAAGGGTTGATCTTTTTAAAGATATCAAATTCTCTTATATATTAATATTGAAAGAAAAAACAGCAAGCAGCTCCGAAAACGGCTCTGCTTGCTATTTTATTTCCTGGTCGATATTATCAAACAGGTTGCTATTGAAAAATTCGCGGAGGGTGATCTCCAAGCCGTCGCAAAGCTTTTTGATCGTTACGACCCCCGGGTTTTGGCTTTTTTCGTTCAAGAGGCTGTATA
The DNA here is from genome assembly GCA_017410065.1 of Clostridia bacterium. Lineage (GTDB taxonomy): Bacteria > Bacillota > Clostridia > Oscillospirales > CAG-272 > UBA1740. The sequence continues at coordinate 17,002 of JAFQRL010000046.1, read as the reverse complement.
CCGACGAGGGAGGTATGCCCGAAATGTTTGCCAAGGCATTAATGGCGAGGTCGCGCTCTCTGCAAAGCTCGATGATCCTTGTCGCAACCGCTTCTTTTGTGTTCACATATACTCCCCCTTTCGTTGTCTGATTATATTTTACAAAAAAATACGATATATCGTGTGGGATATATCGCAATAATTATCTTTTTTTGAAATAATTACGATATCCTGAATAATAATGTATGTAATAAAAAAGCGGCATACAAATAGCAAAATAAAAAATTTAGAACGATTCTAAAAAATTTTCAAAAACCTATTGACAAACGGAAATCTTTCGTGTATAATAAATTTAGAATGATTCTAAATCCTGTTTAAAGATCGCGGAAATGGTAATCATTAAATAAAGCGGGTTGGCGAGTGCGCCGACCTTGGAGGAGAAATGACGAAACAGCGTGAAGCGGTACTGCGAGTCGTTCGCTCCGAGAAGTGTCACTACACCGCGGAGGAGATATTTGAGAGAGCGAAGGAAATACTTCCCGAGATCTCCCGAGCCACGGTGTATAACAATTTGCACGCCCTGGAGCGCGACAAGCTGATAAGGCGCATAACGGGCGAGGACGCGTCGGATAGATACGATAGTGCATTTATCCCCCACGGACATCTTTACTGTACGGAATGTCACAGCATTTCAGACTTTAACGTCCCCGATTTTGCTCTCACGCTATCGGGTATTATCGGAGGGGAGATCGACTCATACGAGCTTAAGGTCAGGTATATATGCCCAGCCTGCTCGGAGTCCAGAGCAACTGAAAAGCGGGCTTAAGGTACCACCCGTGTTGCGATTTTTATTAATTGACTGTATTAAAACAGTATATAAACAAAACAAAAACAATAATAAACAAAAAGAGGAGAAAACACAATGAATCTCAAGGGAACAAAAACAGAACAGAATCTTATGACCGCTTTTGCAGGCGAGTCTCAGGCAAGAAACAAGTACACCTACTTTGCATCGGTTGCAAAGAAGGAGGGCTTCGAGCAGATCGCGGCTATCTTTGAGGAGACCGCAAACAACGAGAAGGAGCACGCAAAGCTTTGGTTCAAGGCTCTCGGCGGACTTGGCACGACCGCTGCTAACCTTCTTGCGGCAGCAGAGGGCGAGAACTATGAGTGGACCGATATGTACGACACCTTTGCTAAAGAGGCAGAGGAGGAGGGCTTCACCGCTCTTGCAAGACAGTTCAGAGCTGTTGCGGCTATCGAGAAGGCTCACGAGGAGAGATACAGAAAGCTTCTTTCCAACGTTGAGATGCAGAAGGTATTTGAGAAGAGCGAGCAGACAATGTGGGAGTGCCGTAACTGCGGACACCTCGTTGTTGGCACAAAGGCTCCCGCGGCTTGCCCCGTTTGCGCTCATCCCCAGAGCTTCTTCGAGGTAAGAAAGACCAACTATTAATTTTCAAAAGCAACTCCTTTGGAGTTAAATATTTTCAAATAAGTAAAGAGACGGCAGAGGTGAATAACCTCTGCCGTTTTGATATGTCCGACTGACTTAAATTTAACCGTAAAGCTCCTCAATTAATCATAAAGCTCCTCAAGCTTCATAATCTCCGAGAGGGGACGCATACCGTCTGTGCCGTTATTTTCAGAGAGGGATGCCGCGGCGGCGGCGCGTGCTATGCGCATAGAGTCGCGAAGGCTTTTGCCTTCGTGTGCGCCGTAGAGGATGCCCGAGCAATATGCGTCGCCCGCACCCGTGCTCCCCTTGATATAATCCTTTGGGAGACGGAGGCTATCAAGGCAGACCACCTCGCCACACTCGCAATCAAAGCCGAAGCCACACGCGCTTGTGTGAATGATTATCCACTTTGAAACACCGAGCTCGCGTATCCTCTCGAATGCGGAGATAAGCGGGGGGCGTGTTGAGTTTTTCGCGCTGTTATTAGATAAATATGTTAAGCTTTCTTTACATTTATCTATATCGGAGAGATCGATTTGTGTGACGGCGGATGCTTCAAGCTCGTTGATACAGCATATATCTGTGTACTTAAGAGCCGCCGAAACGATAGTCCTTGCTCTGTCGCCTGCCTCGGAGACAACGTCCACCGAGGTGATCATTCCTCTCTTTTTTGCCTCGGCAAGAATTCTTGCGCCGTGGGTGCCGTATTCTTCGTCGGGCGAATCTGCCTTCTTCATAAGAAGAAGATATTCAAGAAGAAATATTTTTGAGTTTATCTTATCGAAGGGAATATCGTTTATCTCAAATTCATCGCTTGCCGCAGGAATATAAAAGAAGGTGCGCGCCTTTGTGTCGGCAGAGTTTATAACGATGGTTTTCGAGCTTTCGCCTCGCCTTACGACGTGGGAGGTATCAACGTTTTCCTCCGCCGAGAGTGCGGTGATGATATCATCTGCGATCCCGTCCTCGCCGAGCCTTGCCGAGACGGTAACTTCAAGGGTGGGATCGAGCCTTGCAAGGTCAAGAATTATGTTTCCCGTGCCGCCGATGCTGATCCCCGAGCTCCTTGCCTGTATCAGCATACCCTCCTTCGGGTAGGTCGGCGCGTTATAGAAAACGTCTGCAAGCAGAGACCCTGCGACCGTAATTCCGCGGCGCATCACCTTACACCTCCAGGCTGAAGATCCTGATGGCTTCCTTGACGTTTTCCTTCATTGCGCGAGCTGCAATAAGAGGAATGTCGTGATAGAAAACGCTCTCGCCTGCGGCAACCTTGTCCATTGCCTCCTTAACAGCCTTGCCTCCCGCAAGTGCCATATAGGTGTAGTAATTGATCTTTCTGATGCCGTTCTTTATTGCGGTTCTGTATTCCTCTACCGAAAGACCCGAGCCACCGTGCATAACGAGAGGAATATTCACCTTTTCCCTAATGAGCCTTATGCGGTCGAGATCAAGCTTCGGCTTTTTCTGATAGATACCGTGAGCCGTGCCGAAGGCAATGGCAAGGGCGTCAACGCCTGTTCTTTCAACGAAGTCCTTTGCGGTGTTGGGATCGGTGTAAACGTCGTCCTCGCTGGCGTAGGATTCTATCGTTTCCTGCTCGCCGCTTCCGCCGAGACCGTTGTTTGATGAGAATATATGACCGAGCTCTGCCTCAACCGTTACTCCAACGCTGTGGGCAAGACGGCAAACGAGAGCGGTGTCCTTGACGTTCTGCTCGTAGTCTGCGCCCGATGCGTCTATCATAACAGAGGTGAAGCCTGTGCGGATAGCCTTGATACAGGATTCAACCGACTGACCGTGATCGAGATGCACGCAGATCGGCACCTTCGCCGCCTTTGCGCGCTCAACCATAATGGGTCCGATATCCTCAATGGAGATGATGGGGGTGTGTACCTCGGCGTGATTGAGTACGATGCCGTGGCCCGTTTCCTCTGCCGCCGCTATAACTGCCGAAAGGGTCTCAAGCCCCGTTGCATTGAAGGCACCGACTGCGTAGCCCTTCTCCTCCGCGTCCTGCATAAGCTCTTTAAGTGTTACTAACATTTTGTTCGCTCCTTAAAAATGGTTTATCGAGATTATTATAGCATATAAAGAGGGGAGTTTGTATATCTTTTTTTCAAATAAATCTGCACAATCTTACGAATTTTAAATAATTTAGGTTGGCATTGGCTAAAGAATTATTAAAAGATATTAGATTTTTAAATATTTCTTGAAAAAGGACTTTGATTTTGATATAATGTAATATGGAGTATTGTGAATATAGGTAATATCCGCCCCTGCCGCCCTTTGCGGTTGGCTTTGGCGGTGAAATAAAGAAAGGAAAAGAAATTTATGAGAATCCTTGTTGTTGACGACGAGCCCGAGATCCGCAACATATTGAAGCTGCTTCTGACCAACGCAGGTCACGAGGTGAGAGAGGCGGGGGACGGCTTTGGCGCAGTTGACGCCATCAGAGGCGATTCCGGAATAGATCTTTGCATAATGGACGTGATGATGCCTGTGCTTTCGGGCATTGAGGCAACCGCCAAGATCCGCACCTTTTCCACCGTGCCGATCCTTTTCCTCACGGCGAAGTCGCTTGAGAGCGATAAGGAGAGCGCGTATTCCGCGGGAGGCGACGATTATCTTGTGAAGCCCTTTTCCTCGGCGGAGCTTCTTATGAAGGTTGAGGCTCTCACAAGAAGATATAACAGCTATCGCGCAAAGGGCGAGGGCTCGGGCGAGCTTATCCGTCTTTTCGGCGGCGTGCTTATTTCTCCCGAGATGAGAGAGGTCACTAAAAACGGCACGCCTGTTGACGTGCGCGATAAGGAATACGAGGTGCTTCTTTTCCTTGCCAAGAACAGGGGAAGGGTCGTTAGCCCTCACGAGCTTTACGAGGGAGTTTGGGGTGAGATGCCTCTTGCCTCCTCCAATAACACCATAACCGTTCACGTGCTGAACCTTCGCAGAAAGCTTGAGGATAACCCCTCTGCGCCGAAGCTTATCCGCACGATATGGGGAAGGGGGTATCAGATTGATTAAGGATCTGATATCCAGAATAAGAGTTAAGTGCTCGTCGCTTTACGTGGGTCTGTTTCTTAATATATTCCTCGGCATACTTCTCGGCGTGACGGTCTACGCCCTCACCCAGCTTGTGTCGGATTCCTATATCCGCTTGAATTATGCCTCCGAGGACCGCAGAGATGAGCGCGAGAGTGAGCAGATAGCCGAGCTTCGTGAGTTCGTTATAAAAAACGAGCTTCGCCGCGAGGACGTTATAAAGGTTGCCGAATGGGCGACCGACCAAAGCTGCTTTTATCTGATGCTCTACGACGGCGACAGGCTTATATACACCTCCGACCTTGGAGTTATTCCCACAGACGGAGCTATTCCCGAGAGCAGCAGCACCGTGGTGAATTCGGGTCTCACCGTTGACCATCCCACGAACGCGACTCTACGCGAGCGCGCCTCGCAGAACGGCAGAGTGGAGATCGAGCTTCTTGACTGTACTCTATACGCTTCGGTCTACGACTATTCGGAATATTTATCCTACGACGTTGTAAACATTTTGAGTATGGTGTTTGCATTCGTTTCGCTCGCCTTCATTATCATCAACTATTTCAGAAGGATAGTTAAGAGGGTGAGACGGCTTGAGGCGGACGTTACCATAGTTACTCACAGCAGTATGGAGCATAAGATCGCCACCCGAGGCTCGGACGAGATCGGAAGGCTTTCGGCAAATATTGAAAATATGCGTCAGGCAATTCTTGACAACCTGCAAAGGGAGAGGGAGGCGAGAGACTCTAACACCGAGCTTATAACGGCGATGTCTCACGATATAAGAACTCCTCTCACGGTCCTTCTCGGCTATCTTGAAATGATGAAGGGCGAGGCTGATGGGTCGCCTGTTATGAAGGAATACGTTGACGCATCCGAGAGGACCGCCTTAAGGCTTAAGCAGCTCTCGGACGATATGTTCAAATATTCTCTCGCCTATGGCGATTCTATCGAGGGAATAGATATGCAGCAGTACGATGCGAGCCTGCTCTTTGAGCAGATGCTCTCCGAGCACGTGCTTCTGCTCCGCGAAAACGATTACACCGTGGAGGTAAACAACGCCCTTGGCGAGCTTCCCTCGGGTGCGGTCGTCACCACAGACGCGCAAAATCTGATGCGCATTATAGATAACGTTTTCTCCAACGTGAGAAAATATGCGGACTGCGCAAAGCCCGTTACAATAAACGCAAGGCAGCTTGACGGAAGAAGGATCGTTTTTGAGTGCATCAACACGGTGCGCACAGATACCTACAAGGCGGAGAGCAACAAGATCGGTCTTAAGACCTGCGAGAGGCTGGCAAGAATAATTGCGGACGGCTTTGAATTCGGGCTTGAGGGTGAGCTTTTTGCTTGCAGACTTGTGATGCAGATAGAGGTGCCCGAGGATAATTCTCCCAAGAGCGAGGAGGGGCTGCCCGAAGGGCGTGGCGGTGCTATCGGAGGGCTCCCATCGCGGATAGCCGATCTTTTCAGGTCGCTTTTCGGTAAGAGTGAGAAGAAGGATCGGGGAGGTCGCGCGCCTCGCAGAGAGGTGAAGGTGAAGCCTTTGGCGGCGGCAAATGCTCATACTGATAATGCTTCGGCAGACTCGCATAGTGAGGGCGCAAGCGGCGAGGTAGCCGCCGAGACCCTTTCGGGTGAGCTTGCACCCCGCGAGATCGACCTGGACGGTGAGGCACAGGTCGCGGACGGTGCCATATCTTCCGAGGTTGCGGTTGGCGTGAGCGATGCCGAGACCGCAGAATATGCTTTGGAGAGGTCTCCCGAGGGAGAAACGACTGTTAGCGAGGATATGGCGGAGGCTATCGACACTGCTGTTGCGGAGGATAAAAAGGACGAGGCGACCGAATACGCCGCGCACTGAATTCAAGAGGAAAAAATGATAAAATTTGAAATACTCTCGGAGGAAAATGTGGAGGCGCTTGCCGCGCGGCTTGCCTCCGAATGTGACGGCTCCGCCGAGGAGACTGCCGAGGTGATCGAATCCTTTCTCTCGCTTATTGACGAGGGGGATATAGAGGTCGGCGTCTGCTCGGTCGGGGGCTGTTTGGTTGCCCGAATATTCGATATGGGCAGATATATGTTCGTATACCCGATTGAGCTTTCGGAGTCTGCCGATGCTCACGAGGCGATATCCGCCATTCGCGAATATGCGAGGCTTGAGGAGTTGCCCCTTGTGATAACCGACATCCCGAGGGAGTGCGTCGGAGAGCTTGCGCCGCTTTTTAATCACACCGTGATAGATGCGGAGGAGGGCGGCGAAAGCTTCAGGCTGGAGGCGCGGAGCGAATGTGCGCTTCTTGACGAGGTGCCCTCTGTTATCCTTGACGGCATCACTCTTGATGAGCCTCGGGAGGAGGATATTTCAAGCCTTGCAAGGCTTAACCGAGACAGAGAGCTCAATAAATATTGGGGCTACGATTACAGAGAAGACGCCCCCTCTGCAACTGACGGATATTTCCTTGAGGTCGCAAGGCGCGAATTTTATATGGGCACGGCTCTCACCCTTGCCGTAAGGCTTTGCGGTGAATATATCGGTGAATGTGTGATATACGGCTTTGATCTTTCAGGGGGTGCTGAGGTTGGAGTGAGAATACTCCCCGAGCACCAAGGGTCGGGCTTTGGCACGAAAGCACTTTCCGCCCTCTCCTCGCTTGCGAAAGACATCGGGCTCGGAAGGCTTTATTGCAGAGTGCTTGAGGAAAATCTTCCGTCACTTCGCCTGATGCGCAAGGTCTTTTCGGAGATGAGGCGAGAGGATGGCAAGGTTTATTTTGAGAAAATACTATAAAAAACACGGATAAATTCTAATAATTATTTACATTTTTAGCATTTTGATGGGAAGGGAGAGATATGAAGCGCATAGTCGTTGGTATTCTTGCGCACGTTGATGCGGGCAAGACCACACTCACCGAGGGGCTTCTTTATTCCTCGGGAATGATAGATAAGCTTGGCAGAGTGGATAAGCGCGACGCATATCTTGACACCCACACCCTGGAGCGCGAGCGAGGCATCACCATCTTTTCAAAGCAGGCGGTGCTGGAGTTTGGCTCAACCTATATGACTCTTATCGATACCCCCGGCCACGTTGACTTCTCCTGCGAGGCAGAGAGGGCTCTTTCGGTGCAGGACTACGCAATCCTCGTTATAAGCGCGTCCGACGGCGTGACCGCCCACACAAAGACCCTTTGGAATCTTTTGAGAGCGCGGGATATTCCCACCTTTATTTTCGTTAACAAGACCGATATTTCCGAGCGGAGAAGATCGGAGCTTCTTGATGAGATAAAATGCACTCTCACTCCTCTTGCGGTGGATTTCACCGATGAGGGGTCTGCCGCTTTTTTTGAGAGCGCGGCACTTGATGAGGAGCTGATATCGGAGTTCTTTGAGACAGAGTCTCTTTCGACCGCATCGCTTTCAAGCGCAATTAAGAGGTGTAAGATATATCCCACGCTTTTCGGCTCGGCACTACGGCTTGGGGGCGTGGCGGAGCTTCTTTCGCTGATAGACAGATACACCCTCTCGCCGAGCTACCCCTCGGGAATGCTTGGAGCGAAGGTATATAAGATCGCAAGGGACAGAGAGGGCAGAAGGCTCACCTATCTTAAGATCACGGGCGGCACCCTTAAGGCAAAGGATGATCTTGTGATCTCGGGCGGACTTGCGGAAAGATGCGCCGAGAAGGTAGAGGAGATAAGGATATATTCGGGCGAGAGGTATAAGAGCGCCCAAAGAGCCGAGGCGGGCATCGTTTGCGCGGTGCTTGGCCCAAAGGAAACGAGGGTGGGAGACGGCATAGGCTTTGAAGCCGCCACGACTCCGATGCTTACCCCCGTGCTTGATTACAGAATGGAGCTTCCATCGGGCGTGAGCCCATACGAGACCTATATGAAGCTGCTCGCTCTCACCGAGGAGGACCCCTCTCTTGCTATGACCTACGAGGCGGCAACTCACGAGATACGCGTCAGGCTTATGGGCGAGATACAGACCGAGGTGCTTTGTCGGGTCATAAAGGAAAGATTCGGAATTGAGGTAAGCTTCGGCGAGGGAGCTATACTGTATAAAGAAACTATTGCCGAGACGGTTATGGGAGCGGGGCATTTCGAGCCCCTTCGCCACTACGCCGAGGTCCATTTGAGAATGGAGCCGCTCGCAGAGGGCTCGGGAATAATCACGGCGACCGAATGTCCCCAGGACACACTTGCCCTGAATTGGCAAAGGCTTATCCTCACTCACGTTGAGGAGAGGGTCCACAGAGGAGTGCTTTGCGCCGCGCCGCTCACCGACGTTAAGATAACACTCACCGCAGGCAGGGCTCACCTTAAGCACACCGAGGGCGGAGACTTCAGGCAGGCGACCTATCGCGCCGTGCGACAGGGTCTTATGAAGGCTGAATCGGTGCTCCTTGAGCCGACATTTGATTTCAGACTTTCCGTGCCTCGCGAGAGCCTTGGCAGAGCAATGACGGATATAACCAATATGCACGGAGTGTGCGATGCTCCCGAATTTGACGGCGAGCTTGCTATACTCACGGGCAATTGTCCTGTTTCAACGATGCGCTCCTACGCAAAGGAGGTTCGGGCATACACCAGGGGCGAGGGTAGCATAGCTCTCACCGTGGGTGCTTACGCCCCCTGCCACAACGCGGAGGAGGTCATAGCCGCGAGGGGCTACTCCCCCGAGCTTGACGAGCGCAACCCTGCGGGCTCGGTTTTCTGCAAGGGCGGCGCGGGCTACTCCGTGCCCTGGTACGAGGCGGACGCGCTTATGCATATAACGCCGCAGGGTGCTATGAGAGCTTCGGGGTCTGCGACTGCTGATGAGCCTGTTATGCCGAGGCGAACAGAATACAAGGGCACTGCCGCAGAGGACAAAGAGCTTATGCGCATATTTGAGGCTACCTACGGCAAGATAAAGCCGAGGACGGTCTCCGAGCGGACGGTAAATGCAGCATCCGCGGAGCCTGGGCGTGAGCGACCGAAAAAGCTCCCGAAGCGCGGCGAGGAGCATATAATTATCGACGGATATAATTTCCTTTTTGCCATACCCGAGCTGCGGCGTGCGGCAGAATCGGATATAGACAGAGCGCGGGACGTGCTGATTCGCCTGATGTGCGATTACACAGCCTTCAGAAGATGCAAGGCGCTGATCGTCTTTGACGCATATAAGCGGTCGGGAGGCGAGGGTAGCGAGGAGCAATACGGCTCTGTGCGTGTGATATACACAAAGGAAAAGCAAACGGCGGACACCTATATTGAAAAGGCCGCTCACGATCTTGCGCCCGCTCACACGGTGAGGGTCGTCACCTCGGATATGCAGGAGCAGCTGATGGTGCTGGGTGTCGGTGCGTTGAGGGTAGCTGCAAGAGAATTTTACGGAGAGCTTAAGGCAAACGCCGAGCTGATCCGCGAAACGGTCGAGGGCTATATGAGATAGCGCCTCGCGGCTTGAGTGAGGGCGACTTTTTGCCGCTTTATGAATTAATTTATACAATTATTTAACTTGATGTAAAGCTTTTGCTCATCGCTTGAAAAATCAGACGGCGTCTGATAAAATTAGATCAGCAAACATTTTTTGGGAGAGAATATGAGTCTTATCAAGGATAAAATCGTGGAGTCACTGAAATCGGTGCTCCCCATTGCGCTGATAGTTCTGCTTCTCAGCGTAACGGTGGTCCCGATGTCCACGGGTGATATGCTTCTGTTTATCATCGGCGTGGTGTGTCTCGTTTTTGGAATGAGCCTTTTCACTGCGGGCGCGGAGATGTCTATGCAGCCCCTCGGCTCGAAGATCGGTAGCACGGTGGCGGGCTCGGGAAAGGTGTGGCTTATTGCCTTTGTCAGCTTCGTTATCGGTATTATCGTCACCGTGTCGGAGCCCGATCTCGTTATACTTGCGGAGCAGGTAAGCAAGAGCGTTGCACCCCTTCTTCTTATACTCACCGTTTCCGTGGGTGTGGGTGTGTTCTTGATGATAGCCGTGCTCAGAATAGTTTTCGGCTGGAACTTAAAATATATGATGATCGCCTTCTATACGGTGGCGTTCGTTCTCTCCTTCTTCCTTCCCGACGGCTTTAAAACTCTTGCCTTCGATTCGGGCGGAGTTACCACGGGACCTATGACGGTGCCCTTCATAATGAGTATCGGTGCGGGCGTTTCCGCGGCAAAATCAAGTGCTGATAACAGAGACGACTCCTTCGGTATCACAGGACTTTGCAGTATCGGTCCGATAATTGCCGTGCTCGTGCTGGGTATTGTGGTCGGTGCTCAGGGCGGAGAGGTCGGCGAGGAGACGGTTGAGATCATCGAGACCACAAGAGACGGCGCGTGGGTATATCTTCAGGGCTTTGCAAAGCACGTGCCCGACGTTGGTATAGCCCTTCTTCCTATGGCCTTGTTTGCCGCGATTTTCCAGCTTGTTTCCAGAGCCTTCACAAAGGTGCAGATGATAAGGCTCTCCATCGGTATCGTGTACGTGTTTGTCGGGCTCACCGTGTTCCTCACGGGTGCAAACGTCGGCTTTGTGCCCACGGGTACGGCGATCGGAACGAGCCTTGCGGGGTATTTTTACGGAATACCGCTTATACCTGTCGGTATGCTGCTGGGCTTCTTCATAGTTAAGGCGGAGCCCTCGGTCTACGTCCTTAATAAGCTTGTTGAGAATATGAGTGCGGGTGCTATCTCGGGCAAGACCACGGGCTTCGGACTTTCGGTGGGTGTTGCCGCGGCTCTCGGCCTTGCCGCTGTGAGGATCATCACGGGGCTCAACATAATGTGGATACTTATTCCGGGATATATTCTGGCTCTCGGTTTAAGCTTCTTCGTTCCGAGGATCTTCGTTGGTATTTCCTTCGACTCGGGCGGCGTTGCCAGCGGTACGATGATGAGTGCCTTCGTTCTTCCGCTTTGTATAGGTGCTTGCGAGGCACTTGGCGGAGACGTTATGATAGACGCCTTCGGTTGCGTTGCACTCGTTGCGATGGCACCGATAATTTCAATACAGCTTTGCGGCCTTGCTTATAAGCTGAAGTCGGATCACAGGGCTCGCCGCTTCGTTATGGCGAAGGAGACCTTCGTTGATTATAAGTATGAGATGAACGAGGCGAGAGTTGAGTCTGCAAAGAAGAGAAGAGGGGAGGAGCGGGTCGATGGCTAAGGAAATAAAGCCTCTTGAAAAGAAGGCGACCGTGGCAAAGAAGGTCGAAAAAAAGAAGACGGCGCAGAAGCCCGCGCAGAAAAAGGTGGCTCGCCCCGTGAGCCAGCCGCAGAAAAAACAGCCCGATAAGAGGGTGAAGCTGCTTGTTGGAATAATCAATAAGGGCGATGAGGATAAGCTTGCCGAGATAGTCAACGAATGTGCCACGGCTCTCAGCTTTTCGGGAATCGGATTTGGCACCGCAAGGTCTAGCTATATGTCCTATTTCGGCTTTAACGAGATAGATAAAAGGATCACGATGTCCCTGATACCCTCCACCGCCGAGCACACGATCCTCAGCGCGATAGGTCACGGCTTAAAGCTTTATCTTGTGGGACGCGGTATCGCGTTCACCGTTCCCCTCACGGGAATTTCCAGCATTATCAGCGAGGGAATACTCTCGGGCGAGGAGAAGACCGACTTCCAGGCGGGCAAAGCCCTCATTTCAAAGAAAAAGGAGATCGACCGTATGCACGAGCTTGTAATTGCGGTAGTTAACAGAAAATACACCGACGCCTCCATCGAGGCGGCAAGGGCGGCGGGCGCAACGGGTGCCACCGTTTTCCACACCAAGAGCTGCAATAACGCGAAGGCTGAAACCGCTATTGGCACCACCGTGGAGCAGGAGACGGACAGCCTGTTCTTCCTCACCACCCTTGAATATAAAAACAAGATAATGGAGGCTGTGCGCGATGCGGCGGGCCTTAAGACCGAGGGCGGAGCGGTTATCTTCTCCGTGCCTGTTGACGACCTTGTTGGAATCGGAAGATTTGAGGACTACGTGGTCGGTGAAGAATATAGAAAGCAGTAAAAAGTAAAGAGTTGTAGTCAAAATGCCAAGAAAGGAGAGCAGATGTGGTTAAGCTGCTGAAAAGAATATGCCGATCTTTGTTTTCGAGATACGCGATATCGGCTATAATGATAGGACTTGAAATAGGCCTCTTGATCTTTCTTATGGTCGCAAATCTGAATACGGCGGGATACGTCCTTTTGGCAATAGCTGTCACCGCGATCCCTGCCTCTTTGAGCCTTATTAATAAGGACACGAATCCCGAATATAAGGTTCCCTGGATATTTATAATTCTCGGAATACCTCTGTTCGGCCCCTTGATCTACGTGCTCTTTTACAGTCGCAGAATATCAAAAAAGGAGAGCCGATATCTCGGCGGTATTCTTGAAAGGTTGAAGGGCAAGGGAGAGGATGGCGAGGAGCTTTTGAAGCTTGCCGAGCAGGAAAAGCTTGCCGCAGGAAAGGCGTATGCTATCCTGAACGACAGCCCGATGTCGGACGTTTACACAGGCACTTCATCAACCTTTTTTGCCACGGGCGAAAAGCTCTTTGCCTCAATGATAGAGGATCTGCGCTCGGCGCAAAGCTACATCTTCCTTGAATATTTCATTATTGACGAGGGTGGCCTTTGGGACGAGGTGCGCTCGGTACTCCTTGAAAAGGTAAAGATGGGAGTTGAAGTGAGGCTTTTATACGACGATATCGGCTGTATGAAGACCCTCCCTGCGAAATATCCGAAAATACTCAATAAGCAGGGAATCAAGACCCGACGCTTCAACGAGGTTAACCCGAGAGTTTCCTCGGTCCACCATAACCGCGACCACAGAAAGATCTGCGTTATCGATGGCAGAGTAGGGTACACAGGCGGCGTTAACATTGCGGATGAATACGTTAATACGGTTCGCCGCTTCGGATATTGGAAGGACGGCGGTGTGCGGCTTGAGGGTATGGCTGTTGAGGGCTTGCTGAAGCTCTTTATCTCAAACTGGGACTACACCTCCAAAACTCAAAGCGACTACGAGGGACTTCTTTCGACCGTCAAGCCTGCGGACAAGCCCGACGGCGGCTTCTATCTGCCATTCGGCTCGGGTCCCGCGCCTATCTTCAAGCGCCCCGCGGGAAAGAACGCATTTCTGAATATAATTAACCAAGCGGAAAGGTACGTTTATATCGCAACACCCTATCTTATAGTTGACTACGATATGACCGAGGCGCTCTGTAACGCGGCATACCGAGGCGTTGACGTGAGGATAGTGACCCCTGGTATTGCGGATAAAAAGGTGATCAAGGTGCTCACAAAGAGCGCGTATCCCCATCTTATAGATGCGGGCGTTAAGGTGTACGAATATCGCCCCGGCTTTATCCACGAAAAAACTATGGTGAGCGATGATAAGTTCGCTATCGTCGGAACTATAAACTTCGATTACAGAAGCTTTGCTCATCACTTTGAAAACGCCGTTTGGATGTATGGCACTCCCACCGTCATCTCCGCCAGAGACGAATATCTGAACACTCTTAACGAGTCCGAAAAGATGGACAAGAAAAAGTCGCGCCTCACGGTAAACGAGTGGTTCCACAAGATCATCGTGAGAATATTCGCGCCTCTGCTTTGATCGCGGGTGAGGTGCTTTAAACTCGGTGACACAGGGCAATGTAAGGCACCTTTTCAGGCTCGACTTTCACTGTGCCCGCGCCGATAGCATCGGCAAAAATCAAATCAAAACGAAAAAGAAAACGGAGACCTGAAAAGATCAGGTCTCCGCATTTTTATGGGTATTTGTAAATAATTATTTGCAAAAATGCATTATTTTACAAGAAGCTCCGAGATAAGCTCGCAAAGCTCGGCGGGGTTTTCAAGAGAAAGTCCGCTGATAAGGCAAGCCTCCGAATAGAGGATTCTCGCATATTTTTTCAACATTTCGGGATCGTTTTTATAAAGAGTGAGTAGCTTTTCCTTGATGGGGTGATCAACGTTGATCTCAAGGGCAACGCTTGCCTTGGGAAGCTCGCCGTCGGCACCGGGCATCTTCTTAAGCACCTTTTCCATCTCAACCGAGAGCTCACCCTCGGAGGTGAGGCATACCGCGTGAGAGGTGAGGGAGGAGGTGAAGCGGATAGCAGAAACCTCGCTGACGGCATCCTTCATAGCCTTGAAGAGATCCTCAGCCGCGCGGTTTTCCTCGTCCAGCCTCTTGCGCTCGTCCTCGGAGATATCTGCCGCCGCCTCGGCGGTAACGTTCTTGAACTCACGGTCGGCGTATTTGCCGAGCATTTTAAGAGCGAATTCGTCAACGTCGTCGGTGAGATAAAGCACCTCGATGCCGCGCTTCTTCATACTCTCGACCTGGGGAAGCATTTCGATCTTCTCGATGCTCTCTCCCGCGGCGTAGTAAATTGCGCTCTGCTCGGAGCTCATAGAGTCGACGTATTCCTTGAGGGAGACGTATTTTTTCTCGCCCGAGGACTTGAATAAAAGGAGGTCCTGAAGGGTGTCCTTGTGCATACCGTAGTCGGTGTAGATGCCGTATTTGAGCTGCATACCGAAGGCGTCAAAGAGCTTTTCGTATTTCTCTCTTTCGTTAGCCATCATTTTTTCAAGCTCGCTCTTGATCTTCTTTTCAATAGCCTTCGCGATCACCTTAAGCTGCCTGTCGTGCTGGAGCATCTCGCGGGAGATGTTGAGGGAGAGGTCGGCGGAATCCACCAAGCCGCGCACGAAGCTGAAATAGTCGGGAAGAAGGTCGGCGCATCTTTCCATTATCATAACACCGCTGGAGTAGAGCTCAAGTCCGCGCTCATAATCCTTCGTGTAGTAATTGAAGGGCGCGTGAGAGGGAATGAAGAGCAGGGCGGTGAAGGTTGCGGTGCCCTCGGATTTTTGAGTTATAACCTTTGCGGGCGGCTGATAGTCGAAGAATTTTTCGGTGTAGAAGGAATTGTATTCCTCCTCCGTTACCTCGCTCTGCGGACGCTTCCAGAGAGGCACCATACTGTTGAGGGTTTCTATTTCGGTGTAGCTTTCGTACTCCTCGCTATCCTCCTTCTTTCTTGACTTTGTTACAGCCATCTTGATGGGATAGCGGATGTAATCGGAATATTTTTTAACGAGGCCGCGAAGCCTGTATTCGTCAAGGAAGTCGGAGTATTTTTCCTCCTCGGTATCAGCCTTAAGATAAAGGGTGATCTCGGTGCCGAAGGTGGGCTTTTCGCAGGAGGAGACGGTGTAGCCGTCCGCGCCCTCGGATTCCCACATACAAGCAAGGTCGGAGCCGTAGACCCTTGTGCGAACGGTGATCCTCTCCGCCACCATAAAGGCAGAATAGAAGCCAACGCCAAACTGACCTATAACGTCCACGTCCTCGCCCTGATCGTTCTCGCGCTTGAAATCGAAGGAGCCGCTCTTGGCGATGGTACCAAGGTTGTTTTCAAGCTCGTCCGCGGACATTCCACAGCCGTTGTCGGTGATCGTGAGGGTGCGGGCGGTCTTGTCTGCCGCGATGCTTATTGAATAGTCGGATCGACCAAGCGAGACGGTGGAATCTGTGAGCGAGCGGAAATAAAGCTTATCAAGTGCGTCGGATGCATTTGAGATCAGCTCACGAAGAAATATTTCCTTATGGGTATAGATGGAGTTTATCATCATATCAAGGAGCTTTTTAGATTCTGTTTTAAATTGCTTTTTTCTCATTTTTATATCCTCTTGCGACATTTTTGGCACTCTCGCCGCGAGAGTGCTAATGGTATTATATCACTGACCTGTCGCCTTGTCAAGCATATTGTCGCAAAATAATGAAAATATTTTTTAGAGTAAATTCTCAAAGCAAATGCGGCAGTGTAATTCAGAGTTGAGCTTATTTTGAGAATTAACGAAAATATGCTCCGTCGGTACGGTTGGAGACGGGTACGGAGGGGTGGAGGTCGTCTTGAGGTGAGGTGCGGAGAGGTTTAGGTTGTCTCGGAGTGGGGTTCGATGATATACCCAAGGAAAAGCCTTCATTTATATTATAATACGTGTATATTATAATACGTGCGTGTATATTATAATGCGTGTGCGCGTGCCCGCGCTATAATAATTACGCGTGCGCTTGTATGAAGATTCTTTGTAAAATACGGAGACACTCTCGTGAGATGTTTGCTTTGTAAAATACGGAGACGGTATATAATTTGAATATTTTGGTAATAATAGCAAATGGCAATGGCGGTATTTGCAGAAAAGCGGTGAGTGGCTTTTGGATCTGATAAATGAAAGATAAACGCGACTTAACCAAATTATGGAATAAACTGTTTTTCATTGGATGCTCTACTTTTTATGTACTATAGCAATTTGCACAAAAAATACCCGAAAAAATGTGGAAAACAACAGTAAATTCAGCGAAATGCAAAAAAATCTAAAAAAATTTCAAAAAGGGTATTGACAAGTGGAGAAGTTTATAGTATAATAGGAAAGCCGACTTGCGAGGGAGCCGCAAAAAGCGAGCTTGCGAGGGCGGTCTTGATCATTGAAAATTGAACAACACGAAATGAAAAAGCACAAGATT
>JAFQRL010000045.1 GCA_017410065.1 Clostridia bacterium | reverse complement strand
GCTTTAGGTAAGAATTATTTTAATCTTGCAGATTTTTCTGAGGAAAAGCCGAAATTTTGAAGTAATATGCGGATATTGCAAGAAATTTTGGCGCATTACTCGGGAAAATATGCAGATTAAAACGTGTTCAATTCAGGTTGGCATTGGCTATCCTCTCCATTTAGCCTTGGGAATATATTTCCTAAGCAGCTCCGCGAAGCTCTCCATCTCGCTATCCGAGTATGCGCTCAAAGACTCGCCCGAGAGTATGTCTCCCGAATCCTTGTAGCTTTGAAGGAAGAAGCGACGGTCCCCGGCAAGCCACTCGCCAATGGCGCGTATATCCGCCTCGGTGTGAAGCTGACGGACCACCGTGGTGCGAAGCTCGTAATCAATGCCGCTATCTTCAAGAATAGCTAAACTTTCCTTGATGGGCGAGATATCAAAATTCTCCATTCCAACCGCCCTGCCGTAGCCCTCGGGAGAGCTTTTTATATCCATAGCAACGTAATCGAGAAGCCCCTCCGAGATAAGCTCGCCGAGCACGCTCGGACGGTAGCCGTTTGTATCAAGCTTCACCGCATACCCAAGAGCCCTTATCCTACGGATAAAGTCGGGAAGCTCCTTGTGAAGTGTCGGCTCGCCGCCGCTTATGCAAACGCCCGAAAGTCTGCCTCGCCTTGATTCAAGATGAGCGAAAAACTCCTCCTCGGTTATATCCTCGCCCACCCTCTCGGGTAAAACCAAAGACGCATTATGGCAAAACGGACACCTGAAATTACATCCGCCAAGAAACACCGTACAGGCGATCCTGTCGGGAAAATCCAAAAGCGTCAGCTTTTGCAGTCCTTTTATCTTCATTTTTCCAAAACCTCAAATATTTTTTGCACCTCTATTCTATCACATAACAAAGCCGATTGCAAGAGGTATATTTATGAACCGCCGCATTATCAAGACTCCATCCTCAAATTAAATCACGGCTCTGCCGTGTATGGAATCCATCTCGCAGAGATGGTATGGCATCAAGGCACAAGCCTTGTATGGAATCCGTGCTCTGCACGGTATGGAATCTGCGCTATGCGCAGTATGGAATCAGCTCACCGAGCTGTATTCTTCCCTGTCATCCTGAGCCTGTCGAAGTTTTGCGAGCGAGGAGCAAGCAAAACCGAGGAGCAAAGCGACGAAGGGATCTCGCCCGTCCACCCTCTCGGGATAATGAAAACTAATGTCAAATCAGCTCGCCGAGCTGCATCTCTCCGTCCGAGATCCGACCGCAAGCGTTCGCCCTTCGGGTTTCGGCTTCGGGCTCCGCCCTCCGCTCAAGATGACAGCGGACGGAATGTACCTTGCAGGATAAACCAAACTAACGTCAAATCAGCCGCAGGCTGTATGGAATCCGTGCTCTGCACGGTATGGAATCTGCGCTTTGCGCAGTATGGAATCCGTGAAGCGGTATGGAATCCGCCATCGGCAGTATGGAATCAGCTCACCGAGCTGCATCCTTCCCTGTCATCCTGAGCCTGTCGAAGTTTTGCGAGCGAGGAGCGAGCAAAACCGAGGAGCAAAGCGACGAAGGGATCTCGCCCGACCTATATCTCGGGATAATGAAAACTAACGTCAAATCCGCTCAACGAGCGGTATATTTGCTATTCGTCGGTCGTACACGCCGAATAACGCAAGATACCGTTAAAAACGGTATGCATCAAGGCTCCGCCTTGTATAAAAAGCAGAGAGCCTTGGGTGAATACTCTGCTAAAAGTATCTTTCCGCGGGCTCTCTGCTTTTTCGCCTTGGCTAAAAAATTATTTGGTTCTTTCTTCTATGTAAGCGCAAACGTCGCCAACAGTCTCGAACTTAACGAACTCGGTGAACTTGAAGCCGTATGCGTCCTCGACCTCCATAGAAAGCATCATAATTGCGAGTGAATCAAACTCAAGATCCTCAACGAGCTTGGTGCTCTCGGTAACGGTGGACATATCCACGTCGGGAACTACCTTGCCAAGAATTACTTTAAGCTGCTCTAACATATTTTTTCTCCTTTTTTGGTGTTTTTTACGTGAATATTGCTCGTCACGATGCCGAGGCATAGCCCCGAGCTGAGCTTGTCCTATCCTCAAATAGATTTAAGATAAGAACGGCGGCGCTTGTGATGCCTTGCGTTGAAATACTTCCATTGAGCCATAACCGCCGTGTTGGTCTCAAGGTTAAGGTTTGTCTCGCACTTTTCGCAAAGACCGTCGCAAAGCATACCGACCATCGCGTTAACGATAACCGAATTGACTCCCGCCTTCTGATACTCGGGCAGAACGCCAACCAAGGCAAGGTCGATGGTCTTCGGGTGATTGATCGCCCAAAGAAGCCTTGCAAGAGCCGCAGGTGTGAGCCTGCCACCGCTTTTTTGAACCGCCTCGCCGATGCTGGGGAAGCAAAGTCCAAAGGCAACGACCTTTTCGTTTTCGTCGCAAATAACAACGAGATATTTTTTGTTTACAATAAGTATAAACTGCTCAACCAGCTCGCGGCGCATCTCCTCCGAAAGGGGTACCGTGCCGTAAAGCTTGCCGTAGCATTCATCAATGCAGTCGAAAACTCCTGCCTGATATTTGTTTATATACTCTTTTTTGGACATCTTTTCAGAGGAAACGAGGTGAAGATTATTCATCTCCAGAACGCGCTTTGAAACTCGCTCAAGCAGCTCGTTTCTCTTTTCGGGAGCGCGGAGCTCGAACTCCATCCAGTCGACCTCTTTTTCAAGGCCCGCCGCCTCGCAAAGCGCAGGATAATAGTCGTAGTTATACTGCTCCTCAAAGGTGGAATCCTCCTCAAAGCCCCAGATAAGCAAGCCCTCTCTGTCAAGGTCGCTGTATCCGAGCGGACCGCAAAGCTCCGTCATTCCAAGACCGCGACCCCACTCCTCGATAGCCGAGAAGAGCGCGCCCGACACCTCGGTGTCGTTTATGGAATCAAACCTTGTGAAGCGTATGCGCTTTGTTGAATGAAGCTCGTTGTACTGCTTTTGCAGAATACCCTGTATCCTACCGACAGTCCTTCCGTCCCGCTCCGCGAGCAAGAAGATCGACTCCGCGATCTCGGGCTTTCCGCCCTCCTCAATCAGCTTCTTCTCGTCGCCGTAAAGCGGCGGAACAAACCACTTGCATCCCTTGTAAAGTCTCAAAGGAAATTCAATAAATTCTTTTATATCCTTCCCCGTCTTGACCTCTCTTATATTGACCATCCTTAAAGGTCCTTCCAATTCTTAAAATTGAATTTTTATATTATCTTCGCCCATTTTCAGAACAATTTCAAAAACACAGAAAACCGATTTTTGATGAATTCGGAGCGAAAACGCCCCGATTTACTGCTCCGCTTTATATGTCTCTAAAACCAACTTGTATTTAATCCAACTGATTTTTGATGAATTCGGAGCGAGAATCGTCGTAATTTACTGCGCCGCCGTATATGAATACGGCAAGACGGGAAATTCGGCGATAGACGAAGTCGATCTCGCCCGAAGTCACAAAAATCAGAGCTCTTCGTCGGGGCGACGGAGCGGCATATACCCATACCCCGCCAACCACGGTCCATTATGACAACCGCTCACCGCAGACATAATAACGTCCTCGTGATTGCACTCAACGCCATACTTGCCCTCAATCTCCTTAAGCTTCTCAAGAAGCGAAGGACCTGTGTAAACGTGCCAAAGGAGATAATCCTCGGGAGATCTGTCACCGATCTTCTCCTTGATGATCTCGCACATACGCGCGAGAGCCTTCTTCTGTGTGCGCACGCTCTCAAGAGGAACAAGGTTGCCCTCTCTGTTGAAGTAAACAACAGGGCAGATGGAAAGCATCTTACCGAAGAACGCCTTACCGCCCTTAAGTCTGCCGTTGTAAATGAGGTAATCGAGCTTGCCGTCAACAGCCATAAACTCCTGGCGATCGATCATCCAATTGATCTCCTTAAGAATATCCTCTGTGGACATTCCCGCATTAACGAATTCCTGCGCCTTGATAGCAAGGAAGCCCTCGTTAAAGCTGTTGTTCTTGGTGTTCACAACGGTGATCTTGATCTTGTCTGCATATTCCTTGGCAATGTTGGAAATAAGCTCGTAAGTACCGCTGAGACCCGTGCTGAGAGTGAAAACGAGAGCCTCGTCATAACCATCCGCAAC
Organism: Clostridia bacterium; assembly: GCA_017410065.1. Lineage (GTDB taxonomy): Bacteria > Bacillota > Clostridia > Oscillospirales > CAG-272 > UBA1740. The sequence goes on along the minus strand of JAFQRL010000045.1, from coordinate 6,581 downwards.
TGCCTTGTCAAAGCAAGCCATAATGTCGTCGGGAGACGGCATACTCGTCTTGGGAAGATTATTCTTGGGATCCTCAAGAGTCTCAAGACGAGCGTAGAACGCATCGTTGTCAAGTCCCTTGCCCTCAAGATAATCCTTTCCTTCAAATATTACGTGAAGCCTGATAATGTCAATTCCGAGATCTCTGTATCTCTCGGGAGCCTGCTCAATGCAGCCTGAGGAAGTGCAAATAATCTTTCTTTTCATATTAGTGCTCCTTTTTTGTAAATAGAAATTTACTTTTTTTATTTATAATATTGCTATTATTTCAAATAAATCAAAAGTTTGCCCTGCGGCAAGCCTAAATTGAGCCGACTGATTTTTGATGAATTCGGAGCGAGAATCGTCGTAATTTACTGCGCCGCCAACCCACACCAGATTTTTGATGAATTCGGAGCGAGAACACCCCGAACCTTTTTAACCAATTGATTTCAAAACGTCATTTCCGTAATTTTTGAGGCTATGCAAAGATTTTTCCGGCGCCAGCTGTATATACATACAGCAAGCCGAAAAACTCTGACGCAGAGACCAAAAATTACTCCAGCTCCTCGTCGGGGCGACGAATGGGTATATACCCATACCCCGCCAACCACGGCCCATTATGACAACCGCTGCCAACCGACATAATAACGTCCTCGTGGTTGCACTCAACGCCGTACTTTGGCTCTATCTCCTTCAGCTTCTCAAGAAGCGAAGGACCTGTGTAAACGTGCCAGAGAATATAGTCCTTGGGGTCTCTGTCACCGATCTTTTCCTTGATGACCTCGCACATACGGGCGAGAGCCTTCTTCTGTGTGCGCACGCTCTCAAGAGGAACGAGATATCCATCTCTGTTGAAGTAAACGACAGGGCAAATGGAAAGCATCTTGCCGAAGAACGCCTTGCCGCCCTTAAGTCTGCCGTTGTAAATGAGATAGTCGAGCTTACCGTCAACGCCCATAAATTCGTAACGTTCAATTATCCAGTTAAGCTCCTTGAGTATCTGCTCGGTGGGCATACCCGCATCAACAAGCTCCTTTGCCTTGATAGCGATATAGCCCTCGTTGAAGCTATTGCTCTTGGTGTCGATAACGTGGATCTTAAGCTTGCCCTCATACTCCTTTGCAACACTGCAAATAACGCCGTAAGTACCGCTGAGACCAGTGCTTATAACAGCAACGATCGCCTCATCGTAGCCTTCGGCTACAAGCTTATCGAAGCACTCTTTGATCTCCTCGGTGGAAGGCATACTCGTCTTCGGAAGATTTCTTTTAGGATCCTCAAGCGTCTCAAGCTTCTGATAAAACTCAACGCCATCAAGATCGTGTCCCTCTAGATAGTCCTTACCCTCAAAATAAACGTGAAGTCTGATAATGTCAATTCCGAGATCTCTGTACCTCTCAGGTGCCTGCTCTATGCAGCCCGAGGAAGTACAAACAACTTTCCTTTTCATATTATTACTCCTTTTATGTAAATAAACATTTACATTAATTTTGATTTTTCTATAAATCTATATTAAAGCAAATAGAAAACGCACAACTGTTTTTGATGAATTTGGAGCGAGAATCGTCGTAATTTACTGCGCCGCCAACCCACACCAGATTTTTGAGGGATTTTTGGATGAGGAGCTTTGATTAACGACCGATAATCAGTATACAACAGCATAAATGCTGTGCGTATATTGCTCGGCGGCGTTGGGTGTTGCCGCCATTTGCTTCGCAAACCGCAATAGTACGCAATACAGCAAGCCTAAATTAAACCAACTGATTTTTGATGAATTCGGAGCGAGAATCGTCGTAATTTACTGCGCCGCCAACCCACACCAGATTTTTGAGGGATTTTTGGATGAGGAGCTTTGATTAACGACCGACAGGCATATACGAATATGTCGAGGTCGTTAAACGAAGCTAAGGAATACCGCTCTGAAAATTCACAGCCTACGAAAACTCATTTCGGGAAAACCATTCCTGTCCTCGCCGAAAAGCACCAAAAATCAGAGCTCCTCGTCGGGGCGACGGAGCGGTATATATCCATACCCCGCCAACCACGGCCCATTATGCGCCCCACTCACAGGCGACATTATAACCGCCTCGTGGTTGCACTCAAGCCCGTATTCCTTCTCTATTTCCTCAAGCTTTCCGATAAGCGAGGTGCCTGTGTAAACGTGCCAGAGAAGATAATCCTTCGGGTCACGGTCTCCGATGATCTCATTTTTCATTATCTCGCAGGTGCGCTGAAGCGCCTTTTTCTGTGTGCGCACGCTCTCCAAAGCCACGCACTCACCCTCGCGGTTGAAATGAACCACAGGACAAATGCCGAGCAGCTGACCCATAAACGCCTTACCGCCCTTGAGTCTGCCGTTGTAGATGAGATAATCGAGCTTGCCGTCGATACCCATAAACTGCTGATATTTCATCATCCAGGCGACCTCCTTAAGAATCTGCTCGGATGACATCCCTGCATTGACGAATTCCTGCGCCTTTATGGCAAGCAGACCCTCGCCGAAGCTGGTAATTTTAGTGTCCACAACGTGTATTTTTATCTTTTCCTCATACTCTTTAGCAACGAGACAAAGCTCGTTGTAGGTGCCGCCAAGCTTTGAGGATATAGCAAAAACGATAGCCTCATCGTAGCCCTCGCTAACAGCTCTGTCGTAGTGCTCCCTGATCTCCCCGACCGTTGGCATAGCAGTCTTCGGAAGATGGTTTTTAGGATCCTTCAGCTTTTCAAGCTGATTATAGAAGTCCACAGGATCGAGATCCAAGCCCTCAAGATATTCTCTACCCTGAAAGATCACGTGGACTCTGATTATGTCAATACCCATACTGCGGTATCTCTCAGGTGCGTACTCAATACAGCCCGTGGAGGTACACATAATCTTAATTTTCATTTTTTTGCCTTTCTCTTACTTTCAAGCCCTGCCCGAGAATGCTTCCTTATTCTGGGCGATGTTAAGTACCATATCGGTAACGTTCATAATAGATAGCTCGTTTGAAGCGCCGTGAGCCTTGATAACAGGCTTCGCCGTTCCGAGAATAATTCCGCCGCCAAGAGAATTGAAGTCGTAAAGCTCCATAAGATGCTTAACGATAACCATATAATCCTCTCTGCCCGTCTTCTTCGCGAGCTTCACAATATCGGTGATGAGCCTGCGCGCGGTGCCCTCTGTTACCTTAAGCACCTGGTTGCCCGCAAAGCCATCGCAAACGAGCACGTCGCAGTCGCCCGAAAGCGCGTTAGTGCCCTCAATATTGCCAACAAAATTAATAGATGCCTCGGCAGCAAGAAGCGCGTGAGCCTCCTTGACCACCTTGTTTCCCTTCGTCTCCTCCCGTCCGTTGGAAAGAAGACCAACCCTCGGGGATTCGATCTTATAAGTGCTCCTCATAAACTCGGTGCCAAGCTTTGCAAAGTGAAGAAGCGTGTTCGCACCGCAATCAATGGTGGCACCCGTGTCCACAAGGCAAACAAAGCCGCCCTTTTCAGCAGGAAGCGTTGCCGCAAGAGCAGGACGTGTCCTCTCTGCTGTGGGCAAAAATCTCATAGAGCCCGCAATAAGCGCACCCGTGCTGCCCGCATTTACCAAGCCGTAAAGATCATCTCTTGAAGAAAGTGCCGTAAGAGCCTTAACGAGAGACGACTCGGGCTTCGTGAAAAGTGCCGTCGCAGGACTGTCGTAGTTGGTTATAACGTCTGTCGCCGCAAGGATCTCACAGCGCGACATATCCATTCCGCACTCCGCACACGCCGCAAGGATCTCCTCCTCGCAACCAACGAGAAGCACCTCAAGCTCCTCCCTCTTGTCAAGGGCAAGCTTCGCGCCCTTAACCATCATAGCAGTGCCCTTGTCACTGCCCATACAGTCAATAACTATCTTGTATTTATCCATAAAAGCTTTAACCTCCGCCTTCGCGTCTTAAAGTTGTAATGGGAAACTAAAACCAATATCCAAGCCCAATCGCCATTTGCTCCGCAAACCGCAAAACTACCGCCGCTTTTAAAAACTGATTTATAATAACCTTACTCGTAATTTCTGATGAAGCGCGAATATTGTTCACCGCCAGCCTGTACTCAACAGCATAAATGCTGTGCGTATATCGCTTGGCGGCGTTAGGCGTTGCCGCCATTTGCTCCGCAAACCGCAATAGTACGCAGTACGGCAAATTGAAAAAATAACCGTCTTCGTAATTTTCGATCAAGTGCAAAGTTTGGGCGTGTGCCCGACAGCATAAATGCTGTTGGTGTTTCGCTTGGCGGCGTTGGGTGTTGCCGCCATTTGCTCCGCAAACCGCAAAACTACCGCCGTATAATATCAAACATTACACCACATTTTGAGTAATTTTCTCAAATTGCGGCTTATCGATTTGCCTGATATAACCCACGTAATTTTCGATCAAGTGCAAAGTTTGGGCGTGTGCCCGACAGCATAAATGCTGTGCGTATATCGCTTGGCGGCGTTGGGCGTTGCCGCCATTTGCTTCGCAAACCGCAAAACTACCACCGCTTCTAAAAACCAATTTATAATAACCTTACTCGTAATTTTCGATCAAGTGCAAAGTTTGGGCGGTGCCAGCCTGTACACAACAGCATAAATGCTGTGCGTATATCGCTTGGCGGCGTTAGGCGTTGCCGCCATTTGCTTCGCAAACCGCAATAGTACGCAATACGGCAAATCGACCAAACTGCCGCAATTGACGAAAATTACTCGATAGCGATCAGGTAATCGTAGATGGCCTGCTTCCCCTTATACACTATTACCTCCAGCTCCGGATACAACTCCTCAAGTCTCTCGGTTATAGCAACTCTCGCATCGTCGTCAACGTCCTCGCCAACAAAGAGGTTGATGATCTCGTAGTCGTCCATATCAACGCCCTCAAGCATCTCAATGAGAGCCGCGTCTCTATCCTCGGCAACAGAGGTGATCTTGCCGTCTGTGATGGAGATGTAGTCGCCTGTTTTGATCTCGTGACCCTCAATGCTCACGTCACGTACCGCACGTGTGACCTCACTGCCCACAATGCTCTTTGCCGCGCGCTCCGCGTTCTTGCAAAGCATCTCAATATCGGTGATACCGGGGGTGATGACAGAAAGCGCACCGTAGCCCTCCATAAGAGTGAAGGTGGGAACGATGTGAACTCTTGCCGCCTCGTACATTTCAGCCGCCTGCTTTGCCGCAAGCATAACGTTCTTGTTGTTGGGAAGAACGATGATATCCTCTGCGGGGTGATTATTGAATGCTTCAATAAATTCCTCGGTGGAGGGGTTGTTTGTCTGACCGCCCGAGATTATGCCATCCGCACCCATATCGGTGAACAGAGAGCAAATTCCCTCTCCCGTGGCAACCGTGAGAACGGTGAACTTCTTCTTGGGAGCCTTCTGCTCGATCTTCTTTTTCACGCCCTCAACGTCCGAATGTCCAAGCTCCATATTTTCGATCTTGATGGTGAGGAATTCGCCGAACTCTCTTGCGGAGGTAAGCACCCTACCGGGATCAAGAGTGTGAACGTGAACCTTAACTATATCACCCTCCTTGTAGGTGACGATGCTATCGCCGCCGAGGAGCTCAAGCATAGCGCGCATAGCCTCGATCTCAAATGCATCGGGGTCTACCTTATAGCTTGAAAGCCTGAGAAGGAACTCGGTGCAATATCCGCGCTCCATAACCGTGTCTCGGGTGAATCTATCGAAATCAAGAGCGGGGGCTGTGGGTGCCGCCGCGGGCTTATAGTCTGCCGCATTGAGCTCGCCTGTGAGGGCAAGGTACATACCAACGGCAATATAGAGATAGCCTGCTCCGCCCGAATCCACAACGTCTGCCTCGGTGAGCGCGGGAAGTATCTCCTTCGTTCTTGCAAGAGATCTTCTTGCCTCCTCTATATGGAGCTTGAAGAAGTCCTCAATGCTGGAGCTCTTGTTAATATTCTTCGCCGCATATTCAACGCTCTCGCGGAAAACGGTGAGAATGGTACCCTCGGTGGGGTTGGACACGGATGCATAGGACTTGGCAATACCGCTCCTGTATGCCTCGCAGAGCTCAACGGCTCCAACCGTGTCGTACTTTTCAAGCACTTCCTTTATGCCTGCAAATATCTGTGAAAGAATAACTCCGGAGTTGCCTCTTGCGCCGAGAAGTGCACCCTTGGCAAATTTGCCGATAATATCTCCGACTCTGTTTTCAGAATCCGAGGATACCGCGGCAACACCGCCCTCCAGGGTGAGAGTCATATTAGTTCCCGTATCTCCGTCGGGTACGGGGAAGACGTTGAGGTCGTTGACCTCCTCGGAGTTCTGGCGTAGATTTTCCACTCCTCCGATAAGCATATTTTTTAGTGTCTTTCCGTCAAGCTGCTTCGTACTCATTGATTATTCCGCCTCTTGTTTTTATATTTTTTTATTTTTCTTAGCCAATACCAACCTAAATCGAATACGCCTAAAGCTATATAAATTCACGCTATTTCCCGAAATCTCGCTCACAAAGTCCACACTTTGCTTCGTTCAATTTCAAAAAATATCAAGAATTTCTATTAGCTTTAGGTAAGAATTATTTTAATCTTGCAGATTTT
>JAFQRL010000044.1 GCA_017410065.1 Clostridia bacterium | reverse complement strand
GCTTTAGGTAAGAATTATTTTAATCTTGCAGATTTTTCTGAGGAAAAGCCGAAATTTTGAAGTAATATGCGGATATTGCAAGAAATTTTGGCGCATTACTCGGGAAAATATGCAGATTAAAACGTGTTCAATTCAGGTTGGTATTGGCTACCCTTGAGCTTGCAAAAACGCTCTTAACGTCCTTAACTGTCTCGCCGTCTATCTGCGCGGGGCGAGGATCCGAATACTCAACGAGTATCTCCTTGCCCGAAAGCACCGTGACGTGCTTTTTCTTCTTCACGTGCTCGCCCTTGAAAATGGATGGGAAGATCATAAGCGTTTTAAGCTTTCCCGAGCCGTGGAAGATAAGGACCGAAAGCTCGCCCGAATCCCTTTTCTGCTCGGGCGTGGGGATCATTCCGCCGCCGTAATACTTTCCTTTCATAACGGGCGCAAGCCAAGCCTTCTTGAAGCTATGCTCCACACCGTCCACAGTTACCTTCACGTCGCAGGGCTTATAATGGAAAAGCAGACCCTTTATGGCAATGCCCGTGTAGTTGATGTGCTTTTCGCCCGCCTCGCGAAGACCGTCTCCAACAACGCAGCAGTAGCCGTCTATGCCGTAACCAACGCCGTTGATGAACCGACTCTCGACCACTCCGCCGTCCGCCGTTGTGACCGTTGCCACGGGCAGATTCTTGAGATAATCGTTGATACGCACCGCGTGAAGGGTCTCGCCGTCAAGCACACCCTCGTGAGTGTCTATCATCTCGCGCATAAAATCGTTACCCGTTCCTGATGGGTAGTAATAAACGTCGCAGGGGAAATCAAAGCCGCGCATCTCATTGAAAAATCTGTTGAGCGTGCCGTCGCCGCCCGATACCGTGACCTTATCCGAAGGATCAAGCCCCTCACAAATTCCTCTGTATCCGCCACCCTTGGTGATGTCGTAAAGAAGCGCGCCCTCGTATCTCGACGCAAATTCCTCGATCCTCGCAACTGCCTCTTCTCCACCCGCCAGCGGATTATAGAATATGTAGTGCTTAAACATTTTTAGACAAACTCCTTCTTATTATGACATAAAAAAACATAGATGTCAATATTAATCCTACATTATTATATAATATTATTTTAAACTTAAGTTCAACCGAAGTTCAATTTTTGTTGAAAAAACCGTCATATTTTGGCGAAAAACCTTGCAAATTCCGTCATAAAGCGGATTTTCGCCCAAAAAAGAAAAACTCGGAGACCTCACCAAAGATCAACCGAGTTTTATATTTCAAAAGATTTGTTATTCTAATTCAAGCAATTATGCGGTAAAACTTTTATTGAGATATACCCTCTTCTTTAGGAAGATTTATGATCCGTTCTGCAACCGCATTATTCACTGTCAAAACATTTTATTCCTCTCATAAAACGGCTTTCCCTTTTATTTGTTAAGCAGGTCAAGTGCCATATTGTAATCGAACGCTATCATTTTATCCAGTGCTCTGGGTATGTCATAATACCGCTTGCCATTCTCGGTGTAAAACAAATCGTAAGTATCGCAGTATTCCCTAACGCTTCGTCTTTTGTGATCTGTTGAACGCCTTTCATATACCGACCTTATTTCTTTGCCCGAGATAGTCGTCACAACAACCGTTTTATCTTTTCTTTGAATATTTTTGATGTTGGCAGCATTTATAATAACACCATCAAAAAAGCAACAATTAGTTAATTTATTGAATGCTGCTATTAGATCCGTACGAGCCATCATTCTGGATGTATGATCATAGTCACCATCATTTGCAAAGTTTTTTTCCCAATAGTCCCTGGGTGAATTTCCAAAACAGTCACGTGATGTTTTGTTATATACACTATTTTTGCAATCGCCATTAAGAAAGACAACGTAAATACTCGTCCAACGGTCATCGTCACCCAGTGAAAGGCTGATGAATAAGACCTTGGATAGATCAACGGTAAGTCCGTCAAAATCAAACATAAGTCTTGCCTGAGATAGACCGACCTCACTTGACCGTCTACTCGGCAAGGTCCTCGTATTTTCGGTTCTGTTAAAGCTCGCTCTGCCGTTGACTCTGTGCCTTATATCATCGTTAAGCGCACTGAGCATTTTTCTTTTTACCAATTCGCGGTTATTGTAAACCCAATTAATTTCTCGATTTAATAGCTCTATGTACGATTTCGGGGGCGTGGGAGATTGCCCAGCCACCTTTACTCCGTGCCCGTCAAAATCATTTCTGAATTTTCTTATCGAATCCATTTGCGAGGAAAGAGGGGGTGGGAGAATCTTGATAAATAGCGCTATTATTCCTCTATTGTTATCACTAATTCCCGTTACAATGTGCAGAGTATGCTCAAGTGTTTTATAAGCATCACTGAAATTTGATATATATTTCATACAAACCTCTATTTCACATTAATTACTGACAAAATTATATCACATAAAAAGCAACAAATCAAGTCCTAATCTCTCACTTCAAATTCAGCATCGCCAAGCAATTCGCCAATCTCCTCAATATCATCGTTCAATGGGTGGGTCGGGTATAACTCGGAGCTGAATATTTTTTCGCCATCATCAATACCGAGGGCGTTTCCCCTCACCGAGCATTGAATAGCTCCGGCACCCATCCCCTCCGCCTTTTTCAAAACCAAATATTTGATTTGTTCCTTTCTTAAAGGCGTCACACCACCATCCCGATACAGATAGCAAAACCTGTCTCCGTTTATAAATTCAAGACCTATATTTGCTCCAATATTAAAAGCGATACAATCGCAGAATTTTGACTCTTTGTCGGCTTTCCAAGCAATAATGTTATCTTTTATTGTCATTTCAGCCGATTTTAAGCTGTATTTTTTTGTTTTCCCTAATTGTAAATTATTTTCTTTGTTCACAAATGCACAGCCGTTTGAAGTAGAAAATTCAAACGCGAAGCTCGCTGAATTTCCCTCAGCGGAAAAGGCAAATTTAAAATGATATCCACTCATTTGGCATCCTCAAAAATTATATCAAAACAATCAGCGGCACAAAACGAAAAGTTCCACCTCGTCGATGCCGGAGACCCCACCGTACGTCAGGCGACCAACGTTTGAGTTGCAGTTTTGAAAAGAAGTAAAGCAACCGTCAAACACATCAGCTCCAGTACCGCTCGGAGCGAGCATACCGACAAGCTCGCAGCTACGGTCGGAAAACGCAGGATAACGAAGCATAAGAGTACGTGACACCTCGCGTCTTATCGCACGAACATCATTTCCTTTTGCAGAGGCGAAATACAAAGCCTCGCCAAAGCCGAGCATCCTTAAAAGCTCATCCTTTTCAAATTTCGCCGTTGCGTTCAAGGTAGCAAGCATCAGAAGTAGCGACTTGATCTCGCAGGGCATAATCCGCAAGGTTGCCCCCGATGCCGCTTTTATTTTTTCAAAAGCTCCCGCCGACCTTCCCTGCGAGGTAATGGCAACCATTGCATAAACGTCATCAGCACGCAGCTTGTGAAGCACATTCAATAAAAGCTCGTCGTCGCAAGCTCCAACGATAATAACGACTAATTCTCCTCCGATAAAATCTTTAACAGCCTCTATGAGCTCGTTCTCTTTGCAAACGCGAACGGTGCCGCATTTTTGGGCAATAGATAATCTGTTTTTGGGGATAGAATAACCATCTTTTGTTACGAATAGGGTGTTAATTTCAATATGCTTTTTCATTTTTATATCTCCTTTAATTGAATTTATACATTTGATTTACAATAATCATTTCTTAAGATCACGAGCCTAAAATAAATTGATATTCATAATTGCCCGCGGCAATGCCCTCCGCTGTGCTTTGGTAAAGCCTGATTGGCTCATATCCATCACCGTCTATCAGGATTTTAGTAATACCGTATTTTCTCATAAGATAACACAACCCATCAAATGATATTACGTTCAACGCCGCCTTTGCGCAATCACCGAGCCCAGCCTCGCTTTGTGTTGAAAACACAGGCAAATATTTAACTCTGCCGCTATCCTCAAATTCGCACAGGGGATCGTTTCTGCCGTCAACGGGATAAAGGAACGTAGATCCTTTCATCGCAAGACAAAGTGTCCTGTAAGCCTCCGCTCGTGCATCTCTTTCAGAAGGAATAAACCCTATTGAGTTATAAACGGAGATCGCAATATTTTCTCCATCATTAAGCTGCCCCAGCTCCTCTCTTATACATTTTTCCTCCAATCTGCAATAAATTTCTTTTGCCTTAATAAGCCCTTCGTTGTTCATAAAACAACTCCTTTCTTTTTTCTTTTTCTAAAAAACAAAAAAGAGAGCCGGACCTGCTTCATTAAAGCAGATCTTGCTCTCTTACATTTTAAGAGTTTTTATTAAGTATCGGCGACATTTTCGCCGACTCTTACATTGTGATACACATTCTACCACAAAAAAGTAAAAAAGTCAATACCTTTTTGTTTTTTCTGTCAAAGCCTTCATTATCATAATATTACCTCGTTAGGAAGTTATACCTACATAATAACACAAAAAGGCTTAAAAATCAAGAAAAATATGAAGGTATACCTTCTTATAATTTTTCTAAATTGCTGATAAAATAGATATGTAGGTAAAACTACCGAGCAAAATTATGTGAGGAGGTAATCGCTATGACAGTCAACAACGCCGTTGCGAAACGTGTGTCTCGGCTTCTTGCTGAAAAGAATATATCACAATACCGCCTCGAACAGAACTCGGGAATACAGCACGGCAGTATGCAGTGCATAATGAATGGCAGAAACAAAACCGTTACCCTCAGCACCGTAATTATGCTCGCCAAGGGCTTTGATATGACGCTTATTGAATTTTTAGACGATGAGCTTTTCACCTCGGATGCACTTGAGCTGGAATAAAACAGTTAAATAATTTAAAAGCCTCGGCTGATATCGGAGACTCCCGAATTCGACCAAGGCTTTTTTTATTTTTCTCTATTAATTCTTCAAGGAATGAATTGGCGCGGGGATCCTGCCGCCGCGAGCGATAAATCTCTCGCAGGATTCACCCTTCACGGGCATAATGGGAGCATATCCTAGAAGTCCGCCGAACTCTGCAGAGTCGCCAACGCCCTTGCCCCAAACGGGAATAACTCTCACGGCGGTGGTCTTGTTGTTCACAACGCCGATGGATATCTCGTCGGCAATAATGCCCGAGATGGTTGCCGCGGAGGTGTCTCCGGGAATAGCGATCATATCAAGTCCCACGGAGCATACCGCCGTCATAGCCTCAAGCTTATCAAGGGTGAGTGTGCCGAGCTTTGCCGCCTCGATCATTCCCCTGTCCTCGGATACGGGAATGAATGCACCCGAAAGACCGCCAACGTGGTTGGACGCCATAACGCCGCCCTTCTTCACCGCATCGTTAAGAAGCGCGAGAGCCGCCGTCGTGCCGTGAGTGCCGCAACGGGAAAGTCCCATATTTTCAAGTATTTCAGCAACAGAGTCGCCCGCCGCGGGAGTGGGAGCAAGAGAAAGGTCAACGATACCGTAGGGTGCGCCAAGTCTCCTTGCCGCCTCGGATGCAATAAGCTGACCGACTCTGGTTATCTTAAAGGCAATGCGCTTAACAGTCTCCGCAAGAGCCGAGAAGTCGCAGTCGCCCGCCTCCTTCACCGCAACCGCCACAACGCCGGGTCCGCTGACGCCAACGTTGATAACCGTGTCGGGCTCGCCCATACCGTGAACCGCACCCGCCATAAAGGGGTTGTCCTCGGGTATGTTCGCAAAAACAACAAGCTTTGCGCATCCGATGGAATCGTTGTCTCTGGTGAGATAAGCGGTTTTCTTAATTATCTCGCCCATCTTCGCCACAGCATCCATATTAATGCCCGCCTTCGTCGTGGCAACGTTGATGGACGAGCATATCCTCGTGGTCTCGGTGAGTGCCTCGGGAATAGACTCTATAAGAGCCTCCGCACCCTTGATAGCACCCTTTTGCACGTGCGCCGAATAACCGCCGATGAAGTTTACGCCAAGCTCCTGCGCCGCGCGCTCCAGCACCTTCGCCAGCTTCACAAATCCCTCGGGAGAGAGACCCGCGCCGATATACGAAAGCGGCGTCACGGAGATCCTCTTGTTTACGATCGGTATGCCGTAGGTCTGCTCAAGCTCACAGCAGACCTCCACAAGTCTGCCCGCCGACCTCGTCACCTTGTCGTATATCTTCTCCGCCAGCCTCTCGGGATCATCCGAAATGCAGTCAAAAAGCGAAATACCCATCGTGACCGTCCTTATATCAAGGTTCTCGTCACGTATCATTCTTATAGTCTCTAAAATATCCGATGTGTTCAACATAACGCTTTAATCAATTCCTTATCATTTATCATACAATTAAACACTAAAATAATCTCTTCAAAAATCCTATTCAAAAAATCATCAAAATAGTTTTCCTTGTGATTTTGGAGCGAGAATCGTCGTAATTTACTGCGCCGCTGTATATACATACAGCAAGACGGGAAATTCGGCGATAGACGAAGTCGGTCTCGCCCGAAGGCGCAAGAGAAAACGGTTAAATTATATGCATTGAGTTGAATATATCCTCATGCATCACCCTAATATCCACCCCAACATCACTTCCCGCCCGACGCATAGCATCGGCGAACTCGGCAAACGCGCCCTTCATTCCGTCAAGCTCAACGAGCATTATCATTGCGAAGTATTCCTTCATAACGGTCTGGCTGATGTCCACGATGTTCACGCCGTGCTTTGAGCACTCGGCACTCGCCATAGCAATGATGCCAACCTTATCCTTACCCGTTACGGTAACAACTGCCTTCATAACTTTTCCTTTCTGCCCTAGATGCGGCATAGCAATTTTTTCAACGAGATAATTGTACCACAAAAGCTCTGCTTTTTCAAGGCTTTTTATTTTTTTGCGGTTACATTATTCGGAAGTTTTACCTATTTTACAAAAATTGATCATAACTTACCGACCAAACTTGACAATATGTCAAATATTTGCTATAATTGGTGGCGCAGGACTTTCGGAATAATTTTCGGGCAAATAAATAATATTAAAGGAGAAGCTTATGGACGGAGTGATAATTCTGAATAAGGGCGACGGACTTACCTCGCAGGCGGCGGTCAACCGCGTGAAAAGACTCCTCGGAGTTCAGAAGGCGGGGCACACAGGCACTCTCGATCCTATGGCAACAGGCGTTCTCCCCATCCTTATCGGCAGAGGCGTTAAGGCGAGCGAATTTATGCTCACCGCAGATAAGCACTACGCGGCGACCCTCCGCCTCGGCATCACCACAGACACAGAGGACACAAGCGGCATCACCCTCACAGAGTCAAACGATATCCCCGATGAGGAGGCGGTGCTTCGTGCTATCCGCTCCTTTGTTGGCGAATATATGCAAACACCCCCGATGTATTCCGCCCTGAAGATCGGCGGCAAGAAGCTTTGCGACCTTGCAAGAGAGGGTGTCACCGTTGAACGGGAGGCACGCAGAGTTGAGATCTTCGATATAGAAGCGAAGCGGCTTTCGGATAGAGAATACTCAATGAACGTTCATTGCTCAAAGGGCACTTATATAAGAACTCTTTGCGCCGATATAGGCGCAGTCCTCGGCTGCGGCGGAGCAATGAGCTCTCTCCAAAGAACCACCGCCTCGGGCTTCACCCTTGCCGACTCCCACACCATAGAGGAGCTTGAGGAAATGACCCCCGAGGAGCGCGCCGAAGCCGTTTTCCCCATAGAGCATATTTTCAGATCCGAAAGAGCTGTGAAGCTCGGGGGTTTCTTCGCCCGACTTGCCCATTCGGGGCTTGAGATATACCTTAAGAAGATCGGCGAGACAGCAGAGTGCGGCGAGCTTATAAGGCTACACGATGAGCTCGGATTTTTCGCTCTCGGCGAGGTGAGAGAATACGAAAACGGACTTGCCATAAAGCCAATAAGGCAGTTTGAATTAAGATAAAACCGCGGTTTTTGACTATAATTATTTACATTTTCCGCTAAAAATCAACCATCCTTAATATAACGAGGTGAGTAAGTATGTTTAAAATTTTGATAGCAGAGGACGACAAGGAGCTTCGCCAGCTTTTCACTCACGTGCTCTCGCGCAACGGATATTCCGTGAAGGGAGTATCAAACGGCAGAGAGGCTCTTGAGGCGGCGAGTGCCGATTATTTTGATCTTATAATTTCGGATATAATGATGCCCGAGCTTGACGGCTTCCAGCTTGCCGAGCAGCTTCGCGATTCGGGCGACACCACCCCCTTCCTTATGATAACCGCAAGGGACTCCTTCGACGATATGCGCCGCGGCTTCCTATCGGGAAGCGACGATTATATGGTCAAGCCCATCAATATAAACGAGATGGTCTTAAGGGTCGGAGCTCTGCTTCGCCGAGCGCAGATGATCAACGATCGCAGGCAGGTCATCGGCGGCACAATAATGGAGTGCGATTCCCTCACCGTTATCTCCGACGAGGGCACACAGGTGCTCCCCCAGAAGGAATTTATGATACTATACAAAATGGCGGCATACCCTGGGAAGATATTCACCCGTCAGCAGCTGATGGACGAGATATGGGGCTACGAGACCGAAAGCGACACCCACACCGTCGACGTCCACGTTGGCAGACTCCGCGAACGCTTCAGAGAAAGCAAGGATTTCAAGATAGTCACCATTCGCGGCGTTGGCTATAAGGTGGTGAAGATATGATCGAAAATAAAGATCAAGCCACCGCCGCATCTGTCGAAGCAAAGCAAGGCACCGAAGCCACCGAAAAAAACGAGTCCTCCTCGGGGAAGAAGGAAGTAAGGCACGTAAGCGATCGCCGTCGCCGCGCGGCAAGCGACCGCAAGCTGATAAATCTCAAGCCCATCGAGAGCCGCGAGGGCGGAGGGACAAGGGCGAAAAAGCGTCGCCGCCGTCACCCTCTCAGTATGAACCTGTTCTTCGCGATAATAATTCTCGTGGAGATCCTCGTTATCTACGGTAGCTCCTCGGGTATTCTTAATATGGTGCGTAAAACGGTTGACACCGAGGGCTTCGTTCCCGATATGCTGTGGCTGGGTATCGTTTGCTCGGTGGTCGGCGTTGCAACCACCATATTCCTCATCCGCTTCTTCTCTGCCCCCATATTCACTCTCGGCAGAGCCGTTAACAGAGTTGCGGACGGAGACTTCTCCGTAAGGCTTAAGGACGACAAGGGCTTCTCCGAGATGCGCCGCATCAATTCCAATTTCAATAAAATGGTGGAGGAGCTGAGCGCAACCGAGATCCTTCAAACCGATTTCGTCTCCAACGTTTCCCACGAATTCAAAACTCCCATCACCGCCATCGAGGGCTACGCCACCCTGCTTGACGGAAGCGAGGGCACAACACCCGAGCAAGCGGAGTATATCGAAAAAATACTTTTCAACACAAGAAGGCTTTCCGCCCTGGTTGGAAATATACTTCTTCTTTCCAAGGTGGATAATCAGTCGATCCCCGATAAAAAGGTGGAGTACCGCCTTGACGAGCAGATACGCCAGGCACTTCTCTCTCACGAAAAGGGCTGGACTGAAAAGGACTGCGAGCTTGACGTTGAGCTTGAGGAGGTCACCTACTTCGGCAACGAATCGCTCCTTTTCCACGTTTGGTCAAATCTTATCGGCAACGCCATTAAATTCGGTCCGCGAGGCGGAAGGATCATCATCACCCTAAGTAGGGTTGAAAATAAGATAATCTTCTCGGTCTCCGACGAGGGAGCGGGCGTTTCCGACGAAGCAAAAAAGCATATATTCGACCGCTTCTATCAGTCGGACAGCTCTCATAAATCCGAGGGCAACGGCTTGGGACTTGCCCTCGTCAAGCAGATAGTGAAGCTTGAGGGAGGCCGCGTCTCGGTCGGTGACGCGGAGATAGGCGGCGCGAAATTCACAGTAGCCCTCAAGGCAGATATTCCCGAGGAGGAATAATATGAAGATAGCCGTTATCGGTTCAAGAGAAATAGACAATATAAACCTCGCGGCACACCTGCCCGAGGAGTGCGACGAGATCGTGTCGGGAGGAGCGCGTGGCGTTGACCGTCTCGCCGCAAAGTACGCCCGTGAGCACGGTCTCACCCTCACCGAATTTCTTCCCGACTACGAAACCTACGGCAGAGGCGCACCCATCGTCCGCAACCGCGAGATCGTCAACTACGCAGACGGCGTTATCGCCTTCTGGGACGGCACCTCCCGAGGCACAAGCTTCGTTATCAGCTATTGCGAAAAGGTCGGCAAGCCCTGCAAGGTCGTCAAAATGAGAAGAAAAGAGCAATAAAAAGAAAAGCAAAAAGAGTAGACGTTAGCGTAGTGCCCTTAAGGACACTACGCAGCGATATAAATCCCTTGCGGGATTTGCGATATACGCGTGCCGCGTGAGATATATCTTCGATGCGATATGCCCTTTCGGGCGTGAAGGGGATTTATATCATATCGCAACCGACCGCAAGGGAGGTTATATCGCATTTGAGCGTGAGCGAAAATATATCGCGTTTGCGATAGCAAACATATCGCCAAATAAAATAGCATCTGTGGACACAGATGCAGTGCTTGTCAAGAAAAGAGGACAGAGATTGCAGTTGCTTTCTCTGTCCTTTTCCTGTCGGTAGGTAGCTTATTCTATTTAATCTTAAAAACTGTCCTTAAGAGTACGTCTCATTTGGTGAGGATGATCTCCCACACACAAGAGAATGATCTCCCTCTCCAAAAACGTCTACTCTTTTTATTTTTGCTTCGCAAAAAACTTCACTCGCTCCCCTGAGTGAACCTCACCCTTGCATCAGCAAAGCAACTTCATTTGCGCATAGCGCGCTAGCCCTTATTTTTTCAGCTTAACGTCAAATATTTTCGCCAGAAAATAGCGAAGCAGCTTCGGCGATCTTATAACAACGACCTTCATATATGTTCACCTTTCGTTTGCTTTGAAATTTCAGCCGCCCGAGCAACCGCATAAGCCAAAAGCTCCTTTAGCTTCGTCGGTCTGCCCTCACTACATTCTATGAAGTCCGCGAATTCTTCGCCACTTTTTCCTCGTGTCTCTCACCTCACATCCCGGATATCCTTGCCACAACGACGGTCATATCGTCGCCCGAGCGAGAATTCTTTTTCGACTCCGCGAGGATATATTCGGCGTACTCCTTAAGGTTTTGCTTCGGCTTTCTTGAAAGCAGCTCAAGAAGCCAGGTGGACTCCTCGCCCGACTGCAAAATTCCGTCCGAAAGCATTATCACGATATCCCCCTCGCGCACCTCAACTCTTATCTTTTCCGAATCAATGCTTTTCATAAGTCCGATGGGTGCCGTGGAGGACTTAATGCGGAAGATGGAGGAGTCGCGCTTGATGAAGGAGGGAGCCGCACCGCTTTTTATAAAGGTCGCCTCACCGAGAATAAGATCAAGCTCAAAGAGATCCACCGTTGCCGAGCACTCCTCGCGGCGGCGGATAAGCGAATTATTCAGAAGATGAAGCACCGTTTCCCGCGATGCGCCGAAGTCAAGGGCGCGCTCCAGAAATCTCACAACGAAGGAGGAGGTATCTCTCGCAAGAGTACCCTTGCCCATACCGTCGGATATTGCGGCAAAGAACCGCTCGTCGGAGGATTCAAACATAAGCACGCTGTCGCCGCTGACCTCGCCGTCACTTCCGCTTATCATACCCGAGGCACACTCCACCCGATAAGCCCTCACCGCCTCGCACTCCATAAGAGCCATTTTTCCGTTCCTGTAATATTCGGGCGACCCAAGCCTCAAGCCTGCCGCCGCCTCTATCCCAAGCCGTAAGCCCTCCGAGGATATGCGACCTCCGCCCTCGTCCTGCCCCGCAAGGATAAAATGCCGCCGCCTTTTGCCAAAGGCTCGGGCTACGCCGTCCTCAAAGCCAAAGCTCCTCATAACCTCCGATAGGGGCTCGGTCAGCTCCTCTGCCGCCACGCGCTCCGCCATATCCGAATATCTCACCTCGGATATCATTCGGGAGATCAGCTCGTATTCGTCTGCCGATGCCTCTGCCATAGTGCAGCTCTTGCTTTCAAACGCCGCCCTTGCAACAGCCCGTGATATCTCCTCGGCAAGTCTGCCCGCAAGGGTGCAGAATTCGGTGTCGGTGTTCACGTCGTCTGCCGTTATCTTCTCCCCGAGGGCAAGCTTTTTAGCTATTTTCCCCGCATTTTTCGTGCAAGGAGAAATATCCTGCGAGGCGCAAAGACCTCTGCCATCGCACCCCGAGCACACCCTCTCCGCAACTCTTAACACAAGCCCCTCGTATTCCTCCTCGGTGAGCGGCTTATGCTCCTCGGTGTAGCCTCTTATAAGCTCCGCAAGAGAGGATAAAGATAATTCAAGGCTATCGAGAGATGAGGAGCGGGAGCCCTGATATTTCAAGGCTACCGTGCCAACCATATCCCTTGCGCTCTCGGTGATCACCTCGGCTCGCTCGGGGGTCCTCTCCTGCTCAACGCTCTTTGCAATGGGCGCATAAAGGGTCGCCGCTATGAGATATTCGGGCAGGGTCGTCAAAAGACCCTCAAGCCCCGCCGCGTATCCGCTCCAGGCAGACAGCAAAACACCGCCGAGTATGAGGGCGTACACCGTGCCGAAGCTAAAGAGCAGACCCGCCCCAAGCCCCGCAAGTGCAAAGGCGACCGAATAAACTCCCGATAACCCAAGCGGCGCAACAAAGCCCACCGCCAAGGCGCGAAGAGGACCCATTCTCTTTGCAACCAGAAGTGTCACAAAGCCTGTGAAAATATACGAAAGGCTTATCCCAAGCAGAGTGAAGTCGGCAAGGGACAGCGATATAAGAAATGTCAGCGTGAGTGCCGATAGCCCGAAGAACACCGCGTTAAGCTTTTCGGTGTCGTCCTTTCCCGAAAGGGTGAGCGCACCTCCGCTGCCCGAAAACAGGGAGGTGAGGGATATTCCCGTGTTATAAAGCCCCGAAAGTAAAAACAGAAAGAGGGGCGGCAGAAGCACCATAGCCGCAGAAAAAAGCACCGAGGAAAGCCCGAAGCCCCGAAGCAAAAGCTCATAAGCTCCAACCACGAAGCCGCCCACCACCGATTCGCACATTCTCGCCCCAAGGCTTTCGCAAAAAAGCCTGTGTCCGTCGCCAAAGCCGCCCGAGATTATCACGCGCAAAAACACGGTTATAGCCACGGCAATTGCAAATATTATTCCCTCGCCGCCCATAGTCAGGGACCCGAGAGCCGCGCCTGTAGCCGCCACCCATACGTTCTCGGGAAGCAATGCCGCAAGCATAATTCCGAGAGGCCTTGCACCAAAGACGGTGTGGCACCTTGCGAATATCACACCGAGAATAAGCACCGCCACCTTATATAAAAGCGCGTTTTTCTCCCCGAGCCTCAGCTCGGAAAGTCTCCTTTTCAACCAATCGTTTTTTCCGCGAGAGCCGCCCTCCCGAGCCCTCTCGCCGCCCGAAGCTTCACCTCCCCCCGAGCCTTGGGAGTCGCCCTTCGTCCCGCCGTGAGGGCTTTTATTTGCCCCGCCGCGGGAATAGCTCTCGGAGTCTGCCGCCCTTTCCTTTTCACCGCCGTGGGAATAATCCTCGCGCTCTGCCGCTTTTCTCTTTGCCGAGCCCCCCGTCGCGCCGACCTCTGTGCGCCGAGCATTATTCGCACCGTGCTCCTCTGCCGAGCCGCGAGAGGTCACACCATCCTTTTCTCTTACCTTCTCCTTGACCCTTTCCATTTTCTCCTCCTTATTATGTATACGATGCCTGCCATCGCTATTTTTTCACACAATAATTTTACTATCAACAGAGAGCGAAAAATGTTCTTTTCGGGTTGTCGAAGGCTGTAAATGTAAACAATAATATGAAAAAACAGGCAATTTCCCCGCGCTTTTTGGAGAAGTCTTGCCTGTTTTGTTTATTTTTGCGAAAGGTTTATCAAATAATTTTCATCAAACCGAAATATAATTATAGGTTACTTTGCCGATTAAAATTCTAATATCTCGCCGCTCCCTGTAACCAGGACGGCAGATATTTTTACTCCGCTCTCCGAAAGCCTTGAGATAAGCGCCCGGGCCTCCTCGGCACTCATACAGAAAAGAGCCGTTGAAAGTCCGTCCGCAAGAGCGGAATCCTCGGTTATGACCGTTACGGAGGAGAAGCTTTTTGCGGGGTAGAGTGTGTCGGGGTCTATAATATGATGATATCTCACTCCGTCCGCAAAATGGTATCTTTGATAATCTCCCGAGGTAACGACAGAGGTATTCTTCACCGTGAGATATTTGATACATCCATCTCCTCTCGGGTTGTCTATTCCTATTTTCCAGCCTGCGCCCGAGGGCTTCTCGCCGACAGCTCGAAGATTGCCGCCAAAATCAAGCACGAAGCCCGATATTCCCTTGCCAGCAAGCTTATCTGCTATTTTCTCCGCCGCATAGCCCTTGCCGATAGCACCCACGTCAAGAGACATTTCGGGGTCTGAAAGCTCCACGGTCAGATCCTCTCTTGAAAGCTTAAGCTTCGTTATATCGGTGTGCTCCGCCGCCGCCCGAAGCTCCGCCTCGGTGGGTACTGCCGCAGCGTTCGGATCTTTTTCTGCCGCCTCGCGGTATTCGTGCCATATCTTAAGCACCGACCCCATAGCAATATTCATCTCGCCCCCCGTCAGCTCGCAAAGCTCCACGGAGTATTCAAGAAAATCAAAGAGCTCCTCGGAGACCTCAATAGGTCCCTCTCCTGCGTGAGCGTTGATATAAGCGAGGTTTATCTCGCCAAAGTCTTTGTAAATATTAAATAGCTTGTGATATTTTTTAAGGTCCGACTCTATATCTCGGCACACCCGAGCGAATTGCTCGTCATTCATTCCCGAATAGTCGTATGCAAGGCAGGCGGTGTCGAAATAGTTTTCGAAATTCCCATCGTAGGTGAAGCCGTAAAATAGCTTTTCTTTTGCCTCGGGATCACCGCCGCGACCGTCCGCCTTTTTTATAATAAGGATCGCGGCGATTATAGCAACCATCGCAAAAAGCGCGATAAGCGGCAAAATATCCCTGATCAACCTTTTCCTTTTTTCCATCTTAATTCTGCCTTACGCCTTCTTATTCTTCGCTGCCGCCCGAAGCTCGGGCTCGGAGATAGCCGCAAGATAAAGATTTATCGTGCTTTCAAGATTTTCCGCGAGAGCGCGGCGCAAGCCCCTTGGCAAGGCTCTCGACCTTCTGTATAGGGTGAGAAGCCGCACCTCGTCCTCGGATAGCTCTCCGCCTGCCGAAAGAGGTATATCAAGCAGCTCGGAGGGGCTTGTGCCAAACGCCTCGCAAAGCCTCGGCAGCATACGCATAAATGAAGCCGACCTTCCGCGCCTCCAGTTGTTTACCGTCTTCGTCTGAAGCCCCATCGCCCTTTCAAAGGCGGCGTCGCTCTCAAATTCGCTCTCTATAAGACCTATTATCTTTTCTCTTATTTTCTCGCTGTTCTGCATTTTTATTTCACCGAGCCTTTCGTTCTTTTTCCGTGAGGCTTGCCCTTGTCCTTGTTAGCACCTGCCCTCGCCTTGCCCCTTGGCATACCCTTATAAAAGGGCTCTTTTTCGGCTTTTACCTTCCCCGAGCCGCGAGCCCCGACTCTCTCGCCGCCGCGACCCTCCTTGTCGGTGCTGAAGCCAAACCTTCCAAGCTTCTCACCAAGTGCGAAATATTCGCCGTGAGCGTAAGCCAGAAGCCCCGCCCTGTCAAGCCGCAGCTTGCCGTCCCCGTCCATTATCTCGGAGGATGCCGAGGTGCTCACGATATCCGCAATAAAAACGTCGTGAGATCCCATTTTGATAACCTCGGTCACGCGACATTCAAGGGCAAAGGGACATTCGGCAATGGTGGGTGCCGCCACCTCCTTGCTCTTTATCCGCGTGAGACCGCATCTTTCAAATTTATCCATCTTCGCGCCTGTGTATATGCCAACGAAATCCACCGTCCGCGCCATATCCTCGCTTGGAAGATTTATCACGAACTCGCCCCGCTCCAAAAGCATACCGTAGGAATGGCGCGAGGGTCTGACGGAAATATACGTCCTCGGCGGCACCGTTGATAAAATGCCCGTCCAGGCAACCGTTAATACGTTGGAGCTTTCCATATCTCCGACCGTCACCATAGCGGGCGGAAGGGGTGCCGTCAGCGCGCCGCCCTTTAGATATACTCTCTTATCCTTCATTTTTCTCTCCGAAAGCCTCGGCAAAAATAAGCTGTCCGCCGCCAAAGGCTCTGCCTTTTTGTTTTTTTACTTCGTATATTTTAGCATTTTTTAAGAAAAAAGTCAATGCATCTTCGCATTTCTTACGAATTTTTCACGATTTTTCTTTCCCTCGCCTCCCCAAAAAATCCAAATTCAAAGCTCAAATCTGCCCGTGTATCAAAATGTATCACCCAACCTATTGACACACACAATATAATGTGGTATAATAAAAACAGCAAAAAAGGAGTGATTAGATATGAAGGATTATTCTATTTATCAAATTGATGCTGACGTGTTCTTTTCAGGAGCAGAAGATAAAGCTCAAATAACCATAAACGGCGTGAGATATATAATGAAATATCAACGCAATTCTGAGGTCGGTATGACATTTAGCCACGTTTCGGAGTTTTTGGGAAGCCATATATTTGAGTTGCTTGGCATACCCGTTCAAGATACGTTTCTAGGAACTTATAATGGCAGAAATGTTGTTCTTCTAAAGCATTTTTGCGCGGATGGAGAGATTTTGGTTCACTTTAATGACGTTGGTGAAAGTTCACTTGAAGAAGATAAAGAAATGTACCAATATTCGTATGAAGATATTCAAAGAATGTTGATTGAAAACAAGAAATCCACCAACGTTCAGGAAACTGTTGATAGATTTTGGGATATGTTTATCGTTGATGCCTTCAACGGTAATTTTGATAGACACGGCGGAAACTGGGGATTTATAAAGAAAGATAATAAATACAGAATAGCGCCGGTATATGATAATGGCTCCGGTATGTATCCAAAGCTTAATACCGATGAAAGAATTAACGACGTTTTGTCTTCGGAAGAAGAAATCGATAAACGAGTTTATACTTTTCCCACTTCCCACGTAAAGATGGACGGACGAAAGAGCTCTTATTATGAAGTCATCAATAGCTTACAGTTTGAAGAATGTAATAATGCTCTGTTAAGGATCTTCCCAAGAATCAGATTTGAAGAAATTGATAAATTAATCGATTCAATAGAATGTATCAACGATTTGCGCAAAAAGTTTTACAAGCGTATGTATAGAGAAAGGTACGAAAAGATATTAAAGCCGGCGTACAATAGATTAGTTAATTAGGAGATGATGATATGTTGACAAGTGAATACACAAGACCGCTTGTCGGTAGACCGTACTACAGTAATGAAGGTATCATAAAGGTATATGATAGAAGCAACCGCGACTATTACGTAGGTGAAGTTATATTTGAGAGATTTGATGAACAGAATTTTCAGTACGTCTTCAAGCCGTATTGGAACTGTATTGATCAAATTCCAAACGGTTTGTTCCAGGGAATACCCGGAATCAATATGGATATCCGAAGAGAAGCATACTATAGAGTAAATATGACACCTACGTTTATAAGTATGAGAACACCCAGCGAATCAAGAGAAAACGTCAGAGAGCTTATGGCATCGGTAGGTCTTGACTATTATGATAGATTTGAATGGCTTCTCCGAAGCGAGATGAGATGCGGAGATGATAACTTGCTTGTTGTAAGAAAGCCCCGCGATATTCAAAGAATCAGAGGCTGGGAGAATATCAGAAACAGACACTTGCATCCTAATGACGTGGTTGAAATAAACAGTCTTGCAGATATGCAAAGCAGCAATGCAAGGCTGGTTGAGGATATGTTTAGATTGCTTCAAAGCGGAGTGCAAATATATATCATAAGCGAAGACAGATATTTAGGATATGATGAACGAAGAACAATGCTGTATTTGCTGCGTAATATGCTTGAGTGTATTGATCGCAACAACAGGCTTCGCAGAGAAGAGGGAATCGAAGAAGCAAAGCGAAACGGCAGATATGCGGGTAGAAAGCCCATAGAATTGGATGACCAACTTCTAAAACAAGTGGCTATTGCCTTCTTAAATAATCGTATTTCCGAGCAAGAGGCAATGCAAAGATTGGGGATAGGGTCAAGGTCAACGTTTTATAGAAAGATACGGGCGTTTAGATAAAATTTAGCAAAACAGATTTTTTTTATTAATACCTTCTTAATAAAATTGCGCTATAATTATCTTAAGATAATAAAAATCAGAGATTTTGGGCTACCTACCGTAAAGCAGTTTTATATCAAAACACAAAAGGGACAAGGTTTTCTCGTCCTTTTTGCACACGACCTTGCCTGCACGGTATAGTGTGTTATACCATATTTTGTTTTCGGGTGGTAAATGAGTGATGTTTTTGCTTACGCAAAAGTGATGTTACTCACTTCGTTCGTAATGATGTTGCGCCCGTTGGTCGCGGGTGATGTGATGTTTGCCCACTGTGCCCAAGGCACTACATCATTGCCGAAGGCTACATCATTAGGCGAAGCCGACATCACTTGCCGCAAGGGCAAACATCGTTCGGCGCCCTGCTTTATCGCAGGTCGCCGTTGGGCGTGCTTTTTTCCGAGCCGTGCCCGTGCTAAATACAGAAAAACGCAAAAAAGGAGACACAGAATGAAGATCACAAAGCGCATACTATCCCTTATTCTTGCACTTTCGGTGATACTCGGCACTCTTGCCTTTACCGTTTCCTGCGGAGACGTTCAAATAGTTATAGGCGGAGGCTCCTCCGTCCAGCCCGACAGCTCCACCTCGGGCGATAGCGGCAAGGGAGACTCCGATCTTCCCATCTTTATTGAAAACGGAAACCAGGAAACCGACTATTCCGAGCTTAAGCCCGTCTCTCGCGGCATACTCTCCACGGTGAGAATAGTTGCTCATTTTGAAAGATATATAGGCTACGGTCAGACCTCTCTTTCCAAGTTCAAGAAGGAGAGCTCGGGCGTGATATATCAGCTGAACCGTGAAACGGGTGACGCTTATATCATAACCAATTTCCACGCCGTATATCATAAGGACGCAATATCCACCAACCGCATCTCCCCGAATATAGACGTTTATCTCTACGGTCAGGAGGACGAGGCATACGCCATTTCGGCAACCTACGTTGGCGGCTCGCTCACAAGCGAGATCGCAGTTCTTAAGGTCTGTGCAAGTGAGGTCTTGAAGCATAGCCACGCCCTTGCGGCAGGAGTCGCGGACTCCAACGCCATCAGCATTATGGACGAGGTATTTGCCGTAGGCAATCCCGAGGGTCTCGGTCTTTCGGTCACAGGCGGCAATATCAGCGTTGAGCACGACGAGCTTTCCGTCCTTGCGGCAGACGGCAAAACCACCCTTAAGCTTCGCGTTATCCGCACCACGGCACCCATCAACGAGGGCAATTCGGGCGGCGGACTTTACAACGCCGAGGGCGAGCTTTGCGGCATCGTGGTCGCAAAGAAAACAGGCGACGATATAGACAATATCGCATACGCGATCCCCTCAAATCTCGCAACTCTTATCGCGGATATCCTTATCGAAAATTACACAGGCTCCGTCACCGTAGGCTTTAATAAATATCAGCTCGGTGTCACTATGGAGTCGGCGGCTATGACGGTCAAGGTAAACGAGTATGGCGAGCTTGTCTGCGAGGAGCTCGTTTCGATCTCCGAGATCAAGGAAGGCTCCGTTCTTTCGGGCAAGGCAGAGCTCGGGGATATCATCACCTCCATCAGCATTAACGGCACGTCATATTCGGTCACGAGAATTCACAACGTGGTTGAAGCAATGCTTAAGGCAAGGCTCGGCAGCACAGTCAGCCTCACCCTTCTCCGCGGAGATAAAACGGTCACCGTAAACGTCACCGTCTCCGAGTCTATGTCCACCCTGGTCGTATAAACAACTAAGTTTGCCCTTTGGGCAAGTGAAGTTTACTGCGTAAGTGAAGTTATCCTACGGATAGTGAAGTTTTGCCTTCGGCAAAATAGGCAAACTTAACTTCACTTGTGCATAGCACAAACTTCACTGAAACGGGGTTCCCCGAAGCATGAGCTTTGGGGGTTCGCGGTGCAACTTCACTTTCGCGGTAGCGAAAACTTCACTAACAGAAAAGAGATAACATTTCGGACATTAAAAACCGATTTGTTATCTCTTTCTTTTTGTTTAGTGGTTCACGAAGGTTGGTATTGGCTCCCCTACCTCCTCGTCCCCGTGTATAGCCATCCATTCAAGGGCGGCGTCGTAGGACTCGTAGTCCAGGTCTGCCATAGTGTTTGTGTGGAACACAACGCCCTCTGCCTCGCCTGCCAGAATCTTTTCGCGGTAGAAGTCAAGCTGCCATCTGACGGCTTTAGCGGTTGCAAGCTTTCTTTCACCGAAGTTATAAAGGTAGCAGCCAAACATTTTTCTTGTGTTTGGGGAAAGCTTTTTGAGAGCCTCGAATTTTTCGGGGACCAGGTGAATGTCCTTTTCTTCCCAGGTCCACAAGATGATGCCGTTAACCGAATCAAGGAAAGGGCAAAGAGGGGCGTCGTCAACTCCGTCGAGAGCGAACTCGCGTGTGTATAGCACCATCCAAAGATCGATAGGGCGCACCTCGTTATTATTAAATCTTTCTCTCACCTTAACAAGAACGTCTGCGCTGACCTCATCGCCTTCCTCGCGACGCTTTTTAGACTTGCCAACGAAGTCGTCGAGAACTGCGGCGGTGATATTGGGAAACTCCTTGGATTCCTCAATGATCTGTTCCACCTTTTCGGGGTATTTATCCACGCCGAAGCACTCCCAGCCAACTGCGGAAAGTGTTTTAAAGGACTTGTTGTATTGGCGGCGGTTTATCTTTCTGCCAACAGGAACCATAAAGGTCTTGCTGATGCCGAGAAAGAGGCAGCCCTCCATAGGCGTCATACGGGATTCAGCCATGTGTCCATAGCCGTCCTGACCGTTGTTGTAGCATCCCTCGGGATGTCCCCATTGCCAGAATTTGTCTCTTAATTTCATAACGCATTGCTCCCTTTTTCGTTTTATTATTGAATTTTTTCTTTTTTGTTGCAAAGTGAAGTGCCACCTGCTATAATGATTATAGTATGTAGAAAAGGTTGGATAACCTTTTCTCGGCTGAAAATTCAGCCGGGGCAAAAAGTCAATTTTGACTTTTTGCTACTATATCATTGCAACAGAAATCGACAAATTTCCTTTCGAAATTTGTTCGCAAATCTTTGATCTGCCGTCGAAATTCTCAAATTTCGACTTTCGATTGTCGTTATAATGATTATAGAATGTCGTTATAATTATTATATATGTGATTACAAGACAAATCAATAGATAATACGGCTAAAAATATGGAGAATATGGAAAATGTATTCTGAAAGATTCGGTAAGCTTACAGGCTCTGATTATCCTGCGGGGATAACCGTGCTCACGGCGGGCTACGCGGTCTGCGACAGCGGCTGGAACGGAGAGGTTATAAACCCTCCCTATTCAAGGCTATATTTCGTTATGCGCGGCGAGCTTTCTATGATCGGGCAAAGCGGAGAGGAGAGCTCCGAGAGTGTCTCGGCGGAGAGCACCGAAAAGGAAATAAGACTTAAGGCGGGCTGCTGTTGCCTTGTGCCCTCGGGGTATTCCTTCACCTACTCCGCGACCGATGAGGTCGAGCACCTCTATTTTCATTTGCAGATAAGAAGAAGCGACGGCATAGACGCGCTCGGAAAGATCGGCTCTCCTATGCTGACCTGCTCGGGAGATAAGGATATGACCGAGCTTCTTTCGGCGTGCCGAAGCAGAGACAAGCTTTCGGATATAAAAGCGCATCTTGAAATACTTGGGGCGATAGAGCACTTTATCAAGGCATCGGGAATAGATCTCGGAGAGAGAAGGCGGGATGCCGAGGTAGAGGCGGCTGTCGGAATAATACTTGCGGAGCCGCGACTTGGAATACGCCTTTCCGATCTTGCGGGGCGACTCCATATATCCGAGAGGACTCTGACGAGAAAATTCAAGGCGGTGCTTGGAATGACCGTTGGAGAGTATATTGAAAAAACGGTGCTGGGGCTTTGCGAGGGGGAGCTTTTATATTCGGATCTTTCCCTTTCCGAAATAAGCGAAAAATACGGCTTTTCGGATAGATTTTATTTTTCAAGAAAATTCAAGGAGCACTACGGCACCTCTCCGAAAAAATACAGAGACAAGGGCTGCCTTCCGTAACGGACAATCACGCTAAACTATGATTGCCCATGCGGGCAAGTTATGAGTTATGGAATGCTCCGCATCGTTATGGTTGGCTTCGCCAAGTGGAAGATTCCAAGGGCAATCATATCATAACGTTTGCGATAGCAAACTCATAACTCATAACTCTAAACTGAAAAGCAAAAAGAGAGAGCTTCACGGATTATAGCCGAAAGTTCTCTCTTTTGTTGATGAAGTTTTTGCTATTGCAAAAGTGAAGTTGCACCGCGAACCCCCAAAGCTCATACTTCGCTTCGGGAAACCCCGTTTCAGTGAAGTTTGTGCTATGCACAAGTGAAGTTAAGTTTGCCCATCACTTCGCCGTCAGGCGAAACTTCACTATCCGCAGGATAACTTCACTTACGCAGTAAACTTCACTTGCCCAAAGGGCAAACTTAGTTGGGGCACCTGCTTTATCGCAGGTGCCCCAGTGTTATACTTTGTATTTCGATTTACTTTGCGCTTTGCCCTTTTTATTATCCTGCTTTTGGGATTTGCTTCTCCCTTGCGCCGCCCGAGAAATTCGCACGCCATCCGCTTTGGGCTTCCTACCTTCCGAGCTCTCCCATTGCGGCTTCCTTCTTTCAGAGGTCTCCGCTTTGGGCTTCCTTCTTTCAAAGGTCTCCGCCTGCGGCTTTCTTTTTTCGGCGACCCCTTCCTTTATATCCGCGTCTCTGCGACCCATCCGCCTCACGGGTATACCGAGAGGTTCTCCGCAGCTGTGCGCCTCGATGGCGGCGGCGATCTCGTCAGCCGACTCCACGGTAAAGAGCAGATGCCTGCGACCAAGTCCCGCCCTCTCAAGCTCCGATGATCTGTCGCCCATATAGGTAACTGCCGAATTAAGGATCAGGTTTCTGTGCGCCGACTCACGCATCATCGGGAATTTCTCGCCGCGCCTGTCGGTGAGTGTCGCCTCACCGCAGGAGGAGCAACCGAAGCCCTCCCGCATAAAGCACCGCTCGGTGAGCATAAGGGGTATTCTTCCGTAGGTGATAACTCCGCCCGAAATATCCCTCGCCTTCGGTAGAGTGAGCTCGGGAGAAAGAATGAGCTCATCCACGCCCAAATCAAGATAAGCGCGCTTTGCTTTGCCGTTTGTCACGTTCAGCCTGAAGCCGCCGTATATCCTCTCAAAGCCGCACTCTCGGGCAAGGCTTATCTGCCCGATATTCTGCACGAGAGCCGCCCTCACCCCAAAAGCCGAAAGCTCGGAGAGCCTTGCCCTAACGGCGGTAAGCTCGCGGTCGGTAATCACCGCAGGAAGTGAGACTCCCCCTGCCGAGAGAATAGCCTCGTCCGCGGCGCCCATCGGCAAAAAGGCAATATCTATCTTTGATAAGACATCGGGATAAAGAGCCCTCGCCTCGCTGTATTTTTCGGTAGAATAAAACTCTGCCGACGTTGTCCTTTTCGCATCCTCGCCGCCTCTTATATCCTTGGGCTCGTCCACAATGATAACAGGCTCTCTTGTGAAATCCGAGAATTTCTCCACCGCCGCGCGGCGCAGCCCGTTGATAGCCGAGGGCGAAAGGTTCACGCCCTCCGCAAGAGAAAGCTCTATATCCTCGGGGGATAGCGAAAGATAAGTGCCGCCCATTTTTGAAAGCCGCTCCTTCACGCCTGCGTCCGAAAGAGGCGAGCTTTCCGCCACCTCTGCCGTCTCGCCAACCACGCGCACCGAGCGCACGCCGTCGTAAAGCTCCAGCTCCGACGGCTCGCCGAGAGCTATATTCACCTTGGCTGAAACCCTGTGCCGCTTCGGCTCAAAGGTCAGAGCATCTATTCTGCGGCTCTCCTCCTTGTCTCCCTCGGAGCGCACTCCAAGCATACCGTCAAGTATCTTGCCTGTGAGATAGCCGTCCGTGAAGCCGTCTCGGGAGAACGCCTGCCTTAAGGTCTCCATCTCTTTTGGGGTCGCGGCACGAGCCTCGTCAAGAAGCCGCCTGTATATAGACGTTACCGTGTAAACGTAGCCCGCCGACTTCATCCTTCCCTCTATCTTAAGAGAAGCCACGCCCGAGCTGATAAGAGCGGGAATATGCTCTCCATATGAGAGATCCTTCAAGGAAAGCGGATAGCCCTCCCCCAGGGAGGTAGTATAGGGGAGTCTGCAAGGCTGTGCGCACTCGCCGCGGTTTCCGCTTCTTCCTCCCACAAGAGAGGAAAATAAGCATTGCCCAGAATAGGAAACGCAAAGCGCACCGTGAAGAAATACCTCAACCTCGGCAAGAGAATTTTCCACCACCGAGGATATATCCGAAAGCGAAAGCTCACGTGCAAGCACAACTCGGGAGCACCCAAGCCTCGCCGCACAGTCAGCACCATAGGTGCTGTGCACCGACATCTGCGTGGACGCGTGAAGCTCCATCTCGGGTATAGCCCGCCTGATCTCGCGTATAACGCCAAGATCCGAAACGATCAGCGCATCGACCCCAAGCCGCCATAGCTCGGCGGCATAGGAAAGAACCTCGCCCATCTCCCTGTCCTCAATAAGAGTATTCACCGTCACGTAAAGGCGCACTCCGTGCAAGTGGCAGTAGCTCACCGCCCTCGAAAGCTCATCAACGTCAAAATTCTTCGCAAAAGCGCGCGCCCCGAAACGCCGCCCGCCAACATACACCGCATCAGCCCCCGCCGCTACCGCGGCAACCAAAGCCTCAAAGCTCCCCGCCGGAGCCAATAGCTCAGGCAGCATTTCCTTTCTTTTCATTTTCTAAACCTCTGCTTTCTTTAACCTATCTCGCCACAAATCTAATCAAAATCTCGTTTTTTGTAAACAATTATATTCATTTATCCCAATATGTTGGGGATATTTTTAAAGCAGCACCGCTCCATCTCTCCCTTTTTTCACTACCGCCGTATAAAACCAAACTTAATACCCTTTTTCGAGGGATTTTCCAAAGCACCGAAAAATATTTTCCCTGTCCGTATTCGGAGCGAGAATCGTCGTAATTTTCTGCGCCGCCTTCCAACTTCTCTTTTTTAATTTTTTAAAACCACCCTTTTTCGAGGGATTTTTGGATGAGAAGCTCCGCTTAACGACCGTCAGGCGTATATGAATACGTCGAGGTCGTTAAACGGAGGTAGGAATTACCGCTTTGATAATAATCAGCCCACGAAACCTAATTACGGGTATAATAATTCCGGTCTCGCCAAAAAGCACCGAAAAATCACCTTTTCCAGTATTTGCGATCCAAACTCCTATACTGTATCGCCTCCGCAATATGATCCTCATTTATAACTTCAATTCCGTCAAGGTCGGCAATAGTTCTTGCGACCTTAAGTATTCTGTCGTGGCCTCTTGCGGAAAGCCCTATATTTTCAAATGCCTCCCTGAGAAGCTTTGAGCCCGCCTCGTCGGGCTGACAGTATTTTCTCATCATAGCAGGCGACATATTTGCATTTAGCACCCCGGGCTTATCGCCGCCGCGGATAAGTCGCTCGTCTGTGAAGCGTCTGCCCTCATTTACCCTCTTTCGGATATCCGCCGAGCACTCACCGCCCGCGCGCTTACCCGAAAGATCGTCGTAGGTGACGGAGGGTATCTCTATCTGAATATCCATTCTGTCAAGAAGGGGACCGCTCACCCTCTGTATGTACTTCTGCCTCATCTCGGGAGAGCAGGTGCAACGGCGCACCGAGTCACCGAAATAGCCGCAACGGCAAGGGTTCATCGCGCAAACAAGCATAAAGGTTGCGGGATAGGTTATCTTTGCCGCCGCACGAGTGACGGTAACAACGCCATCCTCAAGAGGCTGACGAAGCGACTCCGTGACCGCCTTGGAAAATTCGGGCAGCTCGTCAAGGAAAAGCACTCCGTTATGGGCAAGGGATATCTCGCCGGGCTGTGGAATAGCTCCGCCGCCAGCCATACCAGGCATCGTCACCGTGTGGTGAGGGGAGCGGAAGGGCCTTGTGGTAACAAGATTAGACCTTAACATACCCGTGACCGAATGGATCTTCGTGGTCTCAAGAGCCTCCTCAAAGCTCATATCGGGCAGGATCGTTGGAAGTCTTTTCGCCATCATAGATTTACCCGCACCGGGAGGGCCTATAAGAAGAATATTATGTCCGCCCGCCGCGGCGATCTCAAGAGCGCGCCTGCCGAGAAGCTGACCGCAGACCTCCGAAAAATCCACCCCACTCTCACGAAGTGAAAGGTCGAAAACCGAGCTGTCTCTCGGCACGGGCTCCAAAAGCTCCTTGCCCTTAAGATGGTCGATAAGCTCTCTCAAGGTCTTAACTCCGTAAACGGTGATACCGTCCACCACCGAAGCCTCGCCTCTGTTTTCATAGGGCACAAAGACCTCGCGCCTTCCCGAATCGCGAGCCGTGATCACCATAGACAAAACACCGCTCACAGGGCGCACCTCGCCCGAAAGGGAAAGCTCGCCGATAAGGCACTTATCGGAAAAATCGCACTCCGCGGGGATCACCCTGTCGCATTGAAGGATAGCACAAATTATAGCAAGATCGTAGCCTGTGCCCTCCTTTTTTATATCTGCGGGGGCAAGATTTATCAAAAGCTCAAGGCTCGGAAAGAGAAAGCCGCTGTTTTCGCAAGCCGAACGAACTCTGTTCTTCGCCTCCTTCACCGCCGCATCGGGAAGTCCAACGAGCTCCACCTTGGGAAGCCTGTCCCAGCCGCTACATTCAACGGCGACTTCATACCCGTCTATTCCGAAAACTCCTGCACTGTATACCTTGGAAAGCATAATAACTCCTAGTAAATTTTTTTACAAATATATTTTAATATAAATAAGAGAAAAAATCAAGGTAATATAGAATTTTTTTGCGTGTTCTCCGTTAAGGATAACACGCAAAACTAAGTTTGCCCTTACGGGCAAGTGAAGTTTACTGCGTAAGTGAAGTTATCCTACGGATAGTGAAGTTTTGCCTTTGGCAAAGTGGGCAAACTTAACTTCACTTGTGCGTAGCACAAACTTCACTGAAACGGGGTTCCCCGAAGCGAAGAATGAGCTTTGGGGGTTCGCGGTGCAACTTCACTTTCGCGGTAGCGAAAACTTCACTTACAGAAAAGAGAGCACATTACGGAATTTTTCTCGTTGTCCCCATTTTATTTTTCTCATTGGGGGTTGAAAAATTTGTCGATTTATGGTATACTACTTGGACTTGGATATTTCAAGTTCAGCACCCTGACCGTTCAAAGCACTAATGACCAATCACCCCAAGCGAAAAAATTTCACACCGAGGAAGGTCCAAAAAGATATGAAGATCAAGGTTATCGAAAAAAGCTATAACGAGGTTATGGCGCAAAGAGAAAAGCATAAGGAAAAGCACAAAAAGCCGAAGAAGCCCAATATCTTCTTCCGCACTCTTATGAAGCTCGTTGCGGCACCCGACCTTAAAAACACCAAATTCACCTCCGAGAAGATAGGAATGGAAAGGCTGGGTAAGGGCGAGTGTGCACTCTATCTTATGAACCATTCAAGCTTCATCGATCTTGAGATCGTGGCAGAGCTTCTCTATCCGCGCCCCTTTAATATCATCACCACAAGCGACGGCTTTATCGGCAAGAATTGGCTGATGAGGCAGATCGGCTGTATCCCAACCAATAAGTTTGTCACCGATATGACCCTCGTGCGCGATATCATCTACGCCGTCAGGAAAAAGAAAAGCTCGGTGGTCCTCTTTCCCGAGGCGGGCTACTCCTTCGACGGCACCTCAACCACCCTGCCCGACAACACCGCAGGCCTTGTTAAAATGCTTGGCATACCCGTGGTTATGATCCACGCATACGGTGCCTTTTCAAGAGACCCCCTCTATAATAATCTTCGGAAGCGGGCGGTCCACGTTCACGCAACCGAAAGATACACCCTCTCGGCAGAGGACGTGAAAAATATGAGCACCGAGGAAATAAACGAGATCATCAAAAAGGAATTCACCTTTGATAATTTCGAATGGCAAAACGAGCATCATATAAAAATAGACGAGCCCTTCAGGGCAGAAGGTCTTAACAGAGTTCTCTATAAATGCCCCCATTGCCTCGCCGAGGGCAAAATGAAGGGCGATGGAATAGAGCTCCGCTGCAAGGAGTGCGGCGAGACCTATATCCTTAACGAATACGGTCATCTTGAATATAAGAGCGAGGGCGGCACCAGCGAGGAGCGCGGCAAATTTTCAAGGATCCCCGATTGGTATCTTTGGGAGCGCGACTCTGTGCGAGAGGAGCTTCTCTCGGGCAAATACTCGGTGGATATCCCCGTTGATATCTGTATGACTGTGGACACAAAGCACCTCTATCATATAGGCGAGGGCAGATTTTTCCACGGACCCTATGGCTTTAGGATAGAGGGCGACTCCTTCACCTACGAGCAAAAGCCGAAGGCGTCCTACACCGTCAACTCCGACTTCAATTGGTATGAGATAGGCGACCTTATCTCCATCGGCAACAACACCCATCTTTTCTATTGCTTCCCCAAGGTAGACTACGATATAGTTGCAAAGATCCGCCTCGCCGCAGAGGAGCTTTATAAGATAGAAAAGGCGAAAAAGCAAGAAGTTAGCAAATAATTATTTACATTTTACATATAAAAATGCTTGGCACGAATATTTTGCATTTTAGCAGACTAGCCGTGCCAAGCATATTTTTTATTGTTTTTTAGTCGGAGTGAGCCTTTTATTTCGGGCTATCTCCAAGCTTTATTTTTTTATTTTATTAAGCTCCGAATTCATTTTGAGAAGCTGCCCCTTTGTGAGCTTGATATTCATCATACCCAGCATTGAGGTAAAGCGCAGAAGGGTGAAGCCGCCCATCATCTCGCAGACCTCGGGAGAACTCATATCGAATTCGAAGCCGCCCGCCCCTCTCTCAACCTTTCCCGTGAGCCTCTCTGTGAGCGAAGAAAACCACCTCGCCCCCTCGGGCACTCTTATGATATCGGAGATCTTGTCGTTAAGGGATAGTCTGCCCTCGGGCGCCTCTATATCAAACCAATTGAGCACCGCCCCCGCCTCGCGGAGAATATACTCCTCGGGATGCTTTTCCACTCGTCTTATCACACACTCGTCGGCAAGTCCTCCCGCCCTTGCGATAAGTCTGCTCTCCCCCTCGTTTTTGATCTTAAAGCGGAAGAAGTGATCCTCGGCGCGCCGAGTGCCGACCCTCTCGCCGTTTCTGAAAAGCTCCACCTCGGGCAGATTTGAATAAACGGTAACGACCGTCTCCTCCCCCGCTCTCCTTGCAAACCTCTTGCCCGCAATATGCACGAAGGGCTCTCCCGAAAGGTATGCCTTATAGGCATAAAAGGCGTCCTTTTTATAGGCTCTGTCAAAGGTGACGAGCCCCTTGTGGTTTCGTCCGTTCTCGCCGCCCTCGCCCCTTGCATCCGCGCCGAAATCAAACATATTCCAAACGTAGGTGGCAAAAAGATATTTCCGCGAGAATAGCTGCTTTATCATCTGCTCGTGGTAGTACGCCTGATACTCCTCGGTGTAGTCTCCCTGGGTAGGGTCGGAGCTATGCCAATCGAGAGCCTCACAGCCGTATTCACTCACGCCGATAGGAATATCGGGGTGCTCTCTGTGGAATTTATCAAACCAAGGACCCATCATTTCACATTCGCCGCCATACCACCCAAAGTAATGGTTATACGCCACGGCATCGGGAATCTTAAGATAGGGGTCGTCGGTCTTGCAGGCAGTCACGGCGGCAACCACCGTCTTGCGGGTCTTGTCAAGAGAGTGGCAAAGCTCGTTCAGTCTTCTGTGATTTTCAATAAGTCCCTCTCCCGAGCCACCGATGGATATCTCGTTTGAAAGTCCCCAAAAGGCGATCGAGGGGTGATTGTAATTCTGCACGATAAGCTCACGCATTTGGGAAAGCGTGTTTTCCACTCCACAGTCCAGGTGCTTTGATATATAGGGTATCTCCGCCCACACCACGATGCCGTGCTCGTCGCAAAGATCGTAAAATGCTCTGTCGTGCTGATAATGAGCAAGCCTGACGGTGTTTGCCCCAAGCTCCGAAATAAGCTCCATATCCCTCTTATGGTGAGATGGCAAAAGGGCGTTTCCTATTCCAACAAAATCCTGATGCCTTGAAACACCCCGCAAAGGATATTCCTCGCCGTTCAGAATAAATCCGCGCTCGGGGTCAAGCTCCATAGTCCGACATCCAAACCGCTCGGTCACTCCGTCAAAGAGCTCCTCTCCCTCCCAAAGCTCGGCGCGAATACTGTATAAATAAGGGTCGCGCACACCGCACCAAAGCCTCGCGTCGGGTATCTTGAAGGTGCATTTATAAGAGAGCCGCTCGCCGCAGTTATTATTATCACATTCGCACCTATCTGCACCCGACTCACCGACAAGAACACACTCTCGGCTCTCCATTCGCACACCCTCTCCATCAAAGAGAGTTGCCATCACCCTCTGCCCCGAGCGAAGCGGTGTTGTGTATATCTCGCACTCAACCTCGGTCTCGCCGCCCGAAAGACTAGGCGTTATCTTCACCCCCGAGCCTCCGAAGTAATCAAGGTCGATATGCACCTCGGGCACGGTGACAAGATAAACGCTCCTGTATAAGCCGCCGTAAAAAGTGAAGTCCGCCATTTGCGGATAGACCCTGTCGGATGGCGAATTATCAACCACCACCGAAAGCTCCCTCTCCCCGCAAAGGAGAGCCTCCGTGATATCCGCCCTGAAGGTGGAATAGCCGCCGTGATGCTCCGCCACAAGCCTCTCCCCGAGATACACCCACGCCGAGGAATTTGCCCCGAGAAATTCAAGATAATATCTTAACCCCTCCTCGGGCTCAACCTGAAGCCGCCTCTTATAAACACAGCTGCCGCGAAAATAGTCCGCGCCGCCGTCCTGACCGTCGATGGCGTTCCAGGTGTGCGGAAGGCTCACCGCCTCCCCCTCCGAGCCGCACTCCGCAAGACCGCACCCTCGGTAAAAGCTCCAGCCCGCATCAATATTTATCCTTCTTCTTTTATAGCTTTCGTTTTTCATATTACCTCCAAAATGCTTTTTTATCTATTCTTGAAGATATAAGCAAATTATATTCATTTATCTACAAACACAAAACAAAAAAACTATAATTATTACGGGTGATGTTCTTAGCGGAGAAATTGAAAAATACTGCTAAGTGCGAGCATCGCATTTGACCGGTCAAATGCATTATGGGCTAAGCCCAAACCCAAATACGTGAACCCCCAAAGCTCATACTTCGCTTCGGGGAACCCCTAAACAAGCAGAAAGAGATAACAAATCGTAGCCGAAATGTTATCTCTTTTTTCTGCTTGGCGATATGTTTGCTATGCAAACGCGATATACTCGCTTTGCTCGTGCGATATATTGTCGCTTCGCTCCAATGCGATATGATATAAATCCCCTCGTTTTAGCATATCTCGCCTTGCGGCGAGTATGTTAAAACATATCGCAAGGCGTTGCCTTATATCGCTCCCGTTAGGGAATATCGCAAATCCCCGGGGGATTTATATCGCTGCGTGTTCTCCGTTAAGGATAACACGCATATTATTTATGTTTTTTATTCTTCGAGCGGAGCTCTGCTCTTTCGGATTCTCTGCGCAGGTCGCTTTTAAAATACTGATAAAGATAGCAAGGGAGCATACCGTTATAAAGCTTTCGCACCTTATCCGCGCGAAGTCCGTAGAACTTCTCAAAGGACGGATGGGAGGTGATGATATATACCTGCCAGGGTGATAGCGAGCGGAAATGCTCGCCGATCTCGGTGTATAGCCGCTCCGCCTCTCTTTGGCTGCCGAGCCTTTCACCGTAAGGCGGATTTGTGACGATAGTGCCCCTCACGCCATCGGCTCTTATTTCTCTTGCGTCCATCTTAAAGACCTTCACCGTGTCCAAAACGCCCGCCAATGCCGCATTCCTTTCGGCTAATGCCACAGCCTCGGGGTCGACGTCGCTTGCGTACGCCCGAAATTCGGTCTTGATCTCGCCCTCCCTCGCTTCCTCTCTTGCAAGGTCGAAAAGCTTTTTATCAAGAAAGCCGAATTTCTCTGCGGCAAAGCTCCGCTTAATGCCGGGGGCTATCCTTCTCATCTGCATTGCCGCCTCTATGGCAATAGTTCCGCTACCGCACATAGGGTCCCAAAGAAGCACGTTCTCTCTCGGACGGGAGGTCGCCGCGATAGCCGCCGCAAGGGTCTCCCTTATAGGTGCGCCGAGAGCATCCTTTCTGTATCCTCGCTTATGAAGCGCGGTGCCCGAGGTGTCTATCATCAGGGTGGCAATATCGTTCAGGATAAAGAATTCTATCTGCACCTTCACACCCTCCTCGGGGAAGATGCTGATGCCGTAGCGCTCGCTCATAGACCTGACCACCGCCTTTTTCACGATGGCTTGGCAGTCGGGAATTGAAAAGAGCTTTGAATGAATTGAATGACCCTTCACGGGAAATTCGTCCGCACTGCCGATAAAATCAGCCCAGGGCAAAGCCCTCGTTCCTTCAAAGAGCTCCTCAAAGCTCTCCACCCTGAAGGAGCCAAGCTTGATAAACACTCTCTCCGCATACCGCAGAAAAACGTTTGAGAGTGCCACAGCCTCCTCGTCTCCGAGGAAGGTCACTCTGCCGTCTATTGTTGAAATTTTTTCATACCCCAGCGCCTCAATTTCCTCGCCGAGGAGCCTTTCAAGCCCGAAAAGGCAGGTGGCAACAAGCTCAAGTTTCATCTATGATCTCCGTTTCATCATCCGCACCGCCAAAGCGATGCCGCGCACCCCGAGGTCAAAGCACAGTCTGCAAGCTCCCCTCGGTCTGCGAAAATTTCCAAGGATATTATACTCCATCGGAGCGGCTTTGTCAATGAGAAATCCTACGCCATAATTCAGGCATAATACAAATAATTGTTGCCTTTTTCTAATTCAAACATTAAAAGGATTGAATTTTTTTAATATTTATGTTATAATTATGTAAACTCAAAATTAGAGGTTTTTATGAATTTTGAAGCAATTAAAGGATTATTAAAAGAAAAAATAGGAAGCCCTTACTATGAGAATGAAAATTGCATTCTGTTTTGTGGCGATACTATCGAGGTTCAAAAAAAAATCAACAAGCAAATTTTCAATGCAATTATAACAAGTCCTCCCTATAATATAGGAAAAGAATATGAAGAAATAATAGCATTGGATAAATATGTGAATTGGTCCGAGGAGTGGTTAAAAGACTCGTGTAATTTATTGGTTGACGATGGGTGTCTTTTGTTGAATTTAGGATATCTGAGCGCTGTTGACACCGGCAGGGCAATTCCTATACCATATTTGCTTTGGGACAAAGTCCCCCTATATTTAAATCAAGAAATAGTTTGGAACTACTCAGCAGGCGTTGCATGCAAAAAGTATTTAAGCCCGAGAAACGAAAAAATATTATGGTATGTAAAAAACAAAGAAAATTACACGTTCAATCTTGATCCAATCAGAGATAAAAATGTTAAGTATCCCAATTCTATGAGACACGGTAAATCAAGAGTTAATCCTTTGGGGAAAAACCCGAGTGATGTCTGGCAAATAGCGAAAGTGACAACCGGTAAAAATCGCTCCTCAAAAGAAAGAACACCGCACCCGTGTCAATTTCCTCTTGAGCTTATCAACAGATTGCTTCTGGGATTCACCCGAAAAGATGATATCGTATTAGATCCATTTGTAGGATCGGGAACAACAATAGAAGCGTGCATAAGAAACGGACGCTATTGTGTTGGAATAGAAATTTTGCCCGAGTATTGTGAAATAATAAAAAATCGTATTGAGAACTTATTAATTCAAGAGAAATTTGAAATATAGGAGAATTTGTTATGAGTCCATACGAGGGAATTCCTGTTGAAAAGTGGCAGGAAACCACCAAGCAATTAGTTGCAAAACACCCGTTATCAAATGTCATTGTTGACTTTTGTCAAAGATCCTGGGCTAGTATTATGCACGGAAAAATTAACACATACTTAAATATGTATATTAGCGATATGAATTTGTCACCGCAAGCACTTGGTTCTTTGCTACACGATGTCATCCCGGAATATATACAAAAAAATGTTAAAGGATTTAGAAAAGGCGAGGGTAAAGAAAAGGATGTATTTTGTGAATACAACGAAGAATTTTCGTTTGAAATAAAAACCTCCTCTCAAAAATCAATATACGGCAACAGAAGTTATACTAAATCCGATACCGGTAAATCTAAATCGGGATATTATTTAACAATAAATTTCGAAAAATTATCAAAGGAAAACCCAAGAATACTTTTAATACAAATGGGGTGGCTTGACCACACCGATTGGGTTGGACAAAAAAGCGAAACGGGTCAACAAGCTTCGTTGACAAAAGAGGCTAAAGAATATAAACTCATTACCCTTTTTAAAGCGGATTAAATATAGCTATTTATGGGGGCTGTCTCAATGTAGAATTGTGACAGCCCTTTTATCTTATCGGATAACAGGTATAAAGTATTTATCTTATATTTGAATTGTCTCATAATATTGACATTCACCCGGAAATAATATATAATTATTGTAGAAAATAATACCTTGTCGGCTATAAGGCAAGGTCAAAGAGGTCATATATGAAGCTTATAAAAAACGTATATCACAAGGGCACCCTTTGCGATATCGCCGTTGAGGGCGGTAAGATCGCGGCAATTGAAAGAGCGGGCACGCTTTCGGGAGATGGCGAGGACTTTGGCGGCGCGAAGGTCTACCCAGGACTTATAGACACCCACACCCACGGCTGTGTCGGCAAGGACACGATGGACGCGGACCTTCGGGAAATGTCCGAATATTATTTAAAGATGGGCGTTACCTCCTGGTACCCCACCACGATGACGGTCTCCGAGGAGGATATAATCAGAGCCACAAGCGTTGATCTATCGAAGATCGGCGGCGCGAATATCCTCGGCTTCCACCTTGAGGGCCCCTTCATCAACGTTAAATACAAGGGCGCACAAAATGAAAAATACGTTATCGCTCCCACGATGGAGCTTATCAAAAAATGCAAGTCGGTCAAGAAGATAACCCTCGCTCCCGAGATCGACGGTGCCATTGATTTTATCAAGGAGTGCAACGCGGTGGTCTCCATCGGTCACAGCACCTGTGATTACGACACGGCAAAGGCGGCATTTGAGGCAGGCGCAAGCTGTCTCACTCACACATATAACTGTATGTCTCCCCTTCACCACAGAGCCCCGGGTCCCATTCCCGCAGGCGCGGAGTGCGGAGCATACGCCGAGCTTATCTGCGACGGCATCCACGTTCACCCCGCTATGGTCAGGCTGCTTGTGAAGCTCTACGGCTCGGAAAGGATAGTTCTCGTCAGCGACTCGGTAAGAGCGGCGGGACTTGAGGACGGAATATACGACCTCGGCGGACTCGATATCACCGTCAAGGACGGCGTGGCTCGCACCAAGGACGGCAATCTGGCAGGCTCAACGGCAACCCTTCTTCATTGCGTGAGATGCGCCGTAAGCTTCGGTATCCCCGAGGAAAAGGCGTTTATGATGGCAACCGCCAACCCCGCAAGGCTTATGGGTCTTTCAAATAAGGGAAGGCTTGAAGTTGGGTGCGATGCGGACCTCATTATTCTTGATCGCGACCTTAACCTTATAAAGGTTATGCTTTCGGGCGAATTCAAATAAAGGATCGGTAATATGGAAGGCTTTTCTTCAAGAACCGTTTTGATGCTGGGCGAGGATGGCTACGGTCGTCTCTCTGCCGCAAGGGTCGCGGTGTTCGGCATCGGCGGAGTCGGCGGCTATGCGGTCGAGGCTCTCGCAAGAGCGGGCGTTGGCGAGCTTGTTCTCGTTGATTCGGATAGAGTCACCGAGTCGAATATAAACCGCCAGATAATCGCCACGGTGGAAACGGTTGGAAAATATAAGACCGAGGCGGCAAAGGAGCGAATTCTTTCGATAAACCCCGACTGCCGCGTTGAAGTCCACAACCTTTTCTTCGGCGAGGAGTGCGCCCATCTCTTCGACTTTTCAAAATTCGATTATATCATCGACGCCATCGACTCGGTGAAGCAAAAGGTGGCTCTCATAAAGCACGCCACCGAGGCGGGCACGAAAATAATCTCGGCTATGGGCGCAGGCAATAAGCTCGACCCCACCCGCTTCCGCGTTGCGGATATATCAAAAACCACCGTCTGCCCCCTGGCAAAGGCGGTGCGCACCTCGCTGCGCAAGCTGGGCATAAACCACCTTAAGGTGGTATTCTCGGACGAGCCCCCCTGCGGCTCCCTCACCGAAGGCGAAACTCTGAGCGAGCAAAGCCGCATCCCAAGCAGTCTCACCCCTGACCAAAGCCCCGATGAGCCACCCCTCTCAAAGGAGCACAGCGGCTACGTCGCCCGCCGCTCCCCGGGTAGCATCTCCTTCGTCCCCTCCGTGATGGGTCTTATCCTCGCAGGCGAGGTGATAAAGGATATTGCGGG
Organism: Clostridia bacterium; assembly: GCA_017410065.1. Taxonomy (GTDB): domain Bacteria; phylum Bacillota; class Clostridia; order Oscillospirales; family CAG-272; genus UBA1740. Next base: position 5,252 of record JAFQRL010000044.1, on the reverse strand, counting down.
GATAAACGCATAAATAGTTATAAATAAAAGCTAAAGAAAAAATATAAATTAAAAGCCCAAAGAGGAAATCAAGCTTCCATCTGAGGGCTTTTTAATTATTTGGCTCTGTCACTTAATATGACTGATTTTTAGCACTTTTTGTAGAGGAGAGTATTTTCTCTCCTCTACTCGACATATTGGAATTTGTATACCTTCTTATATCACCGCAGGGAGCGATTCAGCGACAGCTAACAAAAGAAAATTAAGCAAAAAAATAACGAGTGGCAAAAATTGAATTACGAACGAAAACACACTGTGCCCTTTTCTTCTAATAAGTATGGACGAAAGTATCCCCGCTATACACAACAACGGAATCAAAAAAGCTATCACACAAAATATATTTATTAAATTTATATAAAGCGGGTTGGTTGCACTCATTGTACTCTCAGAAACCATCGGTAAAAGCCAACTGAAGAGTGAGATCGGAACATATAAAACACCTAATATTAAATTAAAATATTTTCCGATTTTATCGATTTTTTTCATTATTCAAGCCTCGCTGCCAAATTCAAGTTTATGCAACTGGTGGAAGAGCAGGACGATCTGATAAACTGCTGTTCCGATCAGTTTTTAATGTAGTTAACACATAGCAACCATTTAGTGTGACATAGCCAATTATTTAATTAAACACGAGCAAGCTCGATCCACGCATATTTTCTTGTAAATTTCATAGTATTGTTTACATTTTCGCAGTAATTAGCAGATTTTATGCGATATCCGCCCGCAAGTGTGAAGGGGATGTTTTCTCTGTCGTCGAAGCTTGTGACAAGCACGACCACGCACTCACCGTTCCTGTGATACGTAACCGTCAGCCTATCGCTTTCAAAGGAGATGGGTCTTTCAATATCCGAGAAGAACATTTTATAGATCTCGCAAAGAGGGGAGTTTTCGGGGTGATAGCTTGCGGTGTAGGCGACTTCAAGCGGTGCGTTGAAGAACCAGACCTCGCCCTCGCCCAATTTATTTTTAGCAAGAAGTATATCGTCACCCGAGCGAAGAAGAACCTCTGCGGTGTCGGGAACGAGGAGGAGATTTTTCTCCGCATATATATTAAGCTCCCTCTCTGAAACCACAGCACTCATCGTCTTTTTGGAAAGCTCCCTTCCCATAACCTTCAAGCCTGTCAGCTTCTCAAAGGGCGAAATATGTCCGCCGTCATATGTAATAAGAAGCTTTGCGCCCATCTTCACTTTTTCGATCAGCTCGGAGATATAATAGAGCTGACTGTCTCTATCAAGCGAAGGAATTATATATCTTTGTGCATCGGCAAGGGGCCCTGATTTATAATTAATTTCAACTGTCGCACCCGCCTGGGCCGCAAGGCAAAACGCACCGTATGCGCTCCGCCAGGATTGCTCGGGATTTGTGAGGATAACTGTGGCGTGCCGCTCGGCAGACGGAATATCCGAGAGAGCCTCCACAGCCTCCTTCATCTCCATAGCCTTTTTCATTAATTCCTTCGGCTCGCCGCTTATGTATGCAAGCCCGAGATGCCGCTCGATCGCCGCGCCGTCATAAGGCGGAAAATCAAGCTTATCCTGATCGAAGGCGCACCACCAAAGGAAGCCCTTCGCGCCATATTGGAGTGACGACCAAAGTGCCTTTTCATAATACTCGGGTGCGTATTCATCTGATATCACCGTCTGCCCGAGAGTACCTATTTCCTCAACGAGACAGCCCTGCCCCGTCACTCCCGAATACATTGCGCTTTGCGCCGCGCTATGAAGTGCCGAGCGCATATTCGTGAGCCCCTCAACCGAGCAATACGGCGTGAATAAGGGATATGGGTGAGTGGTCTGCAAGTCAACGTGATCTGCCATCATCATCACGTTCCAAGGGCTATCAAGCTCGTTTGAATAAAGTCCCGAATAAACCGGCCTCGTTGGGTCGGATGAGCGAATGGCGGAGCTTATAGCTGTTATCCAAAGCTCGGCTTGCTCGGGGGTTATTGCACGGTCCTTGGTTGCCGTGGTGAGGCAGTTACACTCGTTTCCTGGCTCCCAGGCAACAATGCACCTTCTATCCTTGAAATGAGAAATAAATTCCTTAATAAACTTGCACTCCCACACTATGGCAAGAGGGTCGGTGAGAGGATTTTTATTCGCAAGAAAAGGAGGTACGAAAAGTCTGCCTGACATCCAGCCCGTAATAAGCGACACGATCACCTTAAAGCCGTGAGATTCTGCGAGGTCAAGCACTCTGCCAAATCGCCTGATCATCTCGGGATCAAGCCCCGCCTCCGTTTTGAGAGGCTTATCGTTCACTCTGAAATGATGGGTGTGATGTGATCCCACAAAAACGTCCTCAACAGGCTGAAAATCCGGCCAAAGCGGAAAAATTCTCACGGTGTCCAAGCCGTACTTTCCGAGCAGATCAAAATCCCTCTCCACGACAGCCTCGTCAAACCGTCTCCACATATATGCACCCGCATTGGATGCCCAATAATTAACTCCTATTGAAAAATCCTTCATAACCGATTTTCTCCCGAAAAGCTTTTTGTCTCTATTATACACGAACTTTGTTTTAAAGTCAATCACCAAAAAGCCGATATTTCCAATTGAAAAAACGTAAAGTGTGTGTTACAATATAATCAGAAACCCGAAAATATATATTCAGAGGTCTCGAAATGAAAAATTATATGAAATATTTTGATAGCTGTGTATACACCTTTGAGGGCGAGCGCAGTCTTATTGATAGCTCAAACCTTGGGATAACCTCCACCGTCGTCTCCGTTATGACAGGCGACAAGTCCGCCTGCGAGCTTCACTCCATAAACGCCTGCCCCTACACCGCCACGGATATGACCCTCGATCTCATTTTTGACGGCGAGCAGATCAAGGCAAAGCGCTGGAGATGGCTGCCAACGGCAATGTACCGAGAGGGCGAGACAGACAAGCTCTCCGTCAAGACCCTTGCGGTTGCCTTGAAGGATAAGCGCGGCGCGCTTCTTAAGGTGGAGCTTGAGAGCAAAACGGGCAAGGAGCAGAGGATACCCCTTGAGGCAATGTACCGCGGAGTTGCCCGCTATCAGCAAAATTGGACCTTCTGTATTCCCGACCCCGAAAAATCCAAGCTCGAATATTATTTTGAGCGGGACGGAGTTATCGGCTCCTCTCACGAGGGTGTCTCCTTCCTTATCACAAGCTCGCTTTCGGGAATGAAATATTTCCACACCGCATATCTTTGGGAAAACGAGCTGACAGTCCCTGCGGACTCGCCTCTCACCTTCTATTTTTCGGTCCATATCGGGCCTGACGGTGAGTGTATGGAGGAGGCTCGTGCCACCGAAAATAGATACGAGGAGCTTATTGAGGAGTCCTTCGACTATCTATGCTGTGAGGTCGACCGCATACACGAGGCTCTCCCAAGGCTTAAATCGGACGACCCCGACCTTGACGCCTTCTACTACCGTTGCCTCGTCACCTACATACTTTGCAGATGGGATAACCCCGCCCTTTGCGTTCAGCCCTATTTCTCCACGGGAAGTATGAAGGGGGCTTGTATGTGCTCCTATCTTTGGGATTGGTGTGGCGGTCTTATGATGCACCCTATCTACGACCCCGAGGCAAACCGCCGTCAGCTTCGCGCCCTTCTGAAAAACGACCTGACAAGGTCCTATGCTCTCGACCCCATCACCGCAGGTCCCACAGGCCCCTGGTATCAGGTTAATCAGGAAAAGATCACCCTTATGGTATATCATCACGTGAGAGCCACGGGAGACAAAGCCTTCCTCTTTGAGGAAATAGACGGTATGAGAGTTATCGACCATATGAGAAAGCAAGCATACGTTTGCGACGATCTTACCAAGGACGTCTCTCTCTACGACTACGGCTGCGGAAAGCTTGAGCCCCGCCGCCCGGGTTGGCTCGGCGACGATTACCTTTGGTACGGCGAGGGCAACTCCCACCTGGAGCTTCGCCGCGGTATTCCCTATCACGGCATTATGCCCGATCTTAACGCGCGCCGCTACCTGAATTATATGAGAGTATACGAGCTCACCTGTGTTGCGGGCGAGCCCGACGAGCTGCTCCCGAAGCGCGCCGCCGCCTTGAAGGAGGAGCTGAAAAAGCTCTGGAACGAGGAGGCGGGCTGGTACGACTTTATCGCAAACGGCAAGCGCGACACTCGCTACACCGTCCAGATGTTCAAGTTTATCAACAGCCCCGTTATAGATGATAAGGAAAGGGACGCTCTGATCTCCCACCTCAACGAGCGCGAGTTCCTCTCCAAATTCGGTCTGCACTCTATGTCCAAATTGGATATCGCATACGATCAGGACGATATTGACAACGGCGGCGGCGGTATCTGCACCCACTTCACAAACCAGATCTGCGCCCAGCTTTACGAGATGGGCTACTCCGAGCTCGCCTCGGATATTCTCCGCCGTATTCTCTGGTGGGGCACAAGGCTTCCCTTTATGGGCGACTCCTGCGCCGCGAATATGATGAAAAACCGCGACGACACACCCCTCCAGGGCGACATCAGCTCGGTCTCGGGCGCGCAGATGATATTCTTCTATATCTTCGGTATCACGCCTCACTTCGACGGAAGCGTGACCGTCTGCCCCGTACCCCACAGACCCACCGAAAATATGACGGTCGAAAACGTCCGCCTCTGCGGTAAGACCTTCTCCGTCTCTGTCTCGGGCGACAGCTTCACCGTCACAAGCGGCACAAAAACCGCCACCGCCAAAATCGGCGAGACGGTAACTCTTTAAGAAAATCCATCTTCACAAAACCGCAGGAAAATCTGCGGTTTTTTCTTTTTTACATAAAAAGCATTGCCAAAGCAATATATCAAACCGCCCTTTTCTTAACGCGAAAGATCAAAAAGCAGCTCCACATTCCATCAAAGCTCCCGAAAAAGACCTCTCCAAAAAATAAAACCAAGGCTCTTTTGAAGGATTTTTACTTTATTTTTTAAATATCCTTCATTTCAAATCGTTTTTCTTCCCGATTTGACAATATGAATGATTATCGCCGCGCGTCCTTAAACCGTTGTTGCTCAAACCCAATCCCTTTCCCGAGCAAAAATAGGGTGCACCTCAAAAAGCCTGCCGTAAATCCCCCACCAATAATCGAGTAGGTAGAAACTAATCCACCTCTCACACCACCGTACGTGCCGTTCGGCATACGGCGGTTCAATTCAAATTAAATATGTGCTACCTTTAGGTAGTAATCGGAAAGACTGACTAAGCCTCGCTTGGTCAGTTT
>JAFQRL010000043.1 GCA_017410065.1 Clostridia bacterium | reverse complement strand
GGAACGGACTTGCATCCCAGCACCAATCTCCGTCAAGAAATACGCTATTCGGTAAATCCTGTTTGAGCTGTTGGCACACAGTTGTTTTTCCAACTCCCATAGTGCCACCAATCATATATAAAGTTTTCATCATTCACACCCACAAATTCTAGATTTTCGGTGAGTTTATTATATCATATTTTTATGAGCTTTTCAACCGCTTTGGCTTTTTATGCCGACTGGGAGATAATTATTAAGCCGATGATCGGGCGGCGGCGTGAAAAAGCAGGCGAGGCGACCCTCGCCTTACACCTTTATTCTTGCCACCTTTCCCCAGGGCGGGTCGACCTCCTCGTTGTTCAAAAGCCACAGCACGGGTATGCCCATAGCGAGCTTTTCCATTGGAAAGGGGCAGAAGCCGTCGGTTAAAATTATGATGCTTGCGGGCGGCCTTTTCATATGCTTCGCCACGTATTCGAAAATTATCTGAAAATCCGTGCCGCCTGAAAAGCTGCCGCGTACAAAGGGGGGGTGGGTGCGGCTTTTAAAAGTCGACTTTGATCAATAAAAAAGAGACGTTGTTAAAGAAAAAGAGCTGCCTCCGCGTTTGCCGTCGGAGGCAGCTTTAAATAATACCTAGTCTAGCGCGATGCCGAAATAACATTCGCCGAGGGGTGCACCGTCAAGAGCGTAGCTCATTGCAAAGGGGCGGGGTTTGCTCTCGGTTGAGTCGGCACCGGTCGCTTGACGGAAGCCCGTCGGGACTCTGAATACGCCCGTCGATTTGCCAAGAGCTCGGAGGAGCTTATTCAGGTCGGCTTCGCCGAGAAGCTCGTGACAACGAAGGGCTTCTCCCTCTGCCTCGGCGGCGAGAATAAAGCCGTCGCCACAATATAGCTTTGCCCTCGCAGAAAGCATCTTAAGCGTTACGCCGTCCTGGATGATACCCCGAGCGGGGAGATATTTTTGGCGAAGCTCGCCGTATTCGCTGTGAGTGAGCGGGGTGAGGCTCTCCCCGATTTCGCCATCCTCTGCCGTCGAGATAGCAACGAGCTCCTTGACGTATGAGCAGACCGAATACCCAAGCCTTTCGTAAAAGCCGTAGAGCGAGGGCTCCGCGGGCACGAGAACTGCCGCAGAATAGCCAAGTGCGCGAAGATGCTCGTGGGCCATGGACATAAGCCTTTGGCATATACCATTGCCTCGATGCGCGCTTGCGGTGGAAACTGCGTAGATATACGCAAGCCGACTTTCGCCGAGAGAGCAGTCAAACCAATATAGGGAGGCTAAAAGCTCATCGCCGTCCTTTGCGGCAAGGCATCTTTTTTCGGAAAAGGCGGTGGAAAAGAATTTATCCAGCTCCTCCTCCGAGTCACCGAAGGAGTCGCTCCAAAGTGCTCTGAGCGATGGGATATCGCGGATGCTCGGGGAATCAATAATCATAACCGTCCTCCAGAAGGCAAGCCCAGCATTTTTCAATTCTGTGATGGGGGTGATAGCTTTGCTTCGCCCGTCTCAAGCCCTCCAGTCCCATATCCTCCTCGCGGTTGAGATAGATGACCTCGGGATAATTTTCGCGGACGAATTTGGCAAATTCGCAATTTATGGCGGCGTAAGCACCCTGTACGTCGGCGCGCGCCTTTTCAAAATGAACGTCAAGCGTGTCGGCGTAAGGACGGCTCGCCATAGTGAAGGCAAGCACCTCGTCTCCGTCAAGAAGGATGAGACCGCACATACCGAGCTCGGCGAAGCTGTCAAAAGCCTTTTTCAGTGCGGCGCGCTCCATATGGAAGTCTGCGTAGGGGTCGTCGGCGAGACGTCGATTATACCACTCCTCCGAAAACTCTCTCGCAAGCGAGACGGTCTCATGATTTATGGGGAGCACTCTGTAATTCGGGTGCGCATCGGCGAAGCGGTAAAGATGGTTGCGCTTGCCGTGATATTTTTTGCCCTTCAGATCGGCAAGGTCGTTCACAAGATAAACGTAGTCGTAGGAGCCCTCGTCGCTGTGGAAACGGAATTTCCCGGGATAAAGCTCCTCAATTACAGCGCGACCCTCGCCCACGATGCCCGTGATACGGCAGGGAATTCCGCGAGAGTTGGAGTCGGCAATAATAGCATCAAGAATACTCTTTTTATCTGCCGCCCCAAGCGGATAGGGATAAACGCTCCTTTGGTTGAACTGGGAGAAAAGGGCTATGTGACCGTCAAGCTCCGCAAAGGTCTGCCTGCCCCACATATAAAGATTTGCAAATGAAAATTCGCAGCCTCGCTCGCCCTCGGCGGTGAGGTATTTTTCGTATATTTCTCTATCCTCAAGAGTGATATGAGCAAAGCTTATTTTTTCTTCTGCTGAAATTTTATTCATAAAAGCATCCTTTGGTGTGCGTTCTTTTGTTGTTGAAGGAGAAAATGTAAAGTATGATTTGCATTTTTGGAAATATACGGTTATATTTAAAAAATATTCCGCAAACTCCCAAGATGATTTTATCATATTTTTTGCCCGGTGTCAAGCATCATTTCGCGGCTGCCTGTGCGAGGTGCTGTGATGAAAAATCTCCTGTCGGGATTCCCGACAGGAGAAGCATTGGCGCATTTTTGAGATTTTATTCGCCCATCAGATAACGATAACTCCAAATACCTCAAGCACGGAGGTGACAAGTATTGCAACAAGGAAAATGGGAGCAACGAAGCGAATGACTATATCAAACATCCTGCCCCAGAAGGACTTGGGCTTAAGAGCCGCCTCGTCGAGGATCGCCTTGGGCTTGATAAAGAAGCCGACGAAAATACAGGTTATGATGGCGACTATTGGCATCATAATGCTGTTTGATATAAAGTCGAAGAAATCAAGGAAGGAAAGCTTGCCGAAGAAGAGCACCTCGCTCCAGACGTTGAAGCCGAGAGAGGAGGGGATACCAAAGAGAAGTATTATTCCGAATACTATGAGACAGCTGACCCTTCTTGAGAGCTTTGTCTTATCCATAACGATAGAAATTATAGTTTCCATAAGCGAGATCGACGAGGTTATAGCCGCAAGGAATACCATAGCGAAGAATACCGCTCCGACGATGCTTCCGCCTGGCATAGTCTCGAAGATCTTGGGAAGGGTAACGAACATAAGGCTTGGTCCCTTGCCGAGTGCCTCGGCACTTCCGCCCGAGGTTGCAAAGACCGCGGGTACGATAAGAAGACCTGAAAGGAATGCAACGCCCGAATCAAAGATCTCTATCTGATGAATGGATTTTTCAATGGAGATATCCTTCTTCATATATGAGCCGAAGGTTATCATAATACCCATAGCCAGCGACATTGAATAGAAGAGCTGACCCATAGCGGTGACGACCGTCATTATGGAGAAATTGGAGAAATCGGGGGTGATATAATAAAGCACGCCCTCCCAGATGCCGTCCATAGTGCAGAGCGAATAGACGATAATGAAAAGCATAAAAATGATGAGCACGGGCATCATCACCTTGCTGACCTTCTCAATGCCTTTTTCAACGCCGAAGAACACGACAACCGCCGTGAGAAGCACGAATATTCCAAACCAAATGAGGGGCTCGCCAACCTCGCCGAGGTAGCCTGTGAAGTAGGTGTCCTTCGCCATCTCGGAGCCCTCGCCTGTGGCGTAGCCGAAGATATACTTCATTACCCAACCGCCGATAACCGAATAGTAGGGAAGAATAATGATCGGCACAGCCGCCGCCAGCCAACCGACGAACGAAAATCTTTTATCGAGAGCCGCAAAGGCACCGATGGCACTTTTGCCTGTTTTTCTTCCTATTGCGATCTCCGCCAGCATAAGCACGAAGCCGAAGGTGACGGCGAGCAAAACGTAAACGAGAAGGAAGATGCCCCCGCCGTATTTTGCCGCAAGATAGGGGAATCTCCATATATTACCAAGACCGACGGCAGAGCCTGCCGCCGCAAGCACAAAGCCGATCTTGCCTGTGAATGAGCTTCTTTTTTGCTGTGTGTTGTTTTCCATTTGAAAGTCCTTTTCCGATTCGTCTTTTTTCAATCCTTAGAATTATATCACAACAAGCTCTTAAAGTCAAGCCCGAAAGAGCTGAAAGTAATTAAAAAAAGAAATAAAAGCTATTAAAAGAAAGAAATAAAAGCAATTAAAAACATAAAAGAATATAAAAATATGCGGGGTGTTGAAAAATTCATATTTTTATAGTATAATGATTTTGTTTATTTGATGGGAGGTCTATATGGTGAAGGAATATCGCGCAGGAATAGATATCGGCTCCACGACCGTAAAGCTGGTGCTTCTCGATGAGACGGGCAACACGGTCTTCGGAGAATACAAAAGGCATATGGCGCACACGCAGGCGACTCTCGCGGAGCTTCTTCGCGGTGCAAGAGCGGCAGTGGGAGAGTGCAAGCTTCGGGCGAGAATAACGGGCTCGGGCTCAATAAATCTCGGAGGCGCGCTGGGTATAGAATTCGTCCAGGAGGTGGTGGCGGTCGCTACCGCCCTGAAGTCCTGCGCTCCGAGGACAGACGTTGCTATCGAGCTTGGCGGCGAGGATGCAAAGATCATATACTTCACAGGCGGACTTGAGGAGAGAATGAACGGCGTTTGCGCAGGAGGCACAGGCTCGTTTATAGATCAGATGGCGTCCCTTCTTCAAACCGACGCGGCAGGCCTCAACGAGGCGGCGAAGAATTATAAGGAAATATACCCCATCGCCGCAAGATGCGGAGTTTTTGCGAAAACCGATATTCAGCCGCTTATAAACGAGGGCGCGACCACAGCGGACCTCGCCGCCTCTATCTTCCAGGCGGTGGTTAATCAGACCATCTCGGGACTTGCTTGCGGTAAGCCCATTCGCGGCTCGGTGGCATTCCTCGGCGGACCTCTCCATTTCCTCACCGAGCTTAAGGCGGCGTTTATAAGGACCCTGAAGCTCACTCCCGAGACCACGGTGGACCCCGAGGGATCCCATCTCTTTGCGGCGAAGGGCGCAGCCCTTCTTTGCGATGGGGGTGCGTCCAATGAGATATCCGAGCTTATAGCAAGGCTTGAGCGCGGAGTTGAGGCAACCTTCGAGATGCCAAGAATTGCCCCTCTTTTTGCAAACGAGGAGGAGCTTCGTGAGTTTGACGACCGCCATAATAAGGCTATACTTAAAAAGGGCGAGCTGTCCTCATATAGCGGCAATTGCTACCTCGGCATAGATGCAGGCTCCACAACCACGAAGCTTGCTCTTATCGGCGAGGAGGGCGAGCTGCTCTATTCCTTCTATGCAAACAATAAGGGAAATCCCATAGAGACCGCAAAGCAGGCTATCACCGAGCTTTCGGGGCTTTTGCCCGAGGGTGCCGTTGTTGCCAGAGCCTGCTCAACTGGCTACGGCGAGGCACTTCTCAAATCAGCCTTCTCTCTTGACGAGGGCGAGGTCGAGACCATCGCTCACACCACAGCCGCATCCTTCTTCGACCCCAAGGTGGACTGCGTTCTGGATATCGGCGGTCAGGATATGAAATGCATTAAGCTTAAGGGCGGCGTGGTCGACACCATACTTCTCAACGAGGCGTGCTCCTCGGGCTGCGGCTCCTTCATAGAGAACTTCGCAGGCTCTCTCGGGTACACCGCCGAGGAGTTCGCGGCAAAGGCACTTTTTGCCAAAAACCCCGTGGACCTTGGCACCCGATGCACCGTCTTTATGAATTCCAACGTAAAGCAGGCGCAAAAGGAGGGCGCGACCGTCTCGGACATCTCCGCAGGTCTTGCTTATTCTGTTATCAAAAATGCGCTCTTTAAGGTCATAAAGCTTGCCGATGCATCCGAGCTCGGCTCTCACGTGGTCGTTCAGGGCGGCACCTTCCTTAACCGCGCGGTGCTTCGCGCCTTTGAGAAAATTGCGGGAGTGGAGGCGACCTGCCCCGATATCTCGGGACTTATGGGCGCCTTTGGTGCGGCTCTTATTGCGAAAAAACACTACACGGGTACCCCCTCGTCAATGCTTTCGCTCTCCGAGATTTCCGCTCTTGAATACACGCAAACGGGCAGAAGATGCGGCGGTTGTGCAAACAATTGTATGCTTACCGTCAATAAATTTGCGGGCGGCAGAGTCCACGTAACGGGCAACCGCTGTGAGCGCGGAGCGGGCGGAAAGAGTGCAGGGCATCGTGGCGCAAATCTTATGGAATATAAGAGGAGGCGCATCTTTGATTACGAGCCCCTTAAAATAGAGGACGCCAAAAGAGGAGCTATCGGTATTCCGAGAGTTCTCAATATGTATGAAAACTATCCCTTCTGGGCGACCTTCTTTAAGAAGCTTGGCTTCTCTGTTGTTACATCGCCCTTCTCGGATAGAAAAATATACGAGCTCGGTATGGAGTCTATCCCCTCCGAATCCGAGTGCTACCCCGCAAAGCTATCTCACGGTCACGTTGAGTGGCTCATTGCGAGAGGTATAAAGACCATCTTCCACCCCTGCGTTTATTACGAGCGCAAGGAGACCCTCGCGGCTGAGAATAAATTCAACTGCCCGATTGTCGTCTCCTATGCCGAAAATCTCAAAAATAACGTTGAGGCAATAACCTCGGGTGAGGTGAGATATATCCGCCCCTTTATGTCCTTTGAAAGCTATGAGGTTACGGAAAAGAGGCTTTTGAGCCTTTGCCGCGAGGAGTGGGGAATATCCTCGGCGGAAGCCTCTCTCGCCGTCCGTGCGGCTTGGGACGAGCAGCTCCGCGCCAAGGCGGATATCAGAGCCGAGGGCGCAAGAGTTATCGCCGAGATGGAAAAGCGAGGCGGTCGGGGCATCGTGCTCTCGGGCAGACCCTACCACATCGACCCCGAGATCAACCACGGAATACCCGAGCTTATAGCATCCTTCGGGCTTGACGTGCTCACAGAGGACAGCCTTCCCGTGAAGGACGAGCCCTCAAGACCCTTGCGAGTGGTTGACCAATGGGTGTATCACTCAAGGCTTTATACGGCGGCTGAATTCGTTAGCGAGCGAGAGGATCTCGAATTGGTTCAGCTCAATTCCTTCGGATGCGGACTTGACGCCGTCACCACCGATCAGGTTTCCGAGATCCTTGAAAAGCGCGGAAAGCTATACACCGTTCTTAAGATAGACGAGGTAAATAACCTCGGTGCGGTGAGAATAAGGATAAGAAGCCTTCTTTCGGCAATGAAGATGCGCGAGGAGCAGGGCATTAAGCCAAGCGACTCTCCCGTTGCGTATAAGAAGACCGAATACACAAAAGCTATGCAGGAGTCGGGCTACACTATCCTTGCTCCCCAGATGAGCCCTATTCACTTCGATATATTGGAGCCTGTTTTTGCAAAGCACGGATATAACGTCGTGATACTTGATAACGACAACAGAAGCGCTATTGACACAGGCTTGAAATACGTTAATAACGACGCCTGCTTCCCATCTATCACCGTTGTGGGTCAGATTATGGAGGCGGTGCTTTCGGGCAGATACGACACCTCACGGCTGGCTATCATAATGTCTCAAACAGGCGGCTGCTGCCGCGCAAGCAACTATGTTGCTTTTATAAGGCGTGCCCTTGATAAAACAGGCTATTCGCATATTCCCGTTATTTCGCTTAACGCGGGCGGAATGGAAAAGAGCGAGGGCTTCAAGCCCACTCTGCCTCTCCTTCTCGATGCGGCGCACGCACTTGTGTACGGCGACCTCTTTATGCGTTGCGTATATAAAACGAGGCCTTATGAGCTTGTCGCTGGCTCGGCAAACGCTCTCCACGAGGAGCTTAAGGCAAAGTGCATAGATCAGCTTATAAATAAGAGATCGAAATATAGCTTCAAGGGGCTTTGCCGCGAGATAGTCCGTTCCTTTGATGCGCTTGCTCTTGACGAGAGCATAAGAAAGCCGAGGGTCGGCGTCGTTGGAGAAATACTTGTTAAGTATATGCCTCTTGCGAATAACCGCCTCGTGGAGCTTCTTGAAAGAGAGGGCGCGGAGGCTGTTGTGCCCGATATGCTTGACTTCTTCAGTTATAGCGTTTATAACGGAATATATAAGGCTAAATTCTACGGCGAGCCGAAGAAAAAGGAGCTTATATCAAGGCTCGGCGTGTGGGCGATCGAAAGGCTTAAGAGACCTGCCACGCAGGCTCTGAAAAAGAGCAAGAGATTTTCCCCGAGCGTGCATATCGCAAGGATCGCAGAAATGACAAAGCCCTTCCTTTCGGTTGGAAATCAATACGGAGAGGGATGGTTCCTTGCGGGCGAGATGGTGGAGCTTATACATAGCGGAGTGCCGAATATCGTTTGTATTCAGCCCTTCGCCTGCCTGCCGAACCACGTTGTTGGAAAGGGCGTTATCAAGCGCATAAGAGCCGTTTATCCCGAGGCGAATATTGCCGCGGTGGATTACGACCCCGGTGCCAGCGAGGTAAACCAGCTGAACCGCATCAAGCTTATGCTCTCCGCCGCAAGATCTGCGATGGACGCCGAGGCGGATAGTAGCCACGCACCCTCACAGAAGAACGAGGCAAGCTTCGCACACGCGCAGAAGGGCGAGGAAAGCTCCGCACACGGAGAGGTTTCCGAGCGCGCGACCGAGGAGCGCGAGCCTGTCGGAGTCGGCTCGGAAAATTGATCTGCCGAGGTCCGTTAGGGTCGGTACTTAAAAACATCGACTTTTGCCAAAAGATCAAAAATTAAAACGGTCAAAAATCAAAATAAAAAGCACGAAGGCGGGAACAAAGCGTTCCTGCCTTCGTTTTGCCATAGGCAGAGCATATAATGCTCTGTCACTCAAGAATATTCGTGGTGATAAAATCTACGCCCATTTTGGCGAGCTGCTCGGCGCGCTCGGGGTTATCCACCGTCCAGCAGTTGATCTTGACGCCTGCATCGTGGAGAAGCTTGATATTCTCCTCGTTGAGGGAGCCCTGACCAACGTCAACGTCCATCTTGGCGGAGAGTGCCAGCTCGATCTTATCGGGAGTTGCGTTGGTGAAAAGGTACTGCACCGATTGCTCGGGAAGAATTGCTCTGATTTTTACAAGGTTTTCGTATTCAAAGGAGATAAACGTGGTGTTTTCGAGATGCCCGAGCCCCTTGATTATATCAACGATCTTCGCTATTTCCTCGTTGGTGAAGTCGGACTTTAATTCAAGCACGCTGTGCTTTTCGTACCTTTTGCAGATACCGATATAGTTTTCCAGCGTGCAGGGGCGAAGATCGGCTCTGTCCTTTGAGCCGTCCTTATCGTAAAGAACTATGCTTGTGAGGGTGGCAAGACTGACCGACTCGACCGAGATCTTCTCGCCCGAAACTCTCGAAAGATCAAAGTCGTGGCAAACCACGAATTTGCCGTCTGCGGTTTTGTGGATATCGGTCTCAATGCCGTAGTAAGAGCGGTTGCCTGCCGCAACGAAGGCTGAGCAGGTGTTCTCGCTTTCGATTCCCGAAAGACCTCTGTGGGCAACAACGAGCACGTTACCCTTATTGAATTTTACGGTATTCATTTTATTCTCCTATTCCCTTGATAGCCGCAACCTTAAGAATACCGATCTGTGTTTTTGCGTCCTTTATCTTTCCCGACATAACCATATCGAAAAGCTCATCAAGAGGCACGAGCTCGGTATCAAGGAATTCGTCATCGTCCGGGTGTCGCTCGCCGAAGCTTATATCCTCCGCAAGGAATAAATGTATCTTTTCGTTCATCAGGGCGGGGGTGGTGTCAAGCTCGCCGAGGAAGGTATATTTATTTGCGACAGCTCCCGTCTCCTCGGAAAGCTCCCGCTTTGCCGCCGAGAGAATATCCTCCCTCGGATCCTCAAGCTTGCCCGCGGGTATCTCAAAGAACACCCTTCCGTGGGCATAGCGGTACTGCCTCTCCATAATAACTCTGCCGTCTGCCAGCAGGGGCACGATGGCGACCGCGCCTATATGCAGGCAGAATTCTCTGTGGGAGGTCTCGCCGTTCGGCAGCTCCACCGTATCCCTCATAAGATGGAGCACTGAGCCGTGATAGATCTCCTCACGGGATATTTTCTTTTCTTCAAGCTTACCCATATTTTTCTCCTGAACGAAAGCCCGATTGTCGGACTGAGGGTTTAAAATGGTCTATATGTAAATAATTGTTTTCAGTTTTGCGATTTTTCTTCTTTTTGATTGGAGCTCTTTGCTTTTCTTGCCTTTATAATAGCGACAACGTCTATTTGAGAGAGCACCACCGCAACGAAGACTATCGCGCAGCCGATATATTCTCTTGCGCTCATAACCTCTCCAAGTAAAATCGCGCCTCCGATAACGCCGAACACAGATTCCAGCGAAAGAATTACCGATGCTACCGCAGGGTTTACGTTTGCCTGCCCGACTATCTGAAGGGTGTATGCAACACCGCTTGAGCAGATGCCAAGATAAAGAAGGGAGGGAAGGACCTCCGCTATCGTGCCGAAAGCGATGGGGCTTTCGAAAATAAGAGCGAGGACCGTGTTCAGTATGAAGGCGGTGAAGAACTGTATGCAGGACATACGCACGCCGTCACACCTTGGGGAAAAGCGGTCTATGACAATTATGTGAAGAGCAAAGATAACGGCGCAGATAAGCACAAGCCCGTCCGAGGGGGTAATGGTGAAGTCCTTTTCAATGCAAAGGAAATAGAAGCCGACCACGGCAATTCCAACGCTTACCCACACGGTGAGGGGCGACCGCTTGCCGAGAAGCCGATAAATGATCGGAACGATCAGCACGTAAAGTGCGGTGATAAAGGCACCCTTGCCCGCATCCGTGCCATCCGAAAGACCTACCTGCTGAAAGGCGGATGCCGCCGTGAGCACGGTGCCGCAAACGGCACCTCCGATAAGCTCCCATTTTGTGAAATCAAGGGGGCGTTTTTTTGATATCAGCCTTCTGCCGTTGCCCGTGATCTTATCAAGAATGGGTATCACAAGGAGAAGGAATACTGTTGCAACGATGTTTCTTGAGGCTCCGACGGTAAACGCCGAAAGCTCCTCCGCCGCCTTTTGCGCCGTGAATGCAAAGCCCCAGAGCGCGGCGGCGAGAAGGAACATCGCCGATGATATATATTTTTTCATAAGATCTCCGAATATTTATTGCTTTCCGCGCCGCTCGGGGAGGAGAAGCCGCTTTATCCTCACGTCCTTTTGTAGGTTGAGGGAGAGAAGAGGATCAGCATCGGGAATAGCTCAAGCCTTCCCGCAAGCATATCAAAGGTGAAAACAAGCTTTGAGAAAGCGGTGAAATCGGCAAAATTAGAGGTAGGACCGACTCCGCCGAGACCGGGACCGACGTTATTTATAGTTGCGGTCACCGCGGTAAAGTTGGTTATGAGATCCTTTTCTTCGAAGGAAATGGCAAGAAGCGAGAGCGTAAATACAACAATGAAGGTAGTGATATAAGCGTTTACCGAGCGAGTTACCTCGCGGTCCACAGGCTTGCCGTCAATGGTTATCTTCTTAACCTGGCGAGGGTGAACGATCGTGCGCAGCTCTCGGCTCATACCCTTAAAGAGAATGAGAATTCTTGAAACCTTGATACCGCCGCCCGTGCTGCCTGCGCAGGCACCAATGAACATTACTATAACCAGCATCGTTTGAGAAAGAGCGGGCCAAAGGTTGAAATCAACGGTTGAGAAGCCTGTTGTGGATATAAGTGACGAAACGGTAAACGCCGCGTGGCGAAGTGCCTCCCAGACGCTATCGAATTCGGTGGTCAGATTTATCCAGAGATCCGCCGTTATAATACCGACGGCAACTGCTACGATAAGCAGGAAGGCTCGGACCTCGGAGTTCAGAGCATCCTTGAATTTCAGCCTGAGCACGAGATAATAGGAGTTAAAGTTTATGGAGAACAGAAGCATAAAGACGGTGATGACTATCTGCTGTGCCGCGGTGAAGGAGGCACAGCTGTCGTTCCTGAAGCCGAAGCCGCCCGTGCCCGCAGTGGAAAACGCGGTGTTGATCGCTTCGAAAACATCCATATCGAAAAACAGCAGAAGTGCAAACATAATAAATGTCAGCATAAAGTAGATAACGTAGAGAATAAGAGCCGTCTTTTTAACTCTGGGCACAAGCTTTGATACCTCGGGGCCGGGAGATTCGGCACGCATAATATGCATATTCTGACCGCCGCTCAAGGGGAGAAACGCCATAATGAAAACGAGAACTCCCATACCGCCGATCCAATGGGAGAAGCTACGCCACATAAGCACAGATCGCGGAAGGCTCTCAACGTCGCCGAAGATACTGGCACCTGTGGTGGTGAAGCCCGATGCCGATTCAAAGAGAGCATCCACAAAGCTTGTGGTCGCGCCCGAAAGAATGAAGGCAAGCGCGCCGAAAAGACTCAATAGGATCCAGGAGGCAGACACTATAACAAAGCCCTCCTTGGCATAAAGCGTAGAGTTCTTCGGCTTTTTTAGGGTCATAAGCAGTCCCAGTCCCACCGAGATCGCGATCATTATGAGAAAGGAAAAGAATGCAGGCTCCCAATATATTGCCGCCGTGATAAGCGGCACCGTAAAGAACACTCCCATAAACATAAGAAGCCAGCCGAGAGTGTATTTTATCATTGAATAATTCATAACCTGTCCCCGAGCTTACAGCACCTCATCAAGGATATCGGAGATATCGCGAGGCGAGAGATTTTTTGTAACCGTTACAACAGAGTCTCCCGGGAGAATGATCGCCGAGCCGCGAGGCACGATCATTTGTCTGCCGCGGATAATTGCGCCAACGAGCACGTCGCTCTTGAAGCAGAGCTTTGAGAGAGGCACACCCGTGACGGGCGAATTTTCACCGATGGAAAACTCCGCCACCTCCACCTCGCCTCGGTTAAGGTTATAAAGCGTTACCATATTGCTGCCGAGAGTATTCTGATTTGAGCGAACATATCTGACGATCGTGTTGGCTGTCAGGTGCTTCGGGTAAATGATGGAATCAAGATCGAGCTTGGATATAACGTCGTCGTATTCGATCCTGTTTATCTTTGTTATAACCTTTCTGTTGCCCTGGTTTTTCGCAAAGAGGGAGAGAAGTATATTCTCCTCGTCAATAGACGTGAGAGCAACGAATGCATCACTCGCCGAAACGCGCTCCTCCCGAAGAACGTCCTCGTCCGTCGGGTCTCCGCAGATGACCGATACGTCACCGAACTTCGTGGCAAGCTCGTTGCAGACTTCAACATCCTTTTCGATTATCCTTGCCTTGATACCCGCCTTGCCGAGAAGCTCGCAAAGATAATGGGTTATGGAGCCGCCGCCGATTATGGAAACGTTCCTTATGGGCTCGGATTTATAATTGATCTTCGTGAGGAAATCGGATGCGCTCCTCGGCGAGGCTATAATGGAGACGATATCTCTTTCCGCAAAGGTGAAATCTCCCTTGGGAATATGTGCTCCGTCTGCTCGCTCAACGGTGCAAACAAGTACGTTGCTCTTAAGCTTTATCATTGCGTCGCGCAGGGTCTGCCCAACCAGGGTGGAGTTTTCGGGAAGACGGAAGGTCATAAGCTCAACTCTGCCGCGAGAGAAGGTCTCAACCTTAAGCGCGGAGGGGAATTTGAGTATTCTCGTTATCTCCTCTGCCGCCGCCTGCTCGGGATTTATGACCATTGCAAGACCAAGCTCGTCCCGAAGATATGCCGCATCCTTTGCGTAATCGGGATTTTTTATGCGGGCGATAGCCTGGCACTTGCCCGACTTCTTCGCCATAAGACAGCAAAGAAGGTTGAGCTCGTCCGAGCCCGTTACGGCAATCAGAAGATCAGCCGAGCCAACGCCCGCCTCCTTCTGCACTCGGTGAGTGGCACCGTTGCCGATAACGCCCATTATATCGTATTTAGTAGCTATATGCTTTACCTTTTCGGCTACTTCGTCAACTACCGTTATATTGTTGCCTTCTTCGTTAAGCTCGGCGGCGAGAACCTCGCCGACCTTGCCGCAACCTACTATGATAATATCCATATTAAGCTCCTTTTTTCTTTTTTATATTATTATAGCACTTTTCATCGGTTTGTCAAGTTTTCGGAGCAAAATATTTTGCGCGTACCTATGCGGGTAAAGAAAAAGGGCTGCCTCACGGTTAGGTGAGACAACCCGATTTTTGGGTCGGTGCCGCCGAACGGCAGCCGCCTGACGGCACTTTTTTACCACATATCGTCGCGGCAAATGCCACAGATTATTCTGTTGTGTAGTTATCGAAATAGCCCTGGATAAGAACGATGGGGGTACCCTTGTCGCCCGAGCCCGAGGTGAGGTCGCAAAGCGAGCCTATAAGGTCGGTGAGCTGACGGGGAGTCGTGCCCTCGGATGCCATTTTTCCAACGAGATCGGAATCCTTTTCAACGATCCTTGCCTTTATAGCCTCGCGAAGAGCCTCGCCCGAAAGCTCGGCGTAGTCGTTGTCTGCAAGATACTTAAGCTTAAGCTCGTTGGGAGTTCCCTCAAGACCCTTGGTGTATGCGGGGGAAACGACAGGGTCTGCAAGCTCCCAGATCTTTCCGACAGGATCCTTGAAGGCGCCGTCGCCGTATACCATAACCTCTATATTTTTGCCCGTTCTCTCCTTGAAGCGAGCCGCAATGGCATCAACAAGTGCCTTGCAGTCTCTCGGGAAAAGCTTGACCTGATCCTCGGTCGCCTTATTTGAGCCGAGAAGACCGTAGCTCTCATTATATCCGCTACCGTTTACGGGAGCGGTGAGGATATCGTCTATACCGTAGACGCGGTCTGCCCCCGCGGCGATCAGCTGACGCTTTGTGCGGCGGCGGCTGTGAATGTCGCAGGTGAGAACGTTCTTTGTGTAGGAAAGGATAGCGCGAGGATTGTTTGCAAAAATAATTTCGCACTCGCATCCCTCGCTCTTAATGAGGTCCATATAATACTCAACGTAGTCCACTCCCGTGAAGCGGTGCTTTTCATATCCGAAAAGCTCACGGTATTTTTCAAGCGAGAGCACGTCGCGGTAAGGATCAACGCCCTTTTCATCAAGTGCATCAAGACTTACAAGATGGTTTCCAACCTCATCGGATGGATATGAAAGCATAAGATATATCTTCTTTGCGCCCTTTGCAATTCCGCGAAGACAGATAGCAAAGCGGTTGCGGCTGAGAATGGGGAAGATAACACCAAGCTCACCCTCGGGGAATTTAGCGCGGATATCCGCGGCAATGTCGTCTGTGGATGCG
Source organism: Clostridia bacterium (assembly GCA_017410065.1). Lineage (GTDB taxonomy): Bacteria > Bacillota > Clostridia > Oscillospirales > CAG-272 > UBA1740. The sequence continues at coordinate 18,677 of JAFQRL010000043.1, read as the reverse complement.
TAGTTTCCCTGAGCTCTCGCAACTATCGCCTCGGTCATCGCAACAACGTCGCGGTCGCGAAGCTCAATGCCCTCGGAGCTTACCGCATCGATGACCGACGAGGTAACGATCTCAATAAGATCGTCTCCCTGACGGATGATAGGAGCTCTCACACCTCTGGAAACTGTGCCGAACATACGGCTCATAAGATTCATCTCCTTTGAAAAGTTTGTTGACCTTGTGAAAAATCAACCAATATATTATAGCAAAAAAGATGCTCGTTGTAAAGTAATTTTTCGAAAAAAATATAAAAATTTTTAAAATGTTAAAAAATCAAGGTCTCAAGAATGTGGGTGCTGTTACCGCAAAATTTCGAGAGCGGCAAAGCCGAAGCTCCAAAAGCTGAAGCTCAAATTTTGCTCTGACCGATCAAAAAAGCACCGATAAATTTATGATAGATCGAAAAAAATGTTCCGTGTGCGCAAATGATTTGCTTCCAAGAAAACAAGAATGAAAACTAAAAAATCGCCGATTTTGTAAATAAAAGTTAACAAAATCGGCATTTTTTCAATTGTTCAACAAAATAATTAATTCAAAACTATTTACCTTCGACATAGCTTTTGATGGCTTCAAAGGAGACGTCGCTGATGTGATGCTCTATCTTGCAGGCATCGGTTTCGGCAATATCCTCGGGCACGCCGAGGCGGGTGAGAAGTCCTGTGAGAATACTGTGCCGCTCATACATTTTTGAGGCGACCTCAAGGCCCGTTTCCGTGAGAGTGAGATATCCGTCCTTATCCATATTGAGATATCCGCCCGAGCGAAGCAGGGAAACGGCACGGCTGACGCTGGGCTTGGAAAAGCCCATTTCCTCGCAAATGTCAATTGAGCGGACGTTTGCCTTCTTCTTTGATAAAAGATAAACGGTTTCGAGATACATCTGTCCCGATTCAAGCAGCTGCATATTTTCCCCCTTCTCCGCAGAGTGCGGTTTTTGTCGTTTATTTCCTATATGATACCACGTTTTGAGAAAAAAATCAAGAAGATTTTGTAAAAACCCACCGTCTATGGCTTTTCTCCACCTCACAGCGACTAAAAAACCTGATGCCGCCTTGCAAAGCACTTTGATAAAGCCAGCCTCGTTTTTCGATCACCACTCGGGCGAAATTGCTTTTCGTTTTGTTGGCGGTTATCTTACCATCTCGCTGCCGTCGCCTTGCGCCGAGTGATTTCTTATTATTCTTTGCACGTCGGAAAGATCACATTCGGGCATATCTCCAAGGGTCGTATTCTTCAATGCCGCCATTGCGTTTCCGTATTTCACCATCTGCTCGGCGGAGCAAAAACGGCAAAGAGCAAACAGCGCACCCGCCACGTACGCATCACCCGAGCCGATCCTGTCGACCACCTCAATATCCTCGTAGGGTGACTCCTCGTAGTGCACGTCCTCGCCGCAGTCGTAAGCAAGCGAGGTGAAGTCCTGCCGCCTCGGCGACTTCGCGCCCCTCCTCGTTGAGGCTATCAGCTTAAGCGTGGGAAATTGCCTTGCAAGGCTTCTGTGTATCTCCCGAAGGGAGCCGCTCATTCCAAACATTCGCCTGAGCGTCTCCTCCGAAACGAAAAGAACATCAACGAGGGGCAGTATATCGAATATGCACGCCCGCGCCTCCTCCTCGCTCCAAAGGGTGGCTCGGTAGTTGACGTCAAAGGAAATAAGCGCGCCGCCTCGCTTAAAGCCCTCAATTATTTTGAGAGTTTCTTTTTTGATGCTCTCACCGAGAGAGGGCGTTATTCCGCAGGTGTGAAAGACGGCGGCGGAGCTGAATACCTCCTCGGGTATCTCCTCGACTCGCAGGGCGGTGAAGGAGGAGCCGCGCCTGTCGTAGGAAACCACCGACTGCCTCGGATATGCTCCGCTCTCGCAATAATAAATGCCGAGCCTCGCCTCGGGGCGGCTGTCCAGGCTGACAAGCGAATCGTCCACCCCCGAAAATCTGATCCTGCGTCTTGCGTATTTTCCTATTTCGTTTTCGGGAAGCTTGGTTATCAGCCCTCCCGAAAGACCCAGCATACACGCCCCCGACACAACGTTCAGCTCCGACCCTCCCGCTCTTTTTTCGAAGCTCTCCGAATAGGCTATCCGCTCGCTTCCCGCAGGCGAAAGGCGGAGCATAACCTCTCCAAAGCTTAAAATATCGTATTTTCTTTTTTTGATAGGCTCTATCATTTAGGGCACCTCGCTTATATATATCATCCTATTTATTATAAAATCTTAAATCGGTAAAATATTCGGGTTTTGCTATTGCAAATTATTTCTAAAAGTGCTAAAATTATAAAGAATTAATAAAATGAGGAGATTTTATGGAATTTCTCAAGGAATTATTGGGGCTTTTCACAAACGAGATACTTCTCGTTCCTGCCTTTGCGTGGTTTGTGGCTCAGCTCCTTAAAACTCTGATAAACGGAATAGTAAATAAAAGCTTTTCTCCCGAGCGACTTTTCGGAGACGGCGGTATGCCCAGCGGTCATTCGGCAACGGTTATGGCTCTTGCTATGATGTGCGGCTTCTCCTGCGGCTTCGGTAGCGTGGAGTTCGGAATTGCTATGATATTTGCGGTCGTCGTTATGCACGATGCTCTCGGTGTTCGCCGTGAGACGGGTAAGCAGGCGGTGTCCATTATCGAGATAGCGACGGTCATAAACGATTACGTGGTTGAAAAGGATGAAAAGGTAAAGACCGAAAAGCTTAAGACCCTCGTGGGTCACACACCCCTTCAGGTGGTTTGCGGCGCGCTCGTGGGAATCATTATTTCTGTCGTCTATTATTTTGCGTTCAACGGTCTTTTCGAGAAGCTTGAGGCGGTAATAGACGGTTGGTTCGTTTAAGTGAAAAATAAAAAACATATATTGTGAGGTAAAAAATGAAGGTTTTAGTTATCAACGCAGGCAGCTCCTCCCTTAAATTCCAGCTTATCGATATGGAAACAGAGGAGGTCATTGCAAAGGGTATTTGTGAGGAGATCGGCGGTAAGTCGGGCTTCAAGCTTAAGGTTCCCGGCAGAGAGGATTATAAGGTAGCAGCGGATATGCCCACTCACGCAGAGGCACTCAAGCTCGTGCTTTCCTCTCTTGTTGACGAAAAGATCGGCGTTATCAAGTCGACCTCCGAGATCGGCGCGGTAGGTCACAGAGTTCTCCACGGCGGAGACAAGCTTTCGGGCTCCGTGCTCGTAACAGACGAGGTCAAGGCAATCATCGAGGAGTGCTGCGATCTCGGTCCTCTCCATAATCCCGCTAACCTTAAGGGTATAGTTGAGTGCGAGAAGATTATGAGCGTTCCCCAGGTCGCTGTGTTCGACACAGGCTTCCATCAGACAATGCCCGACTACACCTATATGTACGCTCTCCCCTATGAGTATTACGAGAAGTATAAGATCCGTCGCTACGGCTTCCACGGCACCTCTCACCGCTACGTTTCCGAAAGAGCTATCGCTATGCTCGGCAAGCCCGCGGCAGAGTGCAAGGTCGTAACCTGCCATCTCGGCAACGGCGCATCCTTTGCGGCAGTCGACGGCGGTAAGTGCTTCGATACCTCTATGGGAGTTACTCCTCTTGAGGGCATTATGATGGGCACAAGATGCGGCTCTATCGACCCCGCTATCATTCCTTATCTTATGCGCAAGGGTGAGCTCACCACAGCAGACGATATCGATAAGATGATGAATAAGAAGTCGGGTATGCTCGGCATCTCGGGCAAGACCAGCGATAACCAGGAGATCGGCAAGCTTGCAGAGGCAGGTGACGAGCGTGCTGTCCTCATCGAGAAGATGTATGCTCATCAGATCACCAAGTTCGTTGGCTCCTACGTTGCCGCAATGGGCGGTGCTGACGCCATCGTATTCACGGGCGGTATCGGTGAGAACGCAGGCAGCTATCGCGCAAAGGTATGCGAGAAGCTGGCATTCCTCGGTATCACCATCGATGCAGAGAAGAACAAGGTCCGCGGCGAGGAGATCGAGATATCCACTCCCGATTCCAAGGTCAAGGTCTTCGTTATTCCCACAAACGAGGAGCTCGTTATCGCAAGAGATACCAAGGCTATCGTTGAGGCTCTCTGATAGCTGATCGAGTCGGTTTGTAATAAGAGTGCAGTTGGTCGTTGCGCGTAAGCTCCTCCGCTTGCACCTTACATAAAGCTCCTGATGAGGGCGGTGCTGTTCTGCTCATCAAGGGGTGAAATACCCGTCGGCGTGCTTAGATATTTTGGGGTTGCGCCGACGGGCAATTTATAGGAGAAAAAATGTACGACGAGCTAACAGAGGTAGATATCCGAAAAATGGAGGAGGAGATCGAATACCGAAAGGTAAAGCTTGCCCCCGAGCTTGGCGCGGAGCTTAAGCGCACAAGGGAGTACGGCGATCTTTCCGAAAATGCGGAATATAAGGAAGCAAAGCGCGCAAAGCGCAAAAACGAGAGCCGCATAAGATATCTTGAAAATATGATCAGGACTGCCAAGGTCATCAAGATCAAAAAGGCAGACGACGAGGTGGGGCTTTTCGATAGAGTTCTTATCTATAACGAAAGAATGAAGGCTGAAAAGGAAATACAGATAGTAACCACCCTCCGTCAGAACGCCTTGCTCGGCTTCGTGAGTAAGGAGTCCCCTCTTGGGGGCGCACTGCTCGGACATAAGGTGGGAGATAGAGTTCTCGTTCGCGTGAGCGACACGATGTCCTACTTCGTTGAGATACGCCGTATAACCAAGGGCGAGGACAACGAGGATCTTCCTATCAGCGGTTTTTAATGGCTAAAATGCAAACAAAACTAGGCAAAACAACTCTAATTTAAGGAATTTCTAATGAATATTATAAGCTATGTTCTGCTCGGCTTTGCTGTGATCGCGGCAATAGATCGCATCTTCGGCTCAAGGCTTGGGCTTGGCAATGATTTTGAAAAGGGAATATCTATGGCAGGTCCGCTTATTCTTGCAATGGGCGGTATGCTGGTTATAACACCCGTTCTTGCAGAGCTTCTTTCGGGGCTCGGGAATATGTCAACGAGGTTCTTCGATTTTTCCTTGATCCCTGCCGCCCTTCTTGCAAACGATATGGGAGTATCACAGATAGCTCTTGAGCTTTCCGCTTCTGCGGAGGTGGGCCTGCTTAACGGATTCGTGGTCTCGGCTATGATGGGATGTACGGTATCCTTCCTCGTTCCATACGTTCTTCAGGTCACGAAAAAAGAGCAGCATAACGACGTTATATTCGGTCTGCTCTGCGGTATCATAACGATCCCCGTGGGCGTTATTATTTCGGGAATAATCATAGGGGTTGACTTCGTGTCGCTCGTCTTCGTGCTTCTTCCCCTTCTTGCCTTCGCGGGAATTCTGGCTTTCGGTATTCTTAAGTTTGAGAAGATAACCGTGAAGATATTCGTTATTCTCGGCTGGATAATCAAGGGCGTTATAACGGTTGGACTTATCTTCGGCTTTGCCGAGTTCGTTATCGGAACCTATAACGAGGGCTTCCGCTTCGGCGATTGGCTCGGGCAGTATCACGAGGGCTTCAAGATTCTATCTGCCGCCGCTCCTATCTCCACCGTGATGATGACCGTTGCAAGCATTATCGTGGTTATGATCGGTGCGTTCCCTCTGCTCTCGCTTCTTGAGCGAGTGCTGAAAAAGCCTCTTTCGATGATGGGCAGGCGTCTTGGAATAAACGACACCTCCGCTTTCGGTATGTTCGTTACCCTCGGCACCTCTCTCACCACCTTTGAGATGGCAGAGAATATGGATAGGCGCGGACTTATCCTTAACTCCGCATTTGCCGTTTCCGCATCCTTTATGTTTATGGACCATCTTGCCTGGACCCTCGCGCAGGCTCCCATACTTGCAGGCGAGCTCTCGGGCAGAACGGTTGCGGCAACCATCGTGGGCAAATTCATCTCGGGTATTGCGGCAGTCGCGTTTGCGTATTTCCTCTGCCGCGGCAAAAAGCTCTCCGAAACGGATGCCGCCGAAAAAGAGATCGCCAAGGTGTGATCAGCCAATCATATAGATCGATTAAATTGCTTTGGTTATTTAGATTCCATAATATCCGATTTAATAAATAAAATTCATAACACAAGTTAAATTTAAAAATTTTTTAATTAAACATTCGGGCACACCGCCCGAGCATAGGAGGTACATTATGTTTTGTAAAAAATGCGGAAACGAGCTTTCCGAAAAAGACAACTTCTGCACAAAGTGCGGCTATCAGGTAAATGAGGTTGCCGAGGAGAAGGCGGCTGCTGCGGAGAGCACCGTTGAAGTTGCTCCCGTAGAGGTTGAGGCTTCTGCTCCCGTGGCTGCTGTGGTAGTTGAGGAGAAAAAGAAAATGTCGGGTAAGTCGGTTGCGGGCTTTATCGTATCGCTTGCGGGCTTGTTCGTTTCTCCCATAATCTGCGGTATTATCGGTATCATACTTTCCATCAAGGGTATGAAGCAGACAAAGTCGGGCGAGCTCAGAGGTCGCGGCCTTGCGATCGCAGGTCTCGTTCTCGGTATCATCAGTATTCCTTGGGGTATCTACAACTTCATTAACACCATAGTTCAGGTGCTTTACATCATAGCCGAGCTTCAGGCGCTTGAAGGCATTGAGGGAAGTATACTTTCCATCCTTTAATAAAGAATAGCTTCACACCGCAAAGCGGGGTAAGAGCGAGGGGCACCGTCTCCTTGAGCTTGCCCTGCTTTTTTTGCTCGGCACAAGAAAAAAACTGAAGTTTTACAAAACTCAAACAAATTTTAAAGATTTCAAAAACAGCCGCGGTGTAGAATATAACCGTAAATCACAAAACGCAAACGGAGGAAAACAAAATGGAAACAAAGGAAATTAAAATGGCAAGAAGGATCAGCGCAGAGTATTCAAAGCCCGCTCACACAGAGCTTGACGAGCTTCGCGAGCTTGACAAAAGGGTAAAGAGACCCGCACTTATCTTCTCGTATATCTTCGGCTCGCTGGGCGCGATCATAATGGGAATGGGAATGAGTCTTATTATGACCGATATCGGAGCGATCATAGGGCTCGGCAGCGGACTTGCCCTCGGCGTGATCATCGGGGTGCTCGGTCTTGCTATCGTTTCGGTAAACTATCCGATGCACAAGGCAATGCTGGAGTCTCGCAAAAGAAAATACGGAGCTCAGATACTTGCTCTCAGCAGCAAGATAATGAACGATCAGGCGTGATAGAGCAGTGCTTGCAAAGCAACATTTAAGAGAAAAAAGAATAATAAGTAAAGAATAAAAGCAGAAAAATGCAAACAATAGTTAGCATATTACTGTAAAAACGGCGTCTTACTTGCAGATCATTCTGTGGGTGAGGCGCTTTGAGTTGTTCTTTCAGATCTTGATAGCGGCGGAGTGTTCGTTCGTTTTGATCTGTTAAACAATCGGCAGATGTCGGCTTTAACCACTTGGTGCTGATATTGGCTATCCGCAAAGTAACCGTTTGAAATAAGGTAAATAATCATTTTTGGGTAATTTTGACTATACACGGAATATTCATTAAATGTAGGTTTTGTGCATATTTATGCATCTTGAAAAATATTTTCTAAAATAATATAAAATTTCCTAAAAATATTCAAAAAAACCTTGACAATTACAAAAAAATGGTTATACTATATAGATATACAATAAATATTTTATTTTTTGGAGGTTTTCACCATGAAATTCACTAGAATTCTGGCGCTTGTCCTCGCTCTTGTTATGTGCTGCGGTATGCTCGCAAGCTGTGGCGGAGGCGACGACAACACCGCAAACAAGAACGTGCTCGGCACGAACGTTTCCGCGTCCGATGAGTTCACCGCAGGTAACAAGGTCGTTAAGATCGGTTGCTCCGGTCCTCTCACAGGCCCCGCTGCCGTTTACGGTCTTTCCGTTGAGAAGGCTGCAAAGCTTGCAGTTTCCGAGATCAATGCTATCGCTGCTGAGGAGCTCGGCTTCACCTTCCAGTTCATTATGCTTGATGATAAGCACGATCCTATGCTCGTAACAAACAACTACGCAAGCCTTATTGAGCAGGGCGTTCAGATCACTCTCGGCACCGTTACAACCGGCCCCGGCCTTGAGTTCAAGGAGTATTCTCACGACGATAACGTATTCGTTCTTACTCCCTCCGCATCGGGCGACGATATTCCCGAGTATGGCAACGCATTCCAGATGTGCTTTGCTGACTCCAACCAGGGAACAGCTTCCGCGCAGTATTTCAATGAAAACTACGTAGGTAAGAAGGTTGGTATCTTCTACAAGTCCGACGACGACTACTCCACAGGTATCACAAATAAGTTCAAGTCTGCACTTGATAAGAGCTTCACCGTTGTTGAGGCTTCCTTCAAGGGCGAGGAGTCCAACTTTGCAACCCAGGTTAACACCCTTAAGGATTGCGACGTTATCTTTATGCCTATCTACTACACTCCCGCATCTCAGTTTATGCTTGCAGGCAAGAACACCGTAAAGGCTAACGCTATCTACTACGGCTGCGACGGTCTCGACGGTATCGATGCGGTTGAAGGCTTCGATATCAACACCATTCCTCAGGAGATCTCCTACCTTTCTCACTTCAACTCGGGCGCAACCGAGGGTGAGGCAGGCGAGTTCATCGCAAGATACAACGCATTTGAGGGCGACGCTACTCTTAACCAGTTCGGTGCTGCTGCATACGACTGCGTATGGGCTATCTACGAGGCTCTTAAGTTCGCAAAGGCTAAGGGCACTACCTTCGGCAAGACCACATCTTCCTCTAACTTTTGCGATATCCTCAGCCAGGTTCTTCCTCACGAGGAGTTCCAGTTCCACGGCGTAACAGGCGCGCAGACCAACGGCGGCCTCAATAAGTCCGACATCAGCTGGCAGAAGAACGGCTTCGTAAACAAGGAAGCTGTTAAGTATATTGTTAAGGAAGCAAACAAGTAATTGTAAATAATACTTTACAAAAAATCTAAATAACAGCGTCAATTTGTCAACGTGGGAATTCCCCCGCGTTGACAAATTGTCTTAAATAAAAGCTCCTGAATTAAAGGAAAAAGTTATGGAATTTTTAATCAATCTTGTAAACGGACTTAGCCTTGGCGGCGTATATGCTATGATCGCTCTCGGTTATACGATGGTTTACGGTATTGCAAAAATGCTGAACTTCGCCCACGGTGATATCATTATGGTCGGAGGCTACACGGTGTACGTATTCCTCAATCTCTTCAACCCGCTTGTTGCGAACGCGCCCTGGCTTGCGTTCCTCTCGCCCGTGGTTGCAATACTTGCATCGATCATAGTTTGTCCAATTCTCGGCGTTGCCGTTGAGAAAACTGCATATAAGCCTCTCAGAGGCGCATCTCCCCTTGCTGTACTTATAACGGCTATCGGCGTCAGCTACCTTCTTCAGAGCTTGGCTCTCATCATCTTCGGTGCAGACGTTAAGTTCGTTATCATAGCCGACCTCGGCGCGATCAAGCTCGGCGATCTCATAATCAAGTACAACACGATCATCACCCTCGTTGCAACCGTTGCGGTGATGGTTGGCCTCACGCTCTTCGTTAAGTTCACGAAAACAGGCCGCGCAATGGTGGCTGTTTCCGAGGACAGAGACGCGGCGCGTCTTATGGGCGTAAATATTAATCTGATAATAACCGTAACCTTCGCTATCGGCTCGGCTCTCGCGGCTCTTGCAGGCGTTTGCAGCCTTCTTGAGACCCCCAGCCTTACCTCCACCTTTGGTGCTCTCCCCGGTATCAAGGCGTTCACGGCGGCGGTTATCGGAGGAATAGGCTCTATTCCCGGTGCAATGGTGGGCGGACTTCTTCTCGGCGTTGTTGAGTGTATCTGCAACTCCATCCCCCCTCTCGCTCCCTACACTATGGCAGTAGAGTTCATTATCCTTATCGTTATTCTTCTTGTTAAGCCCTCGGGAATTCTCGGCAAGAAGAGAAGGGAGAAGGTATAATGGCTAAAATCTGGAATGCGATCTGCAAGGTAAAGTGGAAGCACTTTGTTAATTATATCGCGATCGGCATAGTCGGTCTTATCTTCTCGATAATGACCCTCACCACAAAGCTTCCTATGTCCACCACGGTCCTGCTTGAAACGATCACTCTCAATATCGTTCTTGCAGTATCTCTTTCTCTCGTTGTCGGCTTCCTTGGCGAGCTTTCTCTCGGTCACGCAGGCTTTATGTGTATCGGTGCTTATGCGGGCGGTATCATCTCCTGCATCTTCAAGGAATCCAATATTGAGGAGGGTAAGGGTATCCTCACCTTTATCGTCTCTATGATCATCGGTGCTGTCGTTGCGGGAATCTTCGGATTCCTTGTCGGTCTTCCCGCCCTCAGGCTTAAGGGAGACTATCTTGCGATAGTTACTCTCGCCTTTGGTGAGATAGTTAAGACTGTTCTTGAAAACCTTGATCTGAAGGTTGAGAATGGCTTTAATATCCGCGGTGCTCTCGGTATGAGAACTCCCAGATTTGATAAGGAGACCCTCTTTATTATCGGCTTCGTTCTCGTTCTTCTCACGGTGTTCATCGTTCAGAATCTGATAAGATCCAAGCACGGCAGAGCTATCACCGCTATCCGCGATAACGAGATCGCCGCAAAGGCAAGCGGTATCAACGTAACCAAATATAAGCTGATGGGCTTCGTTATCTCTGCGGCTCTCGCAGGTATCGCAGGCGTTTACTTCAGCTTTGCAAACTACAACGTCAAGGCGTCCGTCTTCGACTACAACTACTCCATCGAGATCCTTATTATGGTGGTTCTCGGCGGTATGGGTAACGTTTCGGGTGCTATCATCTCCGCAACCGCGATCACCTGGATCAACACCGAGCTTCAGACCTCCCTCACAGGCGAGCTCGCCGTTTTGAAGGATATCATCTACGCGCTCATCCTCGTAATTATAATCATCTATAATAACGCGCCCGGTCTCAAATTCTTCAGAGAGAGATTCAATCTTCGCCGCGGCATCGATTGGATAAAGCACAAGGTGCTTCGCATAAAGCACGACGCCTCTCACGAAAAGGACGACGAGAGTGCTTGGGACAGAGTACCCACGAAGATCGAGATGAACGAGGTCCTTTCCACCGATTTTGTGGTCGTTGAGAGCACGCAGAACCCCGATAAGGAGGAAAAGTGATGGCTGAATACGTACTTGAAACCAAAAATCTCGGTATCTCCTTCGGCGGTCTTAAGGCTGTTCAGGACGTAAACCTGAAGATAAAGAAAAACGAAATATACGGACTTATCGGCCCGAACGGCGCAGGTAAGACCACCGTATTCAATATGCTCACGGGCGTTTATCACCCCACCACGGGCACCTTCTATCTTAACGGCGAGGAGCTTAAGGGCCTCCCCCAGAATAAGATAAACCATAAGGGCATCGCGCGTACCTTCCAGAATATCCGTCTTTTCAATAATATGTCGGTTATTCGTAACGTAATGGTCGGTCTCCACGATCAGCCCGAATTCAAGTGCACTCTCCTGGAGTCGCTCTTCCGCCTTCCCAGGCACTTTGCCGTGGAGAAAAAAATGAGAGACAGGGCAAAGGAGCTTCTTAAGATCTTCGGTCTTTACGAGGAGAGAAACCACCTTGCCTATAATCTCCCCTACGGAAAGCAGAGAAAGCTTGAGATCGCAAGAGCTCTTGCCACAAATCCCACTCTCCTGCTTCTTGACGAGCCCGCCGCGGGTATGAACCCTCAGGAGACGGCAGAGCTTATGGAAACTATCCGCTTCGTTCGCGATAACTTCGATATGACTATTCTGCTTATCGAGCACGATATGAGCCTTGTAACAGGTATTTGCGATAACGTCACCGTCCTTAACTTCGGCGTAACTCTTGCCGAGGGTAAGGTAGACGAAGCACTTGCAAACCCCGAGGTAATCAAGGCTTATCTCGGAGACTAAGGAGGTAACGTATGAAAAACTTACTTGAAATACGAGACCTTGAGGTAAACTACGGTCTTATTAAGGCTATCAAGGGCGTGTCCTTCGACGTTGGCGAGGGCGAGATAGTTGCTCTTATCGGTGCAAACGGCGCGGGTAAGACCACTATTATGCACGCAATAAACGGACTTATTCCCAAGGCGGCAGGCACCGTTACCCTTAACGGCGAAAACGTGACCACCACTCCCGCTCACAAAATGATATATAAGGGTATGGCACAGGTACCCGAGGGAAGAAGAATTTTCCAGGAGCTCACGGTCTATGAAAACCTTAAGATGGGCTTCTATATCAAAAAGGACAAGGCTGAATTTGAAAGAAAGCTTGAGGAAATGTATTCTCATTTCCCCATTCTTAAGGAGCGCACAAATCAGATCGCGGGAACACTCTCGGGCGGTGAGCAGCAGATGCTCGCTATGAGCCGAGCTATGATGTCCTCCCCGAAGCTCCTCCTTCTTGACGAGCCCAGTATGGGTCTCTCTCCCCTCTACGTTAACACAATTTTTGAAATGATCGAGGCTGTCAACAAGCAGGGCACCACCGTCCTTCTCGTTGAGCAGAACGCAAAGAAGGCTTTGAGCATTGCTCATCGCGGCTACGTTCTTGAGATCGGCAAAATGGTTAAAACGGGAACGGGCGCTGAGCTTCTCGGCGACGAGGAGATCATTAAGGCGTACCTCGGAGGCTGATAGTCACCGAGCAGGCTGAAAAACAGAGCAGAGGCGAAAATATCTTCGCCTCTGCTTTTCGCTTTTAATACTTAATATTTTATGTAATTATTCTTAAAATATATAATACTTTATGTAATTGATATTTATTTTATGTAATGCATTTGATGTACAATGCTTTTATATCCTTCTATAACACGGTGATATAAAGGAATCGCGGCGCTTTTCTACACAAGCAGCTTGAAGTGACTGCGCTCCGCCTCGATAAGCCCCTCTTTTTTCATCTTGCCGATCTCGGCAGAAAGCCCCGAGCGGTCGACCTCAAGATAGTCTGCAAGCTCCTGGCGGTCAAAGGGAATATCGAAGGAATATGAGCCGTTCTGGCGAGCCTTGATCTCAAGGTAGGCAAGGAGCTTTTCCCTTGTGGTGCGCTTTGAGGTTATCTCCATTTTGTTGTGGCAGTCTATATTTTTGGTTGCCAGGTCGCGCATAAGATTGAATATGAGCCTGTGATGGAAGCTGCAGGAATTATGGCAGGTGTGAAGAATGTGGGAGCACTCGATAAGCATAACCGCCGTGGGCTCGTTTGCCACGACTGTTACGGGAAGCTCCTCCAGCTCCGCGCAAGCAAATGCCTCGGCGAAAAGCTCGGAGGGGTAGCTCTCCGCAAGAATGGAGCGGTTGCCGAAATAATCGTCTCTCAATAGCTGCACCGAGCCCTCAAGCACGATGCCGATATATTTCGCCGAGCCGCCCTCCGCAAAGATCACGTCCTTTTTATTATATCTTTCGATCCTTGCCCCAAGGCAACGAAGCATTCTGAAAAGCTCCTCCTGTTCAATGCTCTCAAAAAGAGGGACCGCGCGTAAAATATCTGTATATTTTTCCACTTTTTTCTCCTTTGTTGAAAATTCAACATACTTACTGTTACAATTATACTATAATAAGAATGTAAAATCAAGGAGAAAATAAAATGAAAATTGCTTTTTTTGACGCAAAGCCCTACGATAAGCCTCATTTTGACAGGCTCGGGGCAGAGCGCGGAGTGGAATTTAAATATTTTGAAACAAAGCTGACGCGAGATACGGTCTCTCTTGCAAGGGGCTACGACGGAGTGTGTGTTTTCGTGAACGACACGGTGGATGCGGAGGTCATAGACGCGCTTTACGGAATGGGCATCAGGCTGGTCGCGCTTCGCTCGGCAGGCTACAATAACGTTGATATCAAGCACGCGGAGGGAAAGGTACACATTTTGAGAGTCCCCGCTTATTCGCCTTACGCCGTGGCGGAGCACGCGATGGCATTGCTTCTCACCTCTATCCGCCGCATACACAAGGCGTATATCCGCACCAAGGATTTTAATTTCAGCCTCTCCGGGCTCACGGGATTTGATCTTCACGGAAAGACGGTCGGCGTTGTGGGCACGGGAAAGATAGGCAGGGTCTTCGTGAATATCTGCCTCGGCTTTGGAATGAGGGTGCTTGCATACGATAAGTATCCGTCGGATGAGCTTTCGGCGCGAGGCGTGCGCTACGTTGAGCTTTCGGAGCTTCTTCGGGAGAGCGACGTGATATCTCTCCATTGCCCTCTCACCGAGGAGAGCTATCATCTGCTTGATGCCGAGGCTCTCGGAAGGTGCAAAAGAGGTGTGGTGATAATCAATACCTCCCGCGGTGCGCTCATAGATGCGGAGGCACTTCTTGCCGCCATCAAGGCAAGGCAGGTTGGCGCGGCGTGCCTTGACGTTTACGAGGAGGAGAACGAATTCTTCTTTGAGGACTTCTCTGGGCATATCGTTGATGACGACGTGCTGGCAAGGCTTATCTCGATGCCCAACGTGATAGTGACCTCTCATCAGGCGTTTCTCACCGAGGAGGCTTTGATGAATATTGCCGAAACGACGGTCGATAATATAGTAAACTTCCTTAATAAAAGAGATTGCCCCAATGAGCTTTGCTCAAGATGCGTAGGGGCTGAATGTAAAATGGGTTAAGCTTTAAAAAAATGCTGATCAATTATTTGAAAGTTAGTTGATTTTATTATCGCTTTGTGATAAAATATAGTAGATAATAAAATTCGGAGGACTTTTAAAATGTTTATTTCAGAGGATATTAAATATATTGGAGTGAACGATCACGCGATCGATCTCTTTGAGGGGCAATACGACGTACCGAACGGTATGTCCTATAATTCCTATGCAATAATAGACGAGAAGATCGCTATACTTGATTCCGTGGATAAAAGCTTCGGCGACGAGTGGCTTGCTAATATTGATTCAGCTCTTTCGGGCAAAGCTCCCGATTATCTTGTGGTACATCATATGGAGCCCGACCATTCGGCAAATATAACGAGCTTTGCAAATAAGTATCCCGATACAAAGATCGTGAGCTCGGCAAAGGCTTTCGCAATGATGAAAAGCTTCTTCGGCACCGATTATGCAGATAGAAGAATAGTCGTTGGAGAGGGAGCGACCCTTGAGCTCGGCAGGCATACTCTCACCTTCCTCACAGCACCTATGGTGCATTGGCCCGAGGTCATCGTTTCCTACGATAGCCTTGATAGGGTGCTCTTCTCGGCAGACGGCTTCGGCAAATTCGGCGCACTTGACGTCGATGAGGACTGGGCTTGCGAGGCGAGAAGATATTATATCGGCATAGTTGGAAAGTACGGCGCCCAGGTTCAGGCACTTCTTAAAAAGGCGGCAGGACTTGATATTAAGACTATCTGCCCCCTTCACGGTCCTGTTCTCAAAGAAGATCTCGGCTATTATATCGGGCTTTACGACACCTGGTCCTCATATAGACCCGAGGAGGAGGGCGTAACTATCGCATATACCTCTGTGTACGGCAACACCAAGGCGGCGGCAGAGTTGCTTTGCGAGAAGCTTCGGGCGAAGGGCGTGAAGGTTGCGATTTGGGATCTTGCAAGATGCGATATGGCTGAGGTCGTTGAGGATGCCTTCAGATATTCGAAGCTCGTCCTCGCAACCACCACCTATAACGGCGACGTATTCCCCTATATGCGTGAGTTTATAAACCACCTCACAGAGCGCGGATATAAAGAGAGGACTATCGGTTTTATTGAAAACGGCAGCTGGGCACCGATGGCAACCAAGGTAATGCGCGGTATGCTTGAGGGGCTTAAGGGCATTACCTACACCGAGGCAAACGTTAAGATAACCTCGGCTCTTGATGAAAGATCGATCGGCGAGATTGAGGCACTTGCAGACGAGATATGCAAATAATTATTTACAAAAACAAATAAAAAAGAATATATTTTAAAAAACGGAGGATAATTTATTATGTGTGAAAAGAAGTTCTATGTATGCGAAAGATGCGGCAACCTTGTCGGTCTTATCAATAACGGCGGCGGCACACTCGTGTGCTGCGGTCAGAAGATGACAAAGCTTGAGGCAGGCGTTGTTGAAGCAAGCCGCGAAAAGCATATTCCCGTAGTGAACGTGGAGGACGGCGCGGTGTTCGTTTCGGTTGGATCTGTTACTCATCCTATGAGCGAGGAGCACAATATCGGCTGGATCTATCTTGAAACAAGCAAGGGCGGTCAGCGCAAGTGCCTTGCGCCCACGGATGCTCCCGAGGCAGTGTTTGCTCTCGCAGATGGTGAGGAGCCCGTCGCGGCTTACGCCTGGTGTAATCTTCACGGCCTTTGGAAGGCTGAGATCTGATCGGGCAAAGAATTAAGCTCGGTTTTCAAATTACAACTAAAGTTTTCAAATAACAAATAAAGAGGTAAAGAAAATGAAAAAATACGTATGTGACGTTTGCGGCTGGGAATACGACGAGGCACTTGGAGATGCCGAGCACGGCATAGCTCCCGGCACGAAGTTTGAGGATCTTCCCGAGGATTTTGAGTGCCCTCTTTGCGGCGTTGGTAAGGATAATTTCAGCGAAGCATAAGATGGAAGGATCGACCTCGCGGCTCTTGCAGGGGTTAGCTCCTGCTTGGGGGCCCCGCGGCAAATTATCGCAAAATATGCCGCGTGAGGTAGGGATCGTTTCAGGCAAGGCTCGCAGGAGCCTTGCCTCTGCTTTTTAAACACGCAACCTTAATTCAGGAGGCTTTTATGGACAGTGCTTTGCTTAAAGTGCTATTAACGGCGGTCGGTGTCGGTGGAGCAACCGTTATCGGCGCGGCGATAGGCTTTGCTTTTAAAAAAATATCTCACAAATTTTCGGACACGGTCCTTTCCTTTGCCGCGGGAGTTATGCTTGCAGCGGCGGTCATAGGGCTTATTTTGCCCTCGGTTGAATACGGAGGCGACTTTGGTATTCTTATAACCGTGGTCGGCGTTTTTGCGGGTGCACTTTGTCTTAATCTGATAGACAAGCTGGTGCCTCATCTTCACCGTATGGTCGGCTCGGATATCGAGAGCCACGAAAACAAAAGCCTCAGCAAGGTTCTTCTTTTCGTCACCGCCATAGCCATACATAATCTGCCCGAGGGAATTGCGGCAGGTGTTGGCTTCGGCGCAGACGACCCAACGGGCGCGCTTGTAATCGCAGGCGGCATCGCCCTTCAGAACATACCCGAGGGTATGGTCATTATCGGTCCGATGCTCGCCGCAGGCGTGAAGCCTGGGCGCACCTTCCTTATAGCCTCGCTCACAGGTCTTGTTGAGGTGGTCGGCACACTTATTGGCTATTTTGCCGTCACGGTCGCTTACTTTATTCTCCCCTTTGCTCTCGCCTTTGCGGGAGGCACGATGCTCTACGTTATCAGCGACGAGATGATCCCCGAAACTCATCACGGTAGCACGAGAGGCGTTACCTATGCCTTGCTCGTCGGCTTCTGCCTTATGCTCGCCACCGACGTTCTGATTGGAGGCTAGCAAGTAAAAATTAAGCTGTGTAGCTTAAAAACGAAAAAATGGATAAAAATGGCGTGATTATTGTTTATTTCAAACAAGGTACTTGATATTTTCATATAATTATGGTAGAATAATGATATTCACTCTGTTTTAGGGGCTAGTGCTCCGATGGGAGGTAAAAATGGATAAGATAGTAGAATATCTCACAGATCTGAACATTGTCTCCGTGCTTCTCAGGCTGGTGCTTGCAATGGTGGTTGGCGGAACCATAGGTCTTGAGCGCGGCAAGCAGGGCAGAGCCGCGGGAATGAGAACTCATATCCTCGTGTGCCTTGGCGCGACTTTGGCATCTATAATCGGCATCTTTGCAAACGAGACCCTTGGTTATTCCAACGATCCCTTGAGAATTGCCGCGCAGGTCATCTCTGGCATAGGCTTCCTTGGCGTTGGCACTATACTTATCAAGGGCAGATTCCAGATCACAGGACTCACCACGGCGGCAGGACTCTGGACGGTGGCGGCTATCGGTCTCGCTCTCGGCGTTGGCTTCTATTCGGCGGCAATTATAACCTTTGTGCTTGCAGTCTTAACCGTAACGATCGTTCACAGGCTTGAATATAAGATCAATAAGCGGCATCGCAGATTCGGCATTTACGTTGAGATCAAGTCGGATGTCTCCGTTCGCACAACCATAGATTATCTTGAAGCTACCTTCGTTGTCATCGACGTTCAGGTAACTGCGCCGAGAAGCGGCACCCAGGGCAACGTTGGCATCGAGGCAAACGTCCTGAATAGAGATCTCAGCATAAGCCCCGAGGACGTAACCCACGCTCTTGAAGAAAGAGAAGACGTGGTCTTCGCTCTTGAATCAATATAGGCTTTCAACGGGCTTCAACCTATTTTTTATTGAGAAATTATTCGGCGTTTATTATAGAAACCCAATAAAAAGCAAATAAAAGCGAGGCGAAAATTGGCTTTGCCTCGCTTTTATGGTCAAATCTGCCAAAAACTATATCAACAAATAGCGCAAAACAAACGTTTTTTTAAAAAGTTAAAATTTTTTCTGAAAACCTATTGACAAATGCGACGCACTTTGTTATAATATTAAAGCACGAAACGGAAGGTTAGCTCAGTTGGGAGAGCATCTGCCTTACAAGCAGAGGGTCACAGGTTCGAGCCCTGTACTTTCCACCAAGAAAGAATGAGGCACACGGTCAGGTTATCACTAAAGCGGCTCG
>JAFQRL010000042.1 GCA_017410065.1 Clostridia bacterium | reverse complement strand
GTTGAGCGGCGGAATGTCGCCCTCGGCGATCTACGACCTTATCAAGGGTAGAACGAAGTGCTCGAAGGTTATAACCGTAAAGCGTTTTTGCGAGGGAGCGGGAATGACTTTGTCTGAATTTTTTGACAAGGATTATTTCAATAACGCAGAGGACGATTAATAGTAGTTTGCGAAAATGGCGGGAGCCGATATAAAAAGCGAGAGCAAGAATAGAAGGATACGGTCTGAACCCGAGAAGCTGATGATCTTCGGGGTTGCTTTGGTTCCTTTTATTCTTGCTCTTTAGTTTTTTGGGATGGCGCGATCAATCCTCGTCGTCGTCCTTTGGCTTATCCTCGTCCTCGTTGAACATTGCGATGCGGCGGGCGTTTACGTAGTAGGAATCGCCTTTATCGCTTTTGAATTTATATTCCTCGTCGTCTATATCGTAAAGACTGCCGAACACCTCAAGCTCCTTGGCGGCGCGGCAGAATACTTCAAGGAATTCGTCTGTGTCGAATTCGTCGATCTCGATTCCGTAGTCGTCGTTTGAGAGGGTGATGGAGGTGCTTTTATCGGGTGCTGAATCCTCGTATTCGTCGTCGTAGCTGATGTATTCGGAGGAGAATTCGAAGAAGTCGTCAAGCTCGCCCGATTTTAAGAAGCTGATAAACTTTTTAAGATCGGATTTTGCGCCTGTGAGTGTGATTTCAAAATAAAGTTCTTCGCAGAGTGTCATAAAATGTCCTTTCCTTAGCCGATACTAACCTGAGAAATCTCTCGTGAGATCCGCAGGTAATAAAGGGGTCCTTCGGCGCATTATGGCGGAGGATGCCGCAAAAACGCGAGATGCCTCGGGCGGTATCGGCTGACGTTGCTTGTGCTTTGCTTTGGCGGGGAGACGGGCTGTGTGCCGTGTCTCCTATTTGATTTGAGTATAGCACAGAGGGCTCTGATTTGTCAATATGTTTTTTATATTTTTTTGCGCTTTAGTTATTAAATTTTTTGCGCCGATATTTTGCTTTTATTATGAGTATATGCAAGTGGTACTGGCGTGTTATCCGTCAAGGATAACACGCAGCGATATAAATCCCTCGGGGATTTGCGATATTCCCTAACGGGAGCGATATAAGGCTACGCCTTGCGATATGTTTTAACATACTCGCCGCAAGGCGAGATATGCTAAAACGAGGGGATTTATATCATATAGAATTGGAGCGAAGCGACAATATATCGCACGAGCAAAGCGAGTATATCGCGTTTGCTTGCAAACATATCGCCTAACAGACAAGAGAGGACATTAGCGTGTTATCCTTAACGGAGAACACGCAGCGATATAAATCCCTTGGGGATTTGCGATATTCCCTAACGGGAGCGATATTTGCTTTGCAAACGATATGCCCTGCGGGGCGTGAGGGGATTTATATCATATCGCATTGGAGCGAAGCGACAATATATCGCACGAGCAAAGCGAGTATATCGCGTTTGCTTGCAAACATATCGCCTAACAAAAAAAGAGAAAACATTCGCGTGTTATCCTTAACGGAGAACACGCAGACAAATCCGTCTTCGACGGGTGAAATCCACCTATGGTGGATGAAATCGCTTTCGCGATGAAATCCTGCTTTGCAGGGTTGTATATAGACGGATTTGATTTTATGCTTTATTCTTTGTGTCCACACCTCAAAATTTGCACCGCAATAAACAAAGAGAAGGGCTATGGAGTTTTCACGGTTAAAAGTAGCATTTGAAAATGAAAATTCACAAAAATCAGTGAATATTCACTCTGTTCACTTGACAAGAGTGAATTTTTGGTGTATAATAGGAGCGACATACTATGGGAGGTGTCGTCATGACATTTGAAACCGAAAATATTGAATTTAAATTACAGTTCACAGACGAGCTTTATAAAGAGGTTATTGCGTTTGCAAATACGGACGGCGGTGTGATTTACATTGGAATTGATAATAACGGAAACGCCGTAGGCATTGATAATGTGGACGAAAACTATACACGCATTACAAACGGCATTCGTGATGCGATTATGCCCGATGTGACGATGTTCGTGAAATATACGATTCAGGAGAATCGAGTTGTGAGTATCACCGTGGGAGAAGGTTCGTATAAGCCCTATTATCTCAAATCTCGTGGCTTGAAGCCAAGCGGTGTATTCGTTCGACAAGGCACATCCTCCGTGTCTGCATCTCCCGAACAGATCAGGGCAATGATAAAGGAATCCGACGGTGATATCTTTGAAAGCATGCGTTCTATGGAACAGGATTTGACCTTTAAGAGTGCAAAGGAAGCGTTCAAGCGTTATAATATTGAATTTTCAAAAACGAAGTATCGCGCCCTTGGTATTACAACTAAAGCAGATGAATTATATAGCAATCTCGCACTTATTATTTCCGATCAATGCGCACATACCACGAAGGTGGCGGTGTTCGCCGATGAGGAAAACACCAAGTTCCGTGATAGTAAGGAATTTGGCGGTTCTATATTCGAGCAGCTTGATAACACTTATGCTTACCTTGCACTTTGCAACAAGACCGTTGCAACCTTCAAAGGTCTTGAACGCATTGAAAAGGTTGACTATCCCGAAGAAGCTCTGCGCGAGGCGCTGCTCAACGCCCTCGTACACCGTGACTATAGCTTCAGCGGTAGCATCATTATCAATGTGAATGATAAGGAAATGGAATTTATCTCAATCGGAGGTCTGTTGCCCGGACTCTCGCCCGACGATATCCGTAGCGGAATTTCGCAGCCGAGAAACAAGAATCTCGCTGATATCTTCCATCGCCTGCATTTGATCGAATCCTACGGCACAGGAATTCGTAAGATTTATAATCTGTATGCAAGCTGTTCCGAGCAGCCGAGAATAAAGGTAACGCCGAATACCTTCAAGATCATACTGCCTAACATGAACCGTATGGCTGAAAAAGAAAGCGGAACGGTCGTTACAGCGCAGATGCAGAAAATACTTGACTATATCGAAGAAAACGGACAGATTACAGAACTTGAAATCCAAGAGCTTCTCGGGCTCAAGAAAACACGCGCCTTCATACTTGCAAAGCAAATGCGTGATGAAGGATTGATAAGGGTAGAAGGCCGCGGAGATAGTAAAAAATATATAAGAGTTTGACTGTCTTCACGACGACAGAGTGCTTTTAATATCCGAAAAATGAAAGGAAGGGATATAAGGTGATCAAAACCAGGAAGCCGACGCCAACGCGGCCGTATATAATCAAGGTGGCGTCCGAGCTGTTTTTTGAGAAGGGCTTTTCAAGGACTACGTCAACAGAGCTCTGCGAGAGAGCTGATATCAGCAAGGGTAATCTGACATTTTATTTCCCAACGAAGGAGCATATTCTTGCCATACTCGTTAAAATGATGATCGATTTTCAATGGCAGAAGATGGAGGAGCTGGCAAACGAGGGGCACGACTCGGTCTCGGCTTATTGCCTTGAGCTGACGACGATGGCGGCTATCAGCGAGGACGTCCCCGAGATGCGGGATTTCCTTAAGGCGGCGTACACTCACACGATGACACTCGACCTTATCCGCGAGAGCGATATTGAGAAGGTCGGCAGAGTTTTTGCGGAGTACACCGATGGGTGGGACGACGAGAAATTTGCGGAGGTTGAGGGCATTATCTCGGGAATTGAATATGCCACGCTTATCAGCACCGACCACAGTGCGTCTCTTTCAAGAAGGATAAGCGGCGCGCTGGACACCATTCTCAAAATGTTCGATCTGCCAGGGGAGCTGCGGCGTGAGAAGATCGACCGTGCGCTTTCCGAGGACTATTTTGCCATAGGCAGAGAGGTTTACGAAAGCTTCAAGGACTACGTTACCAAGACCAACGAGCACGCCCTTGAGGAGGTGCTGAAATACACCAAATTCAAGACGGTGTATAGGACGCTTCGTGAGTGAAGCTTTTGCAGAGCGAAGCTTGCGCTGATGCGGGTGCGGGTTTATTTTAAGAAGCGGCGGAGGAGCTTTTCATAAAACCGACTTTTATAGGGGCGGTAGCGCATAGGAAGGTCGATCCTCGTGCTTTTTTTCACTATGGATTTATAGTGGGTGAAGGCGTCGAAGCCGTCCTTGCCGTGGTATGAGCCCATACCGCTTTCGCCCACGCCGCCTAAGCCCATCTCGCTTGTGGCGAGGTGGATTATAACGTCGTTGACGCAACCGCCGCCGAAGGAGAGCTCGGTGGTAGCACGGCGGATATTCTCCTTGCTTTCGGAGAAGATGTAGAGGGCGAGGGGCTTATCCTTTGCCTTCTCGGCGCGGAGCAGCTCGCCGAAATCATCGAAGGTGAGAATGGGGAGTATGGGGCCGAAGATCTCCTCGCCCATAACCGCGTCTGCCTCGGTGACACCGTCCATCACCGTAGGGGCGATTTTCAGGGAGACGGGGTCGGAGTCGCCGCCGTGGACGACCTTTGATGGGTCTATAAGCCCGAGGAGACGGTCGAAGTGCTTTTTGCTTATTATTTTACCGTAGGTTGGGTCTTCGAGGGGAGAGTCGCCGAGCTGACGGCGGAGCTCTAGCTTGACCTCTTTTATAAATTCATCCTTGACGGTGCTATCTATCAGCACGTGGTCGGGAGCAACACAGGTCTGCCCGCAGTTCAGAAGCTTGCCGAATACAATTCTTTTTGCGGCGAGGGGAATATTTGCGGTCTTATCCACGATGCAGGGGCTCTTGCCGCCAAGCTCAAGGATCGCGGGAGTGAGCCTTTCGGCGGATCTGCGTAGCACCTCCTTGCCAACGGTGCCGCTTCCTGTGAAGAATATGAGATCGAAGGGCTGATCAAGCAGGGCGGAGTTTTCAGCTCTGCCGCCTGTGACGACTGCGACGTATTCGGACTCAAAGCATTCCTCAATAATTCTTTTCACTATCTCGCTTGTGGCGGGAGAGTATGCGCTGGGCTTGACTATCGCGGTGTTTCCTGCGGCGAGGGCATCTGTCAGCGGCTCGACCGAGAGAAGGAAGGGATAATTCCAAGGGCTCATAATAAGCACCGAGCCGTATGGAGAGGGAAGCTTATAGCTCCTTGAGGGGAACTGGGAGAGAGGGGTGCGCACCCTCTTTTTTCTTGCGAAGGACTTAAGGTGGCGGAGCATATAGCTGATCTCCGTGAGGGCGAGCCCCGATTCGCACATAAAGCTTTCGTATGCGCATTTTCCGAGATCTGCCTTTAAGGCATCGTTTATCTCATTTTCGTATTTTTTAATTGTTTTGTAAAGCTTTGTTAGCATTTTCTTGCGGAATTTCACCGAAAGAGTTGCTCCGCTTTCAAAATACGCGCGCTGTTTTTCAAGCAAATTTTTGATCTCGGTGTCTGTCATATTTCACACTCTCCAAATCGTTCTATAAAAAATATTGCCGCTTATATAAAAAGTATACCACAGACCGCCCGAGATGTCAACCTTGGGAGATGTGTGGTATTTTTATTATTTACTTTCGTTTTGCTGATGCTCCGATATATCGGGCTTGGGGCCTCCTTTGCCCGAGCAACTGCATCCCGAGCCGCCCGTGCACTTACCTGCATAAGGACAGCCGATGCAGGCGGCACCCTTTTTCTTTTGCCTGATGAGAAACCAGACGATGCCACCGACTATTATCAGCAAAACACCGATGATGATTGAATTTACGATAATAGGGTTATCCATTGCTTTTTCCTTTTTATAAAGGCTTCGCTTTTGTGCTCGGGCGAAGCCTTTGCACTTTAATTATTTTGTGCTTTCAGCTTTTGCGCGAGCCTTAAGCTCGTCTTCCGCTTGAAGCTTCTTTTTATTATAGAATATGAAGAATACTACCAAGCCCGCCATAAGGAGAACTCCGCCAAGTCCTGCGAATGCCGCTCCTACGTTGAGGGATGCGGGAGAGGTGAAGAGGGTGCCGAGGGTGTAGACGAGATATGCTATCGTGTATCCAACGCCAAGCTGGAGACCGATGCCGCCGAAGAGCCATTTCGCGCTCTTCATCTCTGCGTTCATAGCACCGATAGCCGCGAAGCAGGGGGGAGAGAACAGGTTGAACATAAGGTAAGCGAGAGCCGCCGCCTTGGTGATAGCCATAATGCCTGCGACCTCTGCGCCCGCGCCCTCCATCATAGCAAGCTCCTCGGTGTCGATGAAGTTCTCAAGACCGACGAAGCAAACCGCAAGAGTGCCGACGACGTTTTCCTTTGCGATAAAGCCTGTGATAGCCGCCGCCGCAAGCTGCCAGGAGACCACGCCCACGATGGGAACGAGGAGATATGCAAAGGGAGACGCGATGGATGCGAGGATAGAGCTGTCTGCGCTTTCGGCAACGGTGAAGCTCCAGGTGAAGGTCTGCATAATCTGAACTGCCATATTGCAAAGCAGAATGATGGTTGCCGCCTTAACTATGTATGCCCAGCCGCGACTGCACATCGACTTGAACGCGCCCCAGACCGAGGGTGCCTTATAGTCGGGAAGCTCAATGATGAAGAAGGATTTCTTTGCCTTATAGCCTGTGATGGCGTTTACGAGAAGCGCACCAAGGAAGATGAGGGCGATGCCCGCAAAGTACATCAGAGCGCTGACCCACCAGGCGTCACCGAAGAAGGAGCCTGCAAAGAGAGCAATAACGGGGATCTTTGCGCCGCAGGGCATAAAGGGTGCGAGCATTGCGGTCGCACGGCGCTCGCGCTCGTTGCGGATGGTACGGCTTGCCATAACACCTGGTACTGCGCAACCGACTGTGATAACGAAGGGAATAACGGATCTGCCCGAAAGACCGACTCTCTTGAAGATGGGGTCAAGGACCACCGCAACGCGGGACATATAGCCGCAGTCCTCAAGGAGAGCAATGAGGAAGTACATTATCATAACCAGGGGCAAAAAGCCTACAACGGCAACCACGCCGCCGATAACGCCGTCAACCAGTATTGCCGAGAGCAGGGGATTTGCCTCTGCGAGGAGCTCGCCGACCCAGCCCTGGAAGATCTCAAGGAGAGGAACGAGGCCTGGGATGAAGAAGTCGCCGATCTCAACGCCCTCTGCGATCCAGGTGCCGAGAGTGGTTTGCGAAATGAAGAATACGAGGAACATAACCGCGGCGAAGATGGGAATACCGAGCCACTTGTTCGTGAGGATCTCGTCTATCTTATCGCTGATACTGCGGTCCTTGGTGAGCACCCTTCGGGTCTCAACCTCGGAGACGAGCTTATTGACGAATTCGAAGCGCGCACGGTCTGCCGCCTCGACCGCCTCCTTGCTGGTCTGGTCTACCTCTCCCTCGGAGTAGGGAGCACTCTGGCTCTTGCCGACCTGTGCCTTTGCCGCCGCGACCACTGCCTTCAAGCCTCTCTTTGAGGTGGAGACGGTGTCGACTACGGGACAGCCGAGGAGTGCGGAGAGCTTTGAGGTGTCTATTTTAGTGTCTTTTTTCTCGTTTAGGTCCTTTTTGTTGAGCGCAACGACCACGGGAATACCGAGCTCAAGAAGCTGGGTGGTGAAGAAAAGGCTACGGCTCAGGTTGGTTGCGTCCACGATGTTGATGATGGCATCGGGATTTTCGTTTTTGACGTAGGAGCTTGTGATGCTCTCCTCACTTGTGAAGGGAGACATAGAGTATGCACCCGGGAGGTCGACCGCGATCAGCTGATCCGCCTCTGCGTACACCCTTTTAATGGGGTGCTCCTTTTTGTCTACGGTAACGCCCGCCCAGTTTCCGACCTTTTCGTTTCTGCCCGTGAGAGCATTGAACATCGTGGTCTTTCCTGAGTTGGGGTTTCCCGCCAAAGCGATTCTCATTGGAAATCCTCCTAATAAATACCTTTCGGCTAAAATTAACTTGACATAGTTAGCCTCTGCTAACCAAATCTTGAAAAAGTAATCAGCTTGCCGATGCTGATAAGAGGAGAATACATATTGTTGGCACACAAATTATATATTGATAGCCTCAGCAAGCTGATTATCTATATTGTATCTTGCATCCTTGATGGCAACCACCGCGCCGCCCTTCATATGGCGAACGACCGTGATGCTCTCGCCGCTGTAACAGCCCAGCGAAAAGAGGAAGGAATCAAGCTCCTCGTCGTTGGTCTCGATGCTCTTGATGATATATTCAACGCCAACTTCTGCCTGCTTTAAATTCATCACAAGTCCTCCCTTCGACGCAAAGCTTTATGCAAAAAACACTCTTTTTGCTAACTCCGAAATTCCGAGTTAGCCTCTGCTAACCGTATATATTATATATGATTTCGGGCGGTTTGTCAATTCCTTTTTGAGAAATTTTCCAATTTTGTAAAAATTCACAAACGAGAAAAGAAAATGGGTTTCTCTCATTGGTGAATTTAACAAAGGGGGACGGGCTATTTTGCGAAGTATTCCTTGGGGGAGGTGCCGTAGACGTTGGCGAAGGTGCGGTAGAAGGTGGGGAGGGAGTCGAAGCCCGCGAGGGAGGCAAGCTTTGAGATCTTCTCGCGCTTGTGCTCCTTATAGAGGCGCATAAAGGTGCGGAGGCGGACGAAGCTGATGTAGCTTGTGAGGTTGGTGCCGACGGTGCGGTTGAAGAGTCGGGAGAAATAATATTTATTGTAGCCGAAGTGATCGGAGATCGTGGCGAGATCGATGGGCTCTGCCGAGTGCTCCTCGATGTAGCTGAGTATGGAGAGGACGAAGTCGAGGTCTGCGGGGTTTTTTGTGGGCATCGTGGGGTAGTGGGCGAGCAGAGAGCCGATGAGGATATCAAGATATCCTTTTTTTACGAGGGAGGGCATATCGGTACTCTGGTGGAGCTTTTCAAGTATAGGAAGAAGGGTGCGGTTGAATTCCCTATCGCCAAGGTGAGGGAGAAGGGTCTTTTTTGAAAGGCTTTTATCAAGGTCGTTTGCGTAGTAGGGCGGTATGATAAGAAAATATTTTTTGTGTGCGCCGAGAATGGCGTGGGGCATATAATTATGAATGAAAACAATGTCGTTTGTGTTTGTGATAAATTCCTCGCCGCCAACCGATATTCGGGTGTTATCCGAGAGAATATAGTGGATCTCTATATTTCTGTGAAAATGGTTTGACACCACGCCTGCATTGCCGCAGGAGATCATCATTTTTTCGTCCTTATCTCTGTGATATTCGTAGAATGGCTGCTTCACGGCGTTCTCCTTCTTTGGTGAATTATTGTTTAAAAATAAGAAAAAGTCAATTTTTGAGATAGATTTATGTTTGGATGGGAAGAAAACAGCAATTTTTTATGTTATTATATCATTACAAGGTAAAATTGTCAACGGTCAGGGCAATATTTGCGCTGAAAAATTTTTATATCTTTTAAGGAGACGACTATGAGGATCGCGATAATAGGCTACGGCGGAATGGGTAACTTCCATTACGAAAAGGCATTTGCACGTTATAATAACACCGAGCCCGACGAGCTTATTGAGTGCGCGGGTATATACGATATCTCGGAGGAGAGATGCGAATTTGCAAGGGGACTTGGACTCCGCGTTTTCGGTTCTGCGGAGGAGATCTTTGCGGATCGGAGCATTGAGGCGGTCGTTATTGCCACACCCAACGATATTCATCTTCCCTACGTTCTTGCGGCGGCGAAGGCGGGCAAGCATATTATAGTTGAGAAGCCTGCTGGCCTCGGGCTTGACGAGGTAAAAAGGATGTACGATGCGGCGGAGGCTGCGGGCGTGCTCTTTACTCCTCATCAGAACAGGCGTTGGGACGACGATTATATCACCGTGAAGGAGCTTATCTCAAAGGGCTCGCTTGGCGAGTGCTACCGCATTGAATCAAGAGTTATGGGCGCAAACGGAATTCCCGGAGAGTGGCGCAAGGTTGCTGCGCAGGGCGGCGGAATGATGCTTGACTGGGGCGTTCATCTTATAGACCAGATGCTTGGCTTTATCAAGGAGGAGGTCACATCGGTTTATTGCACCTATTCATACAGAGCGGGCGAGGAGGTCGACGACGGCTTTGCGCTTGAGGTCGGCTTTAAGTCGGGCAAGACTTACAGAGTTGTGGTCGACACAAACAGCTTCGTTGAGCTTCCGAGGTGGCAGCTCTATTGCGACGACGGCACCGCGGTCGTTACCGATTGGCACAACTTCAAGGTCGAGGGCAGATCTGTGAGATGTCTTGTCCGCAAGGACGATAAGCTTGAGGGCGTTTCCGCAGGAAACGGCTTCACAAAGACTATGGCTCGCAGAAGAAGCGAGACGGTTGAGGTCTTGCCGCTTGATGTCGTGAGAGGGGATAAGACCGCCTTTTATCGCAACTTTGTTGAGGCGGTGAGAGGTCGTGAGGCCCTCACGATAAAGCGCGGAGAAATAGAGAGAGTATTCAAGCTGATGGAGCTTGCAAAGCTTTCTTCCGATACCCGAGAGGTTATTAAGGAAAGCTTCTGAATTTGATTAAAATGTAAATAAATAATTACAATTTATTATAAAATGTGAAAGGAAAGATGATATGAAACTTAGTGTTGTTAACAGCGCGCTTGCCGGAATGTCTCTTGATGAGGCGCTCGGATATCTTAAGAGCTTGGGTGTTTCGGAATACGATCTTGGCGTTGGCGGATATCCCGGAAGAGCTCACGCAGACGCGGTGAAGCTTATTGGTGACAAGGCGGGCAGAGAGGAGCTTCTTGCTACCTTCGAAAAATACGGAATGAGGATCTCCGCTCTTGCGGTACACGGAAATATGGTGCATCCCAACAAGGAGATCGCGGCGAAATTTGAGGAGGATTTCAAGGCGGCTTGTGTGCTTGCCGGTCAGCTTGGCGTTGATAGGATCATAACCTTCTCGGGCTGTCCCGGCTCTGATCCCGATGCAAAGCAGCCCTCTTGGGTCGCCTGCTCCTGGCCTCCCGAATATCTTGACGTTCTTGATTACCAGTGGAACAAGGTGCTGATACCTTATTGGAAGGAAGCAGTGAAATTTGCCGAGGCAAACGGCGTTAAGAGGATCGCTCTGGAGATGCATCCCGGCTTCTGCGTTTACAACCCCGAAACTCTTCTTCGTCTTCGCCGCGAGGTCGGTCCCATTATCGGCGCAAACCTCGATCCCTCTCATCTTATCTGGCAGGGAATGGATATTATCGACGTTATCAACGAGCTTGGCGACGCAATTTATTATTTCCACGCCAAGGACACCCTTA
This sequence comes from Clostridia bacterium, assembly GCA_017410065.1. Classification (GTDB taxonomy): domain Bacteria; phylum Bacillota; class Clostridia; order Oscillospirales; family CAG-272; genus UBA1740. Next base: position 2,498 of record JAFQRL010000042.1, on the reverse strand, counting down.
TGAATATGCATAACGTTCGCAAAAACGGCGTTTTGAACGTTTCTCATTATTCCAATGTCGGCGACCGCTCGTGGGTCTTCAGAACTATGGGCTACGGAAACGACGATATATTCTGGAAGAAGGTTATATCTCAGCTTCTCGTTGTCGGATACAACGACACGATATGCATCGAGCACGAGGATTCATTTATGTCTATTAAGGAAGGTCTTGAGAAGGCTATTTCGTTCCTTGACGGTATTATAGTTAAGGAAAAACCTTCGGGGATGTGGTGGGCATAATGAATATTGGAATTCAGCTTTATTCGGTTAAGCATCAGATAGAGGAGCTCGGTCTTGACGAGGTGCTCCGCACTCTTCGCGAGCTTGGCGTTGACACGGTTGAGACGGCGGGCTTCTACGATCTCTCTCCCGAGGAGATCAAGGCGAAGCTTGATAAGTACGGACTTACGGTTCATTCGGCTCACATAAGAGCGGAGAAGATCGAGGAGCAGCTTGAGTATATCGATACTCTCGGCGTTAAGAAGGTCATAATTCCCATTGCTCCCATATACAGATATTCCGAGGAGGAATACGCAGAGCTTCTCGTTGTAATAAGGCGCGTGCAGAAGCTGCTTTGCGAGCGTGGAATAACCTTTGGTTATCACAACCATTATCAGGAGTATCAGAATGGGGGAGACCTTGTGTGGAGACTGATGGAGGACGTTCCCGGCATCTGCTCTCAGCTTGATATATTCTGGGCGACGGTTGCGGGTCGCGATCCCGTCGATCTTATTAATAAGTACGGAAATAAGCTCTGCGCGCTTCACATCAAGGAGCTTGGCGAGAAATTTGAGGGAGAGCCGAGAGGCGGTCTTCTTCACGCGGTTGCAGGCGAGGGATACAGCAGAACTCCCGAGTCCATTGCGGCGGCTACCAAATACGGCGTGGACACCTTTATTCTTGAGGTTGAGTCCTACCCCATTGATTTCAAGGAGTATATCCGCCGTTCCATCGAAAATATCAAAAAATTTGCAAATGATGCAAAAAAGGCTTAAGGAGGAGAATAAAATGAATAAGGTTAGAATTGGTGTTATCGGCTGTGGAGGAATTGCAAACGGAAAGCATCTTCCCTCGTACAGCAAGCTTAGCAGAGCGGAGCTTGTTGCGTTCTGCGATATCGTAGTTGAGAAGGCAGAGAAGGCTTGTGCCGAGTACGGCGTTGAGGGCGCGAAGGTCTACGCCGACTATAAGGAGCTTCTTGCAAATCCCGACGTTGACGCAGTTCTCGTTCTCACTCACAACAGCGAGCATTGCAGGATCACCGTTGATGCATTTGAGGCAGGCAAGCACGTGCTTTGTGAGAAGCCTATGGCGATCACATACGAGGAAGCAAAGAAGATGCTCGCCGCAAGAGACAAGGCGGGAAAGGTGTTCACCGTCGGCTATCAGACAAGATTCCGTACAGACTCCCTTTATCTTAAGGAGCTTTGCGAGGAGGGCAGATTCGGTCATATCTATTATGCCGAGGCTACCGCGATCCGTCGCAGATCGGTTCCTACCTGGGGCGTGTTCATCGACGAGGAAAAGCAGGGCGGCGGTCCCCTTATCGATATCGGAACTCACACTCTTGACCTTACCCTTTATATGATGGATAACTACGAGCCCGCATATTGCGTTGGAAGGACCTTCCATATGCTCAATAAGCAGACCGAAACAGGTAATGCCTGGGGCGACTGGGACACCGAGCGCTTCACCGCTGAGGACTCTGCTTTCGGATTTATCGTTATGAAGAACGGCGCGGTTATCAACCTTCGCTCCAGCTGGGCTCTTAACTACGTTGATCAGAAGGAAGCCGTTACTCTCCTTTGCGGAGACAAGGGCGGCGCGGAGATCCTCGGTCCCCGTCAATTGAGACTCAACGGCGTTGACCACGGAAGAAAGTACGTTACCACCCCCGATCTTGAAGCATCGAGAGTTGCTTTCTTCGAGGGCTCCAAGATGGGCGACTCGCATCAGCTTGAGGCAGATTGCTTCGTAAGCTGCGTTCTCGGCGAAAGAGAGCCTGTTGTTAAGGGCGAGCAAGCGGCTATTGTTACGAAGATCCTTGAAGGAATTTACATTTCCGCAAAGACTGGCAAACCCTACTATTTCGACTAAACAATAATAAAATGTAAAGTGTTTTTTACAAAAAGATGGCAAAACTTCGGTTTTGCCATCTTTTTGCTTTTGCGTGCGGTAATAAAAAATGAAAAGAAAGTAAGGTGATTTTATGTAAAGCGAGTCGCGCGGCGATAAGGCGTGGGTCGCGCTTTTGGCGCAAAGAAAAAGCAAAAATCATTATTTTTTTAAAAACCTCTTGACAAACCCGCATCTCTTTGCTATAATATTAAAGCACGAAACGGAAGGTTAGCTCAGTTGGGAGAGCATCTGCCTTACAAGCAGAGGGTCACAGGTTCGAGCCCTGTACTTTCCACCAAGAAAGAATGAGGCACACGGTCAGGTTATCACTAAAGCGGCTCG
>JAFQRL010000041.1 GCA_017410065.1 Clostridia bacterium | reverse complement strand
CTGGACTCGAACCAGTGACCCCTTGCATGTCAAGCAAGTACTCTAACCAACTGAGCTATGCTTCCGTGAATTACATACAGTATTATACACGAATACGGGGCGTTTGTCAAGTCGTTTTTAAAAATTCCGATCTTTTATTTATGTTAATATATCTAGTGCAAGGATCTGAGAGCCTTTTTTCAGAGAATTGCACTCTTTTCATATCTTCCCGACCCCGCGGGGTTGGGAAGATATGAAAATTCGCGAATGGTTTGATTGCGCCATGGGAGGTGTTTATCGAGTCTTTGCGACCGTTTGAACGCCGTCGGGAACGGCGTTCCCTCTTAGATACAAATACCGTATAGGTTTAAAAGCCGCTTAGGCATAAATACCGATTAGGTTTTGTTATATTTTTAAGCCGAGAGGCAGAAGGAGGCCATTATGGCAGTAGTAAATTTATTTAAGCGCAAGAAAAAGTACACAGGAGCTGACGGAAAGGAAAAGGTTGCTACCAACTTTTATGTAAAGTGCGGTGAAGAAGGTGAACTTATTGCCGTTGACATACATTATTTTCCAAATCCCAAATTGAATGATCGTGATCCTTCATTCCTGGGACGTAAAGCTGTACTTGAAGCATTTGCGACAACACTTCCCGATGAGGAAGTAAATGACGAAAACAAATAAATTCTTAGGGGTTTTTCGGGCGAAGTTTTGTTCTGAAAAGTACAAAATTTCGCTTACCCCCTCCGGCTAACAGGGGGGTAGAACGTACATGCAGGAGGTAAAATATGCATTATTCCGAGAAAATACCCGATTTTCCAAAAGAAAATAGAATTATATTCGACTGGCTCTCTTTTACTACTAGAAGGCACAGTGTTTACGAGCTCGTTAACTTGTTGCATCTTAACGATTGTTCTTTCGAAACTGTTCGCGGATCTAAGGGATATATGTATCGTTTATATTTTTCCGGTATATCGATTCACTTTAATGAAAGTCAATTATCAGAGAGTGGTGATTTCATCTGGCTCGAAATGTCCGGTCAAGGCTGCCGTTCTTTTGAGACTTTTGGCGATGGGGATTATAATAAATTTTTTAAACTAGTAAGAGAGGATCCTGACAATATACATATTACTCGTCTTGACGTTGCTTTTGATGATATGACAGGAGTTTTTGATATAAAAAACGTTTGTGATGCGGTTCGAGAAGAACATTTTGTATCTCGTACAAGTACGTATCAATCAATTTATTCAAATTCAGGTAATGCCGTATATTTCGGTTCAAAAAAATCGAACGTTTTTATTCGTATATACGATAAAGCCTCTGAGAGAGGTTATGACTGTGATAAATTCCATTGGGTACGTTGTGAGCTTCAGCTCAAAGATGTTAACGCCAAGGGCTTTGTTGATAAACTCAAGGATAATGATTTGAGAGATTTGTACCTGGGTGTTTTAAAGAATTACGTGTCTTTCAGAGTACCTACGGGCGATTCTAATAAACGTCGTTGGCCAGTTGCCGAATGGTGGGATAAGTTTATTGATGATGCCGTGCGTGTATCTGTTTGGTCTAAGCCCGGAGTCGATTATAATTTATCTGCTTGTGAACGTTATGTAATGACTCAACCCATTGGAAGCATCAAAACTTTAATAAAAATTTTTGGCAAAGATGCCTTTTTCGATATGATTCGAAAAGCTCCTGCGCCGAAGAATCCTAAATATAAACAATTAATCGATCAAGCTTTTGCTATTACTAAATTAAATAGTGCCGAAACGACAGTCGATAAGTTAGTTGAGCTTGTTGATTATGAGGAATTAGAATTTATGGCAGATATTGCCGAAAGCTTCAAGGAAACCAAACGTTTACACGATCTTCGTGTGTTGGAGTATTCACGTGAATTAATGCATGAACGTATTATCAAGGAACTTTACGGATCAAGCATTGATAATAAATCAAAGGAGGTATAACCGTGGCAAAACTCTTTGAAGGTCCTTCGAAGAAGTCTCAGCGGTACGCAAGCGAGCTGAAGCGGAAGAAGGACCATAAGGGCAATAAGCTTTCAAAGGCGCGTGCGACTTATCGGATGGGGTATCTCAATGCCCGGCGCGATGCAAGTGCCGCCAGGAAGGCCGTGCGCCGCAAGGGCGCAAGTTAATTAAGATAGAGGTAAAAATGAAAATTCTAAAACGAAAAATAACGACCTTTTTGATTATCCTGCTTGTTGTTGCAACCGTCGGCGCGTCCGTGGCTATCCCGGTAATACTTAACTCCGAGGATCCCCCTTCAAGCTCCGCAAATAACTTTGGAGAGTATGAAGGTGATTCGCTCGGCAATGGACTGTACGCATCTCATCCGCTTGTTCATACCTTCAACAATACAGATAATTTCTTTACAGAGCTCAGTTTGTTTAATAACTCTGCATATCCGACTTTTAAGTATACAACTTCTTTTGACGGTGAAAACAGATACGGTCATATCACTCATTCGAAGTATAATAACAAGGGTCCGAGTATGTACAAGACAATTATTTACAATAAAGATCTTGAGCTTCTCCCTATTCCCGAGGAGCTTATTCCCGATTACGCTGTAGTAACGTATAATCATATTGTAATAGAATTTGATATGCGTATTGATGAAGCAGGATCTGTTGGCGATTCTAATCCTTATTTCCTTAAGGTCTCTTATGGATCCGAACCCGGACAATTAAACGATTACGACAGTCTGCGCTTTTACAAAACGAGCTCGGATACTTATGAGATCAAGGATTATTCATCCAATCGTATTGTTAAGAGCAATTTGAGGTTTGACGGTTGGTATAATTACCGAATTGAGCTCTTTTCGTATAACGAGGATATAGCAGAAGGCAGCATTGCCGGTGCGTTGTATATCAACAACGAGTATATATGTGATCTTAATCACGGCGATGCTTTTCTTTCGGATATTACCTTCTCGATCGTACCTCGTATTTATTGCGACAATTTGGTTGTCGATATAGATAACCTTTTTGCGGGATTTAATTAAAAAAATAAAAAAACAGGAGTGAAAAAAATGAGAACTAATTCAAAAAATCCAAAACGGAATAGAACCTTGGCGATCGTCCTTGCCATTGTAGGTGCGCTCGTAATTATGGGCGTTGCCGGAGTAATGATCGGCGTGTTCAGTAATAAGACGCAGAATATAAGCCCGAGCTTTGCCAGGGGCGCGATCAACGACTCAGGCGAATACGTCGAATCGGACGTAACTCTCTACACGAAGAATTCTTTCGAGTGCCGCGGCCTCAAGGTTGCTCTCGATTATGATGCAACCGGTGAATATCAGATCTTCTGGTACAACGAAGATAACTTCTATCTGAGCTGCGAAGCTCGCACGAACGATGCTTTCACCGGCGCAACTCCCGAGCTTGCTAAGTATGCACGTATTGTATATTATCCCATCCTTGAGGAGGGCGAGGAGAAGATCTCCTTCATCGATATCTATAATTTCTCGAAGCAGCTTAATATCTCTGTCGACAGATACCAGGAGTTCAAGCCCGAAGATCTCTACGCAACGGCAAAGCTTAATGCAACAAGCGACGTTGAGGTTGCCAAGAGTGCAGGTGTAGCTTCTTCTTATGCTTTCATCAAGAATGCAAAGATGGTTGGCACGAACGAGGGCGGCCAGATTCTCGCCAATTTTGCCGAGTCGCTTACAGCAACCGAGCTTGACGGTTACAACGTAGTTAAGATCAATTGCTCTGACGTATCGAAGTTTATTCTTCGTTTCGAAAAGCTCTGCGAGGGTGAGATCTACCACGCATATTATTACAATTCCGACGGCATTGCAATCAAGCAGGCAGTAGAGATCCAGGCGGTTGAAGGCAGCGACGTCGTGATCACAGTTCCCGAAGGTGCTGACTTCGTATGCTTCAACGTATATCCCGGCGACCTTGACGAGGGCGGCAAGGAGATCCCGATCGTTATTAACGAGTATCTTCCGCGATAATTAAAAAAAGAAGGTGGATGCTTGTGTGTCCACCTTCTTTGAATAGGAGATATAAAATGCAAGAGAAAACAAAAAAGAGAATATCCGTTATAGCAATGCTTGCGGCGATCCTGGCAGGGCTCCTCATCCAGCTGCTTCTTCCCGGGCTTGGCGTTCGGGCAGAGGCGGCGGAATATATGAATGAAGATATTACAAAGACTTCTGCTCGTTCTGATATTATGAGTATGGGTCAGGATAAACTTTCATTTATGAGTGATAAAGATATAATTTTTATTTCGATGTCACAATATTATGATCTTGATCATAATTTGAGAACCTATATTTATTTAAATTTTCCTCTTTCAATTTATGACGATCTGAAGGTATCTTTATCAACGTCTGTTTCGGATGATAATTACGAGATTAATGAAGTTTTTAAAGATTATGAATTGAAATTAATTGATAAGGATACTCAATGTAATTGGTGTAAATTTGAGGTTCTAGGGCTTACAAATTTGGACGTTTCTACAAGAAGGTATAATCTATTAAATTTGAAACAAGGCGAAAATACACTCTTGGAGATCGATAACGTTTATATCTTTAATGGTATCTCAAATGATAGTATTCAAGTTTTTCGTCAGGAAGTAGAAACTATAACAATTACGAATAAAGAAGTAGAATTTTTCTGTTATGGTAAATCGGAGGATTTTGGTATATTTTTCGAAGATCTCGATACCACTATGAGGTATTTTAATAAATATACAGATTCTTTTTTCATCTTTTTTAATACCGATAAAGAAATTGATGATCTTCTTGAGATTGAAATTGAATTTACGGAATATAAGTATGGCATTATGTGGGAGACTTTCTGTGATATGAGGGTAGCTCATACAGAAGAATTGTGTTCTGGTGTTGTTTCCGGGTCTTATAATGGTGAATATTCCGAAAGTATCGATTTTGATTATGAAGGGCATTACTTTGAAAAAAATGAAAAATCAACAACGGTAGTTATAAAGCCTGGAAAAACAACGGTTTCAGCGACTGATTCAAAATGGTTTGGAAAATATGATACAAAATACAAGGAAATAGATAATATATATGATCTTCGCGATTATGTTTCCAAAGGGTCAGCTTTTGAATTTAAGGAGCAAGCTCAGTTATATAGATGGGGTGTAAATTTTGCGAATTATACAAAAATTGGTGATAATCCATCAAATCTTAATTGGCCTTATTGGGGTTGGATGTTTGTTGAAGGAAAAGGCGTTTCTGATGCGGCTATATTGCGGTTGAAGTTTGTTACTGACGGAATTGTAAAAAACTGTTATGCGATAGACAGTCCAACAAGTAATTTCACTGGTAATGCTGCAACTACCGATATAGATGGTACATATGAAAAGCTTACTTCGGTTATTTTTTTAGTAATAATTGTCGTTGCACTTGGAGCTGCAGCACCTGCTATTAAGCCTATTATTGAGGGAGTTGTTGAGATTGTAAAAATGCCTTTTAGTATTATAGGATCTATTTTTAAAAATAACAAGAAAAAATAGCAATTTAGAATTAACTAAATTGCTATTATTAAAGTTATTTTTTGTTATTTTTTTTACTGTTTTTTGCTATTATTATTCCAATTGTGAAGCATAGTGCTGTTGCTGCTATTCCTATGAGTAAACCAATCACGAATGAAGCAGGATCTGAAATTAAAGGAGAACTTTCAATTTCTGTTGTGGCAGCGTTACCTGTAAAATCGCTTGTAGGCGTATCAATAACGTAAGAATTTAAAGCTTTAAATAACCAATTAAACATAAAATCACCTCAAAATTTTTTTAATTCATTATACACCCTAGTGGTAAATTTGTCAAGATAGGAGAGAAAATATGAGTAAAAACAGAAAAAGACGTCCATCGGCGGCTGGGGACGGCTCGGAATATTCCAAGGGCTATATGGACGGGCTCAAGGCATCATTTGAAGAAGCCGAGCTCGATGCATATTATGCTGGTGTTGGCTTCGGAAAAAAAAGCCGCAGGTGACGAGCATATAGGCTTTACGAGCGATTCCGAGCGTCGTCAATTTGAGCTCGGCATTGCAAAGAAGGACGAGCACTTCCATTCGTATCGATCGGAGCCTCTCGGATTCTTTGAAAGGCTTTTTGGGAAAAAGACTTCACGGAAGGATACAATTTCGGCGAAGAACGTCAAGAAGCTTAAGAAGAAGGCCCGCAAGACGGTTAAGCGATCGAAGTGGAAAGCTGCTACTAAAAAGTCGTCGAAGAAAAGGAAGTGATAAAAATTCTAAGGTATAATAAAAAGCCTTCTTCTAAAAAGAAAAAAACCATAAAAAAGAGTTCTACTAAATCGGCTAAAAACATTTCTTTCGTTACTGTCCTCTTAAAACGTCACAGAGATTCGCAAGGAAATCACAATCACGTAATATTAGAGGATATTGATGATAGACACGTTTCGGTAGGAATAACAACAAGTCCTAAAAAGGGTAAAAATTCTCCTAATTATAAATGTCAAAACGATATTATCGGTAATGGAAAACTCTCTTATTTGCGCCGACAAGGAATAGTTGATTTAAAGACTAATTACTCAAATCCTTCGCAAGGTCAAATGACTGCTAAAGATTTTACTCAAGCAAAAATTTACGGTCAAAGAGCTAAACAAAAGTATTTAGCTGAAAAAAAGAAAAAGTAACGACTAGGCCAAACATCTTCATTAAGAAGCATTAGCAGGATTTCAAAAAAGAAATCGGTCGTTACTGTTTAATAGTATATCACATTTTTTTAAAAAAGTCAATACATAGGAGTAAAAAATATGTCATATAAAACCAAAGCCGAAAAACGCGCCTGGAGAAAAGGCTTATTTGCCGGGCTTTATCGAAAGAAGAATAAAGTCAGGCGAAGTTCAAAAAAAGTGAAGAATAAGAAAGCTTCTTCAAAGCCCAAGATCGTTAAGAGCAGATCTGTTTCTTCTTCCAACAATCCTTTTGGTATGAGTTATTATCAGCTCATACGTGAAGAAGAACAACGTAAAAGAGACCTTCTCGGTGACTTTGAATAGGATAGAAATTCTGCAAAGAGAGGTAATAAGTAATGTCTAAGCTTTCACGTTTTAAACGTAGTCAGAACGCGCACAAAAGACTTGCCCGGAAGCATGGCAAAAATGCTTCTACTAACGTTATGTCCTGGATAAAAAACGGTTATCATAATCAGGTACATAAACAACAGGAGAAGGAGCGCAGGATCTTGAGCTCTGATGAGAAAAAACGCATTTACCGTAACAACGAATATTACGCATACAATTAAAAATATAAACGGGACAAGCATAATAATCTTGTACCCGTTTATAGAACAAAGTAATTTGTTCACTTTGTACAAAAGAGCCGCCTCAATTCCCGGCTGATGAGCGAGGATCTCAAGCTTATGAGCGTGCCATCGGGTCGGGAATGAGCGCTCAGATAAGGCAATATGCACAAAAAGAAGTAACCGCCCGGAGACGGTTACATTGCTTAAATTATACAGTTCTCTTGCTGATCATTGTAAAAGCAAGAGCCTTATCCGGGCGTTTATGAAAAAAGTTGTATAGACAAAAAGGAGAAAAGAAAATGAGTTTTATTGAAGTTCTTGCAATTATCTCGGATTTTTATTTTGTATTCATCGTGACGGCAGCCCTGATCGGCGTCGTTGTTTATCTGATTCGGGATATATTCCGCGGCAAGCTTGACGAGCCGAAGGAGCTTTCGGAAAGCGAGCTCAAGCTGGCGTTAAGTTGCGTACATATCGTTAAGACCTCCCCCGAACATTTTGAAGGGATCATAAACGGTACAAAGCCCTTTGAGTTTCGTAAGAATGATCGAAGAAGGTATAAGCCCGGCGACTGTGTCTGCATCAATGAATGTATTATCGATGAGGATGACGGTTTTAAGCGCGAGATCATTACCGAGCGTTATTGTTTTGTTGTTATTAAAGAGATCTTTGAGCTCGGCAGCATCGATCCCGCTCTTTCTGAATACGTAGTCTTCACTTTCTCCGTCCTCAAGATAGTGGAGGGCGAGGAGGAATGAAGGGGAGAAAACTGTTTATTACTATCATCAAGGCTATGGGGCTTCTCATAGCCTTGATGATTATATGGTATTCGTGTTATACGTGCGGACAGGTGACAGTATGAGACGTATATTAAAATTAATCAGAAAAACGGATTATAAGCACTATATATCCGCGGCGATTACCGTTTTTTCGGCGGTCCTCACGTTCACCGTGTTTCCGAGTGCATTTACGCGAATCGGCGAGAGCTTTCGGGATCTGTGGCTTTCGTTTTTATATTATTTCCAAAAGCTCCTTGAGCTGGATATATTGGTCTCACCGTCTGTAACGTCACTCTCATCGGTCGGATGGACTCCTGTGTTTGGTCTGCCCGAGACGTGGGAAATGTTCCAGGCATCCTGGAGCCGATTTTGGCAGCTCTATTTTGACGGAGAAAACATTAGCAGCTTCTTTGTTAGCTTCGGCGAAGGTATGAAGGTGTTTAGCCGTGTTCTCTTGCTTGTGGTTGTGCCTCTTGTGCTCGTTGGTGTCCTGGCGTTCCGAAGGTACCTTGAAAAGCATAATAACGATTATAACAAGGACTCTAAAGCTCTGAAGGCCGTGAAGCGGCTTGCGAGCCTGACGTATATTCCAATTAAGCGATGGATCCTCGGGTTTATTTCGTTCAATAAGGAGCACCCAAAGCATTACAAAATGTGGCTCTTTATATGGGCTTTTAATTTCAATCTATTAACCATCCTGGTTGAGTTCCTGGCTTATTATCTTTATTTCGTTGTGAGCTTCGATTTCCCATCCATCTATCGTCAGGTTTACAAGCTCTTTATAGATCTTACTGTCCCGATCGCGTTCATACCGATCCCCTTGTGGGTCGTTATCGGGTACGCCGTTTTCTGCCGTATCCGAGCAAATATCGGCTATACAAGGCTTAATCATTTCGAGATGCGCAACCGTGGCTTTATCAATGAACGCCCGATCGTCTTTATGATATGCGGTACAATGGGGAAAAGGAAAACGACTGCCGCAGGGGATATGCTTCTATCGCAAGAGGTAATGTTCAGAGATAAAGCCCTGGAGAAGCTTCTCGATCAGGATATGAAGCTCCCGGCGTTCCCGTGGATCAACCTTGAAAATAATCTCAAGTGGGCTATGGAGAAGCATAAGATCTATAACCTGGCGACCTGCCGAGATTATATACGCAGGCTTCGGACCTTGTTCTATATCACGCCTCAGAGTCCGCGCGAGCTGAGGCGTATTATGAAGCATCTCTATAAGAGATATAACCTGGCTTATTTAAATAGGTTCTTCGATTACGATTTTGAACGATACGGTATTAGCTATAATGACGGTCTTAAGCTTGATAATGCCTGGGATATTCTTGAGACATATGCTCAGTTATATTTCATATATACCACTCAGAGCGCGCTCCTTTTCGCCAATTTTTCAATCAGGACGGATACGGTAGTTTCGGATCTTGGTAATTTTCCGCTTCGTGACAGCGATTTCTTTAAGCGTAGGAGCGAGGATATCGACTTCATAAGCCGATATGCAAAGATCGCGGATTTCGATGCCTTCCGTCTTAACAGGAAGGTTATCCGGGATAACGTCAATAAGGACTCGTTTGAGTTCGGTGCCGTTGGAATTACCGAGGTCGGCAAGGAACGAAAAAATAACCTTGAGCTTCAGGATAGGAAGCGCAAGGATGACGTGACGAACCAAAAGAACGACGGCTTCAATGACTGGCTTAAGATGATCAGGCACTCGGCGACGGTGGATAACTTCCCATTTGTTAAAGTGATCGCCGATGAGCAACGCCCTGAGAGCTGGGGAGCTGACGCCAGGGATCTTTGCGAAATAGTACATATCAGAGAGAGCTCGGACACGAAGCTCGCCCTTCCGTTCTTCTCCATTTTTGAGCTGCTCTATTCGTTTGTTTTTTCAAAGTTTGCAAAGCTATATACAAAGTACAGATATATGCGAGCAGATAACACTCTGCCGCTATATGCCTTCAAGAAGCTTTGCTCTATGCTCGAGCATAGATATAAGCGGATATATAATACCTTCGGCTTCTGCGTGCTTTCTGTGGACGTGGAGAACGGAACGCAAGACGGCGAGGTTAAGAAGCAGCAGTATTATCTTTGCTCGAAGAAAATCTATTCAAAGAGATTTTCGACGGACTGCTTCTCTGATTACTTCGCCAAGAAGGCGATCAGATCTACCGTCGGCATTGATGATATGGCAGAATACGGCGATGTTAAAGCAACCTTCGACGAGCTTAAAGCACAGAATAGCTATTTTATCAACGATCTGATAGGAAAGCAAGAAAATAAAGAGTAAAGGAGGCGAGAACGTGGGTAAAAAGAAAAGATATAAGAATAGAAATCAATTTAGATATAGTAAATCTAAAATTACCGGCTATCATCCTCATTATATTTTTGGTGAAGATAAAGATAATTACATATCCTTAGGGCTTACAACGCACCCCGGTAAAAATATGATAGTATCTGAAATTAAATCACCTAATCCAAATTATACCGGTAAGCAATACATTCAAATAAAGCCTTTTAAAATGAAAAAAAGCGCTTACAAAAATAAGCGCGAAAACGGATGGGCTTTTGATAAACAAGACTTACGACTTGTGAGACGCATAAAAAAACGGTATAAAAGCGGAAAATAAAACAAGAGCAAACCATGTGAACGATTTCTCGAACACCGCCCCCTTCGAAAGGTTAAAGTTTGCTCTTGTTTTTATTATATACTATTTTTCGAAAAAAGTCAAGAATTATTTTTGCTCAAGCAACTGTACAACGTCTAACAGTTCCTTCCAACTGACGTGACTGAACTTCGACGTTCAGTAAACGTCGGAGATCTCCCGGCATTACTGTACGGCCTGATACAAATTTTGCTTCAGCAAATTTTGAATGGCGCTGTACAGTTCTTTCTTGCTTCGAATGCTTTCCTGGTAAGTTATGTATTTTTTCTTGTAGAAAAATGCTTTCAGATCGTATCTGTGGTCATGAATCTTATAAACGTCTATAATGCATACGTTTTCGACTTCAATTCGTTGACTCATACTATATTCCGAAAAGTACAGATAAAATATCTTATTCCAGCCGTTTTCTTGCGGTATTGAAATTCTGTGTTCCATTTTAAACCTCCAAATATATGTATTTTTGTTCTTTTCCGTCGTAAATACCACGGAAAGCTGAATAATCTCCGCAAAGCTCAAAGAATGAAAGAGCTTCGTCGAAGCTATTGCTATCATAAGCAATAATATCGAGAAGGTCTATTACTCTGAACCTTCCGAGATCTTTTTCGTCTATTATTTCCATTGTTTTCTCCTTTCTTAGGTGTGGGGTGGCTCGGCACTAGGCTAAGCTTGCTTAGGGGGCAGAGAGCGCGAACAGGGCGGTTTTACCCGCCTTGCTCGCTTAGATCCAGGCTTCTTCTTCGCTCTCAAGCTGAGCCTCGAGGGTTCTGAGGTTGCGCTTGAGAACGTTGACGTTCGCCTCGGTCCTCTTAAAATCCTCGGTGTGTGTCCTGCCGAGCTGTTCAAGCTCGGCAAGCACTCCGATATAATAACGGATAGTAAAATGTAAATTCTCGATATCGTTGCGGAGCTCGTCCGCTCTGGTTAATGGGTTAGTCATTTTCTTCTCCTTTCTCAATCGTTGCTCCAATGGTGTAAATCGTCTTCGTTGATAAAACGTTTGTAGAGGTAGTCCATTTCGTCTTCTCTGTCCCCCTCGTCTTCTTCGCAAAGCTCTGCGAAATTCTCTCCATACCATTCAAGAAGAAAATCAACGCAAATGCGGTTGAAATCGTACTTTTGAGCATAACGGCAGTCAATCAAGAACGTGTCACCCGAGGGCATCGTGTATGCAATATACTTCTTGTTGCCGTAATCTTCGGGGTTTACTTCACATTCTTCGAAAGTCCACTTGTACTTGTTGCCGTTTTTGACAGTCACGATGTAGGTTGCCTTTTTCATTTCTCCGATTGCGAGGCGGTTAAGCCGCCTCGTTCTCCTTTCCGTTGATTATGTATTTAATAGCCTTTTCAGCTTGTGCCGAAGCCATAACAATAAGCTTGTTGTCCTTCTTCAACTGACTTATCCAAGATTGAATGTAAGCAACTGAATTTGTGAAGCTCTCGGGGGTTTCGATGTTCAGAATATTAAGCATACCCGAAGCACCTATTTCTGCTACAAGCTCTTCTTTGCTGTAAGCGGTGTCACCGAAGCGGTTGAGTATCTGTCGGTCAAGTCGGTGCTTCGCTCCTGTTGAATGTGTCAATTCGTGAAATGCGGTAGAATAAAATTCTGCGGAGTTCTTACCGAATTTGAAACGTTCGGGAAGTGTCACTCTGTCAAACATAGGTGAATAACAAGCAGAATTGCCGTGATATTCAATCGGCATATTCTCACGTGTTACGTACTCGTTTATAATGTGTTCTGCTTCCTCTATGGAGTCGAAGCAACCAGGCTCGGGCTTTTCCTCTCCCTCGTTAAGCTCGTCGAGCTTCAACGGCTCTACACCCTCAACGTCTGATATGTGGAATACAAGATAATGCTTCAGATACGGCACTCTCTTAATCTTGGGGTTGCCGTTCTCGTCAACGTTGTTCTCGTCTTTGTAGTCAAGCCATTTCCAAAATACAACGATTTCAGATTTTGCGCCCTTCTTAATCTTACCGCCTAAATCCGACCATTGCTTGTATGAAGCATATTCACCAACGCGAGATAGTAACATCTGATTTAATGCTCCGTAAGCAAGCTTTGTCACTCTGTTAAAAGCAAGCTTTGTAATGTCTTCTTTGAAACGGATAGGAACGCCCGAAACCTTCCACGGCTTACGCCACGGAATAACGCCCTTTTCCAACTGTGAGATAATGCGGTCAGTAACCGCCTGATAGATGTTGAATTGTGCCATAAGTCAAAACTCCTTTATATAAAAAAATAAGATAACAGATGAGAGCCAAGCCACCACCGAGCCAAAATAAAATATGTCGATTTCATCCCTGCAGCTCTAAAAAAACTTTCTTTGAGGCTTGGTATTAAATTTTTAAGTGTGGCTTTGAAATAGAAATGAATATGCCGAAATCACCCTTTGCTCCATTGAGTGAAATTGGCGTAGACGGTCACGGAGTCAACGAGTGGAGAAAAAGTTTTTTTAATTTTCGTTACCTCGATTTCTCCCCTAAAATTCAAAAAAGTTTTTAGAAACGACATTGACTCAGCCAAAGTGACAGGCTTCGCTACAATTTCATTGGTGCAAAGGGAGATGCACGGAATATTTATTTCCAAAGACTACACGTGAAATTTGATACCATAAGCCCAAAGGTCTCCCCTTGCAACGACAAGGGGACGGAAGGGGTGCGTCGCAACGCGCGTTAGGGATAGTAGAATGGAACGCCTCGGCGGTCGCTTCGATAGCCCGACCGTAAGGAAACGCCCAAATAATAAAAAAACAAAAACAAAAACTGGCTTAAAAACTTCTCCAAAAACAACAAAAATTGGCTCAAAATCAACGAAAAATCAAACAAATAATCCCTCAAAAAATCCAAGAAAAACCATAAAAACTTAATAAAAAAACGTCTTAAAAACCCAAAAACTTTAAAAGAAAAAACCTAAAAATTTAAGCACAAAAAGCCGAAAAACTATTGACAAAATAGCAAAGTTGTATTATAATATAGGAAAATACCTATAAAGAGGTGACAAAATGAGCTTATCAAGGAAATTAAAAATGGCTATGACAGCTGTTAATATCAATCAAATCGAGCTTGCAAAAATGACTGATCAAGCACAACCAACATTATCAAAGAAGATGCTAACAGATAACTTCAAGTATAGCGAATATGAAAGGCTTGTTAAGGCTTTGGGCTGTACCTTGAGAGTGGAGATAGTCCTGCCTGATGGTCGTGTTGTGTAGGGAAGAAAAGAAAAAAGCACGTGGGAGCTCGAAAGCGGTTTAGCTCGAGCCCCACGGCTTTTCTTTTCCCCGACACAGTCGGAAGTAAAAATAAATCGTATGGAAATTTAGGTCGTTTAGACAATAGGTCGTATAGACAGAATAGGAGTTTATCCGTGGAAGTAAAAAGAATAAGACAAAGACGAGAGTACAAAACATTCAATAAACGCAAAAGAGATCAGCTTGAAGCTCTTTATAATGCTGGTGTTCCAGTCAAAAAATTATCCGAGATTCTCGGCTATCCTCATCAAAGTATTTACCGTGAGCTCAAGCGCGGTTATTATATGCACAGAGATACGGAATGGCGTGAGACTAGAAAATATAGCGCAGATAAGGCTCAATTCCAGGCTGATTTAAATGCAACTGCAAAAGGCGCACCTTTAAAGATCGGGAATGATCATAAATTTGCTGCTTTTGTAGAGAAGATGATTCTTTCAGGTTATTCTCCTGAAGCTGTACTTCTCTACATAAAAGAAAACGGCCTGGAATTTCAAACAAAAGTATGTCGAGTTACACTTTATAGCTATATCGAAAACGGAGTTTTTCTTAAAATCAGCACTAAGAATCTTCTTCGAAAAGGATCAATGAAAAACAAGGATAAAAAGGAAAAGGAAGCAAAGAAGCTTCCCAAACCGGAGCACAGCATCGAGTGTCGTCCTTCAGAGGTCGCAAAAAGAATCACCTTCGGGCATTGGGAAGGAGATTCTGTTATAGGGCAAAGAAAAAAAGGCGAGACCGTTCTGACGTTTACAGAACGGCTCACCCGAATGGAGCTTATTTTTAAATCACCTTCGAAAACGGCTGCGAGCACAGTCAGAGTGCTCAACCGTTTGGAACGTAGATTCGGAAGTAAAAACTTTCGTGAGATATTTAAAACGATAACGTTTGACAACGGTGCGGAGTTTTCGGATACAGAGAGGATGGAAATATCTCCGTACACGAAAAAGAAGCGCACGTCTGTCTATTACTGTCATCCGTATTGTTCATCTGAACGAGGATCCAACGAGAATCAGAACGGCTTTATACGCCGTTTCATCCCGAAGGGCACCGACATTTCACAATATACGAATGATTATATAGAATACGTCCAAGACTTTATGAATAGTTATCCTCGCAAGCTTTTTAACGGCGAAAATGCCGAAACTCGTTTCAAAAACGAGCTAAAAAAGCTAAATATTTCAATTTTTTAAATTTTTTGCACTAGACTTCTTGACAATAGCGAATGCAAATTCCATCTGGTAAGTGTGGTAATACCCATTTCACATAGAGTTAGTTTGGCGACTATCGGAGTTTGCGTTTTTGTGCGGCTGCTTCGGTAGCCGCACTTTTTATTTTTATAAAGAAAGAGTTAGGAGGTGAATTATGGATAATAACAGACTAAACACAAAAGCAGTTTCAATTGGAAATATTGAATTTCATAATGTCCATAATTCTGCCGATCAACACTTTAACCATCCAAAAGATTGCAATAAAAAATATATATTTGTTTGTATTGAAGTCGGAAGTGTCTTATACACATTTGAAGATTGTGGCGAATTTTTACTAAACCAAAATTCAGCTATTTATATACCTATCGGATTTAAATATAAATACGAAAGTCTCACTGATGAAACCAAGGCTTTTATAATAACATTCGAACATTTAACAGGAATCCTGCCTCACGATTTATTAGCTCCAAGGCAACTTTTTATTCCCAATCAAGACGCCATTTTTAAAAGCATTATCAACCCAACCGAGCTTTCGGGCACCCGCGATGCTTATTATTTTTTTCGATGCTCCAAGCTATATGAGCTCTTATGGAAGAGTATACATTACAGCAAATCAGAGGACGAAGCGAGCCTTGCCAAAAAGCTCCAACCCGCTATATCTGCAATTGAATCTACTATTACCGAGAATCTACCGGTTTCATATTATGCATCATTCTGTTTTATATGCGAGGTGCATTTTCGCCGTCTGTTCCACAAGCTTATGGGATGTTCGCCAATAGTATATAGAAACCGACTGAGGCTTGAAAAAGCTGACAAGATGATACGCTCGGGAGAATATAATGTTAAAGAGGCTGCAGAGGCGGTCGGATTTAATAACACATCATTCTTTTGCAGAGCATATAAAAACTATTTTGGACACACTCCTCTAAATAACACTAAACGCTCTGCCATATTATAGCTATGCGGCGACCGTCATTTATCCACAGCGCAATTTGGTGGATCAGGGTGATGGTCACCGCATAGTTCTTTTTTAATTCAATGGGATAAGACCGCACAAAGCTTCAAGACATTCATATCAAAGCTCAATCTCAAGGCACACGGGGCAATGGTCGCTGCCTGTGACCTCTGTTCTTATGATGCTATCCTTGACCTTCGGGAGAAGGCGGTCGGAGACTACGAAATAGTCGATGCGCCAGCCGATATTCTTTTCTCTTGCCTTCATCATATAGCTCCACCAGGAATACTCCACCTTCTCGGGATAAAGAGTGCGGAAGGTATCCTTGAAGCCGCTTGCAAGAAGGGCGGAAAATTTGCCTCGCTCCTCGTCGGAAAAGCCTGCGCTGAAATGGTTGGTTTTAGGGTTGCGCAGGTCAATTTCCTCGTGGGCGACGTTAAGGTCGCCGCAATAAATAACGGGCTTCTTTTCGTCGAGCTCCTTTATGTATGCAAGGAGGGCGTCCTCCCAGCTCATTCTGTAATCAAGCCTTGCAAGCTCTCTTTGCGCGTTTGGCGTATAAACGTTAAGAAGATAAAAGCTATCGTATTCAAGGGTTATTGCTCTGCCCTCGTGATCGTGCTCGGGGATACCGATTCCATAGGATACGGAGAGCGGCTCGTGCTTTGTGAATATAGCTGTGCCAGAATATCCCTTTTTCTCCGCGCTATACCAATATTGGTGATACCCGGGGGCAAGGAGCTCGGCTTGTCCTTCTTGCATTTTCGTTTCCTGTATTGAGAAGAAGTCTGCATCCTCTTTGGCGAAAAACTCCTCAAAGCCCTTTGAGAGCACCGAGCGAAAGCCGTTTACGTTCCACGATATAAATTTCATAATAATCCTCTATTTCAATAAAATTTCTGTTTTGCCGCATAGAAAGACGGCAGATATCTGCGGCGATAATCACCCCTTAAGCAAGGCGCGCCGAGACTTATAATCGGGGAGCACGGCTTCCACGATCCTATAAAAGGCGGGCGAATGGTTCATCTCCTTAAGGTGGGCGAGCTCGTGGACAACAACATAGTCTATCGCCTCCTCTGGATATAGCATAAGCCGCCAGGAGAAGGCTATATTGCCCTTTGACGAGCAAGAACCAAAGCGTGTATTTGCGCTCGTTATTGTTATTCTGCCGTATTTTAAGCCCATAATTTTGGTAAAATGCTCTGTTTTGCTTTTTAATATAACCTTTGCGCTTTTCTTAAGAGAGGCTATTTGCTCATCGTTTAAGGGTGTGTCCTTTGCCCTTGGCACCTTCTGCTTTTCAAGCTGCTTATTTATCCACGATATATGCGAAGAAACGATCTCGGCGATCCTCGCTTTGCTGACGCCTCTCGGAGCCTTGACCGTGACGCAAGAATTCTTAACGGAGATGGAGACGGTCCTCCTATCCGAATAAACTATATTATATTCCAATTGACCTCCCCCTTCCGCTACTATTTTATTATAACGACAATCGAAAGTCGAAATTCGAGAATTTCGACTGCAAATCTTTGATTTGCTAACAAATTACGAAAGAGAATTTGTCGATTTCTGTTGCAATGATATAGAAGCAAAAAGCAGTTTTTTGCTTTTTGCAACGGCTGAAAAATCAGCCGCGAAAAGGCTTTTTGCCTTTTCTACATTCTATAATCATTATAGCACGGCAGGGGGTCGTTGTCAATAAAGAAAGGTCTGTTTTTTCCTAATACAGAAAAGTCTGTTTTTTTCCTGAACGGAACGGTCTGTTTTTCATTTAATCAAGCGAGCCGCATCTTTTGTGCTCTAGCCGAAAATCCAATCGAAGGGAGTTCTGTATTTTTTCCCCGCGCAATTAAATTGTCGCCTTTTCCCCGATACACCAACGTAGCTTCCCTCGGGGATGGCGTTCTGAAAATACGGTTTATCGGTGCTATCCGGTCTCGGCTTCCCTTCCGTGCTTCGACAGACGAATTCGGCATCGGTTATATCAACGGGGTGCTCAAAGCTTCGCTCGGGTATCTTAAGAAGCGCGACCCTTGCGATGTTTCTTTTCGGGCAGGTCGGGTCGGCAACTCCTTTAGACTTTACGTCGTAATCGCAAAGTATATGGCGATCGCAGAGTTCATTTGGCACGGTGTCCTCTGTGAAATAGCCAAAGGCTATTCTTGAGCCTCTGGGATCAAGCATACAGGAATCTGTGAGAAGCTTGCCCGAATCCATACAAAATGGCGCGTATATCAAGCCGTCCGTGGAAAAAGCGCGGGGCTCTGCCTCCTCAGACAGTATATCAAGATGAAGCTCGCTCATTATCTCGTCCCATATTTCAAGATGGCTTTTTGAGAGCGAATATACGCCTCTGTTGGCTTTATCGTATCCGCACCATATTCCCGCCGTTAAATATGGGGTATAACCAACAAAAAGCTTGTCCTTATTTCCTGACGACGTGCCTGTTTTCCCTGCGGTGTCAACGATCTCCTTCAGGGTTATCTGCTTTGCCGTTCCGCTTGCCGTGACCTCCGAAAGGAGCTGATTCATTATCCTTGCGGTGTGGCGTGAGAATACACGCTTCGGCTGACTATCCGAGGTCAGAACGGTGTTGCCCGACATATCAACGACTCTCTCGTATGCGACGGGCTGCCTGTAAATTCCCTCGGAGGGAAACGAGCCGAATGCCGAGGTCAGGTCAAGAAGACTCACGCCGTCCGTCAGCTGACCCAGTGCCATCGGGGCATCGGCAACGTCGGTGTAGGTCTTTCCGCCGCGCACCTCACCGTCTACAAGCGTATCAAAGCCGAAGCGAGCCACAAGCCCCTCGTATACTCCTCTCGCTCCCATTTTTCTGCAAAGCTTCATCGCAACCGTGTTTTTAGATAGGCGAACCGCATCCTTGACGGTAATAAGGCCTTGGTAAACGTCGGGGGAATTTTTAGGGTAGCCGACAGCCTCGCCATCCGCGTCACGGAAGCTTACGGGTGTGTCGTCAAGCACCGTGGAATAGCATATCTCTCCCGATTCTATAAGGGGAGCATAAATGGAAAGCGGCTTCAGGGCGGATGCGGGAGTGTGAGGGACTGTCGCGTGATTCAGAAGTCCGTTCCCCTGCTTTTTGCCTGCTCTGCCAACTATTCCAAGCAGCTCGCCTGTTTGCGAATCGGTTACGACCATTGCGTAATTCAGCCCCGAGTAGACCTCGCAGGGCAAATTCTCCGCGACTGAAAAATAGCTCTCCAGCTTGCTTTGAACCGAGACATCCATATTTGTGTAGATCGAATAGCCGCCGCCCATCAGCATAATTTTTGCGGCACTCTCGCTCATAGAATATTTTTTTGCAAGATCCCTTGCCACCTGCTCTGCCGCCATTTCCACGTACCAGGAGTTATATCGTTGATAGCCCTCATCGCGCGGTCTCACCGAGAGAGGTGAGCTGACAGCTTTTTCGTATTCCCCGTCGCTTAATATACCGTGCTCGTGCATAACCTTCAGCACGGTGTTTCTTTTTTTCGTGCACCGCTCGGGGTTATTATATGGATTATAAGCGGTTGGGGCGTTGGTGATGCCGATAAGGGTCGCCGCCTCCTCGGGTAAGAGGTCGCAGGGCTCCTTACCGAAATACGCCCTTGATGCTTCGCCCACACCGAAGATATTTTCACTCATAGGAATAATATTAAGGTATACCTCAAGTATCTCGTCCTTCGAATAGAGCCTTTCAATATGGCAGGCGCGAATTATCTCCGAGAGCTTTCTCTTTGCAGAGAGCTCGTTATCACCGCTCACGTTTTTGATAAGCTGCTGTGTTATGGTCGATCCGCCGAAGAGCTTCCCGCCGCCAAAAATATAGTTTACCGCGGCAGAAAGAGTCCTTCTAACATCCACGCCTTTATGCTCATAAAACCTATGATCCTCAACGGCAACGAAGCCCTCCGTAAGATAGGGAGACAGCTCCTCTATCGGATAGTGATCCTTTCTGATATCTCCAACAGAGCCGACCTCAATATAGCCCTCAGCCTCCCCGAGCGACTTATCGCGAGCATAAAATTTCGTTGGCTCCCATTTAAGAGATCTCTCCACGAGAAGCTCGTCTGCCTCAAAATTAATATTGTTTTTTGCAAATATAATAAGTCCGCAGGTCAATGCAACTGAGACTGCGGCAACAGATGCGAGCGTGATGGCGATCGCCTTCAGAAGTCTACCTTTTTTCTTCATAAAAAACCTCCGTGTGCTGATATTTTGGCACACGGAGGCAAAATTCAAATATTAAATTTTAAGGAAGGGCTGCCAATTAATTACTATAAGATCGCAAGGCGAAGGGGTCGCTGCTGATATGCAATCAATAGATGACCTTGTTGAGATAAAGCCCCTCCGCTGGAGCGGTCATTCCCGCCTCGGATCTCCGACAGGAGGCGATTATCCTCTCCATATCCTCGGGCTGCTTTCTGCCGAAGGCAACATCGATCAGCGTGCCAACGATTATACGCACCATATTGTATAAAAAGCCGTCTGCGCGGATCTTTATTTCTATAAGGTCGTCACGGCATTTCTCGACTGTCAGCATACTGACGCACCTTACGGTGTCCTCAACGTCCGAGCCCTCGGACATAAAGCCCGAAAAATCGTGACTGCCGAGAAAATGCTTTGCCGCCTCTCTCATACGGTCTATTGCCGCACCGTCTATCCTGCGAGGAACGAACCAGGCTCTGCCGTAATCGAAGGGATCGAATACTCTGCGATTTACAATTCTGTATAAATATTCCTTCTCGCGGCAATCGTAGCGAGGGTGGAACTGCGCCGAGCACTCCTCCGCATAGTATAGCGAAAGATCGGGCGGTAAAAATCTGGCAACGGCAACTGGGAGCTTCTCGGGCGGCACGGTTGCGCCGTCGCACTCTATCTTCACGCAAAATTCATTGGCGTGAACTCCCGCGTCGGTGCGACTGCATCCCGTGACGCGGCAGGGTGCTCCCAAAGCCTCCTCAAGTCCTCTGCACAGCTCACCCTGAACAGTCCTGAGCTCGGGCTGGACCTGAAAGCCGTGAAAATTCGTTCCAAGGTATTTTATCCTTGCTAAATAATTCATCTCGCACGCCTCCTTATATTTTAAAGAAGGCTATATCGTATATTATACCGGGAGATACGAATTTATACGGAAGGATAGAAAGGAGGATGATGCCTGCGGTTATTGCGGCGATAGCGAGGAACCAAACGATATCCCGCCCCTTGAACTGAAGCTTAACGAGCTTTGTTCTGTTTTTATCTCCGCGATAGCATCGACATTCCATCGCCGTGGCGAGCTCCTCCGCCCTTTTGAAGGAGGAAACGATAAGAGGAATAAGAATGGGGATAAGAGCTTTAGCTCTTTTTATAAGTCCGCCCGAGGAGAAATCCGCACCGCGGGACTTCTGCGCATTCATTATTTTCTCGGTCTCCTCAATGAGTGTGGGGATAAATCGGAGTGCTATGGACATCATCATAGCGAAGGTATGCACGGGCACTCGTATCACCTTAAGGGGAGAAAGGAGCGATTCAAGACCGTCCGTTAAGGATATCGGTGAGGTGGTGTAGGTGAGAAGCATACTGGTGATAACGATAAGGAGCACGACTCTCAACGCCATAAATACGGCGCGGACTATTCCCTCTGTGTAGATGCTTATGATCCAGAATTCAACAAGAGGGGTTCCCTTGCCGTCCGTCATAAGAATATTCAACACCGCCGTGAAAAGAAGTATGATGATTATGGGGCGAATTCCGCGAAGTATTACCTTGAAGGATATGCGGCTGATAGCGATCATAACCACAGCGGCGAGGGTGAGAAGCGCAAAGCTTACGGCGTTATTTGCGAAGAAGATCGCTACTATGGAGAGCACCGCCAGGATTATCTTTGTGCGAGGGTCAAGCTTATGAAGGGGTGAATACCCGGGGAAAAACTGACCAAGGGTGATATCGGATATCATCTTGCACCTCCCCTGATATAGCGAAGTATGGCATCCTTAACGCCCTCGACCGTGTATAGCTCGCCCTCAAGGGGAATTCCGCGACTTATAAGCTCTGCGGCAATTCCGGATATACCGGGAACGTCAAGTCCCACCGAGGCGAGCACGCCCGATTCGGAGAATATTTCGCGGACCGTGCCTGTGCGGAACACCTCGGCGCGGTTCATAACTACCACGTTATCGCAATAAAGCGCCATATCCTCCATCGAATGGCTGACGAGGATGATTGTTATATTCTTTTCTTCAACGTATCTCCTGAGACCTCCGAGGATCTCGCGCCTGCCCTTCGGGTCAAGACCTGCGGCGGGCTCGTCAAGCACAAGCACGTCGGGTCCCATTGCAACGATGCCCGCGATAGCGACTCTGCGTTTTTGTCCGCCCGAAAGATCGAAGGGGGATTTATCAAGCATCTCGTCGGTGATACCGACAAACCTTGCCGCCTCCTTAATGCGGACGTCTATCTCCTCTCGGGAGAGTCCGCGATTCCTCGGACCGAAGCCGATATCCGATCTCACGGTCTCGTCAAAGAGCTGATATTCGGGATATTGCATAACGAGACCGACTCTGTATCTGACCTTTGCGATCTCCTTGGGCTTTGCCCAAATGTCCTCTCCGTCTAAAAGCACTCTGCCCTCGGTCGGCTTATAAAGACCGTTGAGCAGGTTGACAAGGGTTGATTTTCCCGACCCCGTGTGCCCTATAAGACCTGTTATTTTTCCTCTTTCAAACGCAACGCTCACGTTATTCAGGGCTACCTTCTCAAAGGGAGTGCCCTTGCTGTAAACGTAGGAAACGTTCTCAAGCTTTAATATTTCACTCATTTTACCTTTCCTTGCAAATAACCTAAAATGGCTTCAACACATTCCTCGGAGGTAAGTCCCTCTCCCGATATCTTCTCTCCCGAGAGACCGAGGCTATATAGAAGCTCGTTGCCCTGAGTGGATTCAAGTCCCATTTTATGGAGAAGCTCCACCTTGGAGAACACCTCTCTTGTGGTGCCGTCTGCCGCGATCTGTCCGTCGTTTATGATCACGACTCTGTCTGCCCTTGCCGCCTCGTCCATATAATGGGTGATGTTTATGACCGTTATTCCTTCTTCTCTGTTCAGCTGCTCCATAATTCCAACAACGTCCCGCCTGCCGAGAGGATCGAGCATTGCCGTGGATTCATCGAATATTATGACCTCGGGCTTCATAGCAATAATGCCCGCGATAGCAACTCTCTGCTTCTGACCGCCCGAGAGCTTATGGGGTGCGTGATGTGCGTATGCGGTCATACCAACCTTATCAAGGGCGGAATTGACTCTGCGGCGTATCTCCTCTCTCGGGAGCCCGAGATTTTCGGGACCGAAGGCAACGTCCTCCTCGACCACCGTGGCAACGAGCTGGTTATCGGGATTCTGGAACACCATTCCGATCTTGCGCCGCGTGTTATAAACGTCGTCCTCGGTGAAGTCCTCCGCGGTGACGTCCACGCCGTCAATAAATATTTTTCCCGAATCGGGAGATATGATCATATTGAGAAGCTTTGCGAGAGTTGATTTTCCCGATCCGTTATGACCGAGAACGGCAACGTATTCGCCTCTTTTAACAGAGAGGCTGATGTTTTTCACTCCTCGGAGCTTATCCTCAACGAGGACCTCGTCTCCGTCGCTTTCATAGGTGAAAGAGAGGTTCTCCGTTCTTATAATTTCGTCTTTCATTCGTTTACCACACAATATTTATTTACCAAAGGTAACTCTCACGCTGGAGCCGCACGGCAATGCAAGTCCGCTTTCCGTAACGGGGAGACCGAGCTCGTCTGCCACGGAGCTTGCACCTGCTATCCTGCCGAGGCGTGTTTGAGTTATGTATCTCATCGTTGAAGCGGAAAGGCCTGTGGTGTAGGAATTGAGGAGGAAGAAGAGCGGCTCGTCGGACAGCACGCCGCTGACAAGCTCCACAAATTCATCTATGCTTTCCTCGATCTTCCAAACCTCGCCTGTGGGTCCCCTGCCGTAGGAGGGAGGGTCCATTATTATTCCGTCGTA
Source organism: Clostridia bacterium (assembly GCA_017410065.1). Taxonomy (GTDB): domain Bacteria; phylum Bacillota; class Clostridia; order Oscillospirales; family CAG-272; genus UBA1740. Next base: position 74,317 of record JAFQRL010000041.1, on the reverse strand, counting down.
TTTATTTCCGCGGCGTATCTCGCGCTCAACGAACTTCTTGCAATCGTCAACGATATAGCGGATGGGTGCGCCGCCGAGTCCCGAGAGCTCGGCATTTTCCTTTGCCGCCGCCACCATACCTTTAGATGCGTCAACGTGGCAGACCGAAGCACCCGCGGCAGCCGCGGCGACAGTCGCGCCGCCTGTGTATGCAAAGAGATTAAGCACCTTGATGGGTCTTTCCGCCTTGCGGATGAGCTCCGAGAACCAATCCCAATTCGCCGCCTGCTCGGGGAAAAGCCCTGTGTGCTTAAAGCCCATAGGCTTTATGCGGAATCTGAGCTCACCGTATGAGATCACCCAGCTTTCGGGCAAGCGGTTTTCGCTCCACGCTCCTCCGCCCGATCGGCTTCTGCGATAGCTTGCATCGGCACTTTTCCAAAGCTTATTCTTTTTTTCGGTCTTCCATATCACCTGTGGGTCGGGGCGGATGAGGGTGTATTTTCCCCATCTTTCAAGCTTCTCTCCCGAGGAGGTATCTATAACCGTGTAATCCTTCCATTTATCTGCAAGCCACATAATCTACTCCGTTTTTCGCACCGATATTCGCTCTGCGGTGCGTGATTTTCCAAATGATATAATGCCGATACTTCAGCTTTGATTAAAGAATTTGCCCATTGCCGAGGATCGGCATTGGGAATGGCAGATGGCTATTGCCACGGCGTCTGCCGTGTCGTCGGGCTTCGGGGGCTTCGGCAGCTTCAGTATCGTTGTTACCATCGATATGACCTGATGCTTCTCCGCCTTTCCGTAGCCGACCACCGCCTGCTTAACCTGCAATGGGGTGTATTCGCTGATCTTCACGCCCTTTGCGTGAGCCGTGCACAGTATTACTCCGCGAGCCTCGGCGACAGCGATACCCGTAGTGATATTGGTGTTGAAGAACAGCTCCTCCACCGCCATCTCCGTGGGGGAATATCTGTCTATTATATCCTCAAGGTCTTTTTTTATTATGAGAAGACGGCTTTCCACCGAGGTATGGGCGGGAGTGGTTATTGCGCCAAAGGCAATCGGGCGCACCTTTCCGCGCTCGCTCTCAAGCACAGCCCAGCCGACTATTGCAAGTCCCGGGTCTATTCCGAGTATCCTCATTTTTCAGCCCTCCCTCATTTTTTATCCGACTTTCATAAATCCATACTGATCTCATCATATCATTATATCACAAACAATCGCTTTAGTCAATCAAATACAGGTGCTTTTTTCCTGCATTAACAAAATATTTTCATTTTTTATGTGTGTGCACGCTATTATAAATAAAAATATTTGAAAAAATTATTAATTTTACCGATTTGCTATGGATTTTTGCCGCGAGGTATGATATAATAGTTTGAATAATTATGTACTTTCCCATTTCGCGAGGTCAGAAAAAATGTCAGAAAACAAAATCGAAATATATGAAGAGCTGGAGTTGCCCGTAATTCCCACGAGGGGTATCGTGGGCTTCCCTGCCGTTCAGTTCAATCTTGAAATAGTTCGCCCCATTTCTCTTAAGGCGTTCACCGCGGCGGCTACCCTTCACGATGCAAAGGTCCTTCTTATCGCTCAAAAGGATCTTAACGTTGAGGACCCGACCGTTGACGATCTTTTCAGAGTCGGCGTGCTTGCGGAAATAAAGCACGTTGTTAAAAACCCTCACGGCAATCTTTCGGTCGTGATGGAGGGCAGCTCCAGAGTCAAGCTTATTGAGGGCAGGATCGAGAGCGGTATGATCGTTGCAAAGGTCGTGGCGAAGCACGAAAAGCAGCTTCATAAGCCAAATCAGCAATGCGATGCTATGATGCTTGAGGTCAAGAGGATACTTGAGGAGCTCAAGTCCATTCACCCCACCTTCGACGAGGATATGAAGGCGGCGGCAGAGGCGATAGTCGATCCCGCTTATTTTGCGGATTTCGTTGCCTCCTCCGCGATAATAGACTATAAGAACAAGCAGACCGTCCTTGAGGCTATGCTTCCCAAAACCAGGCTTGAAAAGCTTCTCGTTGCTCTTGAGGAGGAGCTTATGCTTCTTCGCTGTGAGCGCGATATTCAAAAACAGGTCAGGGCTAAAATTGATAAAAATCAGAAGGATTACTTCCTCCGCGAGCAGATCAAGGCTATTCAGTCGGAGCTTGGTGAGGAGGATGAGGACGACGAGCTTAAGGAGTACGATGAGCGCATCGCCTCCGCAAATCTCACCGATGAGGTAAGAGAAAAGCTCTATAAAGAGCTTTCAAAGCTTGCAAAGACTCCGTTTGGCGCGGCGGAGGGGACCGTTATCCGCACCTATCTTGATACCTGCCTTGACTTCCCCTTCGGTATCAAGTCCCAGGAGAAGGTCTCGGTTGAGGAGGCAAGAGCTATTCTTGACAGCGACCACGACGGACTTGAAAAGGTAAAGGAGCGTATCCTTGAGTTCGTGGCAGTGAAGCAGTTCTCTCCCAACGTTAAAAATCAGATAATCTGCCTTGTTGGTCCTCCCGGTGTAGGTAAAACCTCGGTTGCCGCCTCCGTGGCACGTGCCCTTGGCAGAAAATATGCGAGAGTATCTCTCGGCGGTATGCACGATGAGGCAGAGATCAGGGGTCACAGAAAGACCTATGTTGGCGCAATGCCCGGAAGGATCGTGACGGCTCTTATCAACGCAAAGGCAGAAAACCCCGTTATCGTGCTTGACGAGATAGATAAGATGTCCTCCAATTTCAGAGGAGATCCCACCTCTGCCCTTCTTGAGGTCCTTGACCCCGAGCAGAACAAGGCATTCAGAGATAATTTTATGGAGATCTCCATCGATCTTTCGGACACTCTCTTTATTGCCACAGCAAACAGCTACGAGGGTATTCCCTCTCCCCTTCTTGACAGAATGGAGATAATCGAGCTTTCCACCTACACGGACACGGAAAAGCTCAGCATAGCTAAAAACCATCTCGTTCCGAAGCAGCTTAAGCGCAACGGACTTAATTCACGCACCTTCAGGATCACAGACGACGGCATCCTTGCTCTTATCAGGGGCTACACAAAGGAGGCGGGAGTTCGTAACCTTGAGCGCGAGATCGCCTCTCTTATAAGAAAGAGCGCAAAGAGGATAGCCGAGGGCAAGTGCAAGTCGGTGCGTATCACAGAAAAGAATATCTCCGAGCTTCTCGGCAAGATCAAGGTCATTCCCGAGGCACTTGAGGAGTCGGATCCCATCGGAGTTGTAAACGGTCTTGCATACACTCAAACAGGCGGAGACCTTCTCAAGGTTGAGGTTGCCGTGATGGAGGGTAGCGGAAAGATAGAGCTCACAGGCTCTCTCGGCGACGTTATGAAGGAGTCTGCAAGGATAGCTCATTCCTTCGTGCGCACGGTTGCCGATAAATACGGCATTAGCGGCAGCTTCTATAAGGACCGCGACCTTCACATTCATTTCCCCGAGGGTGCAATTCCCAAGGACGGCCCCTCCGCAGGCGTTACTATGGTAACGGCAATGGTTAGTGCGCTCGGTAACATTCCCGTTCGCCGCGACGTAGCTATGACGGGCGAGATAACCCTTCGAGGCAAGGTCCTTCCTATCGGCGGACTTAAGGAGAAAACTCTTGCTGCATACAGAGCGGGAGTGAAAACGGTACTTATTCCCGAGCAGAATATGCGAGATCTTGACGACATCGACACAGAGGCAAGAGCAAATCTTGAATTCATCCCCTGCAAGTGCGCAGAGGACGTATTATCTGCCGCGCTGGAGGTCAGAATATAAATGAAGATCAACGTCAATAATTCAAACCTGGCTCTCACCGTGGGCACGGAGAAGCAATTTCCCCGCGATCCTCGGCCCGAGGTCGCACTTTCGGGCAGGTCCAACGTTGGAAAGAGCTCGCTTATAAACACTCTGCTTGGGAGAAAATCTCTTGCGAGAGTGTCCTCCGCACCGGGAAAAACTATCACGATAAATTATTACGATATTGATAAAAAGCTTTATCTTGTGGACCTCCCCGGCTACGGATACGCAAAGAGATCCCAGGGCTCAAAGATATCCTGGAGCTCGCTTACCGAGAATTTCTTCGTTAAAAACCCCTCCTCGGATGCCTTAAAGCTTGTTATACAGCTTATAGATATCCGCACGGGCCCTACCGACGACGATATTCTTATGATCAATATGATGATAGACAACGGTATTCCCTTCACCGTGGTTGCCACAAAAACGGACAAGCTTTCAAAGACGGCTCTTGCCGAGAGGCTTTGCGAGCTTGAGGATGAGTTCTTCCGCGGCACGGGTATCACCATACTTCCCTTCTCATCGGTGAGCAGGGCCGGCAAGGACGAGCTTTGGAATCTCATTTGCGAGGCTATCGCAAGATAATTACTTCACCCTATGGCGAAAGGGTCGCATCGGATAATGCGGTCTTACCGTCAGAATGCACCGACATATCGGTAAAAACAGAAAATGCTTAATTTTAATCTTGATATCAAATACTATATTTTAAGCGCGATCGCCGCGTTGGTCGCGCTTACCGTACACGAATTTTCCCACGGCTTTGCCGCATCCAAAATGGGCGATAATACTGCGAGAATGCTTGGAAGGCTCTCCTTCAACCCCTTAAAGCATCTTGATATTCTCGGCACGATTTCTATGGTGCTTTTCGGCTTTGGCTGGGCGAAGCCCGTGCCTGTTGACGCAAGGAATTTCAAGAATCCCAAAAAGGGCTTTGCTCTGACCGCGCTTGCGGGTCCCCTTGCAAATCTTATTTTGGGCTTTATCTTTGCGGGAATATATCTTCTTTATCACGCATTGCTAGGAGGGGTCGCCTTTGAGGAGGGCTTTCTCCTGAATCTTGCGCAGACCGTTTCCGATTTTCTTTGGATATTCTTTACCTTGAATATCGGTCTTGCGCTCTTTAATCTTATTCCCGTGCCGCCCCTTGACGGCTCCAGGATCTTGCACGTGATATTGCCTGAGAGGCTTTATTTCAAGCTGATGCAGCACGAGAGAAAGATATATCTTTTTATGATAATCTGGCTCCTTGCGGGAGACGTGCTTGCTAACGCGGTAAGAAGTCTGCCGCCGGTGCAGTCGATCCCCTGGCTTTATCAAGCCGCAGGCGTGCTCTCACTTTCCGAGATCATAGGCTATGCCGTTTCCGGAGTTGTGAGGCTTATTATGAAATTCTGGATGCTCATTCCCTTTTTGAGATGAGCACAGCCCATATAGGCTGTCCGCATTGGCGTGGTGGCTTTCGGGCGCACATCCGATTATTTAACTAACGGCTTCGGCTATACTTGCCGAGGCGCGAAAGGACGTTCATTTATGATCGAACAGCTGACATACCGTTTGGACCAATTCGAGGGTCCGCTTGATCTTTTGCTGACGCTTATCAGCAAAAACAAGGTGAGTATAACAGATATTCCCATTGCCATAATCTGCGACCAATATATGGAATATATTGAGGAGGCGCAGAGAATGGATCTTGACATTGCCAGCGAATTTATCGTTATGGCAAGCGAGCTTATGCTTATCAAGAGCAGAATGATACTTCCTCACGAGGAGGGCACCGAGAACGACCCAAGGCGAGAGATCGCCGATGCGCTTCTTCTCTATCAGCAGGCGAAGATCGCGGTCAAGGAGCTTCGCCCGAGGTACGAGGAATACTCGGGGCGGTACGTCAAGGGTACGGACGATATACCTCCCGAGAAGGGCTTGCCGCTTAATATGGATCCCGCTCTTATGATCAAGGCTCTCAACGCCGTTATGCGCCGAATGAAGGTTGCGGAGGCAACGAGAAATCCCACCGAGCTTGTTAATCCCCTTATCAAGAGAAAGGTGGTCTCGGTTGAGGAGAAGATCGAGGAGATCTGCGCGCTTCTTGAGGAGCACGAGGAGGCAACGCTCTTCTTCCTGCTCAAGGATGCCGATTCAAGGGCAGAGCTTGTGGCAAGATTTATGGGCGTGCTTGAGCTTATCAAGATACATAGGATCACCATAACCACCTTCAAGGTCGTGGAGGATGCGATAGAATACGACGAAAACGGACTTGAAATGAGCTTTAAGCTCAACCCCAGCTTTATTCCCGGAGATATTTCTCAAAGCAGCGAATTTGATGCAGCCCCCGAGGACTCGGCGGCAAAGGTTGAGGAGGAAAAGAAATGAGTGAGATATTAAATAAGGACGAGCTTTCGCCCGAGGCAGAGGCAGTCAGCGAGGCGGCGGAAGCCATAGGCGAGAAGCTTGATGAAAAGGCAGACGGCGCGGAGGGCGAAGCTGCCGAGGAGCGAGTCGTAATATTCGAGGAGGCACTTGAGGCTATTCTTTTTGCCGCAGGTCATCCTATTTCATACGCTACCCTTGCGAGAGTTTTTGAAATGACACCTGGCAAGGTCAAGGATAAGGTCTTTGAATATTCTCTCAAATACAACGACCCCACGATACCGAGAGGCGTTATTCTGCTTACATACGGAGACAGCTGCCAGCTTTGCACGAAGAAATATTACCTCAACGAGATCAGAGACGCTCTCGGAATAAGAAAGAGCGGTACTCTTTCGACCTCGTCTATGGAGGCTCTTGCAATAGTTGCGTATAATCAGCCCGTAACAAGAATATTCGTTGATACTCTCCGCCGCGCCGATTCATCCTATGCGATGAACAACCTTATAGATCGCGGTCTTATTGAGGCGCAGGGTCGTCTTGATGCTCCCGGCAGACCTATGCTCTACGGCACGACCCCCGATTTCCTCAGAGTTTTCGGTCTTAAGGATCTTTCGGAGCTTCCCTCCACCAGCGAGGAGATAACCGATATGTTTGCCAAGGGGCAGAACGTTGAGGATACCGATGGCGCAGTTCAGGAGGAGATGGAATTCCCCGAGCTTGACGGCAATTCAGCAGAGCCCACCGCGGATAATTCCTCCGAGCAGACCGCAGAGCCCGCAGATGAGGCGCAGGAAAACTCCGTCGAGCAGACCTCCGAGGACTTCTTCGATTACGAAAACGAGCCCTCCGCCGAGGACACACATCAATTTGACGAGCTTGATGAGGAGCCTGATAGCGAGCCCGAGGAGGATGCCGCAGAGGACGGCTCCGCGGATGCGGGAGAGGACGAGGAATAAAGATTTATCCCTTTACCCCCCGGTGAGTATTAACGAAGGACAGGATCAGCGATGCCTTTTATTATAATTCCTATCGTATTCGTTTTACTCACCGCCCTTGCCCTGCTTCCCTTCTTTGCAAGGCTAACGCTCACCGTTCGCGAGGAGACGGAGCTTGAGATCACCCTAGCGGTCTTTAAGCTTACTCTATATAATTTCTCGGAGGGCGGCGGCAAGGTCGAAAAAGGCTTTCTGTTGCGGCTCAAGGACAGGATATTGCGGCTTCTTTCAAGGTGCGACGTGTCGCTTGAGGAGCTGCGGATACCTTCGGCAAGGCTTGCGCCTTATTCGCCCGAATCATTTATCGCGCCTTATTTATATCATCTTACAATATGCTCCGCTATTGCATATTTAAGATCGATTTCGCAAAAACTAATTATCGGAGATAATGCCGTCGTTTTAATTCCCGACTCGGGATCCGGTTTTTCTCTCAGATTATCGGCAAGAGCAAGAGTGCTTCACGTTCTTTTTGCGCTCGTCGGTATTCTGCTTGACAAAAAAGCAACCGAAGAAAAGAGGATCGGAAATGTCGGAAACTAAAATGAGTGACATTATCAAGGCTTCCCTTGACGGAATAAGAAGCTTTGCAAACGGAGACACCGTCGTTGGCAATATTATTTCCACACCCTCGGGTGTGACGGTCATTCCCGTCTCCCGCGTGACGGTCGGAATTGCCACAGGCGGGATCGACTACGGAAAACCGAGCTCCCCGAAGGATAATTTCGGCGGAGGCGGCGGAACGGGTGCTTCTGTTTCTCCCGTGGCATTTCTCGCGGTGAGCCGCGAGGGGGAGCTCAGCCTTATAAACCTGACGGACACGGAGGACGGCTTCACAAAGCTTGCGGAGCTTATAGGCAGAGCACCCGATATAATCGAAAGGATCAAGGAGACGCTGTCATAAATTTCAATGAATATTCGGATCATTTCCGTGAGAAGATATGAGTGGAAGAATTTTCTCAAGCGAGGTGATTTTATGTTCAGAAGAAACAACGGGAGCCCTTTTGCGGCTCTATTAATAGCGGTGATACTCCTTTCCCTCTTAACGGTGTACGCCGCATCGGCAGAAAAGGAAAAGCCGACCATAAGCGCAAGGAGCGCAACTCTTTATCAGCCCGACACGAATACCTTTCTTTATAAGAAAAATTCGGATCGGCGAATGCATATGGCAAGCACAACGAAGATAATGACGGCTCTCGTCTCTCTTGAGTGCGCCGAGGATCTGGACGAGCAGCTCGTAATACCGCCCGAGGCGGTTGGCGTTGAGGGCTCGTCGGCATATCTGAGGCTTGGAGACGTGGTGACTGTCAGGGAGCTTCTATATGCTCTTATGCTTGGTAGCGCAAACGATGCGGCTGTGGCTCTCGCATACAGATTCGGAGGAGGCATCGAGGGCTTTGCCGATATGATGAACGCGAGAGCGGAGTCTCTCGGGCTTAAGAATACTCACTTCACAAACCCCCACGGTCTTGACGACGAGGAGCACTACACCACGGCAGAGGATCTTGCCCTTATTGCCGCAGAGGCTCTTGGATGCGAGCAATTTCTTGAGATATGCTCTACTTACAAAAAAACCATAGTTACAGGTGAGCGAGAGCGCACCTACACAAATCACAACAAGCTTCTCAGATCCTACGACGGAGCGATCGGAGTTAAAACAGGCTTCACGGACGAGAGCGGAAGATGCCTTGTCGGTGCGGCGGAAAGAGACGGAGTGAGGCTTGTGTGCGTTACCCTTGATGCCCCATCCGATTGGGCTGATCATAAGTCGCTTTTCGATATGGGCTTTGAGGTGTGCAGGAGGATATCTCTTGCGGAGGTCTACGAATACAGCTACGATATATATTCACTCGCAAAGGGCGGCACAGTCCGCGTGACCAACACGGACGAGCTATATAAGATATCCCTCGGCGAGGATATAGACGTTAAGGAATACGTTGTTCTGCCTCGGTTTATATCCAGAGAATTTAAAAACGGCGAAGCTCTTGGGTACGTTGATTTCTACGGTGGCGAGGAATATCTCGGCAGAGTGGAGCTTTGTGCCACAGAGTCTGTGCGGACAACGAAAAAAGGATTAATACAAAGGATTAGGGATTGGCTCACAGGCTGAGAGCCGCCCCTCGGTGGATCAAATGGAAAAGATCAGATTACAAAAATTTATGGCGGATGCGGGGCTTATGTCCCGCAGAGCCGCCGAGGCAGAAATAGAGGCAGGAAGCGTTTCGGTGAACGGACACGTTGCCTTTGTCGGTATGAAAATAGACCCGAGAGCAGACGTGGTCGTATACAGAGGCAGGCGCATCAATTACGAGCGACGCCGCCACACCTACATAATGATGAATAAGCCTCGCGGCTACCTCTCTTCTACCTCGGACGACAGGGGCAGAAAATGCGTCACCGATCTTCTTGAAGGAATAGATGCAAGAGTTTATCCTGTTGGTAGGCTTGATATGATCTCGGAGGGAATGCTTCTACTCACCGACGACGGCGAGCTTAAAAACCGCCTCACTCACCCGAGCCACACCATCGGCAAGGTATATAGAGTTAAGGTTGGCGGAAGTGTGTCCGACGAGCAGCTTGATATACTCTCCTCGCCCCTTCTTATCGACGGATATAAGATCAAGCCCGTAGAAGTTGTTATAGGCAGTGAGGACGAGAGCGGGACTGTGCTTAAGATGACTCTCTTTGAGGGAAGAAACAGGCAGATAAGAAAGATGTGCGAGCAGGCGGGACTTGAGGTAAAGAGACTCTCAAGAGTTTCCATCGGCAATCTTAAGCTTGACGGTCTTCCCGTTGGAAAATGGAGATATCTTGAGGACTCCGAGGTAGAATATCTATATAAGGCAACGAAGGGAGATTAAAATGTTCAAGATCACACCTATACAAACAAAGAGCCGCCAGAGAGATATCTGCGAGCTTTTCGGCACAGAATACCGCCCCGAGGCTTTTGCATACATACTTTTCGATCACGACACAGGCGACGTTATGGGAATGAGCCAATTTGAGATACTCGGCGAGGAGGGCTATATATACGATCTTCGCGAGGCTCCCGATTCGAAGGATAACGAGGCAATGTTTATTCTCGGTAGGCAGACTATGAATTTCATAGATCTTTGCGGCGCCCACGCTTGCCGTGCGCCCATTGGTGTCGGAGACGAGCGGCTTATGTCTGCCATCGGCTTCAAGCTTCTGGAGGGCGAATATTTTTCCGATATGACGGGAATGTTTGACGGAAAGTGCGACGGTCACGCCGTGAAGCTTGACTGATATTCATTTATAATTTTTGTTGAGCATTACCGCAACATTTATTATAGAACCCATTTATTATAGAACCAATATTTATTATAGAACCATATTTAAACGAGCCTTGGTGAGACAGACCCGCCAAGGCTCGTTTTTCTTTTATTTTTTCGGGGTTTTATTACTTTTTCGCCGCACGCCGTCCCAAGCCTCGCCTTGAGACAAGAAGCGTCCTCATCGAATTAAGTATTGCAAGGACGGCAACTCCAACGTCGGCAAAGACCGCAAGCCACATATTTGCAATACCAAACGCGCCAAGCACCATAATAGAAAGCTTAACGGCAAGGGCGAAGACGATATTGAAGCGGGCTATCGAAAGGGTGCGCTCGGCAATTCTGCGAGCCTCGGCTATCCTCATAAGATCGTCTGTCATTATAACCAGGTCTGCCGTCTCGATAGCACTGTCCTGCCCTATTCCGCCCATAGCAACGCCAACGTCTGCCGCCGCAAGAGCGGGCGCGTCGTTGATGCCGTCTCCAACGTAAACGGTAGCCCTGGACTCTGCTATAAGAGCTTCAACCGCCTTGTATTTTTCCTCGGGGGAAAGCTCGGAGAGGACCTCGCCGATACCGACAGCCTCCGCCACAGCCTCTGCGTTTTTGCGCTTATCTCCCGTTATCATCACGGCACGGCGTATTCCCGCACTTGAAAGAGACTCGATAGCCTCTGCCGCCTCGGGCTTAACCTTGTCGGAAATAATCAGCTCACCGACAAGCACGCCATCCCTTGAAACGAGCAAGCCGCCGCGACAAGCCGCGGAGATATCCACCGCGAGCCTTGCCATAAGCCGTTCGTTTCCGACCGCGACCCTCTCGCCGCAAACCGTGGCAACAATTCCCTCGCCTGCAAGCTCGTCAAGCTCGGTTGGCGGTGTTGGAGAGCCGTGAAGCGCCGCAAGAGATGCGGCTATGGGGTGATTTGAGCCGCTTTCTGCCGATGCGACCAAAAGAGAGAGCTCTTCTTGGCTTATACCGTATGGTATGATCTCACGAACGGTGAAGCTACCCGAGGTGAGAGTACCTGTTTTATCAAGAGCTATAACGTCTGCTCTTGCAAGGCGCGTGAAAATATTTCCGCCTTTAAAGAGAATACCGCGCGACGCCGCACCTCCTATGCCTCCGAAGAATGCCATCGGCACCGAGATAACGAGCGCACAGGGACAGGATATAACGAGGAACATCAAGGCTCGGTATATCGAATCCTCCACGGAGCTTAAGCCGAGCACAGGCAAAAGCACCGCCAAAAGGACGGCGCATATCACCACGATTGGAGTATATACCCTTGAAAATGCGGTGATAAAGCTCTCCTCCTTGGATTTATTCTCGGTTGCGTTTTCCACAAGCTCAAGTATTCTTGATGCGGCGGAATCGTCTGCCGTGCGGTCGGTCCTGCAATGGAGCAATCCGCTTAACACTATAACGCCGCTATCAAGGCTATCGCCAATGCGGGCGGGTCTTGGAAGGGCCTCGCCTGTCATAGCGGAGGTATCTATATCGGCAGAGCCCGAGATCACCGTACAGTCAAGAGGTACTCTCTCACCCGGGCGGATAACGATGGTTGATCCCACCTCAACGTCATCGGCATCCATAAGCTCCTCCTCGCCATCGATAAGCACAGAAGCTTCGTCGGGGCGAATGCTCATCAGCGAGCGGATAGAGCTTCTTGATCTTCTGACGGCGTGATGCTCAAACGCCTCGCCGACCAGGAAGAATATCATAACCGCAACGCCCTCGCTCCATTCGCCGATAACAAATGCGCCGATAGAAGCTATGGACATTAAAAACTTTTCGTCAAGAAGGTCGCGGCGGATCAATCCGCGCACGGCGTCGAAAAACACTCTGCCGCCCGATATAATGAGAGCGGCGATATAAAAGCCGAGTGCTACCCATCTTGCGCCTGCAAGCTCTAAAATGATAGCCGAAAGAAAGAGCCCTGATCCCGAGATTATTCTGAAAAGGTCGTTATTATATAGACTTATAAGCTTTTTCATTTTGTTACTTTAACGTCGCGCGAAAAGGCGTAAGCCGCCTTATTGAGAAGTGCGAGGGCATCCGCCTCGGCAAGCTCTGTTTCTACCGTGAGCTTCTCGGTGAGGAAATTGATCTTTGCGGTCTCGATGCCCTCCAAGGCGTTCATATCCGACGCCAGCTTTGCGGCGCAGGTGGGGCAATCAAGTCCTGTGATAAAAAATTTAAGCTTCATAATAATTCTCCTGTCGTCTTGATTTATTTATAATTACAGAATAAAAATTACTCCTTTATATGCTCAAGAGCCTTTTCTATAATATCTCTCACGTGGTCGTCCGAGAGGGTGTAGAAAACGTTTTTTCCAACCTTTTTATAGGTGATAAGGTCGCTTTGGCGAAGGATTTTCAGCTGATGGGAAACCGCCGATTTGGTCATACCAAGAAGTGCGGCGATATCGCAAACGCACATCGGCGCGCCGTCTATTGCGAAAAGTATGCTCATTCTCGTGGAGTCTCCGAAGATCTTGAAGAAATCCGCAAGGTCGTATATCGTGCTCTCGTCGGGCATTGTTGCCCTGTTCTTTTCAATAAGCTCTGCGTGGAGCTCCTCACATTCACAGGACGGAACGGTGCTTTCGTGCTTGATCATTTTTGCTTCCTTTCGCTTATAATAGTTGAATGGTTGTTCAACCGTTTGATATTATTATATCACCGAGCTGTTTTTTTGTCAATAGGTTTTCTTATTTTTAAACCGTGTTATATTTTTCTGCGATGCTCGGGTATTGACAAAGCCTCGGTTTTGTTATAGAATAAAAAGGTAGTAAATTTAATGGAGCACTTATGGCAAGATTTCGTATTTTTAGCGGCACGCAGCTGAAGCTTTTTGCCGCCATTTGTATGCTGATAGACCATATCGGCGTTATATTCTTTCCGAATATTCTGATCTTCCGCATAATCGGAAGGCTTGCTTTCCCTATCTTTGCCTTTATGATCTCTGAGGGAACAAGGTACACGAAAAACAAAATAAGGTACTTTTTCACGATTTTCTCGGTGGCTCTTATTTGCTCCTTGGTATTTTATCTCTTTTCGGGCGGAAGCCTTTATCTTTGCGTGCTGGTTACCTTTTCCATTTCCGTTTTGCTTATATATGCGCTAAGATGGTTCAAGGTCTGCCTTTATTCAAGGAGCTGCGGTCTTTCTGTGAAGCTTATATCCCTTTTCGTATTTCTTCTCTTGGTAACCGCGGCGGCACTTCTTGATTATCTTCCCTTCTTTGATAAGGTTTTGAGGCTTGATTACGACGGTGGCTTCGTTGGTGCTATGCTCCCTGTTGCCGCCTCCCTATTTGACTATCGGGGGATCGATGCGCCCGATTCGGTAAAGCGGCTTGACAAACTTAACGTCAGGGTTGCCGTGATGGGTGTTGCTCTTATTTCTATGGTCAGCATCAGCCCTTTGCAATGGTTCGCGCTTCTGGCACTTATTCCCTTGCTTATGTATTCGGAGAGGCGCGGAAGATATTCGCTTAAATATTTCTTTTATATCTTTTATCCCCTGCACCTTGCGCTGCTTGAGGGGCTATATATTCTTATTCGTATTCTTTCGCGCTGATGATCCTGCAAAAGCTTTAAATATTTACCTGAATAAGTTTTTCAGATCGGATAACAAAAAACGACGGCAAGCCCAATGCTGCGGCTTGCCGTCGTTTTATATGAGATATGTTATGTCGGGGCGGCAGAATGCCGACCTGACCGATCGGTTAAATTAAGAAAGAGCTTTAGGGGCTCTTTTGCTTGCCGAATTACTTAACGGCAAACTTTGCGATCTTCTCAAAGAGCACTGCGGTGTCGTTCGAATGAGCGACAAGCTTGATGGGCGAGAGAAGGTCAAGAGAGAAAATACCCATAATGGACTTTGCATCGATGGTGTATCTGCCCTGAACAAGGTCAACCTCATAATCTGTGAGAATAACCACGTTTACAAACTCGCGGATATCCTGAACGTTTGTGAGAGTGATCATCATTTCCTTCATTTTTACGTTCTCCTTTCTATTTTCGGGGTGTCCCTACTTTCGTGAAATATTATACCATAAGCGAGGCCTTGTGTCAAGACGAAAAATGACGAAAAGAAATAGAAAATAAAAGCTTTTTTCGGGAATTTTCGCTATAAGCAATTATTTCATCTTCTCCTGCTTTACCTTGTGATCGATAACGTGACGAGAAGCAAGCTCACGGTGGATATCCTCAACGGAAATGCCCATCTCGACCATAAGCACCATAAGGTGATATGCAAGGTCTGCGATCTCATAGACCGTCTCTGCCTTGTCTCCCGCCTTGCCGCCGATGATGACCTCGGTTGCCTCCTCGCCTACCTTTTTGAGTATTTTATCAATGCCCTTTTCAAAGAGATAGGTGGTGTAGGAGCCCTCGGGCTTATCCTTCTTTCTGCCGACGAGAAGCTGGTATAGCCCCTCAAGAGAGAACTCGGAGAGCTCGTCGCTTTGATATACGGGAGTATTGAAGCAGGAGTCTGTGCCCTTATGGCAGGCGGGTCCGTCCTTTTCAACAACTACCGTGAGAGCATCCATATCACAGTCTGCGGTGATGGAAACGATATGCTGATAATTTCCGCTGGTCTCGCCCTTCAGCCAAAGCTCCTGCCTTGAGCGGCTGAAAAAGCAGGTGAGCCCCTTTTCCATAGATATCTTAAGGCTCTCGCGATTCATATACGCAACCGTGAGAACCTTCTTTGAAATACTGTCTACAACGACGGCGGGAATAAGTCCGTCCTTATCAAATTTAAGCTCGTCTATATTAAACATTAATTGCTTACTCCTTTATTTCTGCCTTAAATTTTCGTTAGTATTTTAATATTTTCACAATTTATGGCTAAATTCTTACGTTTATGCCGTTTGCCCTCAGGTGCGCCTTCAGCTCGTCTATCTTCACCGTTCCGAAATGGAAGATAGAAGCGGCGAGGCCTGCATCGATATCGGGTATTTCCCTGAAAAGCTCAACGAAATGCTCACAGCATCCAGCACCTCCCGATGCGATAACGGGAACTCTTACAGCCTCCGTGACAAGCTTCAGAAGCTCAATATCGAAGCCGCCCTTAACGCCGTCTGTGTCTATGGAATTAACAACGACCTCACCCGCTCCCATATCAACACACCGCTTTATCCAGGAGATAGCCTCCATTCCAGTGTCCTCTCTGCCACCCTTGGCAAACACGCGGAAGCCGCCGTCCACTCTTTTGATATCGGCTGAGATAACGACGCATTGATCGCCGTAGAGCTTTGCCGCCTCCTCTATGAGAGAGGGATTTCTTATAGCTCCCGAATTAACGCTGACCTTGTCTGCGCCGCACTTCAATACCCTATCAAAATCCGCGACCGTATTGATGCCGCCGCCAACCGTGAGGGGGATAAAAACGTTTCTTGCCGCTTCTGCGAGGATATCCGTGAAGATCGCTCTGCCCTCGCTTGATGCGGTTATATCGTAGAATACAAGCTCGTCTGCTCCGCTATCCGAATAGAGCTTTGCAAGCTCCACGGGAGAGGAGACGTCCGAGAGTCCTTTAAAATTCGTACCCTTGACTACCCTTCCGTCCTTAACGTCCAGGCAAGGGATAATTCTTTTAGTTATCATTTTCGCCAATCCGTATTGCCTCGGCAAGATCAATTGCGCCTGTGTAATACGCCTTTCCGATTATTGCGCCGTAAAGCTTCATTTTGCGAAGTGCGACAATATCCTCCATTGAGGAAACGCCGCCTGAGGCAACTATATCAATGGAATATCTTCCCGAAAGATGCGAATAAAGCTCAAGATTCGTGCCCTTCATTGCGCCGTCTCGGGATATATCCGTACAGATGACCGTCTTTATACCGAGCCCTTCAAGCTTTGCAAAAAACTCCTCTGCGGTGTATGCGGATTTCTCCGTCCAGCCCTTAATGGCAACGTAGCCGTCCTTAAGATCAACGCCGACTGCAATTCGCTCGCCGTACTTTTGCACCGCCGCAGAAAGGAATGCCTCGTCGGTAACAGCCGCCGTGCCGAGAATTGCTCTGCCGACCCCTGCTTCGATATACTTATCAAGAGTTTCCATCGTGCGGATGCCGCCGCCGACCTCAACAAAAAGCCCCGAATCGCTTGCGATCCGTTTGATAATATCAATATTCGGTGTGGTGCCGTCCTTTGCACCCTCAAGATCGACAAGGTGGATATTGGATGCACCTGCCGCCTTGAATTTTTCGGCGATCTTGTCGGGATGGTCGCTATAAACGGTCATTTCGGCGTAATTGCCCTTATATAACCTGACGGCTTTGCCGTCAAAAAGATCAATTGCGGGAAAGATTTTCATATAGTTCTCTCAATCGTTTTAGTTTTGCTGTTCTGTTCTCTTGCCTGTCATTTGTGGCTCACCGCCTAAAGGCTTTATGGTCTTTGTGCCTGATGAAAAGCGAAGCATTAAATTACCCTTACCACTCGGCAAAGGCGCGAAGAATGGAAAGACCGACCTCTCCGCTTTTTTCGGGGTGGAATTGAGTGCCGCAAACATTCTCTTTTGCAACGGCGGCGCATATATCCTTTCCGTACTCGCAGGTGGCGAGCAGGCTGTCCTCACAGCCCGAGGCGTAATAGGAATGGACGAAATAAACGAAATCGCCCTCCTTAAGATACTTGAATATGGGGTGAGCGTTAGTGATATGCAATGCGTTCCAGCCGATTTGGGGGATCTTCAGCTCCGCGGGGAGGGTTCCCTCCATACCGATAACCGAGCCGCGAAGCAAGCCGAGACCCTCGTGCTCTCCGTATTCGTAGCTTTTCTCAAAGAGCATTTGCATACCGAGGCATATACCCATAAGCTTTTTGCCCTTTTTCGCTTCCTCGATAACCACCTTATCAAGCCCGCTCTCCCGAAGCTTGCGCCTTGCATCCTCAAATGCTCCAACGCCGGGCAGAAGGATCTTATCCGCGCGTCTTATGATCTCGGGATCTCCCGTTACAACCGTTTGTGCACCTATTGCATCAAAGGAGCAACAAAGCGAAAACAGGTTTCCGACTCCGTAATCAACAATGGCTATCATATCAGATCACTCCTTTGGTTGAGGGGATCTCATTGAGATATTTTTCCTGAATGGCGGTCGCCTTCGCAAGTGCTCTGCCGAGAGCCTTGAAGGAGCCCTCGATTATGTGGTGAGAATTCTTGCCCGCAAGCTGTCGGAGATGGAGGGTGAGCTTTGCCTCACGTACAAACGCAAGCATAAATTCCTCGCAGAGCTCGGTGTCGAAGTCGCCTACCTTGGGGGTGGGAATATCAAGGGCGTAGCCAAGATAGTCTCTGCCCGAGATATCAACGGCGCAAAGTATGAGGGACTCGTCCATAGGAAGGATAATGTCGCCGTAGCGGGCTATTCCCCTCTTTTCCCCGAGGGCTTCAAGGAACGCCTTACCGAGGCAGATGCCTATATCCTCCACCGTGTGATGGTAGTCCACCTCTACGTCTCCGCGGCAGATGACCTTGAGGTCGTAATGTGCGTGCTTTGAAAAGAGAGTGAGCATATGGTCAAGAAATCCGCACCCGCTGTTTATCTCGGAGGCTCCCGTGCCGTCAAGATCCAGCGCGAGGACTATATCGGTTTCTTTCGTGGTTCTTCTGATCTCGGAGGTTCTCATTTTGATTTCTCCTTAATAATTTCTTCTGTGGCGCGGAGGAGCGCGTCCATTTCCTCTCTTGTGCCAACGGTTATTCTGTTATATTGCTTGATCCGTTCCTTTGAGAAATGGCGAACGAGAATTCCTCTTTTGCGCAGCTCGGAATAATATTCCTCGCCGTCAAGCCTCGGATGTGCGGCAAAGAGGAAGTTTGCCATAGAGTCTGTAACGGTAAAGCCGAGGGCACGGAGTGCGTGCTTCGTGTATTCCCTGTTTTCCATAACCGTTTTGCAGTTATCCATATAATAGCCGTTATCGCAAAGGGCGCGATAGCCTGCCATCATAGTCATACGGTTAACGTTATAGGGGTTTGTGGAATATTTGATCGTGTTAAGATCTCTTATAAGCTCGGGGCAAGCAACGCCGAAGCCAAGCCTTGCGCCCGCAAGCGAGCGTGACTTGGAAAAGGTGCCCGTGACAATAAGATTACCGTATTTATAGGTGAGCGGAATTGCGCTCACGCCGCCGAAATCAACGTATGCTTCGTCAATGATAACTATGTTATCGGGGTTTGACTTCACGATCTCTTCGACCTCTGTGAGAGTGAGCGAAAGTCCTGTGGGCGCGTTGGGGTTTGCTATAACCACGTTTTTTCCGATCCCAACGTAATCCTTATAATTCACGGAGAAATCCTCTCTGAGGGGTATTTCCTCGTAGGCGATCCTGTTCAGCCTTGCGAAAACAGGATAAAAGCCGTAGCTTATATCGGGAAAGGCTGCGGGGCGATTTTCGTCGAAGAACGCCATAAAGGCGAAGTTCAACACCTCGTCCGAGCCGTTTGAGAAGATCACCCGATCCTTTTGTATGCCGTAAAGCTCGGCAAATTTTTCAACGAGGGGCGTACATTCGGGATCCGAATAAAGCTGAAGTCTGCCCGCCTCCTCCTTCGCCGCCTCGATAACGGAGGGTGACGGAGGGAAAGGAGACTCGTTAGTATTCAGCTTGATATATTTCATATCCTTCGGCTGCTCACCTGGAACGTATGCCTCAAGGGAAGAAAGTCTTTCTGTAAAAAATCTGCTCATTTTTCTTCAAAACGGACTGTTGCACTTCTTGCGTGTGCGTCAAGTCCTTCCTTATTTGCGAAATATGCCACCTTATTTGCAACTCTGCCCAGCGCTTCCTTCGTGAAATAGGTGAACTGGGTGGTTTTTATGAAGTCCTCAACGCTTAAGGGTGAGGAAAATCTTGCGGTGCCCGAGGTGGGGAGAGTGTGGTTGGGTCCCGCGAAATAGTCGCCGAGAGCCTCGGGGCAATATCTGCCCATAAATACGGAGCCTGCGTGCTTGATCTTATCAAGATAATCAAAGGGATTATCGACGCAAAGCTCAAGGTGCTCGGGCGCGATCTCGTTTGCAATATCTATGGCGAGCATAAGGTCGCCCTCTGCAACGATGATCTTGCCGTGGTTATCAATAGAGGCTCTTGCTATCTCGGCTCTCGGGAGAGCGGGGATCTGAAGCTCAAGCTCTGCTGATACCGCCTCGGCAAATTCATAGCTATCGGTAACGAGAACGGCACTTGCCAGCTTATCGTGCTCCGCCTGTGAAAGAAGGTCTGCGGCAACGAATTTTGCATTACTCTTCGAATCGGCAACGACAAGTATCTCGGAGGGGCCCGCGATCATATCGATGGACACCTTGCCGAACACCTGCTTTTTTGCCTCTGCAACAAAGGCATTACCGGGTCCTACGATCTTATCCACCTTCGGGATAGATTCCGTACCGTATGCGAGAGCGGCTATCGCCTGTGCTCCGCCAACCTTGAATATCCTGTTTACTCCCGCGATCTTTGCCGCGGCGAGAATTACGGGGTTGACCTTTCCGTTTGCCTGCGGAGGCGTTACCATAACGATCTCCTCGCAGCCCGCGATCTTCGCGGGGACCGAATCCATAAGCACGGTGGAGGGGTAAGCGGCTGTTCCGCCCGGAACGTAAAGTCCTACCTTTTGCATAGGAATTACTTTCTGCCCTGTTATAACTCCGTCTTTTTCATTAATTATGAAGCTTCCGCGCCACTGACGGGAATGGAAGTCGGTGATATTTATAAGAGCCTCCTTGAGTATTCCGATAAACTCGGGATCGACCGCCGAGAAGGCTTCGTCTATCTCATCCTCCGTTACCTCAAGAGCGGAAAGCTCTGCTTTATCAAACCTTTTTGAATATTCGAATATCGCCTCGTCACCGCGGTTTACAACGTTGGAAATGATATCGGTTACGATTTCGGAAACGTTTGCGGTGGGATTTTCTCTTGCGAATATTTCGCTTGCGGGCACTTCCCCGTATTTATAAATCTTAATCATCTTTTTTAACCTGCGCTCTTATGCCTTCAACTAATTTTTCGATTTCTGCGGTTTTGAACTTAAAGCTCGCCTTGTTGGAAATAAGCCTTGCGCTGATGGGAACTATCGTTTCGATAACGGCAAGGTCGTTTTCCTTCAGGGTCGTGCCTGTTTCAACGATATCCACTATAACGTCCGAAAGTCCGAGGATGGGGGCTATCTCTATGGATCCGTTAAGCTTGATTATGTCTATATCTCTTGATACGGAGGCGTAATGCGCCTTTGCGATATTGACGAATTTGGTTGCGACCTTAAGGGTGCGCTTGCCATCGTCGCGGAAGGTCTTTTTACCCGCCACAGCCATTCTGCACTTGCCTATATTAAGATCGAGAAGCTCGTATACGTCGGGCGAATATTCGAGAAGGATATCCTTTCCCGCAATACCTATATCGGCGGCACCTCGCTCAACGTAGATAGAAACGTCGGAGGGCTTGACCCAGAAATATCTGACACCCAGCTCAGCATTTTCAAAGATCAGCTTTCTGCCGTTTTCCTTGATAGCCTCGCAGGGATATCCCGCGCGCTCAAGCATATCGTAGACCTTTTCGCCAAGCCTGCCCTTGGGCAATGCTATATTTAACATAAGCTCCTCCTTTCAGTTTACCTTAACAATTTTCTTATATCTTATCTTTTCGGGCACGTTGGTTGCCGAATAGACCGAAAGACCCTGAGATATGAGCTCATCCTTTTTCGCGGCGACAGACGAGGCTTGCGCTTTGCTGTCGTAAACAAGAAGCACGTCAACGTCGTATCCGTCGCCCTCCTCCTCAAGCTCCTCAAGAAGATCGAGATAGAGCGCGAAGCCGATGCCTCGCCTATCCTGCTTCATTGTGCGAAGAAGATTATCGTATGCTCCGCCTGCAAGCACGCCCTCGGAGATACCTGCGAGGAAGCCCTTGAAAACGATGCCGTTATAATAATTCATATTATTAACCACCGAGAAATCGAAGCGCACCTTATCTGTAATACCGTGCTCGGTGAGAAGCTTATCAAGAGATGCAAGCTCGCATAGTGCAGCTTTAGCATCCTCCGAGGTGCAAAGCGGCTCAAGCCTTTTAAGAGCCGAGCTTCTCTCTCCGTAGATGCCGATAAGGCTTGCAAGCATATCCGCCTTCTCGGAGGGTACGCCGTACTGCTCGCAGAGCGTGTATACCTCGTGAGAATTCTTCTCGGAGATAAGAGCGGTCATCTTGCGGGTAAAATTCGAGCCGCGCTCACATTCGGCTATAAATGCCGAGATTATTCCCATATGGGAGATATCAAGAACGTAATCCGAGGAAACGGTTGCAAGGCTCTTTGCCGCCAGGGAGACCACCTCAAAAACATCGGTGGTGTCTATATCGCCGATACATTCAAGTCCCATTTGCATAATTTCCTTGAACTGCCCTGTTGTACCCGAGACCCTGTATACGTTCTCGTTGTAATAGACCTTATGCTTATCGTATGCGCCTGCGCGTGTGTTCTTGATTATGGAAAGAGTTACGTCGGGCTTTAAGGCGAGAAGCCTGCCGTCGGTATCGTTAAAGGTTATAACTCTATCCGAAACGAGGAAATCTTTATTGCGAACGTAAAGCTCGTACTCCTCAAACTTGCTCATTTTGAACGGGCGGTAGCCGTAGCTATTATAAAGGGAGCGCAGAGCAAGCATAGCGCGCTCGTCATTTTTAAGAAGATTTTCGGGAAGCATTATGCACCTCGGTTATTTTTTATTGTTAAGCCTTGCAAGAACGGTTTTGTAGCCGCCTGCGCCGTGCTCCAAAGCCTTGCTGACGCGGCTGATAGTTGCGGTGCTCATTCCCGTCTCTATTCCAACGTCAAGATAGCTTCTGCCCGCAGAAAGCATTTTTGCCGCCTTGAGCCTCTGCGCGATGTCCTGAATTTCCTTTGTTGTGAGTGCATCTGTGAAAAAGTTATAGCACTCATCAAGGTTTTCAAGGGATAGAATTGCCTCAAACAGTCCGCGCACGTCATCGTTATATAATTTCTCCATAGGAAGTTCCTCCCGTCCTTTTCACTTTAGCATACTAAATTATAATACTATTTCCCTGCTTTGTCAAGATGTTTTTTATTCTTTTAATATTTTTATATAAAATAAACTAAAAACTACTCATAATTATAATTTTTTGGTGCTATATTTTAGTACGTGGACCTAAACAAAGACAATTATCAATTATTTTGGAATGCATTATCAATTATTTTGGAATGCAGGGCTTGACAAATCGAAAAAGCTTTGATATAATAATAGGGCTAAATTTCATCTACTCCACCTTTCTAGATCCGGTCTCCCGAGCGACGAGAAACGACTATGTGACGGGACGGGGCGGACAAAGCGCACTTCTTACTAACCAATATTAACTAATCAATAAAATAATTTCGGTATGTAGCGCAGCCCGTAGCGCGGTGCTTTGGGTGAGCGAGCGAGAAACGGTTGATAACCGTTTATGCGAAGCGAAGTCCCCAAAACAAGGAGTTTTAGAAGCGTGTGTACCGAGCGACGCGAAACGACTATGTGACGGGACGGGGCGGACAAAGCACACTTCTTACTAACCAATATTTACTAACCAATAAAATAATTTCGGGATGTAGCGCAGCCTGTAGCGCGGTGCTTTGGGTGAGCGAGCGAGAAACGGTTGATAACCGTTTATGCGAAGCGAAGTCCCCAAAACAAGGAGTTTTAGAAGCGAGCGTACCGAGCGACGCGAAACGACTATGTGACGGGACGGGGCGGACAAAGCGCACTTCTTACTAACCAATATTTACTAATCAATAAAATAATTTCGGGATGTAGCGCAGTTGGTAGCGCGCGTGCTTTGGGAGCACGATGTCGCAGGTTCGAATCCTGTCATTCCGACCAAAAAAGAAGACCATCCTTGTGATGGTCTTCTTCTTTGGGTTTGGTTTGTCGATTCGAGCCTGTTCGCGAAGCGGATGCAGGTTCGCATTCGCCGCTCAAAGATCTGAAAGCTTGCTTTCAAGGCGCAGAGCGTGTGAATCTTCGCCACAGTCGAATATCCTGTCATTCCGACCATAAAAGAGAAAATAGCCCTAGTGGTTGTTTTCTCTTTTTTGCTTGGTGTGTCAATTTGGTTCTGTTTTGCATAGCAAAATGCAGGTTCGCATACCGCTTGCGGTATCTGCGTAACGTAGTGAAGCATACCCTGTCATTCCGACCAAAAAAGGGGCTGAGTCAAAAGCTTATAATTAAGCGAATGGCCCTCTGCTATTTTTACAATACAATCTTAAATCCAATATGTGCTGCATCTTTTTTGTACGCCGTGATCTCGCCCTTGTGCTTCTCGACAATTGCTTTCGCCATAGAAAGTCCTACGCCGTAACCACCCGTAAATTTTCTCGCCTTGTCTGCGCGGTAGAAGCGGTCGAACAAGCGGTCAAGCTCGATCTCTCCAACGGCTGCATAGGTGTTTTCCACGGTGAGAATAGTTCTTCTTCCTCTGTGAAGATTTACGGTGATCTCACCGCCCTGATCGCAATACTTAATAGCATTATCCATCAAGATACCGACAAGTCGGTGAAGGAGCGCTTCGTCACCAAGATAAGAAATTTCTTTGTCAATGCTTGATGTGATTGCTTTGCCTCGCTCCTTTGCAAGCGGTTCAAACTCGCGGGCGGTATTGGCAACAAGCTCTCCAAGAGCGACATCGGTCATATTTAGAGGCTGTCCTTCCTCGTCCATACGGGAGAGCGCGACGAGCTGATTCACAAGCTCTGTCATTCTATGTCCTTCGGAGCGGATATCGTCAAGCCATTCGTTTTTGCCAAGCTCGGCTTCGGCAATATCGAGATTTGCGAGAATTAAGGTCAGCGGAGTTTTCAGCTCGTGATTTGCATCGGTAATGAACTGCTTCTGCTTTTCGTAGCTCTCGGCAATGGGATTTACCGCCTTTTTCGAGAGCAGGAATATAAGAATCAGCACGAGCGCGGCGCATCCGAGCAGAACGAAGCCCGCGATCGTCATCGACTGCATAAGCGACGAACGGCTCATACTTCCATCGACGAACACAACGCCTGTTCCCATTTCCGATGCAAAGACCTTATACCGATAGTTGTCTATCCAACCCCTTGTATCTTCATCGTCAAGCACACTTTCTGCATACTCGATGGCCGCTTCTTCCGTGATAGAATAGATGGACTCGGTATTGGTTCTCGCAACCTCGCCCTGTTTATCAAAGAATACGGTAAAATGGCGCGTGGAGAACGGTGTTTCGGGGGTGATAAACTCAAAGTCCTGAGCATTAGGTGGAGGCATCTTATCGGGCTCGGGCTTTTCCTCCATAGATCCGGGAAAACTTCCGCCGCCCTCTGATACTCGGTCTGCCAGCATATCCATATTTCTGTTCATTGAGGATATATTGAGTACAAGGATAACGCCAAACACCAATGCAATGACCGTCAGCACCGACACTGTACATATCAAAATGAATTTCCTTTGAAGTCTGTAAATCATACCGTCGCCTCCAAGGTATAGCCTGCGCCCTTGACGAACTTGATTGCTACGGGAGCGGAAAGCGCATCGAGCTTTTTGCGGATGTTGGAAACGTGAACGTACACTACGCTCATATCCACGTCGGTATTCCAGCCCCAAATGTGTGTGATCAGCTGCTCGGCGGTCACGATGATACCACGATTTTGCATCATCATCTCCATCACCTGAAATTCTTTTCCGCTGAGAGCTTGCGTTTTGCCGTCATAAACAAGCTCATAGGTGGATCGGTTGAGTGTCAGCTTTTCAAACGTGAGCAGATCGGGCGTGAAATTGTCCTTTCTGCGAAGCATCGCACGGACACGGGCAAGAAGCTCTCCTGTTGAGAATGGCTTGGGGAGATAATCGTCAGCCCCTGCATCAAGCCCCTCGATCTTTTGGTAGGTTTCGGTCTTGGCGGTCAGAAAGAGCGCAGGCGTTGTGATTCCGTTTGCGCGGAGCTTTTTGAGTAAAGTCACGCCGTCCATACCGGGCATCATAATGTCAAGTACAAGACCGTCGTATTCATCCGAGGACGCAAAATCGAATGCATCGACACCGTTATCCACGCCGTCCACGGCATAGTGATTCATCTCGAATATATGCACAAGGCTTTTGAGCAGCTTGGGATCGTCCTCAGCAATTAAAATCCGCATATTTGCGCCTCCTTTCGTCATTTCTAATACTGATTATATCATTTTTTGCTTTTTATATCAAGGTGATATTGTAAACTTAATTCCAAGCTACGCCGTTTTCGTCAAGGGTGACACTTACAGAAGTCTCTGTGGTGATGCTCGGTGAGCTATCTCCAAGTGTAATAACGAGCGCATTGATCGACGCAGGCATTTTTACGGTTGCCGTGCCACCGCCGATCTCTGCTACAAGGTAGTTATCCTTTGTCAAGGACATTTGAGTGGATTTTCCAACGCTTGAGAAGCTCTGACAGTGCGTTGCTTCGCTTGACATACCGCCACGAGGCATAATAGCGATTACCGCACCGCCCTCATAAGCATAGCCCTGCTCGGTGTCAATAGCCGAGTTGCCGTTTGAATTGGAGATCACAACGGTATTACCTCCGGAGAATACAATTCCTTGATACGAGGTACGGCTATTGGAGTCGATGCCGTCACCCGTACAGTAAATATATACTGTACCGCCACTGATAGCGATTGCCACGCCCGAGGTTGCGGTAGCGTTGATTCCGTCATCCTTAGCAATCACCGAAACGTAACCGCCCGAGATATTGACGGTCGTACCTTCAACGCCCTCGTAGGAGTTGGTAACACTGACCGTTCCCGCCCTTACCGAAAGCGCACCGTCTGCGTGCAGTCCGTCATCGTTGGAGTATGCGGTGATCGTGCCGCCGTTTATTGTGACATTTCCAAGTGGTGTCGCGCCGTTTTCAAGACTTCCATCGTTGTTTGCGTGAATGGCATCGTCGTAGGACTTGATGTTTACCGTTCCGTTGTTTATAACGATCTCGTTCGCCGCTTTGATTCCCTTGGTGGAATACTCGCCTTTATCGGTGTTACCACCGTCCATACCGCCGGGACCTCCCATTCCTCCTGGGCCGCCAAATCCACCCTCTTGGATCGTTGTGGTGTAATTCGTCCACTCGTAATAAAGTCCGTTATAGGATTGTGTCAAGGCGAAAGTATCGCAAGCACTATTCTGTGACAGATAATCAGAAGCAACAAGGTATTCCGAGTCCTGACCGCGCTGTGATTCGGTTTCGTAAATAAAGAACTGTACCTTTGCATAATCGGGCATCTTAGGATAGGAATAGTAGTAATAATTGCTTCTGCTGCCCGACACCTTAGAGTGATACTCGGCATTCACCCAAACGTAGTCGGTATCGGAATTATAATATTTGACAGAATAATAATATGCATTGCTCGTAAAACGGATATAGTTGGTATCTGACGAGGTCGCCGTTACTTCCTTTGAATAGTTGGAGTATTTATCGGTGTAAATATTCAGCGCGGTGGTGCTGTCATCAACCGTCGCATTGTACGCCGCATCGATTCCGTCGCAGGCGGCGTAAAGATTATGCGTACCGCCAACAATGCTGATGCTACCGCGCTGATTGCCTTTCTCGGATATGTCGCTATTCGAGGTCTTGATGCAATCACCACCCGATGCAATGAGCGTGGTACTGCCCCCCTCAATTTCTACGCCATCGTTGCCTTTGAGCGAATTGTCAATACAAGCCACAAGGAGAGTGAGGTTCTTGACCTGCAAATCGTCCTTTGAGTGAATACCGTTGTTGTTCTCGGAAACCACGGTCAGCTCCCCCTTGCCTCCGATCTCAAGGTCAACGTCGGAGTGAATTGCACCCGAATAGAGCGTTTCATCGGTAGAGTCAATGGTAGAACGCATATCGTAAATATAGTTCTTTGTATCCTTTTTTGCTTGGATAGCAACCTCATCACCGCTTATTACGGTAATGGGATTGGTAGAATTGCAGACAATAGAAAGTCCGCAAAGCTCCAGATCGAATTTATAGCTATCACCAACGTCAATGACGATATTGCCGCGCAGCTTACCCGAAATGGAATATACGCTTTCTTCACATACCCCGGTAAAGGTCAGCGTCGTGCCTTCGAGCTTATAAGCACCCTGCGTTCCCGAAACACATTCGACTACAATATCGGTGGACTCGCCCTCAAAATAACCGTCATACGCGCCGAGTGAGTCAAGCGATTCTCCAAAGCTCTTGTTATCGTCACCGAGATCTGCCGTTGTTCCTTGCTCCTCGGGATTTTGGTAGCCCTCGTTCTTATCCTTCTTTCCGCATCCCGTAAGAAGCAGAACAAGACACAGTAAAAGTACAAATATTTTTGTTTTCATAGCGTTCTCCTTATCATCAAAGCTCCGCTACGCGCGTTTCCTGCTTTGACACCATAATTTCAAGATTTCCGTTGCGCTCACGGATGCGGTCGATCATCTCTTTTTCCTTGGTCGCATCCTTGAGCGTTACGTTGTATGTAAGGCGGAACATACTGCCCATATTGGTGGTCTTGACCTTAACAAGCTCGTTCTTTTTAGTGTACTCGGCAAAGATATCGTCAAACGCACCCGAATAGTCAAGATCCTCGGGAATGGTGATTTTAATGGTTTTGTTGACAGCCTCGCTCTTAGAGTTGCCTGCCACGGCATTGTAGATAAGGAACATCAAGCACATAATAACGGTAAAGAGTGCGGCAAAGCCAAGGTATCCCATACCTGCGATCAGCCCTGCACCCATTGCAAGAAAGATGGTAACGATCTCCTTTGCCGAGCCGGGTGCGCTACGGAAGCGAACAAGGCTGAACGCACCTGCCACCGCAACGCCCGCGCCGATATTGCCGTTTACCATCATAATGACAACGCACACAACGGCAGGCAGGAGCGCGAGTGTGACAAGAAAGCTCTTGGTATGCTCGTTTCTCCACATATATGCCGCCGCCATAATGAGTCCAAGCACGAGCGACACGCCAAGGCAAAGCAGAAAATCTCCCACCTCAATCACCTGTGTCAGCTCGTTATCAAAAACGCCCTTAAATATTGCATCCATTTGTTATGATCTCCTTATGTTTTATCGAATTTGGTAAATAGATTTCGGGAAATATCAACGTAGAGTACGCTGTTCCGTATTTTGAAAATGAGGTTTTATAGATACGCTCACGGGAAAGCACCTCGACCATCCAAAGCGGAATCCCGCCCGAGCATTTCAGCTCCATCAGCACCTTTCCTTCTGGCAGGATCGGTGTGCCGTACACGGACGAGCAAAGATTCACGTCAGTTTGACGGCACAAAATGTTATCGTCAAAGGTCACACGAAAATCTCCGCCGTCCTTATCGTAGTAGGCTTCTCGCTCATAGGAGAGAAACACCGTCGGATTTAGTTTTCTGTAAAAATCGATAAAATAATCGATCTCTCGGGAGATCTGCGTGTTCACGGGACACGGATTTTCACGGCATACCCACGCCATAGCATCTGCTTCGCACAGGGGAAGTCTGCGCTTATAGACTACCTTCTCGTATTTCTTTTTCAGTTCCACGAATACCGTGCTGTCGGCAGTTGCCTGAGCGTAGCTGCGTATTCGTATTTTTTCCTTATAGGCAGGCTTTTCAATAGAACGCCGTATCAACCTATAATTGTCGGTATCGAAGTAGATATTCCGTATCGTTGTCCGTCCGTATTTGTCAAGCTGCATATACGGCGACATCGCTTCAAGTATCTTTTCCTTTTGTTCGAGAGTCAGCATATATTTTAGTTCGTACCGCTTGAACACCGTTTGAAACGCCATATGAAATCCTACTTTCCCATTTTATAAGGGGATTATATCACGGCTCGCTAAAGATAGGCTAAAGATTTGAGTTTTACAGATAAATTATATGGGGCTTTTTGATATAATCGATTAAACGAGCAACGCGCGGTAGAGCTAAATAAAATAAATCGGTGAGCAAAATTTGCTCACCGATTCCGTCTTTTGTTAGCCACCCTATCCCTCACGAGAAGAGATAGAGTGGGCTTCGTTATTTAGATAGCGCTTTCGAAAAGTTACTGAGTAACGGTCTTTCCTGCTTCGATCTCACCGATAATTTCGGCAGCAGAAGTGGTTATGTTAGTGATGGTATTGTTGTTGCAAGTACCGTTGCAGTTGTAGTTACCAACTACCTGACCAATTACATACTTATCCTTGCCGCCTGCAAAGATGTTGTTGCCGATGCCGTCAACGGTGCAATCAATGAGGGTGTTGCCTGTAACATCACCGGTACCGCCGCTTGCGCAAATGTAACCTATAATACCGCCGAGCTTATATCCGCCCTTAACGGTAACGTTAGTCAACGTGCAATTTGCAACGTCGGTGTAACCGTAACCGACAACGCCGCCTGTGTACTTACCGCCTGTAACGGAGGAGTTGGAGATGGCGATATTCTCTATGCCTTGATCAACGTTTGCAGAGCCGGACAAAATACCTGCGGTGGAATTGCCTTTATTGCTACCGACAACGTGGATGTTATCGAGCTTCAAGTTCTTGAATGCTACGTAATTTGCATTGAACAAGCCTGCTTCGTTCTCGGTAGTCGCATCTGTTACGATCTTTGCATTGCTGATTGTATAATTATTGCCGTTGAATGCAAGATTGCCGGTTGACACAGGGTGCTTAAGGATAATAGGATCGATGGTATCGTTGCCAAGATCGATATTAGCACCAAGGTTCACAGTCCATCTGCCGCTGTAATAGTAATCAGCACCCGCACCGTTTGCATAGTTGGTATAAGTGGTTCCATTTCCGTCTGTGAACAGTGCAGTCCAGTCAGCGAACAGCTTGGTAAGGTTCAATAATCCTTCTTTATCGCTGACAATGATTTTGGAGTTAACGCCATCGGGAATGAGAGTCAGACCGTAAACACTTCTGCCAATAACGTTGTTCTCAATCACGGGAGTTCCGTTAGAATCGGTAACTTTGATGTAATCAGCTTCATCACCCTCATAGTTGAGGTTAGTATTATCCTTAATTACAACGTTCGCATCGCCTGCGCCTGCCATTCTTACGAAACGATCACCAATACCGTAAGCGGTGTTACCGATGATGGTTACGTTGCCGGCGTAAACGCCGTTGTGAACGGTAAGGAGCATACCGTGCAGAACGGTATTTTTGATTACGTTATCGGTGATGGTAACGTTCTCGGTCTGACGGAGCTCACAAAGTCTTGCGATACCGTCAACTGTATTGCCGGTAATGGTTACATTGGACGCTACGCCATCGAACGCACCTGAACCGTCAATCGTGAAGTACACGAAATTAACCTTGTCGTCGTTACCGATCAGCTTACAGTTCTTAACAGTAAGACCGTCAACATCCGTCCAAGTGAGATTGAAGAAAATAGGAGCGGAGTAGGTATGAGGTGCACAATCGGCTTTATCGGTGAATTCGACCGAGTCGATCACGAGCCCCTTGACATCAACGAGATTGCAGGAGGAGCCGCTGATATAACCGGATTCAACCTTGATCGCGTCAACCGTTGCGCCGGGAGCACCGATAATGGTAAGATTTTCAACCTTACGAATATACTCATTTCTATAAACGGTGAGGCCCTCGCCATCAGCTTCGTTCAGGCTCGTAGTGGTATTGGCATTTCCATCTACGGGGCGAAGGAGAAGCGTACCGTAGTTTACACCGGGAGCAAGCTTAATGGTAGCGCCGGCTTCTGCACTGTCGAGAGCTGCCTGCGCCTCTGCAGCATTGGTTACGATGATAGCATTCTTATCGTACTGGTCGTTGAAGCTATCGCTCTCCGCAGTCATCTGCGTTGCAAACAGGTTGATGCCGAGGTTAATGGTGGGAACGGCAGCGCCCGCCTTTGCGTCTGCTTCGTTGCCAACGGTGGTGGGCATATAAACTACCATCGTTACGATCTTCTCGTTCTGGGGAGCAAGAGCGGTAACGGTAGAATTGTACGCGGTCTTCAGTGCGGTGGCGCCGTTTGCCTCTGCGGCGGCAATTGCCTGATCGCGAGTGTAGCTCTGTGCGCCGTCAACAATGCCGAACTTGATAAAGTCGGAAAGCTTGAATTCTACATCGTTAACGTTGACAGAACCAACCTCACTTGCCACGTTTACACCAAGCTGATACTTAAGAGCAAGAGTTCCCTCGTTAACAACCTTAAGCTTTACGACCTCTGTGTGACCGGGCTCCCAAAGCGTATCCTCTTTGAATACGTTGGTATTATCGGTTACTTTCGTCCAATCGGACTGACCTTCAACCTGATAGTACAGCTCGACGTCAAGATTACCTGAGGCAATAATGTTATTTGCCGAGGTGACAGAGTCTGTAAACCAAGCGAACGTCGTTCCGACCAGCATTGATACGCAAATCACAAGAGAGAGCAAGCTTGCGATCAACGCTTTTTTGGTTGAACACTTTTTCGTCATTTTTATGACCTCCTTAAATAGTTTTTATTTACGTCTTGCAAAAATACATACGTTCATTATTATTATACCTGTCTATCTGTGTTTTGTCAATAATTTTTGCAATATTTTATAATAATTCTATATTTTTACTCTACTATCTTGAAAACCCTTTTGCATTATGGTATAATGACCTCGAAATAATTTAAATCAAGTTCGGAGGAGCTTACAATGTGCAATATCGCAGGATATTCGGGTAACAAGCAAGCGGCGCCCATACTGCTTGAGATGCTTAAAAGGCAGGAGGCTTTTGACGGTGGTGCTTCGTGCGGTATAGTTACTATACACGAGGGCAGGCTTTACTGTCGCAAGATAGTTGGCGACGTTGACACGCTTATAAAACACACCGATGCGCTTTATCTTCCCGGCAACGTTGGAATTGCTCACACGCGCCCAGGCGGAGATGCGAGGACCTACAACTTTGCGCACCCCTTTATTGCCGAGGGCGGCAGATTTGCTGGAATCACGAACGGAACGACGAGGGGCGTCGGCTACACCGAGGCGGCACAGCGCGCAACCGATTTTCTCCAGGAAAACGGATATGAATTCTTCGGCGGTACTGCACTTGACAGCTGCTCCTTCCCCAGGCTCAAAAACGGCAATTACGTAAGCTGTGTTGAGACGAGAGTGAATCTCGTGAGCTATTACGTTGGCAGAGGCTACGATATTCCCACGGCTATGGCGAGAGTTGCCTCCGAGTGCTACACGGACGGTGTGCTTGGTATTCTTTCGCTTGACACTCCCGACTCCTTCTATATTTTGAGGACGACGAGACCTGCGTTTGCTGTATCCGACGGCGACGGCACCTACGCAGCAAGCTGTCAATTTGCATTCCCCGATGGGCTTGGCGACAAGGCGGAGCCTCTCCCTCTTATGCATCCTGTGAGGATAGGTCGATGCGGCGCATCGGTTTCCCCTGTTAAGATGCAGGGAGTCGAGGAAATTGACGAGATCACGGATGCGACATTCTCGGCGTGCTATGCAAGACTTTCCGCATTGCTTCTCGGCAAGGCGTCCTCTCCCCTCACCTTTGACGATCTGGAAACCGAGGTCTACAATAATATGAAAGACCTTTTCCCAAAGAATAAAGCTATTATGCAGGACGGAATGCTCGTATACAGAGTGCTATACAGGCTTCACAAAGAGGGCAAGCTACAAAGGTGCGAGAAAATGCTCGGCGAGAAAAAACGATACTATATGTGGATAGATAATTAACGATTTCAGCTTGGAGAATAGCTATGAAAAAAATTGATATGAGAGCCGTTATTGCAGCAGTACACGAAACCGTTAAAAATCACGAGCTTTCGGAGCTTGGGTCTTATTGCCGCTGGAGATGGCAAAACCCCGAGGGAACGCGCAAGCTTGGCTTGAATGAATACGGCTGCGCTGATGCGCTTAACATTCTTTATACGATAGACGAATTCGGTTGCGACGAGAAGACGAGGCTTGCCAGGATCGCCGCCCTTCGGTCTATGCAGAATAAGGAAAGCGGAATGTACGTTGAGGCAACTCACAACACCATACACACCACCGCCCATTGTACCGCGGCTCTTGAGCTTATGGACGTGAGACCAGAGTGCCCTATTAAAGCTCTGCATCCGCACGTTGCGTCGAAGGAGACACTTGCCGCCTTTATGGAGAGCATTGATTGGTCCAGTCCCTGGCCCGAATCTCACAAGGGCGCGGGAATATATGCGGCACTTGTTAATTCGGGAGAGATGACCCGCGAGATAGAGGATAACTATTTTGAGTGGCTTTGGGATAACGCAGACCCCGAATCGGGCTTCTGGAGAAGCGGCTATGCGAACAAAGCTCCCTACACTTATTGCGACAATCAATTCGGCAAGGGCGAGCCGACCGCGATGTATACCTATATGGCGGGAGGCTTCCACTATATGTTCAACCACGAATACGCAAGGCGTCCTCTCAGATATCCCGAAAGAATAATCGACACCTGCCTGAAGCTCTATCGCGAGGGCGGAATGCGAGCCGATTTCGGCAGGAATATCGGCTTTCTTGAGGTGGATTGGGTGTATTGCATTAATCGCGCTTCGAGACAGACTCCCCATAGATTTGAGGAGGTCAAGGCGGCGATCGCAGATTTTGCACAAATCTTCACAAGCTATCTTCTTGGGCTTGCCGAAAGCGGTGAATACAGAACTCACGAGAGATTCAACGATCTTCATATGCTATTCGGCGCAGTTTGTGCTATTGCGGAGCTTCAGGAGGCTCTGCCCGGGGTGATCGTAACCGAAAAGCCGCTACGCCTCGTTCTGAACAGAAGGCCCTTTATCTGACCGAAATATTTTGGTATGATCTTTCAATAAAAAATTGCAAGCGGAGAGTGCAAAAGCCTCTCCGCTTGCTTTGCTTTTACTGTAAATTATACTCCCGAGCCCAAAAGTGCTATGGTCGTAACAACTACGGCAAAGCCGAAAATTATTACGTAAAGAGCACTGAAGGCGGCGGTTACAATTCCGTTTATTCCAAGGACAAGGGTTGCGACGGGAGTGCCTGTGCCTGCCTTTTTGGCAACTATGAAGGTCTTTATAGACTTAATGCCGAAGATGATCGATATAACGATAGCGGCGATGGATGCAAGCAAAAGAAAAATTCCAAGACCAAACAAAAAAGTTGCGATCGACACAAGCGAGAAGATAAAAAGGAAGATGGAAGCAAAGCTTAAAATGGTTGATGCAAGAGCCTTGCCGAAGCCGAGCATTCGCGTGTTTGCCTGAGGAGCCGACGCGGCTATAACGTGAGTGACCTCGGGTGCCGCGGCTACTACGGGAGCCACATCCGCAGAGGGTGCACTCTCCCCTGCTTTATTTGCCATTTTGGCAACACATTCAGCGCAGACGGTGGATTCATAATCGATCTGCTTACCGCATTTTGAACAATACATATTTTTTCTCCTTTATGTAATATTATTATTTTTTTACTTTTTTATTTGCCAAAGGTCTTATCAGCCCTTTTCGGCACTTATTTTTTCTTCTTTCCGTTTTTTCAAAATATTGTTTTCGTAATACTCCCGAAGCTCAAGCTCTCGCTCTCGGAGATATTCGCTTGCCTTATTCATTTCCGTCATAGTTGGCGACGGACCGACGATAGCCTTTATATCAACAGGCTTACCTATAACCACTCTTTGCCTTTCAATAAGCCTTTTGCGCTTGACTATATACACGGGAAGAATGGGAGCGCCGCTTCGGTACGCCATAAGTATTGCGCCCGATTTAAAGCTTAAGAGAGGCTTATCGTCATCGTTATTAAGTCGCCCTTCGGGGAAAATGAACACCGCCTTACCGTCCGAGAGACGTTCGACCACCTGGCGGAAGGTGTCCATACTGAAGTTATCCTTATCCACGGGCACGCAAAGAAAGCCGCGCTTAAAGAGAAATTCGCTGAAGCGGGATTTAAAGAGCTCCTTTGTGGCGAGGCTGTGAAGTCGCCTGAATGGGAAGGTGCTGAGAAGAATAACGGGATCAAGCATACTGCGATGGTTTGCGGATATGAGCACCCCGCCCTTCAGCTTTTCCTTTCCGAAGGGATAGTATTTTTTCGTTCTCATCCATAAACCGACAGGTATGGCGGCGGTTATCTTAATGAAATCGTTAAGAGCGTTGATCGGGCCGCCCTTCTTCCTTTTCCTGTCTTTCAAGTTCTTTTCCGAGCTCAATGATACGTCCTCTTAAATAATTAGTTATGCTTTGGATATTTTCCTTTTCGGAGAGAGCTTGGTCGTAAAGCTCGCGGGCATATATGGGCTTGCCGATGATAACGCGGGTGCGTTCCTTCGAAAAATGCTTCCCGTTATGATAAACGGGAATGATCGGCGCGCCCGATTCAAGGGCAAGATAGACCGTGCTCGGCTTGAATTCAAGGGGTGTCTGCTCCCCTGCCCTTGGCAATCTTGATTCGGGATATATTTCCACGACCCCACCCCGATCGAGCACCCTTTTGCACTTACCGATGAACGAAAAATCGTGAGAGCTGCGGTCGACCCTGATAGCACCCAAGCCCATAAGGAAAAGCTTAAGAATGAAATTCCTTGCAAAGATCACCTCTGCAACAACGCATCTTAAAGTCCTTCCGAAGAACACGAACATCATTATGCCGAAATCCCAGACAGACCTGTGATTTGATGCGATGATAGCCTTTCCGCGCACTCTTTTGCTTTGCACCGACTTATCCTCGTAGTGCACCTTTATTTTGAATACGAAAAGCTGAGGCAGCCAAGAGGTCAGCTTCACGAACCAACCGAGTAAAAACGCCATAATCATCCCTCTGCCTTATAGAGCTTATTGAGATTATGCTGAAGGACGGAAAGAGAAATAACGTTCAGGGGAAGGATGCAGAATATCACCGCGGGAGCGATGATGAGTGCTCGGCTTATCTTAAGCGATATGCCCTTTGACTCTGCGACCCTTATGAGCTCTCCGCGCATTTTAAGGAGCGCCCATATAGAAGCGAAGGGCACGAGAGCAGCTATGAGATAAAGCAGCACGCCCTTAAGCCTTGCGCCCTCTCGCTTAAGCGACTTAAGAAGCATTCCGAGCCACACAAATCCGAATATGAAGCCCGAAAGAACGGAAAGACCGATCTGAACGAACAGGATCTCACCGCGCTCCCTGCGGGGCTCCTCTGCCTCGATCTCGCTGATATCCAGTGAGGGATCAAGCTCCTTGAATTCTCTTGCAAGGATGGCGGGAGTGAAGTCCTTCGGCAGCTTGAAGGCGAGGAAGAAGCCGATAATACAGGTTATGGAAACTATGAAGGGCACGATAAGGTTGCCGAAGTTGAACACCTCTGCCGACTGCTCTGCCGTAAGCGCACCCGAAATATCCACGGAAAACAGCTTTTCGTATGCCTCCTTGGGGCTTGTTACGTTAAAGGCAAATCTGAAATCCTTGGTTATATATATGCTCTTTATGTATTCGTAAATGAGCGAGCCCGAGATCGCGCCGACGATGGAGGTCGCAACCGCGTTGCCTGCAAAATACATTGCGGAATGGTTCTTGCCCGTGAGCCTTTCCTCAACGCTTGATATCTGGGCGGGGGCAAGGTACGGCATCATAAAGAATACGCCGATGGACCAGCTGGAGCATATACCGCCGATGATGCCGACGACAATCTTCGCCGTCAGATTTCCCTCTCCCATAATAAATCTTGAGCCGATGAAGAAGGACATTATGGAGACCGCAAAGGCAATAAGACAGCTCTGATATGCAACTCTCACACCGCGCTTTGCTTTTGCTTTATTAAAGAGATAAAGCATAATCGGCACGGGCGCAAAGGCTGACGAATTGAGAATTGACATCTGCGCTCCGTTCATACCCATTCCGCCGATGATCATTCCGTTCATTGCGGCAAGGAACATCTGAAGCCCGAAGAAGGTACAGCAGTTGACGTAGAGCCAACGGCGGAAGATCTTATTTCTGAAGGTGAGCGAGATGCTCTCGCCGATAGTTACCTTTTCGGGAGAGAGTCCGCGGTTTTCGGGGTATCCGTATTTTTCGCCCTCCTTGATAAGGAACAGGGGGATCAGCATCGTGAGCATAAGAGGAAGCATCATAAATACAAAGGTATTTATCTGCATTTTTGCGGAGCTCAAAATAACGGGCACGAGGGCATATACTATGCAATAGATAATAGTGTCAAAGAAGGATTTATAGCCCGAGACACGAAGCCTTTGAGGCTCATCCGTGCAGACTGTGGAGAGCGAGCCATAGAAGGCTATAAGGCTCATCGTGTAGGTGGCGAAGAATACTATGTTCCAAACAGTCACCCAAATGGTGTTAAAGAGGGGATTATCCGCACCGCCGACAGGTATCCACGAAAGAGCGAAGCTTATCGTCATAGGAACGAGGCAAACCGCGATAGCGGGTCTGCGTCTTCCCCATTTTGTGGAAAGGGTGTCTGTGATATGCGCAAAGGGGATATCTATTATACCGTCAAACACCTTGCCGATAGCCGAAAGTATGGGGAAAAGCGCGGGCAGAATAAAGCAGATACCGGGCATAATAGTCTGGAACTGCTCGCCCGCCTCAAGGGCTGCGGGATTCAGGGCGTCCGAATAATAGGAGCCCATCAGGATCATAAGAAAATTCGGACCGAATGCCGAAAATGCAAAGAGGAATTCCTTCCATTTTTTATCAAGAGATCTTATCATACAGTCTCTCCTTTGTTTATATGCTCGTATATTTCCTTAACAGTTGCGAGTCTTTGGCTTTCGTCGGATGGGAGCTCAAAGCCGAATTTACTCTTAAGCCTTCCGAGCAGGGCAAAATAATCGAGGCTGGAGCCGCCAAGGTCAGCAAAGAAGTTATCCTCGGAGCCGATCCTGTCGGGATCACATTCGAGAGCCTCGGCAAAGCAGGCTCTGATCTCGGCTTCAAGTCCCGAGAGGAGCTCGTCCACGTGAGCTTCAAGGTTTTTCGGATCGATTATACGAAGGGTGCCTTCCGCAAATCTCTTTGCTATTTTGCGGCGGCTGACCTTAAATTCATTTCCCGAAATAAGCGGCTCGGGGGTGAAGTATATTTCCTGGATGACCCCCTCAAGCTTTGACTCTCGGAGGGCTTTCAGAGTATTTCTGTATAACTGCTCAATAGCCTTGGGCAAGAAGGCTCTCGGCGTGCTTAAAAGAAGCACGGGAGATCTTTTTCCGCGGAGGATGCAAAGTCTGTCAACACCGTTGATTGAAAGAGCGTTCTCCGCAAGGGTGGGATTAAGATTTTCGCCGCTTTCGCAAACGATAAGATCGTCTGCCCTGCCCTCTATGAAATATCTGCCGCCCTCGCATCTTGCAAGGTCCTTGGTCTCAAACCAAGCGGAAAAATCCGTGAGGTGCTCGTCTTTGCCGACGGTTATTCTTGACGCCATAGTTTTACCTCGTACAAGAAGCGTGCCGTCCTCCTTCACCGAATATTCGGTGTTGCCGAAGGGTGCACCTATGGTCGCGCTATTGAGCATTTTTTTGTTTGATGAAAATTCAACCGAGGTAATACCTATCTCGGTCATACCGTAGCCGTTGGCAAGGTGGTAGCCGATGCCGTTGAAGAAGCTGAGAGTCTCGGGGGCAATATGGCTGCCGCCTGTGATAAGGAAGCGAATGCTGTCTCCGAACAGTCCCTCTCGCACCTCGGATAGGAATCGACGTGCAAGCTTATCTCCAAAACCGCCCAATTTATTCACAAGGCCTATCATTACCTGAAGCTTACGGTAGGTCCCGGCTCCCCTTGCCTTGACCTTGGATACTACCGCCTTATGGACGGACTCCCAAACCATCGGCACGGCAAATATGTGGGTTACTCTGTGCGCTTTAACGGTGTTCTGAATAGTGATGGGATTTAGATCCTTTGGGAAAACAAAGGTTCGTGAGAAAAAGCCAAACCACAGATAAACGGCAATAAAGCCGAATACGTGATAAAATGGCAAAAGCGCAAGCTGCTTTAATTCGCCGTCGCAATGCTCCTTGATCTTCGGGCAACGCTCGATGATATTAATGCTATCGCAGATCTGATAATAGAAATTTTCGCCTGTGTATGCACAGAGCTTTATGCTTTCGGTAGTACCCGAGGACATAAAAATGACCTCTGTGCCAAATGGGCGCGAGAGTGGCGGCAGCTGCGAGGGGATCGCGACCTCGGTTTTATCAAGGGTCTTGACCGAGAATTTCTTGCCGTCAGATATTACCGCGCCGACGGCGTGATCGGAAAGCAACCTTTCAAGGGCTTCATCGGGAAGCCTTGTGTTCATAAGCAGGGGGCGGTAGCCCGATATGAGGGTCGCCCAGAAGATCTCCAGCCATTCAACAGAGTTGGACATATAAATACCAACGATCGAATTGTGCCCGAGCTCCGAAAGCTTATCTGCAAGAGTAGGTGCAATTGCCAAAATACGTGCCTTAAATTCGCCGTAGGTTATCTTCTTTATACGATAG
Source organism: Clostridia bacterium (assembly GCA_017410065.1). GTDB lineage: Bacteria > Bacillota > Clostridia > Oscillospirales > CAG-272 > UBA1740. Next base: position 34,485 of record JAFQRL010000041.1, on the reverse strand, counting down.
CCCTCCGAAAGCTCCGCCATAACGTTTTCCTCCTCGGAAAACATAAATCGAAAAAGAGTCTCAAAGCTCTTTTCCTCTGCGGAATACTCGGAAAGCTTCGCTTTAACATATTCATCAACCGTTTTAAATCCGTGTATATTGTTTAATTTCATCAATCAAACCTTCTTATCTGTCCATAGAAAACTGTCGAATGTCGTCAAAAAATACAAAATGATATTTTATTATACCATACCGCGAAAATAAAAGCAATAGTTTATTTATTTTTTATTAATGCTTTTGTTAATACCCAATAATGGAAGCCTACAAAATAACAAAAAATCTTGTGCCACAAAATAATAAAAAATCTTGCTTTACCTATTGATTTTTTCAAAAACTTATGCTATAATATCAAAGTAATTATGTACGGTTTGCATCAAGCAATGCTCTTGAGCCACTTCTCACAGGGCTCTGCATTTATGATGCAAACTATTGCATCATATCTTTAAATGTTTCAGTTTGCATCAAGCAGAGTTATTTCGCCACAGCGAATATATCCACACCCTGCGCCTGACAAGCGAGCTTGTCGAACTTCGGGTGGGATATGCGAAGCGGATCCAAGAGCAGAGCTCTTGAGCCACTTCTCACAGGGCTCTGCATAAATATGATGCACTCTGTTGCATCATATTTATGCAGAGGTATCGAAGCGGTCATAACGGGGCTGACTCGAAATCAGTTTGTGGATAACACCACACGAGGGTTCGAATCCCTCCCTCTGCGCCAAAAATGCAGTTGCACCGCTCGGTGCAACTGCATTTTTTACGTAGTCGGTCGGAGCGGACACTGCGACGAATGTCGCGGGGTTCGCATACTCCACTCGGAGATCGACAAGCTCGCTTGTCAGGCGTAGAGTGTGAGTATCTTCACCGTAGGTGAATACCCCTCCCGCACCACTCGGTGAAACTATTTACGTAAATTTAAAGGCGAGCTTTTTACAGCTCGCCCGTTTGGATATTAATGTTTTTTTCTGGACTGACGGTAGCATAACATACACCCTGCCCCTTTGTTTCTGCTTGAAATAACTGCCTCCCATTCGTGTCCTTTTTCGCAAATCCACCAAGCTTTTTTGTTAGACCCAGGCATAACATCACGCGGTGTTAACTCGCCATTCTTTGTTGGATGCCATTGTCGTGCAAGTTCAGGATTTAATGTTTGCAAATCGTTATACCCCATCAAGACAAGTTGATTAGCGCAATAAGGACAACCGTTTCCGCGATTTCTAGTGTTAACAGAATTTTGCCATTCGTGACCATTTCTGCATTGCCACCAGACTTTCCTATTAGAACCTGGCATAACATCACGAGGCGTTACAGCTCCATTATAGGTTGAGTGCCATTCACGTGCAAGAGAAGGGTTAAGCGTTTCTAAATCGTTAAAGCCAACCAATATTTTTTGACTTGCACAATATGGACAGCCGTTGCCAGCATTTCTACTACCGATAGATGCTTCCCATTCGTGACCGCATTTTCCAAGCCACCAAACTTTTTTATTTGTACCTGCCGATATGTTTGATGGCGAAATCGCTCCGTTTTTATTTGGATGCCATTCGGAAGCGAGAATTGGGTTAACGGTCGCTAAATCGTTGTATCCTGTGATTGCCTTTTGTCCTGCACAATAGGGGCATCCATATCCGGATTTTCGACTCGATATAACAGCTTGCCATTCGTGTCCTTCAGAGCATATCCACCAAACTCTTTTACTCGATCCGGATGTAATATCACGCGAAGTTAAGGTGCCGTTTTTTGTTGGGTGCCACTCCTTTGCAAGAGCTGGCATAGTTGTTGCTAAATCATTATACCCTACAAGCACCTTGTGCCCCGAACAAATAGGACAACCGCAACCGTTACTTCTATCATAAATCATCGCTTTCCATTCGTGCCCTTCTTCGCAAAGCCACCAAACGAATCTATTCGAACTTGCCTTTACGTTTTGCGGAGATAATTGTCCGTTTTTACTGGGGTGCCACTGCGAAGCTAAATCGGGATTTACGGTTGCCAAATCATTTATTCCAACAATTGCTCGTTGACCTGAACAAAAAGGGCACCCTGCACCGTTACGTCTACTATTTATGACCGCTTGCCATTCGTGACCTTCATCACATAGCCACCAAACTTTTTTGTTTGAAAAAACCGATACATAATCAGGCAACAGGTTGCCGTTATTTGTTGGATGCCACTCGGATGCTAGTTTGGGATTAACTACTGCTAATGATTTTTCTTTTTCGCCTTGAACGTATTGCTCGTATATTTGATTTCTATCTCTAGCAATATCAATGCTTATATCAAACGAATAAGGTGTTTCGGTACTAATGCACGCAAGCAGCGATTCCATAACAAGACCCAGCTCAATATCGTTGGCTCCGGGTTTTGCATACACAACTCTCCCCCTTACCATTCCATTGCAAAAAATATTGCTTTCTTTTACTCGAAACAACGTTATTCCGCAATTATCCAACTTATCTTGTTTACGTTTTTCACGTTCTGCTGATTTTTCACTACTATGGAAAAACAAACCGTCATATTCTACGCCGATTTTATAATCAGGCAAATATATATCTATCTCTGTGCGTGAATTCAACTTGTATCGGTTTAAAGCGGTCGTTACCTGGCGAAGATAATAATATATAGCTTGCTCCGGAAAGCTTGTTCTTGATTCTCCAAAACAAACGGGGCATCTTCTTCCTTTGGTTCTATGCGAAATAGCAGCCTGCCACTCGTGCCCCTTTTTGCACATCCACCAAACCTTTTTATTAGATCCTACTGTAAAGTTTTGCGGAATCAAATCTCCATTTTTACTTGGATGCCATTCAGCTACAAGTTGCGGCATAATTGTTGAAATATCATTGTATCCCACAAGAACCTTCTTGCCCGAACAAAAAGGGCAACCGCATCCAGATGTTCTGTTGTTGATTTGGCTTTGCCATTGATGCCCCTTTTCGCATTTCCACCAAACTTTTTTGTCATTTCCAACAGTAACCGCGCTTGGTTTTAATTCTCCGTTTTTGGTCGGGTGCCATTGTAACGCGAGGTCTGGTCTTACGGTTGCTAAATCATTAACTCCAACAACGATTTTATGCCCAGAGCAGACAGGACAACCTACGCCACTATTTCTACTGTTGATAGGAGCATCCCATTCGTGACCTTTTTTACATAGCCACCAAACACGCTCAGCTGAATTAACTGAAATGTCGTTAGGGGTTAGAGGTGCGTTTTTTGTTGGATGCCATTGAAGAGCTAAATCGGGATTGTTACTCGAAAGCGAACCGCGACGAGCAACAATATTTCTTCTTTTCGTTATAAAGCTCTGAATTTTTGCACACTCAGGACATCCTCTACCTCTGCTTCTATGATTTGGTGATGCCTCCCATTTGTGTCCTTGTTGACATATCCACCAAACTTTAATAGCAGAACCATATGTTATTGTTTGCGGTTCGTATCCAAGTAGAGAATTTTTATCAAAATCCCATTCAGCCATAAGTTGAGCGTTATCGCTCACATATCTTTTTTCTTTAGTTTCAGCCAAAACGCTCACCTTCTTTCCTAAAAAATTATAACATAAAACGACTTAAATCTCAAGTACATTTCTATAAAAACTAGATATGAAAAAGTATGAATTATTATAAGTTTACTTGAAAAGGGTCTGATTATGTGATATAATAAAAGCAACAAATGTAATTTGAGGTTTTGTTTGGACTTTAAGAGGAGGTTTACGGAATGAGAAAACTTTTGTCATTTTTATTAGTGCTTGCAAGTTTGCTTTCGCTTTCGTCGTGCACGGTATTGGAATTGCTTTTCGGCACGAGGTGGACTCCCGACGAGGGGGCCGAGAGTATTGAGACCGACCCTGCGATAAACGTTTACGAGTATCTTCCCTTTCGAGAAGATAGCAAGATCGTGAAATACGACAGCAAGACCTTGAAGCTGACCGAAAATCTTCCGATCATTGACGGTGCGACTGCGGCATTCCCTGTTTACTCCGCATTCGTTAATGCGGTGTACCCCAGCACCACAGAGCTTTGGGACGGCACCTTTGAATATAACACTACCACGGGCGGTTATATTGAGCTTGCCGAGCGCAACACAGATATTTTCATTGGAGCGGCACCCTCGGCTGAGCAGAAAAAATATGCAGAGGAATGCGGCACCACCTTCAAATATACTCAGCTCGGCTGGGAGGCGTTCGTGTTCTTCGTTCACAAGGATAATCCTATCACTTCCCTCACGGCTGATGAGATCAGGGGAATTTATTCGGGCGAGATAACGAACTGGAGCGAGCTTGGCGGGCTTGACGAGGAGATCCTGCCGTTTCAGCGAGACGAGGGTAGCGGCAGTCAGACTATGATGCTTCGCTTTATGGGCGGCGTTGAGATGATCGCACCCGATATTGAGGTCATTCAGGGTATGGGCGGTATAATCGAGGAGGTTGCGGATTATAAAAACCAAACATCCTCTATCGGTTACTCCTTCCGCTATTATATTGAGAGTATTGTTTGCCATCCCGACATTAAGATGATCTCTGTGAGCGGTGTTGCACCGACTGTGGAGAATATTCAAAACAGGACGTATCCTCTTATTGCGCCTGTGTATGCCGTGACCTACGAGGGGAACACAAATCCTAACGTTGATCTTTTTGTTAATTGGATGCTTTCGGATGAGGGGCAATATATTATCAGCGAATCGGGTTACGTTGGAATGAAATAATTCTGCGACACCTCATATAAAAAACAAACCGCTCGGACGGGGCTTGCCGTTCGGGCGGTTTTCATATAGCTTTAAGATATTACTTAATAAAATCCTCGCGGCAGGGGGTGAAGGTATCCAGGAGAATTCCCTTCTCCAGGCACACACAGCCGTGGGGGATATTTGGGGTTTTATAGAGGGTGTCACCTTTGGTGACTATTCTTTTTTCACCGTCTATCACGAACTCAAACGAGCCTTCAAGCACGTGGGTGAGCTGGGTGTGAGGATGGCTGTGCATAGCACCGACTCCACCTTTTTCGAAAAACACCATAACCTGCATAAGGTCGTCGCCGTATGCCAATATCTTTCTTGAAACTCCGCCGCCAAGATCCTCAAGGACAGGCTCGCCGGCTAGAACGTATTTTGCGTTTCTTCTTTCTTTCATAGCTATTCTCCTTACAGCTTTTCTTCAACAAATTTTTCAAAATCGGCAAAGCTGCCGCCCTGATATACCGAAATATCCTTATTCTGACGGTTAACGAGGTAGTCGGTGATGAGGAATACCTGCATACCTGCCGCCTCTGCGGACATATCGTCGTCTACGTCGTTGCCAACCATCAGACATTCATCGGGAGCAACTCCGAGCATCTCTGCAACGGCTATATAGTATTTTGGATTTGGCTTTGAGTAGCTCATATTTTCGTAGGTAGTGACGAGCTCGAAGTGCTCGGGCTCAAGTCCTGCCCATCTGATGCGCTCGTTTGTGGCGACGGCGGGAAAGACGGGGCTTGTGGCAAGGGCGGTCTTAAGTCCCTTTTCTCTTATTCTCTCCACCACGCGGCGAGAGGCGGGGCTGAAATCGCAAATACCCTTGACGTCCTTGAATTCTTTATTATAAAATTCCTCAAAATATATCTGATCGCTGATGGCGCGCTCACCGAAGCGGCTGACGAAATACTCCCAGAAGACGTCGCAGTTTTTGCGCTTGCCGTCGTTTTTGATCATAGCATAGCTACCCTTCCAAAGCGCGTCTGCAAAGTCGGCGGGGTCGTAGCCGTGGGCGGACATTTTCTTTGAAAGTGCGCCGATATAGGTTTTTAAAAAGGTGTCCTGATCCATCAGAAGAAGTGTGGCATCAAGATCGAAAAGTACAGCTTTTATCATTTTTATCTCCCAATTAAATTCAATAATATTTTAGCACAGGCGCGCACACTTGTCAATAGAAAATTCGGGCACCCGAGAGCACCCGAATCAATGATCCTTATAGAGCCTTGCGGCTTTTCCTCTCCAATCTGAACAAAAGGTGAGAGAGAGGGAGAACGAGAAGTCCTGCAACGAAATTGCTTATACCGTGAATAATATCAAAGGGTATTCCCGCGGCTATCCAAACGAGCATCTGATCGAAGGAAAGCTTGAACATTATAGCCTGCGCGGGTGCGTAAAGCACGCCGAAGGCAAAGCCGTGGAGAGCGCAAAGGGTGGGATAGATCACCGCCTTCAGCGCGGTTGGAGTCCTTCTCGGAATGAGCATAGAGAGTGCCCATAGGATGGTCCAAATATAGGTGTATGGAAACCACCAAAGAGAGAAGCCCGAAAAGAGTCCGTTAAGGATAACGTAGATATAAATCGGAATTAAAGCGCGCCACCGATAGACCACTGTGAGCAGTATGGTGAACATCCCGAGCAGATGGACGTTTGGCAAAAATTCCATAATTAATTTTGAGCAGAACATCAATGTACCGAAGAAAGCGAATATGATATACTGCCGTAGCTTTTCCTTTTTCACGGGTTATTTCGTGTATGCTATGCGGTATACTTCTCCGCCCTTTATGGGCTCGTCACCAACGCCGTGATCAGCCATTGTGTCTCCAACGTAGAAGCCCCAATATGCGTGAGTCTTATCCCAATCAAGGGTCATTCCGTTGATCTTATTGAAGAAGGTGGGATCGTTGATCAAGCCGAGCTCATAAAGCGCATTTCCGAGGATCTTTTCGTCGGTGTTCACCGTGAGAGTTACCGTTTTGCCCTCTGCCTCGATCTTTACCTTGAAGGTGATCGCACCCTCGCCGACAGTCGTGTTTTCAGTGTAGGTTGCGCTGTCCCAAAGACTAGCCGACGTTGGCTCCTCGCCACAGGAGACGAGGGAGATGATAACGGCAAGGACCAGCGCGACGATCGATAATGTTTTTTTCATTTTTCTACCTTTCTTTTTTCGCAAAAGCGTTCAAAAGAATAAAATAAAAGCGCCCTCCACGGAGCGCGAAAAAACGGATACTCTGCTCTGCCGAGCTCGGCAAGTATCCAAAGCTTCGCATCTCTCCGTTTGCCCAAGAGATCCTTTACAGCTCGCAAGGCGATAAGCATTCCGACTTGAGAGCCGATCGTGACTCAGTTACGGTAATGGCTGTTGCCGCGGATTTGCACCGCGATTTCCTTATCCCCGAATAATAATATTATCCGACAACGGCGGTCTCCCGCCTGATGCCCTGCGTTTATTCCTTTTATATTTAACAGTTTATCACAGAATAATTGATTTTTCAAGAGCTTTGCTCAAATTAATTCGAAATTAATTCGCATTTTAAAGAATGAGCTCCATAAGATATGCCGCGTGATATTCTTCGCCTATACGAAAATACTTTTCCATTCTGCCGACGGTCCCAAAACCGAACTTCTTATAAAGCGAGACCGCCCTATCGTTATCCGCTCTAACCTCTAAAGTCACGACCTGAGCACCACTCTCTCGGCAAAAATCCACCATCATTTCCATAAGCCTTGAGCCTATTCCCCGCCCCCAATAGTCGCGGAGGACTGTGAGGGTGAGTCTGGCGCGGTGAGAAAGGCGCGGTATGCGCTCTCGCTCAATAACGCCGTTTGCCACGATAAGCTCGCCGTCCGTAGCGACGAGCATCAGCTCATCCTCATTTTTTATAAATCTGTTTATAAATCTCGCCTCGCGCTCGGCAGATATCTGAAAGCCCTCCGAGCCGAAGGTAAGGTTGTCGGTCTCGCCGCCGACAGCCCGAAGATGCGCAAGCAGCGCCTCTGCGTCCTCGGCGACAGCTTCTCTGAATATAAGCATAGCTTCGTCCTTCGTTGTTACATTATCGTATTGTTTTACTATATATATTTTAACATTACCCGACCGAAATTGCAAGCCTTTTAAAAATGTTATGACTTACTCCGTATAGAAGCGAAAAACGGTAAAATACGACGCTTCGTGAAGATACCTGCTCAAGCAGAAATCAAGGGATGCTCAAAACGGCACATCCCTTGATCCTACAAATTTCAATTAAATTGGCATATCGTCTCTTATCAATATTATATCTTCATCAATGATTTTTGCCGTGAGTACCTCGTGGGGTGCGATCTTTATTGCGCGTTCATTGCCGAATATTTCAAAAGAGAAGGTTCTTGCATCGGCTTCTGGGTTATAAATTCTTGCGACGTAGCCATCATTTGAACCGATCTTCAACACGGGCATCACGACCTCGCGGTCGGTTTTTAACGTTTGCTTGTATTCTACGGATTTTGTCGGAAAAACATTTACGGCATAGGGCTTCTGATTAAACAGCTCTGCCTGCGCGCTTACCTCTGTGAGATTTCCGCGATATATTCTAAAATTATAAACGTATCTGCCGTTTTCAATTCTCGGTAAATATCTATCCTGCGGATATAATTCCCTGTCGCCTATCGGGTGGAAGCAATATCCGCAGCCGCGGAGCAAGGTCAGGTAGATATACCCGTTTTCGAATTTGCCCGAATATACCCCGTCGTTAATTACGGCGAATATCTCACCCGAGTCCTCTTTTACTCCAAACCATTTTTGGAACACGACCTCTTTTCCGTCAGCACTCTTTTCCTCGGTTATATACGGTCCGTCACCGAGCGGTATTCCGTTTGGTGCCGGGATCCTCAAGCGAACCAGCTTATTTTTATCCGAGAACTCAAGTGTCACCTTAAGATCGACGAACGTTTGGTTCTTGTAGAAGCGGTATTCTATCACCCCGTTCGTTTTACCAGCCGTATAAAGCGCTTCAACCGCAACAAAAACATCTCCGTCCTCAACCGTATGGATCGGGGATATTTCTCCGTCTATCCTGCAAAAGCTTGCCGCTTGCTTTGCCGTCATAAGACGAAATTCCTTTGGATTTTTGCCAAGGCACTTTAATTCTTCATCACTCATTGCCCAAGGATCGGCGGAATCTTCGTATATCTCAAGCTTAGCTTGTCCTTTTAAAAGTCTTGTATAGCGTTGCAGGCTCAAGTCATTATGCGAGCAACACCTTCTCACCTTTTCCTTTTCAAAGTAAACGTTGAATCGAGTTATGCCAAGCGGCTTTAATTCCGCCTCGAATACTATACGCTTTCGCCAATCAAGATTTATAGTAGATGCTTCCTTTATCTGCTGGCCGTGAACCTCTTTTCCGTCAAGAAAGACGTGAGGTGTGTATATCATATCCTCGGAAAAATTTTTATCCGCGAGCATAAATTCGACTTCCACCGGCGTCTTTACGGTGTACGGCATATAGTTAAACACGCAAACGGGATATTCGCCCTCTTTCGCCTTTCCCGTTTGCAATGCAAGATATAAGAATGCACCTGTGCGATAATCATTGACCGTGTTTTTTACCATACCAAGTATGTCAAGCGCGTCCTTTTCCGCATCTTCAACGAGCGTGCCGGGCAAAATATCGTGAAATTGTGCCAGCAAAAGCTTCTTTTCAGAGGCGGCGAAATCGTTAAGCTCAACCTTGTAGCCCTGCATTTTTGCCACTGCCAAAAGCTTTTCCGTAGCAAAGAATTTGTTTTCCGCCTCGCGGTAAGCTTGCTTCACCCGTGCCATTGACGAATAACAGCCCGGCATACAGTTTTCAAGCGATCGACGGACCTCTCCGCCTACGTGAATACCGTCCTTAAATAACCTTTCAGGCGTACTGTGGAAGATCTCTGCTCCGTCCATAGATAAGCTCTCTATATCGCCAAGATCCTTTCTTGACGGTCCGCCCCCGTGATTGCCGACACCCCATAGCACGTAGTCGACCTCATCCGTTCTGTGCTTTCCTTCTACGTCGTTTTCGGCACCGATCATACCAACGTATAGGCCGTCCGCAACCTTTTTTATCTTTTCGGTTGCTTTTCCGAGCGAGGACATATACGAGCCACCGTTTGATACCACGATACTGCTGCCGTCGGGCGATATCCATTCAAAAAAGCGCGAGGGATAGTCAAACTGTGTGACAGTCTTTGGACGGCAGATAAGATATCCTCGATACCCGCACTTTTTCATAATTTGCACCAAGCCCAAGCTATGCCCAAAAGAGTCGTAATTAGTTGCTACCGTTGGCTTTGCACCGAATTTTTCAAGGAAGTATTTTTGACCCGCCTTTATCTGACGAACGAATCCCTCTCCGCAGGGCAGATTACAGTCGGGCTGCAAATACCAACCGCCCGTGATCGCCCATTTCCCCGATCTTACAAGGCGCTGAATATCAGCAAACAAATCGGGCGCGTATTTTTCAACAGCCTCGTAGAGTAAAGCTTCGTTGTGGCAAAAAATATAATCAAAATCATCTGCCAGATCTGCCGCACTCCTAAAGGTAGATATCGCTGCCGCTATTCCCTCGTCCCACGTCCATTGCCAGATCGGATCCAGGTGGGCGTTACAGATCAAATGCAATTTCTTCATACAGTTTCCCCTTGATAAAGATTTTTTGAACGCCTCAGAAATATATACTGAAGAAGCGCTTATCCTCGGTCATCATATTTGTTGCTGAGGCATAATCCGCGACGTGGTATTTCAAAGTATCCTTTCCGTTTGAGAAGGTAAGCATAAACTCTATATTTACGTTTTCCGCAGTGTGTATGCGCTTGCAATCAATGCATTTATAGGTTTCATCCAATCTACGTTCGCCGAACATCTCCTCCTCGGTGCTGCCGATAAGCTTCGAACGGCACAAAAGAATCGCGCCCTTTCGCAAGACGGTAGCCTTCCCAGAGATATACAGGTCGGGGTCGGATGATACGTAATCCACATTTGCGCCTGCGGTTCCAAAGGATCTACATACCCAATGATCTATCTTCCAATCAATATTACCGCGCTCATTTTCAGAGCTTACCGCCAAGAGCTCTACACTGTTATCAAATCGTACGTTGACGGTCTCGCTCTCTGAGTTCGGGTAAACCGTAAAGTACCCTGCCCGAGCGGTCTTGATCACACCGCCGATCTCGACCTCCGAATGCTTACTGTACGACGGTATATGTAGCTTAACAGGTACACTTGCTCCCTCAAAGTGAAGTGAAACGGAAGCCTCGCTGCTTGCGAGGTAGTCGCCCGAGACGCAAACTCTGACACGCGTTGCGCCAACCGTGATCTCTGCATCAAGCTCGTTATACAGATTCACATACAGCGCCTCGCCGTCGGTCATCAGAGCGGCTTCAGCCATGTTCAGCAGACCTCGCGGCATATTGTTGACGCAGCAATGGTTATGAGAGAGCCTTGCTTGCATTCGCGCTACCTGATGTCTGCCCTGCCCGCGAAGAGCCCTTGCGCCCCAAAGCCCGTCCTTAAACGCCGAAGCAAGCAAGGGAGTTGATGCCGCAAGCTCAAACTTATTCATATATTCCGCGTCGCCTGTCAGCAGGAACAGCTCGTAGGCAAGGCGCATATAATGTATGACGTCGCAGGGCTCCGAGGAGCAATTCAGATCGTATGCGGCGTCGCAAAAATGATCGTTAAAGCCCACGCTGAAAAGAAGATTGCTCTCGCGCTTTACGATAATATCGAAGAAGGCTTTTGATGCATTCAGATACGTCTCGTTACCCGTGATGCGATAAAGCTCAACTATTCCGTCAAAGCAGGACATAGTCTCGTATGCCTTTGCCCATATTTCACATTCCGGGAACCATTCGCTCACAGGCCTTCCGCTGATCGAGTTTGCCACAAGCCCCGGCATATTCTCGGGGTCCTCCCATCTCGACACGAAGTCGGTCGCAAATTCAAGATACCTTTCGTTACCGGTAAGTCGGTACAGGATAAGGAGCGGCTTCAGTATCGAGCAGCTCGCAATACCCGAGAACATTCCGGTCTCGGTGATATGGGTATCGGTTCTTTCAAGATCGCTTATAAGCTGATCCGCCATACGCACCGATGAACTCAAAAATTTCTCATCCCCAAGGAGCATATAACATTCGAGCATCCCCCAGAGAGTATATTTTCTGCACCAGATATTCCAGTTATAACGTTCTCCTATTTTGTCCGTTCCTGCCTCCTCGGGTGTGGGCATCTTGAAGTAGGCAGAATTTTTATACGTGCCGAGATATCCGTCATCCCTTTGGTAGGCGAGCATCCTTTCCGCACCCCTCCTGATGAAGCTGCGAAGCTCCTCCGAGTGAGTATATCGTGCGACCCGTGCGGCGCCGATCATCCATTTTCCCCAATATTCACCCTGCCAGATCGCCGAGATATTCTCGTCATCTACCTGATGAAGGAAAGCATCCTCTGCCTCCTTATACACTACGTTTTGTGCATATTGAGAAAGCACTCTGCCTTGAAAGAAGGTGTCGAAGAGCTTTCCTACGTAGCCTCCGAGCTGTACAGAATCAAGCTGCACAGGAGAAAGCATATTTTTAATTTTGTAATCTACCTTGTATTTAACCATTATAAAATACCCCCTTGCTGATTTTATTTTAGCATAGAGGGTATTTCATTTCAATGCGGATTTTTTACATATTAGTACTTGTTTTCTTACATTTTCTGTACTCGTTCGGTGTCATTGAAAAACGCTTTCTGAAATCCTTGTAAAACTGAGTTTTTCCGGGAAATGCAACTGCATCGATCACGGCATCGACCGTATGCTCACCGTCAGCAAGCATCTCCGCCGCTTTATCAAGGCGCCTTTCCTTTATATACTCAACGAGCCTTTTACCGTACACGTTTTTGAACTTCCGGGAAAAATAAGACGGGTTATAAAAGCAGTTCTCGGCAATATCCGACAAGGTAAGCTTTTCGGAGATATGCTCGTCAATATAACTCAATATATTCGAGGTGATCTTTTCCTTATAGCCTGAGTCTCCCTTGAGTCGCCTTATGAGCATAGTAAACAGGATCTGAGTGTATGCGTGCAAAAGCATTATATATCCCGGACGCTTCTCTTCAAATTCGCATAGCATCGTGTTTACAATATCGGACATCTTTACAAGCTCGTCTCCGGAGAATGAAACTATACACTCTTTGGAAAACTCACCCGAAATAGTCGAGAATTGCGGCAAGGCAAAAATATCGAGAATGTTCTCCGAATTGACAAGAACCTCACTGATAAATTCAGGTCGGATCAAGATATTGACGAAATTCATATCCGACTTCGAGAATGCGTGAGATTCACCGAAATTGATAAACAGCAGATCGCCCTTCCGTACGGTAAGCTCTACTCCACCAACTATTTCGGTTCCCTCTCCGGATGAAATGTAGATGAGCTCTATAAACTCATGAGTATGGGGAGATTTGTCTCTTGCTCGTTCTTTTCGCACGCAGATCCCCTCGCCTGCGCCAAACACCTCGTCTGCCTTATAGCTTTGCATTTCGGAAATCATCTCCTTTCCTACATATATTTTATCATTAACCGAGCAAAATTGCAAGCATTTTTAAAATCTTGCGATCTACCCCGTATAAAAGCGAAAAACGGTAAAATAATAAAAGCGTACCTCGCAAAAGCAGTGCGATCTGTGGCAGAAATTGCCTGTAATATAAATCTCACGGCGAGGCACAATACTAACAGAGCACAAAGGACTACGGAGCCCGATGGGGATGGGTCCTTTCGGGCTCGATAATATAGATTTAAAAACTGAAACGGAGATTAAATTCTTATGGCTAAGAATAACGAGAAGAAGGCAGCTCTTGAAAACTTCAAGATGCAGGCAGCGAATGAGGTTGGTGTAAACCTCAAGCAGGGTTACAACGGTGATCTTACCTCCAAGCAGGCCGGTAGCATCGGTGGTCAGATGGTTAAGAAGATGGTAGAGTCTTATGAGAACTCTATCAAGACTAACGGCTAATTTTTACCGTTAACCATTTTTAACTTCCTTTCCTGAAACCAAACTATAAAAAGTTTGCTCCCGCCATGTTGACTTGGCGGGAGTTTTTATTATTTGGGAGACCGTGGTGTCGCATTGATCTCGCTATTTTGATCAGGTATTATAGACGTATTCCTCTCCGTGGGAGAGGCTGATGCTCTCGGCGAGGGCGACACCCTTGACGTGGGGATTAAGGCTCAGGGGCATACGGTGGATATCGGCTCCTTCGTTCTTTATTCGAAGATATAAAAGCTTCGAATTTTCCACGCGGACGTCAACGACGATGCCGTGAGGAAGATGGACTCCGCGGGCTTGAATATTTATATTTTCGCCAGATAAACCGTAGCAGAGTAGGATCTCGTCCTTGTTGCTGACTGCGCACGCAGCCTCGTATGCAGCACTGACAAGCGAGCCGTGAGGGGTGGTGTAATAGTAGCCGATGCCGACTCCGTCGAGCCTTATAAACTCGGGGAGCGCGCCAAGTGATGAGCATCCGTAGGTGAGGTGCGAGATATGCTCTGCCGCTCGCTCAGGAAGCTTTGCGACAATAAAATCTCTTGCCGCCCAGCTATCGTACCAGGGCCAATGGCGCTTTTCCTCGGTGCCTACCTGGCTATCGTAGCCAAAGGGTGTTTTAAGCACGGCGAGATTTTTCTCAAGCACTGAAATATCAAGCGGAATAACACCGTAGTATTTTCTGAAATATTCAACGGTACTGCTCTGATACGGCGAGCTTCTTGCCGCCATTATCACACCGTCCTCGCGGCGGTTTCCCTCCAGGCTTCGAAGCAGACTTTCGCCAATGATAAGATATTCGGTGTCACCGAGCATTTTGTAAGCATCGATAAACGCCTCTGCAAATTTCATTGTGGTAACGGTATCCACCGAAACCATAACGCCTGTTTCATTTCCGTCCTTCACCTCGATGAGGTAGTATTCCCCGTCCTCGCCTTTTTTGACGAGGCGGTAAAGAAGGAATTTCAGCACGTCCCGAATTATATCTTTATAAGGCTCTATATCAAACGCCTTATCATAGCGCCACTGATTATATATGGAGGTGATGGAATAGACTGTGAACATCGGCTTGAAGGTGGTGAGCCACTCCTCGATGGGTCTATGACCGCAGAACTCGCCGAGGATAGAATTCCAGCCCGAGAAGGCAACCCCCGGCATACCCAGCTTCTTCAGTATTTTATAGCCGTCCTCCGCTTGCTTCAAATACTGCGCGGTAAAGTGGCGGCTTTCCTTCACGCTTCCCGCGAGAAGCATTGCCTCGTGTGCCATTTCCTCGTCCCAGGAGCAGCTTGCCGCGCCTCTCCAATGAAACGGGAGCATACCAAGGGTAACGATACCGCTATCTGCGCCCTGTGACGCCTTGATAAGATATCGGGAAAGCTTGATTACATAGTCAAGCTCATCGTCTCCGAGGCTGATCTCGGAGGTTGAGTAATAGCTTTGCCAAAGAGCTTTATGCTCGGCAAAATTTTCATCAAAGCCGCGAGCGGCAATAGAGCAAAGCTCCTCATAGCCGATATGACCTTCGTTATCGCCGTGAAGCACCATCGTCCGCGAGATAACGTCGCCTGCGGTCAATCCGATATAACGCCCCTCCGCATAGCATTGATCTGCAAACTTGGAGGAGGAAATATCGGTTTTATCAAAGGGGCGTGAGGAGAAAAGAGCACCTCTGCCTGTGTGATCACCTGTTATATAATTCAGCTCTATCCTATTTCCCTCGGCGGAGGTAAAGCTACATTCCGCTTTTCGGAGAAAGCCTAGCCTTTCGGATAAGAAAGGCTTTGAGACTCTGAAGCCGATCTCGGGGCTAATGCTCTCGGGACATTCCAAAATCTCAACTCTCTCGCCCCAGATACAGCTATCATAGGTGAAGTAAGCGGTGATCCTGAGCTTCAAGCCGCAACGAAAGGTGAGGGTCGTATATAGAGTCGCTTCCTCGGGCACGAACTCCTGCTCGTATGAGGTTGGCACAACGTATGCGCCGTAGAGCTTCACCTGTATTCCCGCCATAACGGAGGGTTGCATAAAGTCCATAGCACTCTTTGACGCCGCCTTATACCAGCCTGTTTGGGCACCCTGATGAGTTTCCATATGTGCGTGGCCGTTATGTGAGACGAAATTCGATCCGTCGTAACCAATATACACGGCATCTCTGCCGCCGACAAGACACATCGGTATGTATTTTTCGGTTGAAAACATTGTTGCTTTCATAATAATCTCCTTTATGCGGGGTCGATCTGTGTAAATGGATCGTTGAACCGAGTTTATTTAAAGCTAGTCTATCAACGAGGAATAAACGTCGCGCTCAAACTGTCTTCCCGTCTTCCCTGCACCGTGGCTATCGTGCCATCTGGTGTTTTTCATATAGATGGCTATTATCTCGTTTTCGGGGTCTATCCAGAAATGAGTTCCGTATGCACCGCTCCAGCCGTAGGTGCCCGCAGGGCGGTTGCCGTCCTTCAGGTAGACCAAAACGCCCAGTCCCCAGGAGGTTATAGCATCCTCGCCCATAACGCTTTGGGGCACGTAGGGACGGGCGAGAAGCTCGAAGGTCTCGGGCTTGACTATATCCACTCCGCGATAAGTGCCTCGGGAAAGAAGCATTGACGCGAATTTATAATAATCAGAGACGGTTCCCACAAGTCCTGCGCCTGCGGAGGTGTAGCCGAGTGAAAACTGCTCAAAGGTATGTTTTCCCATATCCACGTTTACAAGGCGGTCTCCGACCTTATTGCACATTGTTGCCATCCTTGCCCAAATATCCTCTGTGGGGGTGTAGGTGGTATCCTTCATACCGAGGGGCTCGAATATCTCCTTACGGAGAAAATCCGCATATTTCATTCCGGAAAAGCGTTCAATAAGCAGGGCTATAACGTCAAAGGAATGGTATGGGCAATAGTTGACGCGAGAGACAGGCTCAAGAGTTAAGCAGCAATTATTCAGGCAATAGTCCACTGCGGCTTGGTTTGACTCAATGATCGACCACGGCATAGAGCTATCATATAGCTCAAACATATCGCCTGCCGCCATAAAGCCCGAGGTGTGTGTGAGGAAATTATACAGCTTCGGTATTTCGTGGGGCTTATGGTCGGGGATTATGCGGTCGCCCTCAAGCCTTCCGACGTAAAGCTCGGAAAATTTTGGGAAATAGTCGGTTATACGGTCGTCAAGAGAAAACCATCCCCGCTCCACCGCAATAAGTGCCGCTATGCCCGACACAGGCTTTGTCATCGATGCAAGGCGGAATACGGTGTCATCCTTAAGAGGCTTGCCACATTCAACGTCCGAGCAGCCTCTCTGCTCCGAAAGCAAGACCTTGCCGCTTTGCGCAACAAGCACCGACGCGCCCGCGATATCCGAGCCTTGAATATCTCTTTCAATATTATGGATAACGTTGCTGTAAAGCAATTCGCCCGAGAGCTTTTTCATTTTATCAGATCTCCTGAAATTCAAGCTGTTATCGGTCAAGGATCTCCTTATTTATGAGCCGTACGCCGACTCCGTAGCCGATAAGATCTCCCCTTTTTCTGCGCTCCACGGCGGTTTTTCTTAAGGGGTTATCCGTGGGATAATCGTCAAGGCTATCATACTGCTTCATAAAAATGAAGCGGAAGGTGTGAGGGATGCTTGGGATGGTCTCGATCAGCTTGAAGCTGTTTTTGAATTTGATAATATTGGTGTCGGGCTTAAGCACGCCGTCAAGCCAGGGCTGAAGGAGCCAGGAATAGCAGAAGCACATCATATTCTCCACGCCGTAATACTTTGTGAAGAATTCAAGTGCCGTTTTATAGGATGCAAGGCACGCCTCCTCGGTCAAGGGCTCGCCGCTTGGGACGTGGACGAAGTAGCAGGTGTCTCCCTTGCTGATGCTGACGCCGTCTATGGTTACGTCGTATTCGCTTTTCGCTATCTGAAATTGAAGCCTGCCAAGCTTAAAGATGGTTGCGCACATTGCGTATCTGAACCAAGGGATTTCAAATGCGGGTATACCGTAGATGCCGTTTTCCTCTTTATTGTGGGAGCATTTTTCATCAAGATCCAAGAGAGAAGAATAGAAATATTCTTCGCCTATACCGCGAGAGGAAAGCTCCTTATATGCCGCCTCGGAAAAAATGATATGTAGATAGAGCAGCAGATGCTCGGGCAGCTCACCGCAGCTCTTCGCAAAGGAAAGCGCGTTTTCGGTGAATTCATCGTTTCCCTTTTTAAATGCATCATACGCCTCTATAACTCCGGCCTTAAACGACTCATCGGCAATTTTTGAGTGGATGGTGTTGAATATTTCAACTCCCTCTGCCGAAAGTCCTATGCTTGATATAAGTCTATTATAATCCATCTTTTCGTCCTTTTATTTGACATAGTGTTAAATAATAAATCGACCGATTAAAAACCGAGAATACGAAAAAGTAGTTTTCTTGATTTTATTATACTATTTACACGGTGTTAAAGCAAGGGCTTTTTAATATTTTTTGGGGGTGATTTTTAATATTAAGGTCTCAAGACGACATAAAGTGCAACCGATTCAAATGCAGAAAGCTCAAATTTCACTTCAACGTAATCTTCGAACTCTTCAATGCTTACTTTTGCGCCTTCTTCAACCGAAGCGTAAGAAGCCTTGGGCAAACGAATCGTATCGCAAATCGGAGTATAATCAATGTTGCTTACCGTTACAACCTTTATTTCGCCTTGTTCATCCATAAGCGCTGAGGTTATTATAGATTCGAGGTCTTTTTCATCCTCGTTTACAAAAGATGCATATGGCTTAACTCCGCTTTCCATAACGAGTGTGCGTATTCTGTCACGAAGAAGCTTTGTCGGATTTTGAGCATACTTTGAAAAATACTGTGTTGCTATGTAATTAGCTATTCCGTTATGATATTTGTTTTCTGTAAGAAGCGGATAATTCTCTCCGTAATCTCCATCAATTGATTTTGCATCGACAGTAATTATCTCCTCTACAAAGCTGCCAACTCCAATACCGTAAGTATTTTCTTTGCACATGGTAGGATGCGCTATATATAGAACGTCTTCGCGTTCTATTCCGAAGACACGGTCTAAGCCACCGCCCGGAAGCGAGGTATAGCAAAATCCGCCCGGCATTTTTTCTGCGAGTATATAATCTGCGATAACTCTTCCGCCGCATCTGACAAATTCTTCTATTTTTTCAGCGCATTCAGGCGAAATTATGTAACTGCAAGGAAGAATAAGTACCTTGTAATTGGAAAGCATTCCTTTAAGAATATCATCATCTGATATAAAATCCGAGTTGATGTGCAAATCGGTGAGCATAGTGCTTGCTCCGATGAGCGCATCCTTATAAGCACCGTCCATACGGTCGGCTTTGGCAAGATGATTTATCTTTTGCGACATAAATATCGCAACATCACTCTTTCGTGTAGCAGAAAAGTAAACGTCGGACAGCTCATACATACGCCGTGAAAGTTTTCCTAATTCTACCGTTCGTTTAAGAGGCTTGCCATCCGGACGGCACATACCGAAATCGTTGCCTTCCATATCGCTGAGTCGCGGACGCCAGCACCAAAACATAACGCCGCGCGTTCCAAAACCTGCACGCATGAGCACTGTTGTCTTTAACTCTTCGGCAGACGGTGTGAATGCTTGCGGTGCATATCCTGCAGGGTTGTCAAATTTTATAGATCCGCCGCCTGCTTCTATGACAAAGCTGCTCTTGTTCTCCGCCTTTGCAAGGCTTGCGGAAGCCGCCATAAAAAGTGCGGTTTGTCTGGTTGCTTTACCAAACAAGCTTATTCCAACTATATCTGTGGTTTTTGCGAGCTTGTGAGAGTCCACGGTATTTGTTATTCCGGGAAGCATCTCGGTAACGGTGGGTTGCGTTGCGCCGTTTTTCTTAAAGATGCCGTCTGCTTCGATAATGTGGGCGGCAAGATTTTGCTCCATAAATTCACAGAAATCATCCCAAGACTGATATCCGCCCCTTTGTCTGCTATATCCTGTTGGAGGATATACTTCTTCAAAGCTACGGTAGCAGGACGGTCCCTCACTACCCCATAATTCATTAAGATTAGCTATGTCCTTATATTTTAATGAGAGGTATTTCCTGAATTTTTGTAGAGTATGTTTACAGTAACATATACGTTCTCCCGACATGGGGCTGTTTATTGTAGGCTCACCCCAAAGAACGTAACCTCCGACTCTATCATCGCCCGCAAAATGCTTTGCTAACTCGGTGAGATATCTTTTTGCGTATTCCGAATATACGGGATCGTCAAGACAAGGAACTACATACTCGCTGTGATAAGGAACCCTACCGTAAGCATCCACATAGCCTTCCGAATCACGCAATTCCTCCATTAGCCAGCGAGGAGAATAAAATCCAACGCTGTTTTGCGTTGCAACGTTAATTATCGCCACAAGACCTGCGTTATGAGCGCATTCTACGAAATAATCTATTTTTGTAAAATCAAAGATTCCTTTTTCATATTCAATATCATGCCATTCTGCAAAGCCGTGTAAACACGTATAACCAAGCTCCGCCATGGTATTCATATCTCTTTGCCATTCTTCTATAGGAGCATGCTTGGTTCTGCAAAACGGAGCATACATAGCACCTACCAAGAATTTATCGTCTATGACGATGTATTTGTTCTTCATCTCAAATTCTCCGGTACTTTTGATAAGAAATATTTCGTTATTGCCATAGGATTTGTAACAGCTTTGCCGATGACCACAGCATCAGCACCGAGCTCAAACGCTTTTGCCAAATCTTCTTTATCCCAAAGTCTTCCTTCCACAACCAAAGCGCAAGGTAAATGCATCGCCGCAATTTCTTTGACGAGCTCTAAATTCGGTGTGTACAGCTCATCCTCGGTGTGCAGAGCGCCCGGAACGTACCCCGCCAATGTTGTTGAAACTGCATCGACACCCATTTTTGCCGCTTTTTGTGCTTCGGCTGCGGTGGAAATATCAGCCATAACCAGAAGCCCAAGCTCGTTATGTATTCTATCGATCAAAGTCTTTCGGTCTTCCGTTATATCACTCGGGTAATCGGTAACGTCCAGCGCTATTATCGTTGCACCTGCTTCTGCTATCCGCTTTGCGCCTTCGAAATCGGGAGTAATAACGGTTCTACCGGAAGAATCTTTGCGCTTATCAATACCTATAATAGGCACAGAGATTCGCCCTCGCATTTCTTTTATGTCTTCTACACCGTTTGCGCGTATTGCTTTTGCACCTCCGACAACCGCTGCCTCTGCCATCACGGCAAGATATTCTGAATTTCGCAGAGGATTACCTTCCAACGCCTGCGAAGAAACAATTAAACCTTTGGGAAACATAAATTTACCTCTCTATCACTTTTTTTGCAATTTCCGACAGTGCCTGATCAACACCGTTTGCTATATACGATATATTTTTTAGATCCGTATGGGTGCTCAACCGGTTTTCAAAATGATTTTTCCAAAATTGCTTTGCATTAACCATACCCCCACTGACAACAACTCCTACACCATTCACGCCAATCTTAGCAATAGCGGAGAGAACGATATCAGCCAAGTCTTCTCCCACCTTCTTATATAGAGATAAGGAAGTATCGTCGCCTTCTTCAGCACACTTATAAACAACCTTAGCGTATTCCGCAATATGATAACGATCAAACGGAGATAATTTTTCTCTGATGCTATCGCGATATTTGCAATATTCACTTGCAGAATTCAACCTGGGTGGACACTCTTCTTTAAGTATTGTTTTAGATAAAAGCGAAAAATGCTCCGAACAGTCTATCTCTTTAAGAACCTGCTGAATTGCCTCAAGTCCAAGTTGATATCCCGAACCCATGTCACCGATGTTTGCGCCCCAACCACCGCAGATTACAGTGTTGTCTTCCACATCGGCTATCGCTATACTGCCGGTTCCAGCCAATAAAGCTACTTGAGCGTTGTACATTTTGCAGAGCATTCGACCAATGTCACCCTCAGACTCTCTGAGCACTAATACCTCGCTCGAGGGAGAAAAGGTCTTGAGCGTCTTTAAAATCTCGCCTTTATTTCTGCCGCCAAGATTACAAACGATCGTATCAACCGTAAAACCGTCGCAATGTCTTTGAATTACCGATAATAATTCGGGGATGATTTCATTTGTATCAAATGTTTTTCCAAAGCCTTGACAGGTGCTTTTTTTTATTAAAGTTCCCTCGGAACTATAAAGTGACAGATTTGTTTTACTGCCGCCGGAGTCAATTGTTAGAAACGCGTCGTTTTTCAATTTAAACATCACTCCATACAAATTTTGCTTTTTTACATCTTAATTATAACATAATATTACTGTCGTTATCGACAAACATATTACGCAAATAATGCAACAAAATACGCTTTTTACTTGATTTTTCACGTGAAATATGTTATAATTTTAGAAAAAAATGGAGTTTTTATGAAACATTTTCCTATTCCGAAGGTACTCGAATGTATGTACTTCCAAGCAAGCAACTCCTCGGAGCACAAAAGGACGGTGCTGAATTACGAATTTGATTTATATCTTGACGGTAAGCATACCGTTTGTATAGACGGCATCCCTTATGAAGAGACAAGTCGGTGTTTGATTTTTCGAAAACCCGGTCAAAACACAAAAGGCATAGGTGATTACAATATGTATATCCTCACCCTTGACTTCAGTGGCAGCGTATCCAATGATAAAACTTTGTACCGTGATGTTGTGGGAGATATACAGCCTATTTTTGATTTTGATGATCTAAATGAAATTCCTGCAGTGTTTCCACCTTTTCATTTCGAAGAATTAAAAGAATTGCTCGAAAAGCTTTCTCGGTGTTCATATCCCGGCGTTGTGGATCTGAATAAGCAACAACAGTATATCAAAGAATTTTTGTTGCTCGCGCTCCACGATTCCGCTAGATATTCAAGAAAGCAAAAAGAAAAAGTTTACAATCTAAACTACTATGTAAAGCGTGCGTGCGATTTTATAGGTGAAAATTTCGACAAAGAAATAACCGTTGAACAAATAGCAAATGGGCTGCATATCAACAAAAACTATTTTATTAAATTGTTCAAAAATGATTTGGGACAAACTCCCGGCAGATATATCTTAGAAACAAGATTGATTAGAGCTCGTTATCTCATTATGCAAACCGACCGTCCTATTTCCGAAATTGCGTATACCTGCGGTTTTAATACCCCATCTTATTTTGCAAAATGCTTTCAAACAAGATTCAACATACTACCGAGCAGTCTAAGACAAAACCAAACAGAAAAGTAATATTTTTTCTTACCGGCTTGTTGGAATTTTAGTGATATTTTGCAACCTAAAGTTTACATTTATCGCTCAAGGGTCGCTTTGGGTGGTAGAAGCCGCAAGTGTTTAAGTCTTATCACTCAGAGCACGGACGACCGAAACGAACACCGCCTTTTGATGGCACAATCAATAAAAACAAAAGCCGTTGTTTGTGCACTTTTTTCCTATTTGGTAAAAAATAACGGAGAAAAGCTTGTTTTGGTCTTGCCCCTTATTATTTTTTGTTTTATAATATACTTAAAAGGTATGATTTTTTGTATTTAAAATTCGGAGAATAATATGAAAATCTTATTGAAGATACTTCTTTCGGCAGTCGCGCTCTTGCTTTGCGCCTCAATGCTTTTTGCTTGCAACACAGGGACAGACCTCCCAAGCGGCGAAGGCGGAGCCGATGAAATACCCGACACTTCCGGCGGTGGCGACACTCCCGACACACCCGGTGGTGGCGACACTCCCGATACGCCCGGTGGCGACACTCCTGATCCTCCCGGCGGTGGCGACACACCCGACACTCCCGACGAAAAGGAAGAAAACAATATCAACGTTTACGTTGTCGGCGGCGCGCTTTCGGGCGGCGGAGACAGCGGAAGCTTCAGCCTTGGCGACACCGTTAGCATAACGGCGAGCAGCGATATAGGCTTTATCGCTTGGGTGGATTCCTCGGGCAAAGTGGTTTCGGCAGATGCTACGTTCACCTTCACGGTTACTATGGACTCGGTTACGGAGACCTACACGGCAATGTATTCGGAGGCTTATCCTATGGCGAGCTTTGACGATATGAGCCTTGGCGAGGAAATAACCAAGGATCGGGTGCAGTCGGGCGGTGTTCCCTTCTACCACGCACAGTCCTCCTCCGCAAGCGAGGTTACGGTGGTTCGCGATCCAAGAGGCTCGGGCAACGTCTTGCGCTTTGAGAAAACTGACAAGACCAAGGGAGAGACGGTATATTTCAAAAACACGGCTGACGGCAAGAGCTGCTTCGTGCTTGAATTTGACATTCGCTTTGAATCCACCGCCTGCTCGGTGCCCTTGCAGATCAATATGGGCTCCTGCTATCGCTTGCAGCTTTCTGTAACGCAGGACTTCATTTTATTCAACGATGCGAAGACCGACGGCTCGGAGGTTCATTTTCTCGGTGCTTATTCAAAATTCGGGGATTGGATCAGAGTGAGAGTTGAATATTTCCCCGGGGACCTGACCGAGGCGGGACAGTATGCAAAGGTCTATTTCAACGACACTCTTACCGCAATAAGCCAAAACAGCGCAAAGACGACTATCTCCTCTAGCTTTGACGCGGTGAGATTTTATCAGCTGATATCGTCCGATGCTGTCATTTATCTTGATAACGTTTCGGTTTATTCCACAGACGACACCTATACAGACACAGACGAGGACGTGATAAGAATTATACACGGAGACACGGCAGACTCGGATTTTGAAAACCGTTTCCTCGTTTGCGAGGCTGTGCTCGGAAAAGAGGTGGCATCGGAGCTTCGTGAGCTTTGCTCTATCTTTGACGAGGACGTTTACATCTGGCTTGCAAGGCTTTACGATCCCGAAACGGCAGGCTTCTACTATTCCAACGACGCGCGTGACTTTGAGGGCTTTCTTCCCGACATTGAGAGCACCTCACAGGCTATGAGCTTTATCGGTGCCGTTGGTCTTGGAAACGTAAAAGACATTTATACGGATGATATGAAGGCAAGAGTTGTTGCCTGGGTGCAGAGCCTTCAGTCTGATGACGACGGCTATTTCTATCATCCTCAATGGGGTACGGATATCAGCCCAAGCAGGCGAGGCCGCGATCTCGGGAACTCTATCGGCGTGCTTAACCGATTTGGAGCGGTACCCCTTTATCCCACGGCTCTCGACCGCTTGCAGGGCGGTGTTGTTCCGACCTCTTACCTTCCCGTAACCGCTCCGCTTCGCACCTCAAGGGACGTGGCGGTTTCCAAGGTGGTGCTGGCATCGACCACGACCACGGCTCCTCATCTTGCAAGCGAGGAGGCGTTCATTGAATATCTTGACAATCTTTTCGCAACCGTAACAACAACATCGGAGAGCGGAGAGATCGTTCCCAACTCCTATCCCATAGGAAATACGGTATCCTCACAGGCGAGCCAGATCAAGGCGGCGGGGCTTGATAAGGTGTGCATAGAGTATTTCAATGCTATGCAAAACCCCGACACAGGCCTTTGGGAGGCGGACAAAAACTACCGCACCGCATCGGGTCTTCTTAAGATAAGCGGACTTTACAATTCACTTAAGGCGGAGATACCTTATGCAGACAAGGCGGTGCGAAGCTGCATTGATATTGCGGCAAGCGAGGAGCCTCTTTCAGCGGTCGTTTACGTTTACAATCCGCTCTCCGGCCTATCGAACGTTCTTTCAAATCTTAAGAATTACAGCACCTCCGAGAATGCCGCCGAGATCCGTGCGGCGGCTATAAACGAGATGCAGTCTCGCGCCTTGGAGCTTATTGAAAATACTCACAAAAAGCTCCTTACATTCAAGAAGGCGGACGGCTCCTTCTCGTATAGCACGACAGGTGCTCCGTCACTTTCCCAGGGCGAGCCCGTGTGCTTTGGAGCAAACGAGGGCGACGTTAACGGAACGGGACTTGTGCACGGCACGATAAGGTCGCTTTGCGCTTGTATGGGCATTTCCCTTCCCGCTTATTACAGCTCCGAGGATGCGGAAAAATTTGCAGAGCTTATCTATTCGCAAAAGCCGACCGAAAAGCTTTCGGTAAACGATCTTACGGTTGATTTTGAAAAGATCGATCCCACAACGGGACTTCCAAAATTCGTGAGCGTGGCGGCGGCGAGCGAGGGGGCAAGCTACGCCTTGATAAGCGATACCGTGGGCGGCAAGGAGAGTCGGGTCATCCTTCTCAATGCCGAAAAGGGCAAAAACGACAATATCTCTATAAAATTCCCTGCCACCTTGAAGGAGGCGACCTGCTATGCCTTCTCTGCGGACGTATCAATGCTGCCCACCGAAAGGAACGGCACGACGACCATTGTGCAGATGAGGCTTGGCTCGGCGTATATGCTCGCCTTCGTTTACGATAAAGCAAGCAACACCTTAAGGCTGACCGACTCCTCATCCACAGGCACGGGAAACAAGACCACAAATCTTGGAGTCTATGTTCCTGCGGGTGAGTGGTTCAATATCAGGGTTGAATATTACGTTGGCGACGCAAGCTCGGTATGCATACTCGTTTATCTGAACGGCAGCTTATGTGCTGTGAGCTCCAATTATTACGGAAGCAAGATCGACGGCGAGCCGCTTCCCGAGCCCGCGAAGAGTGTGAACGCATTTACCGCGTCGACCCTGATGGCGGCATCTCTTGAATTGAAGATGGATAACGTGCATCTGAGCGCAAGCTATGATACCATCCCCGAACTGACACCCAACAAATACGACTTTGACTCCGATGCGGCGGGCACCGTGCCCTCGGGAATAACGAATTCCATCGGCATCGGAGGAAGTGCATCGGTTGCAAGGGACGGCGAGGACGGATATTATAAAATAGTATCGCACAGCGGAGCGGGAGACAGCACGACAGTCTCTCCATCTATCGGCATAGGCGAGAGGTCCTGCTACGTGCTTGAAGTAAATATGCACTACGTCGCCTCCAACAGCACTACCGTTACACAGCTGTTCTTCACCACGGGAAAGGGCTATTGCTTTGCCATTGATATAAACTATTCGTCGGGCGGCAAGATCAGCTTTAACGAGCGCACCTCGGCAGGTATCGGCAAGAGGCTCATAGACGGCATTGACGGCACGGCGGCATTCGATCTTCTTATTGAATACTACCCCGATGAAGGTCGCGCGGATATTACCGTTAAGCAAAGCGGCGAGACGTTCAGCGCATCCACCTCGGCATATTATTCGGATGCGGCGAAGGTCGCAAATCTCACGGGAATCAGATTATACTCGCTTAAGAGCGCGGAGCTTGAGCTTCATATCGACTCACTGGGAGTATATAACATAATCGGCTCAAAAAAATAATAGCCGTAAAGTAAAACCACAAAATAAAAAAGAGAAAGAATTATCGGCGTGCACCGAGCACACGGGATTTTCCGTGGGTGCATACAACCGCTATTCTTTCTCTTTTTATTACTTATTTAATAAAGGTAAATATTATCGCCACAGGGGCGGGCGAAAAAATTTTTCAAGCAAAAGCTTTATGCCCTTATGCGATCGCAAGGCAGATAACGAGAGTGAGCACGGTGGAAAAAACGTTGCTAATAATATTTACCGTACTGTTTCTTATCTTGCCGAAGCCGCGCACAAGCCTTGCGGGCTTTTTGCAGCAGGTGGGTTTTTCAAGCATTTTTCCGCACCTTGTGCAAACGAATTTTGCCTGGAACACCGAGCCGATAAAGCTATCCACTACCATTCCGACAAACGCCGCCGCGCAGGCGATCACGGCTTCAAGGGGTGTTACCGCGCCGAAAAGGGCGGCAATAGTGACGAATACCGCAGCAAAGCCGAGGGATGAGAGTGTACCGAGGACGGACATACCGCCGCTTAGTCCCTTCTCGCATACCTGACGGCGGAAGGGATCGTAGGTCTTTTTGGCGAGAGCTCCGAGACCTGAGGCGGCTGTGTCTGCAAGTGCCTCCGCAAGAGCGGCAACGAAGCAAACCGCAAACGCCGTATTACCCGTTATAATAAGCAGAAGCGCAGAGATACCCGCAGGCGCACCGTTTGAGGCGACCTGGAAAACGTTTCTTTTGGATTTTCTTTTGGTGTAGGGTGTGAATACTCTGTTTGGCTGTGAGCGTTTTTTTGCTTTGTCCGTGATAATGGATGCGGCAAAGTAGATAAGCAAGAGCGCAAAGCCGATATTCCCAAGGGCAATATTTGATATTATCGCAAGGGCAACAGCGAGCACTATTCCCGATTTGCTTAATGCTCTGTGCTCATAAACAACGCCAACAACGGCGGCAATAAGCGCAAAGAACAGGGCATATTCCTCGAAGGAAGGAAAGGCGTGAAGGATATAAGCCATTGCGGCTACCGAAAGGGTGACGAGAATATTATCAAGACCGAATCTTGAAACGAGCTCCACGACCGCCGAAAGAAGCGCAATTATGATGCAGGAGATCACCGACAGACGGAAGCTGAATATCCGCGACATAGCGAACACGACTCCAAAGGAGATGAGGAGATTTGATACAAAGCCGAAAACGGTCTTTTTGCCGAGGAGCTTTGGGTTAAATCTATTAATTCTGCCGAAGATGCCTGCCGCGCCGTCGCCGAGGGAGGTGCAGAACACCGCCATTCCAAAGGGTATCATAAGCTCGGGCTCGATGAGAGAGGCGATGGCGAGGATAGACATTGCAACGCCGTAATACACGGTGCCCGGTGCGTTCTCCTCGTCCGATGCCATAGCGGGCATCACGTGGAAGATATAATCAAGAAGGAGGCCGACGGTGCAAATAAGGCAGACCGCAAGGAAATGAACGCTGACGCCCATATAGTGATACAGTATAAGCCATTCCGCGCCGACAGCTATATGCACAAGCTTTCTCGAATAGCGGCGAGGCATACCGAGCTTATGAGCCAAAGTGCCCGAAAGCACGCAAAGCACAGCATATAAAAGGCTGAATATATAACCCTTGGCTATCATTTCCTTCTCCTTTCAAAAGTTTTTCCGCACCTCGGGCGGCAAGGACCTTCCAAAAAGCGCGAGATTAAAGCAAGACCGACACGGTGAAAACACGGTGTCGGTCTCGTATCAGATAAGCTCTTCCTGCTCGGAGTTCTTTCCTTCCTCCTCCTCGCCCTCGTGACCTGTATTTTCCTTACCCGGAATTACAATGCCCTTAAGCATTGAGTGGATGTTCTCCGCATTCTTCTTATCTATTATCGTTTGCTTTGCAATATTTGAAGCCTTGATATCTTCCGCTATCTCCTCGCTGACTGTGCCGTCTCCAAGAGTGAGATATTTTTCAAATGCGTCGGGATAAACGAATACCTTTTCCGCACTCTCAAATTTAACGGTCATATACTTGCCGTTATAGGCAATGACGGTGCCGACACCAAACTTCTTATGCTTGACCTCGAGATTTTCGAAAACCATAATTTCCTCCGCCCATTTATCAATCGTTCAAAGCTCCCCCGAGAGCCGTTAATATATATTATATTAACTTCTCCGCTCTGCGGTTCGCTTTATAAAGCGTCGGTTATTATAGCAGATAAATGTTTCCATAGTATGAACAAATAGTATATATTATATTTATTTTTACAAAAAATGAAAATAATTATCTACAATTATTGATAAAAACTAACAAAACTACCAAAAAGTCATAAAAAGGGGAATTTTATTATTTTCCAAGCTCCACCATAGACTCGTCCCAGATATCGGGAGCCTCGAAGCCGAGGAGGTTTACGGTGGTTGCCGCAACGCTTGAAAGACCGAAGTCTTCTCTGCCCAGCTTCACGGAATATTCGCCGCTTGTGAAGTTATCGTAGATGATGAAGGGGACGGGATTTAAGGTGTGGCTGGTCTTTGCCTTGAAGGAGCCGTCCTTGCCTGCTTTGGGTGCCTTGGTCTTCTTATCGATCTCATACATTTCATCTGCGTTTCCGTGGTCTGCGGTGATGAGAGCGACGCCACCAAGCTCGTCAACTACCTTGAGAAGTCTTGCGAGCTGAAGGTCAAGAGCCTCCATAGAGCACTCTGTTGCGAGGAAGGAGCCTGTGTGACCGACCATATCTCCGTTGGGGAAATTAACTCTGAGGTACTTATATTCGCCCGATCTCAGGCACTCGATAAGCTTATCGGTGATCTCGGCGCACTTCATCCAGGGTCTCTGCTCGAAGGGCACGACGTCGGAGGGGATCTCAATATAGGTCTCAAGCTCCTCGGAGAACTTACCCGACTTATTGCCGTTCCAGAAATAGGTTACGTGGCCGTACTTCTGTGTTTCGGAGATAGCAAGCTCGGGAATGCCCGCGCTGACAAGATATTCGGTCATAGTGTTTGTGATCTCGGGAGGAGATACGAGATATCTTGAGGGGATATGAAGGTCGCCGTCGTATTCAAGCATACCTGCATAGAGCACCTTGGGAGATCTCTTGCGATCGAACATAGCGAAGTCCTCGCCCGCCTCAAACGCCTTGGAGATCTCAATGGAGCGGTCGCCGCGGAAGTTGAAGAAGATAACGCTGTCGCCGTCCTCAACCGTGCCAACGGGCTTGCCGTCCTTTGCGATAACGAAGGGAGGAAGATCCTGGTCTATCACCTTATATTCGGCTCTGTATGCGTTTATAGCCGCCTCTGCGGATTCAAACTGCCTTCCCTCTCCGAGAACGTGGGTCTTCCAGCCGAGCTCGACCATACCCCAGTTTGCTTCGTATCTATCCATTGTGATCTGCATTCTGCCGCCGCCCGATGCAATAGCGATATCGAAATCAGCCGAGCGAAGGGATGCGAGATAATCCTCGAAGGGGAGAACGTAATCAAGCGCGCTTGTTTCGCCAACGTCACGGCCGTCAAGAAGGATGTGGACGCGAACACGGCAAACACCCTCCTCCTTCGCCTTGGAGATAAGTGCCTTCAGGTGGTCTATATGAGAGTGAACGTTACCGTCCGAGAAAAGACCGAGAAAATGAAGGGTGGAGGAATTGCTCTTAACGCCTGCGATGAGAGTCCTCCAGGTCTCGGAGGTGAATATCTTGCCTGTTTCAATAGACTGGGAAACAAGCTTTGCGCCCTGAGCGAATACCTGACCCGAGCCGAGGGCGTTGTGACCTACCTCGGAGTTACCCATATCGTCGTCACCCGGGAGACCGACGGCTGTGCCGTGAGCCTTGATGGCGAGGGTGGGATAATTTTTCATAAGCATATCAAGGGTGGGGGTATGTGCCGCGGCAACTGCGTTTGCGCCGTTATCGGGTGCAATACCAACTCCGTCCATAACTATTGTGAGAAGGGGACCCTTCACGCCTGCAAATTTTTCTGATTTTTTGAGCTGTGCCATATTAGTGCCTTTCTTGGTGTTTGGTTTTATTTGCTTTAAATTTATGCGACCGAGCTTCGGTGCAAGAATCTCCCAAAATAAGGGAGATATTTAATATCATATATCTGCGTCCTTAATATAAAGATGGCCGAACTCGGTGATAAAGCGCTTTCTTTCGGGAAGAGCGTCACCGAGGAGAACGTCGAACATTTTTGCGGTCTGCTCGGCATCCGCAGGGGTGACGGCGATAAGACGGCGGGTCTGGGGGCACATGGTGGTGCGCCACATCATATCGGGCTCGTTTTCGCCAAGTCCCTTTGAGCGCTGGATGGTGTACTTTTTATTGCCGAGCTTGGAGATGATCTCCGCTTTTTCCTGCTCGTTATAAGCAAAATAGGTCTCGCCGCCCGAGGTGATCTCAAAGAGGGGCGACTCCGCAATATAGATCTTGCCCATTTCGATAAGGCTTGGAAGAAGCTTATAGAACAGGGTGAGAAGAAGCGTTCTGATCTGGAAGCCGTCTTCGTCTGCATCGGTGCAGATAATGATCTTATTCCATTTGAGCTTTTCGGGCTCAAAGAGGTCGATATCCTTATTTTTGCTTGACTTTATCTCAACGCCGCAGCCGATGACCCTGAGAAGATCCACGATGATATCGCTTGCGAAGATCTTTTCCTCGGAGCTCTTCATACAGTTAAGAGTTTTACCTCTGACAGGCATTATTGCCTGGAAGTCGGCGTTTCTGCCGAGCTTACAGCTTGACATTGCCGAATCTCCCTCAACTATATAGACCTCGCGGAGCTTGGGGTCGTTTGAGCCGCAGGGCACGAACTTCTCTACCCTGGAGGAGACGTCGATAGTGCCCGAGAGCTTTTTCTTAATATCTATTTTGGTCTTTTCGGCCGCCTCTCTTGCGCGCTTATTTTCAAGCACAGTGGCAACGATGAGGCTTGCTTCGCTCTTATTCTCTGTGAAGTATATCTCAAGATTTGTTTTGAGGAAATCGGTGAGAGACTTCTGAATAAAGGAGTTGGTTATAGCCTTTTTCGTTTGGTTTTCATAGGAGGTCTGGGTCGATGCGGAGTTGACTATGACGGAAAGATTATCTCCAATATCCGCAAAGGATATTTTTGACTCGTTTTTCGTGTATTTATTCTGCGCCTTGATATACTTATCAAGAGCAAAGGCAAACGCCGCCTTGACCGCCTTATCGGGCGCGCCGCCGTACTCAAGGAAGGAGGCGTTGTGATAATACTCGGTGAGGCCCGACTTTGCAAAGCAGAAGGCTATCTCGGCCTTTACCTTATATTCGGGAAGGTCTTCCCTGTCTTTACCCTTGGTCTCCATACTCCAGAGCACAGGCTGAGTGAGGGAGATGCCCTCGGTGATCTCCTTCATATAGTCGGAGACACCGTGCTCGTAGTAGAACTCGGTGCGGGTGAATTTGCCCTTCTCGCCCTCTACCTCAAGTATGAATTTTATTCCCGCATTGACGAACGCCTGACGGCGGAGAGTCTCCTCAAGGAAGGTGACGGGAATATCTATCTGCTTGAAGACCTTAAGGTCGGGACGCCACTTGATGACCGTGCCGCGACGCTTCATTCCCTGCGTTATGGGCAGAACCGACAGCTCTGTGACAGGCTTGCCCGCCTTGAAGCCGATGGTGGACTCGGTCTTGCCGTTATAGGATGCGACCGTCATATATTCGGATGAATACTGAGTTGCGGTTGCGCCGAGGCCGTTAAGACCCAGCGAGAACTCGTATGCCGCGTTACCGTTATTATTATCGTATTTACCGCCTGCATAAAGCTCGCAGAAAACGAGCTCCCAGTTCCAGCGTTTTTCCTTCTCGTTATATCCGAGAGGAACACCTCGCCCGAAGTCCTCGACCTCGATAGAAAGATCCTTATATTTTTTAACGATTATTTTATCACCGTAGCCCTCACGAGCCTCGTCAACAGAATTGGCAAGTATCTCGATGAAGGAATGCTGACAGCCGACAAGATCATCCGAGCCGAAGATAACGGCAGGTCTTTTTCTGACTCTGTCCGCGCCCTTAAGGCTTTTGATGCTCTGCTCACCGTAGCTGCTTTTGGTAGCTGCACGTGTTGCCACAATACCCCTCCATAAATTTTATTACAAATTATATTTTAACATAAAATATTTAAAATGTCAAGTTCGGATTACATATCATTTGCTATTTTTGCACTTTGGGCGAGGGTAATTTTTTCTTTTGCACCTCTGCGATGCCCGAAGGGTTGACAAATCACCTTGCCCGATGAAGGGTTGACAAATCGCCTTTCCCGATGAAGGGTTGACAAATCACCTCGCGTATTGTATAATTTTGTTTATGAAAGAACTATTATTCAATATCGGAGCTGATGACGTGGGCAGAAGCGTTAAGGACTTTTTGCTTCGCGGCGGTATATCGGTGACGCTTCTCAAAAAAATCAAATACGGCGGAATAATGCTGAACGGAGCAGAGGTGACGGTGCGAGCCATACTGAAGGAGGGCGACGTGCTGAAGATCACGGCACCCAAGGAGCGAAGCGAGGGTATACCGCCAATGGATATTCCCTTGCGGATAGCATACGAGGACGAATATTTTCTTGCGGTCGACAAGCCGCGGAATATGCCGACTCACCCATCCAAGGGCAATAGCCTCCCAACTCTTGCAAATGCGGTGATGGGTTATTTCGGGGGAGATTTTGTGTTCAGGTCGGTGAACAGGCTGGACAGAGACACCTCGGGGCTTGTGATAATTGCAAAGGATCAGATGAGCGCGGGAGCACTCTCGGAAAGTATGAAGCGCGGAGAGTTTCGCAAATATTACGAATGTATTGTTGAGGGTATTCCGAGCCCCACCGAGGGCGTAATCGATGCGCCTATAATGAGGGAGAGCGAGGGCTCTATCAAAAGGATAGTCCACGAGGATGGAAAAAGAGCTGTGACCGAATATAAAACCATCAGCACAGAGGGCGGCAGAGCCAAGCTCCGCATAAGACTTCACACAGGAAGGACGCACCAGATCAGAGTGCATATGGCTCATATCGGGCACCCCTTGGTTGGAGATTTTCTTTACGGTGTTGACGGTGATGATTTTTATTTAAGATGCGTGGAGATAGATCTTCCGCACCCAAAAAGCGGCGAGATGATCTGCATAAAGGCGGAGGTCCTCTGCGAATGATTCATCAATTTTGGTAAGAAACTTTCAATTTCTGCTTAATATTTTGTTTTTAATTTTGCGTTTTTTATTTATTTACAAATTTTGTTTATTTTAATCGAGTAGGTAGAAACTAATCCACCTCTCACACCACCGTACGTGCCGTTCGGCATACGGCGGTTCAATTCAAATTAAATATGTGCTACCTTTAGGTAGTAATCGGAAAGACTGACTAAGCCTCGCTTGGTCAGTTTTT
>JAFQRL010000040.1 GCA_017410065.1 Clostridia bacterium | reverse complement strand
TAGTGAAGTTTTGCCTTCGGCAAAGTGGGCAAACTTAACTTCACTTGTGCGAAGCACAAACTTCACTGAAACGGGGTTCCCCGAAGCGAAGTATGAGCTTTGGGGGTTCGCGGTGCAACTTCACTTTCGCGGTAGCGAAAACTTCACTAACAGAAAAGAGAGGGCATTACGGCTCTCTCTTTTTCTGCTTTTCAGTTTAGAGTTATGAGTTATGAGTTTGCTATCGCAAACGTTATGATATGATTGCCATTGCAATCTTCCACTTGGCGAAGCCAAACATAACGATGCGGAGCATCCCATAACTCATAACTTGCCCGCATGGGCAATCATAGTTTAGCGTGATTGTCCGTTATGGAAGGCACCCGTCTCTTTCAAACAAATGAAAAAATTATCACCGAAATCAGCACGGCGGCTATCACCGCGCGGGATATGATCCAGGGCACGAGCCGCTCCCTTCTCAATTGGATGCGCTTATAGCGCGGCTTCAATAGCAGAGCAAGCACCGTATATCCAACCGCCCCGATAAGGCTTAAAACCAAAAGGTATTGCGCCCCAAAAATCCTATAAAGCACCGCAAGTGCCGCCGTCACCCCGAAGCAAGCCAGAGCGCACCAATAAAATCTGCGACCCCAGAGCTCGTCAAGCACCCTCTTATTTTCAATATCATCGTCGGATATCAGCTCGTCGATGCTGACCGAAAACAGCTTGGATATCGCCTTTAAGCTATCAATGCTCGGATAGCCTCGGTCGGTCTCCCATTTGGATATCGCCGTCCGCGTTACGAATATTTTATCCGCCAGCTCATCCTGTGTCAGCCCGTTGTCACTTCTCATTCTTTTCAGCTTTTCACCGAATGTCATAGTCGTCCCTCCCTTTTGTCTTTATTATACCACACCGCCGCCCGTTTGTCACGATACTATCCGTCACTTCAAGGCTTTCGCGGCTCATTTTTTGAGCTTTACCGAATATTTTTTGGGGTTAGCCCTGTCTATTTTCAAAATAGGTCTTGATTTTTCCTCAAAATAGTGTAAAATATATATGTTAAAGAAAAATCACAAGGAGATTAAAAATGGCACTTGTAACAACCAAGGAAATGTTCAAGAAGGCTTACGAGGGCGGCTATGCCGTTGGTGCCTTCAACATTAACAATATGGAGATCATCCAGGCGATCACCGAGGCGGCTGCCGAGGAGCAGTCCCCCGTTATTCTTCAGGTCTCCGCAGGCGCGAGAAAGTATGCAAAGCACGCATATCTTATGGCTCTGGCAAAGGCAGCGGTTGAGGATAGCGGCATCGATCTCGCTCTCCACCTTGACCACGGCGCAGATTTCGAGGTCTGCAAATCCTGCATCGACGGCGGCTTCACCTCCGTTATGATCGACGGCTCCCACCACTCCTTCGAGGACAACATCGCCCTCACAAAGAAGGTAGTTGAGTATGCTCACGCCCACGGCGTTGTAGTTGAGGGTGAGCTTGGCGTGCTTGCAGGCGTTGAGGACGACGTTGTTGCCGAGCACTCCTCCTACACAAGACCCGATGAGGTTGAGGAGTTCGTTTCCCGCACAGGCGTTGACTCCCTCGCTATCTCCATCGGTACCTCTCACGGTGCATATAAGTTCACCGCAAAGCAGTGCACAAGAAATGAGAACGGCGTTCTCGTTCCTCCGCCTCTCAGATTCGATATCCTTGAGGAGGTCGGTAAGAGACTTCCCGGCTTCCCCATCGTTCTTCACGGCGCATCCAGCGTAGCTCACGAGTGTGTTGCCGAGATCAACGCTCTCGGCGGTAAGCTTCCCGATGCCGTTGGTATTCCCGAGGAGCAGCTTCGCCGCGCCGCAAAGATGGCAGTTTGCAAGATCAATATCGATTCCGATATCAGGCTTGCTATGACCGCAGGCATCAGACGTGTCTTCGCAGAGAAGCCCGAGGCATTCGACCCGAGAGAATATCTCAAGGTCGCAAGAGCAGAGGTCAAGAAGATGGTCAGCCATAAGATCGTCAACGTTCTCGGCTCCAAGGGCACTCTTTGATCGGTAATATCCGCCGTCAAAAACTATTATAAAAATAGCAAAAACCGCCAAAAGCCCACCCCGTGTTGAGTTTTTGGCGGCTTTTCATCGAAAAAGCAAAGAGCAGAGGCAAAGGAAATTCGGTCTCCGTGCGCCATCGCGCAGAGATCATATCCCTCTTGCTTCTGCTCTTTTTCTTTTATTTTGTAATTGACTCGCCGCAGGAGCAAAGCTCCTCATAGCCGAAGGTGCGCCTTATAAAGTTTCGGAAGGAGAGAATGAAGGAATCCATTCCGTCAACCACGCAATACCTGTGATCCCCCTCCGTGGGGTCGTCGCTCGGAATATCCGTGCTCGGGAGCTTTTCGCCCTCGGTCTCGCCGCAACGGTCGCAGGTCTTGGGAGCCTCGGTTGTGGCATCAAGCCAATCGTGACCAACAGCCTCGCCGTAGGTAGCTCCGCAGCCCTCGCAGGTCATAGGCAGAGTGCAATCAACGACAACGTAGGAATGTTTTGTTTTGCGAATTACCGAGCCCTCGTCAAGCACCTCCTCGCAGTCGAAGCAAACAGTCATACCTGTGTGTCCATCGCGCTCGCAGGTGGGCTCCACCGCGCCCAAAACGGTAGTGTTCTTATGCTCGCACACCACAGCCTCGGAATACACCGTGAAGCTGTATGCGCGGCTTTGAGCCGAAAGGCTCTGGTAGGTAAAGGAATCAACGGGAGAATCAAAAACGATAGTAACAACGCTTCCGCTGCTCGAAGCCGTCGCCCCCGAGGAAACGCCCGACCAGCCGCTCACGTATTTTGCCGCAAGTCCGTCGCAGTTGATCTCGATCTTCGTCATTTTCGGGTATGAAATAATAACCTGCGAGCCCTTATAGAAGCGCACGGGGTTGTAATAATCCGCAACGTCGGATTGAGATGCCGACTTATTATTCGTCACCGTGATACCGTTCTGCACCCATATCTGCTGATCATCGTTGCACACGGTGCGCCCATCGGTGCTTTCAAAGCTGATGGTCACCTTTCCCTCGTTGGGCTTGGTCGCGCCGCAAAGGGTACAGGTGCCGCCCGAATACTTATGCCCAAGAGCTGGGGTATTGTTATCCGTGTAGCTATGAGAGCAAAGCGAGCAGGTATAGGTGGTGTAGCCGCCCTTCGTGCAGGTGGGAGCGGTCACGCTTTGGGTGTAGTTATGAGAGCAGGAGCTATCGGGAGGAGTAACCTCCGAGCCCGAGGTGAGATACATCCTCGCAATATAATCCGACTCCTGATAAAGCGAGCTTCTTAGCACGCCCATAGTAACGTAGGTGCCGTAGGTGCCGATATAGCAGGTCTCGCCGTTAACCGTGGTTGAAAGAGCGTACTTTGCCTCATCCCACTTATAAACCGAGCTTGCCGATGAGGAATAGGTGAAGTTATAATAGGTGCCGCTCAAAACAAGATTGATATATTGCTTTGTGCCGCTTGAATTTTTGAAATAGAGATAATAGCCGCCCGAGGCACTCTCAACGAAAACGTCAACGCCGCTTGCCACCGCGGTATCCGTTGCGCCGTAGTAGCCGCTCATAGTTCCTGTGAAATAGTATTCCGCGCCCTTTGCGGAGGAATACATACCCAGCTTATACGCCTGCCCCACCGTCAAGGATGTGGCGTACGTGGGAGCCATAGCCTCTGCCGCGCCGCAGGAGGAGCACTTGCCCGATACGTAGCTATGACCCACAGGCTCGGTCTTATCCGACTTATAGCTGTAACCGCAGCCCGAGGTCTGGCAGGTGTAGAGAGTGTAGCCGCCCTCCGTGCAGGTGGCAAGGAAGATAACGCCGCCATCAAAGTTATTGTGGTCGCACTTGCCGCCTCCCTCTCCCGAGGGGGTTGCCATACCGTCAGGTATTTCCGCGCCAAAGAGCATAAAGGCAAGCTCGGGATAGTCAACGAAAACGTTTCTCGTGCCCGTGATGGACTCAACCGAATCGTTTCTTCCAAGCTCCCAGGTGTCAACAGGGTCTGCCTCCATCCAATCAAGCATAACGTCAAGGCTTTCCATAACGCCGCCCGAGCCCCAGGTGCTGTACGAGCCGTTACCGTTTACGTTGCCCCAACGGACGTAAACGTAGAGGAAGATACGCGCAACGTCGCCGCGAAGGTCGTACTTGCCGCCCGACTCGCTGTTGGGATGATAATATCCGCCGCTCTCGCCGTAAGCCGTGTTTCCGCGAGAGGAATTTTCGCTCGTGGAGGTGGGACGAAGCATCATAATATCGTCCTCGTCGCTACCGCCAAGACCCTTACTGTTGGGCCAGGTGTGCTCTCTGTTCCAGCCGCCGTCCCAGGAAGGTCCTATAAGATTTCCCGAATAGAAGGAGGATATCTTTCCGCCTCCGCCCTGGCAGTCGGTGTATCTGAAAAGCTCCTTCGTTGCCGCATAGCTTGTGGTGTAGGTCTGCGCCCCCGACATCAGGCTTTTCAATTCTTTGTAAAGCTCACTGTTCGGAGCCGTTGAGGTGCTTGTGCCTCCCGAATATGCGGAAAGCTCCTCAAAGGAAGATCTGCTATCGTAGAATTTCTCGGCATTGGGAGAAAGGAATGTAGCAACCTCGCCTCTCGTTCCCCAGTTATATATGTATTTACCGTCGTAGTTATAGGAGATGTCCGCGGCTTCGGCAGAAAAACCTACCGTCGGTATCCAGCTAACGACCGTTACCAAAGCCAAGATCAACGCCAATATACGACTTTTCAGCTTGCTCATAATAAACTCCTTATGATCTGAGTATTAAGCTTGTCCCGATATTCAGCTTGCTTTTTTATTCTTGCGTTTTTTATGCTTGCATTTTTTAAGTCGGCAATAATATTATGCCGGCTACTATATCAGACTCGCCAAAGCATCCTTATATAGTTTAATCTATATCCAACATAAAATCAATAGTTTTTTCTAAATATTTACATTTTTCGCCGGTATACACCAAAAAAGCAGAGCAAGAACGAAAGGGGCTTTATCCCTCTATTCCTGCTCTGCTTGTTTTTATAGCCGAATTGATATCGGTGCCCGCTTATCCAAATAACGCTTAATTTTCCTCATTCATCAAAAGCTCCTCCGCAAGATCAAAAAGCGAAAGCCGCGAGCCACGCAAATTGTGGTCAGCACCCTCTATCAGCTTCACCGCGGCGTGCCTTTCTGCAAACGGCAAATATTTATAAGAGGGGTCAAGTGTGCCGAAAACCATAGTCAGCCTATCTCTCCCAAGCTTCTTCATCCCGGGCAGAGTCTTATTGTAATAATTCAGCATAAGCGGCGGGTTGATAGCGGCAATTCTCTCTATCTGCTCCTGCTCCGCACCATACCATATTCCCATAAGACCGCCCATAGAGACCCCCAGCATCACCGCCTTGAAATCTCTCTTGCCCAAAAGCTCGACGGCAAGCTCAATGTCCCGCAAAAAATCCGTCAGCTTATTAGAGCTCGTGGCAGACACCATAACAGAAAAGCCGTGTTTTTCCCTGATACGAAAGGCAAGCTCAAGATACTTATTCTCATATCCGTATATCGTGCCGCCCGCTCCCCCTTTTACGTAAAGAAGCCTGTCCGAGCCCTGCAAAAAGCCAACGCTCTGCGCCTCTCGCTCGATTATCCTTGTATAATCTCTTTCTTCCATTTTTCCACCTAACTCAATATTTGCCTGAATTGATTCGGGTTTGCATTTATCGTTTTTCCTTATTGTAGCTGTTGGATAAAGATAAAATATATTCTCCAAGCTCCTTTTGTATTTCGGCGGGACCAACCAGGCGAAGCTTGTCTCCAAAGGAACAGCACCAGCCGAAGAAGATGGGGCTGATCTGCACCTCCGCGCTGAAGCGCACGAAGCCGTCCTCTCTCCTTTTCGGTCTCACCTCGTCGCCGAAAACGTCAAACACCACGTCAATCAAGGACTCGTGAAGCTCAAGCGTCACCTTCTCCGTAGCACCCGAAAACATTCCAAAGAGCTGCCTTTTATGCCTGCCAACGTTCATTGCCGCCTTGTCCTTCGGTAGCTCAATATCATCCTCAAGTATGCGCACGCCCTCCATTCTGTCTATCCTGTAATGAGACATTTTGTCATAGCGCGTGTCGTAGGAAAGAAGATAATAATGCCCCTCGGAAAAGATGGTGGCGCAGGGGTTTGCCTTATAGTGATGATGGTCGCGCCTGTATATCTTGTTGTGAGCGCAGTCGTAATCAAAATAATAGAAAATGATCTGCTTCTTTTTCCTTATGGCGGTGACTATCTCGTTCACCGCGTAGTATATCTCGTTGTTGGTGTTTTTCGTGGTGTTGAAGGCAACGATGTTCTTTTTCAGCACCTCGCCCTTTCGGCTTCCGCCAAGGGAGGCTATCTTACGAACGAGCTCCGCCGTCTTCCCCTCGGGAATAAAGGACGCCGCCTGCACCGCATCAAGCATTATGTGAAGCTCGGGCATATCGAACTTCCTGTCCGCCACCCAATATTTGTTGTTCCTCGACCTCGCGCACTCCACCTCATACCCCCACTCGTTGAGCAGATCTATATACTTATACAAGGTGCGCCTGTCGCAGGGTATGCCGATCTCCGCAAGCCTCGCAAGCAGAGCCGTCGACCCCATCGGATTGTCCTCATCCGTCTCCTGGTTGAGTATCTCCCATATCTTAAGCAAAACGATCTTCGATGCCACACGATTATCCATCATAGTCTCCTTTTCAAAAATTCAATAATCCCAAGCCCGACCAAACCACCTCGGCAAGCAAGCCCGATAATCAAGCCAAACCAAGCCTAACCGCCCCAGCCAAACCAAATCAAGCTAGCGGAGCCAGCCAAACTTACCCAGCCAAACCAAACCAAGCCTAACCGACCCGACCAAACAAAGCCTAAAAGCGCAAATTCGGGCACGTTCCAACTATATTATAACACACATCTGCTCGCGTGTAAATACCCAAGCTGTACCTAAATTGCGACATCCCGCCCGCCCACGCAAAATATTTTAGCGGAGAATATTTCGGAGCAGGTCGCCATAAAAAACTTATCACTTTTTCTCAAAAAACCGTTGACAAATTAAACTTCGTGTGTTATAATTTCTGTTGACAGAATAATGAGTTATTACTTTTTTGTTGAAGCGGAAGGCATAAAAACGTAATGCACAGTTAAATACAAGATGTTGCTATTTGACCCGTTTCGTAAAAAACTATTGGAAACGACTTATTTCGTTTAACGTCGGAATAATATCGAAGCCTCCTTTGAATTCTGTCAAAAAGAGAATCAAAGACCCAATCCCAGAAGTGGATCATACCGTTCTAACTTTATTTAGACGCCGTTTTGGTCTTTGGCTCAAAAGCAGAATACTTTTGGAGGACTATTTATGAGCATCAAGTATGTTGGGGATAGTCTGCTTTGGCTATCCCTTTTTTCTATTCCCGAAAGCGGTCGGGCAGACCTGATCAAAGCAATCAAGGAGGCTCCTCCTGCGTGCACAGGAGATCAGCTTGCGGCAGCCTTGCTTAACACCTCGCCGCTTTCCGATATGTATTACCTGCGAAGCGAGCCTGCAATGCATAGGGCGTGCCAGCGAGTTGCGCTGGAATTCGCGCTTTTTGGCTCGGATTTTGCAAAAACCCTTCTTAGCGAGGATGAGCTGGGAAAGGCACAGGATCTATTTGCAAGAAAGCAATATAACAGCAAGCATCTCTCAAGGCTTCTGTCTATGTTCGTTAAAATGCTCACGACGTATGAACAACGGCATCAAGCGGTATCGGGAGGTGTGCAGACCCTTTTCACCTCTCAGCTTTTAAAAGAATACAGGCTTGAGAATGAGGCAGAGATAAGCTATTCGTACGGCCCTATAAAGAGACTTGTTGATAAGATCGCGTCAGGTGTTAAGAGCACCTGCTATAAGGATGCGGAAAGAACAAGTATAGAATATTTAACAAGCTTCACGGATGAGCTGAACGAAGCATTTAAGAAGATCACGGGCTACGATCATAACAAGTCACTTGGGCACCGCGCCAAGAATATGAGCACCCTTTTTATGGGAGACAGGCACACCGTAAGCAACCGCATTATGCAGCTTGCGTTTATTGACGATGTTGAGTTTTGGTCAAAGCACGAGCGCTTCTCGGTGATAGCCTTCCTTAATTCCGTCAATCGGGAAAACGGCATCCGTCACGCGGAAAAGCTCTGGACACATATTTTTGAAAATCTCAAAAACATGCCTAATATGGATAAGGTGCTTGAGCAGGGGTATCCGCTCTGTGCCTCAAAATACGACGAGCTTGTTAAGCGGCTTGAGGAGCAGGCAATGTATTTCACCTTCAGGCGACTTTCGCCCTATTGCTCCCTTGACCCCCTCAAGGGCGTTGCGCTCTGCTTGCCAATGAGCAAGGCAGACCACTCTCATATTGAGCTTGGTCGGCAGATCTGGGATGGCTTTATCCGCGAATATAACTATCCCGATAGCTACGAAAAGGTAGAAAACTACATTAACGGAGAGATTGAAAAATTCGTCTCGGGCGAGGATAGAGGCGACCGCTCTGTTGCGGTTATACTCGACGGCGACACCTTCCGTTATTCGGCGAACAGCGAAGACAGATGCTGGTTTGAGCTTTATCACCCCGATTGCTTCTCCGCCGATAATATTTGGAAGAGGGTTTATCTCAAGGCATACGCGGTATCACTGCTCTCCGACGATAAAGAGACGAGATTTTCTTATCTTCAAAGAATATTCGTCAGCCTTATCAAAACCGTCGAAACAAAGCTCAACGTCTGCACCGCCCATCAGCTTGACACCAAGGCGCGCGACGAAGCCTATGAAAAACTTAAAAAAATACTCGGCGGCTATGGCATAAGCATCTCCGACGAGCATAAAGCAAACTACGTTACCTCGCTTCTCGACCGCGACACAGCAACCGAGAAGGAAAGCTCCTCCTTCCAGATGCTTGAGCAGCTGGGAGACGCCATCTACGGCTTTGCCGTGGCAGAAGGGCTCTTCTATAATCCCGACAGTCTATTCTATCCCGAGAACAGCTATGACCCAAGCGGTAATAATATTGAGGAACGGCACAGGCTGCTCACAGAGGCGTCGGCACAGATACCCATTGCTAAAAAGCTTGGTTTTGACAACTTATATTTACATATGGGGCTTCC
The DNA here is from genome assembly GCA_017410065.1 of Clostridia bacterium. Classification (GTDB taxonomy): domain Bacteria; phylum Bacillota; class Clostridia; order Oscillospirales; family CAG-272; genus UBA1740. Next base: position 16,247 of record JAFQRL010000040.1, on the reverse strand, counting down.
TGCCAAGTATGTTGAATACGATACGCTTTATTATGATATCGACACAAAAGATGACGAACGCCTCCAGGTGCTCAATCTGGAAAAGTATCTTGCAGACACCTTAGAGATGGTTATCGGCGCGATCTATCTTGATCTCGGAATAGATGCCGCAATGAGCTTTATAAAGAGAGCCTTGAGGGAGACCTACCCCAAGCACTTCTCAAATGAGGTGCACCCAAGCGAAGAAAATATCTTCGATGGCGAGATCGACTGGGAATATTGGGCAAGGATCCTTCCGGGTATCCATTCGGAAATGACGTGTGCGCACAGCACCGTCAGCGATGCTCTTGATAAGCTGGCGTTAACTGTTTGCGTTGGCACGGAGGATAAAAAAGCAAGGCGCTTCATCTCAAGCAGCTACGGTAGCACCTATATGTACGGTGTTGACCAAAGCGGCGGCGTCAACTGGCCTCTTTTCGATTATCTCCACAGCGGACTTGCGCACGTTCTGAAAAAGTACGGCGGCAAGATAAAGGACTATTACGAAAGCTACTCTAAATAACCACAAAATAAAAGTATTCTGATAAGCAAACGAAGCGGTGTGGCTTCTTTACGAAGTCAAACGGTATGATCCTCATTAATTTTTGTATTAAGGAGAATCATATGAAAACCTACAACGTAATAAACTATCATATCACCAACAGTTGCAACTTCGGTTGTACCTATTGCTTTGGCAAATTCGATAAGCAACAGGACCCCTCACCGAGCGCCGCAAAAGAAGTCGTTGATAGCATAGCCGCATATTTTGAGGCTAACGGTATCACAGACGGCAGAATAAATCTTGCGGGCGGCGAGCCCACCTTATACGAGCACCTTGACCAATTGATAGACCATATAAGCTCGCGCGGTATACTGTGCTCAATCGTCACAAACGGCTCAAATCTCACCCCCGAATATATCCGCTCGCTTGGCGGCAGGGTGTACTCGATCGGGCTGAGCATTGATTCCCTGCTTGACAGCACAAATCTTGCAATCGGCAGATGCTGTCGCGGTGTCGTGCTCCCCCTCTCTCATTATCTTAAGCTTTCGGAGGCTATGCACAGCTCCGGTATAGATCTGAAAATAAACACGGTAGTCTCAAGGCTTAATATAAACGAGGACTTCTCCAAGCTTTATCGCAACGCAAGGCCAAAGAAAATAAAGCTTTTCCAAATGCATATTGTTGAAGGAATAAACGACCGCGCCAAAAAGCACATCATAACGAAAGATGAGTTCGAAGCCTTTTGCAATAAGCACTCAGAATTCTCATCCGTCATCGTGGCAGAGCCCTGCGGCACGATGGAAAATTCCTATCTTATGATAAACCCCGAGGGAAAATTCCAGTTGAACGATAACGGCAAATATAAGACTCTCGGCGATCTCAGAACAACCTCCCTTTCAGACATTCTTTCCTCTGCGCCTCTGAGCCCAGAAAAGTTCGATCTGCGCTACCGCAAGGAGGGGGAGATATGAGTAATTACACCGAGATCAATATCAAGTTTGGTATGCCAAGGGTTGTCGATGCAATGGAAGATCTGAAAAGCTCCCTTGAGCGTTGCAGAAAAAACAAATTCAAATGCGTTCTCATTATTCACGGCTACGGAAGCACAGGTAAGGGCGGAGCAATTCAAAAGAAGGCTCGGCAATGGCTTTTGGCTCAAAAGCGGAATGGAAAGCTTAAAGCGGTGGAATTCGGAGAAAATTTCAGTATCTTCAACTTTAATGCTCTTGAATTAAAAAACCGTTATAAGGAGCTTGAGACGCTGATGGAGGTTCACAACGAGGGCGTAACGGTGGTTGAATTTTAGTAAATAAACAGTCTTTGCCACCCATCGAGTGATGCAAAGAAGCAAGGGTAGACGTGCCTTGATCGGTTCGCCTACCCTTGTTTTTCGGCCGATAAAACCTAAAACAAATCTCGGTAAAGCTCCTCTCCGTACACGATTTTAAAAAATTGCATATACTGTATTGATGCATCGCAAAAGGCTTTGTGCCTTCGTTAGTATTCAATTCGTATCGGCATCAGCCGTCGGTGCATCAAAGCATTATCTCCGCTAAAAAGGAGCATTTATGAACAATAGATTTACGCGCGGCGGCGTTGGTCGACCCAGCAATTTCGGTCCCTACCAAGACGAAGCCTGCTCAAATAACAGCCATCGGGACAAGTGCGGCTGCACGGTCTGTCTTTCGGGCACCACAGGTCCACAGGGACCACAAGGACCCATCGGTCCGCAAGGTCCCGCAGGTGCTCAAGGTCCGCAAGGTCCGCAGGGTCCCCAAGGCCCCATTGGTGAAACAGGACCCCAGGGTCCAATTGGCGAGACTGGTCCACAAGGTCCCGCAGGTCCACAGGGTCCCATCGGCGAGACGGGTCCCCAAGGCCCAATCGGCGAAACCGGTCCCCAAGGCCCAATCGGCGAGACGGGTCCACAAGGTCCCGCAGGTCCACAGGGTCCAATTGGTGAGACAGGTCCGCAGGGTCCCATCGGCGAGACGGGTCCGCAAGGTCCAATTGGCGAGACAGGTCCCCAAGGCCCCATTGGTGAAACAGGACCCCAGGGTCTTCAAGGTCCCGCAGGTCCACAAGGTCCAATTGGTGAAACAGGTCCGCAAGGCCCCATCGGCGAAACAGGTCCGCAGGGTCCAATTGGAGAGACGGGTCCACAAGGTCCCGCAGGCCCACAGGGTCCCATCGGCGAAACAGGACCCCAGGGTCTTCAAGGTGTAGCAGGTCCGCAAGGCCCAATCGGCGAGACGGGTCCACAAGGTCCGCAGGGTCCCCAAGGCCCCATTGGTGAAACAGGACCCCAGGGTCTTCAAGGTGTAGCAGGTCCACAAGGTCCCATTGGCGAGACGGGTCCGCAAGGTCCCGCAGGTCCGCAGGGTCCAATTGGCGAAACAGGTCCTCAGGGTCCCGCAGGAACGGTTCTTTCATTCGCAGATTTTTATGCGATTATGCCGCCCGACAATTCCGCAACGGTTGCCGCGGGCGCAGACGTAAGCTTCCCGCAAAACGGACCTATCCTTAACACGGATATCGGAAGACTGAATGATACGAGCTTTAATCTTGCAGAGATCGGCACCTATCAGGTAAGCTTCCAGGTTAGCGTCACAGAGGCGGGTCAGCTGGTCCTCACCCTTAACGGAGAGGAGCTTGCATATACTGTCGCAGGCAGAGGAGTGGGAGACACGGAGATCGTCGGCACAGCCCTTGTCACCACCGAGACTGCAAACTCTATTCTCACAGTAAGAAATCCCGCAGGAAACCCCGCAGCTCTCACTATAACACCTCTCGCGGGCGGCGCAAGCCCTGTGTCGGCTCATCTTGTTATAACACGGCTGAGCTGAAGCTTTTGGGATGCCGTCAGGCAACGGTAAAGGGAGCCCCCTAAACAAAAGCCAAACAAAAAACGGTAGTCAGGCAAACCGCCCGATTACCGTTTTTGTTTTTAAAACACTAAAATATGGATATATGACTATAATTATTTACATTTCTTTTTAATTCTCTGAACATATCTTCACCTATTTCAAAACGAGCCTTATTGCCCAAAGCTGGATGCGCTTCGGGAGAATTCCAAGAAGCCTGAGAAGCGGATTTCGGTTGATAGAGTATGCAAAGCGCATCCTGCGCTTTTTCAGTATTTTTGAGACACGTGCCGCCAGCTTCTCGGTTGAAATGCTTCTCGCCTCCACTCTCTCAACTATGCTTTTGAAGCGAGCCGCATTGCAGGAATAAAGCTTTGTGCTCTCGCAAAAGCTATCAAGTGCCGAGGTGGATACGCCCAGCATATCGGTGCTCACAGCTCCCGCCCTCAAAACGCCGACTTCAATGCCAAGAAGCTGAAGCTCCATACGAAGCGAATAGGCATATTTATCAAGCGCCGCCTTCGTTACGGCGTATATGCCTGTGAATGGCAAGGGGTCAAGAGGAGCAAGCTCACTTGTGGTTATAAGTATGCGGCTGCCCCGCGAAAGAAGGGGCAAAAATATCTTGTTCACAAGAAATGCGCCGCCCACGTTCACACGGAATATTTTTTCCCAGCTCTCTCGGCTCATCTCCACCAAGGAATCAAGCATATAAATTCCCGCAAAATGCACGATAAAGGCTAGTCTGTCCGTATATTTTTTCACCTCGTCAAACGCCCCAAGAACGCTTTGCTCGTTTGTAAGGTCAGCATAGATCGGTATCACCCGACTCTCGCCGAGCTCCTCTATCAGCTCCGAGCCCTCGTCCTTCGGCGCAAGATCCAGGGCAAACACTCTGAAGCCCTGCTCCGAAAGCCGCCTCACCGTTGCGCTACCCATACCGCCGAGAGCACCCGTCACAAGCACGTCACGGCAAACTGTCCCTTCATTTTTCATAAAATGCACTCCAAAAACGATCAAATAATCAATAAGGGGAGCCCCAAGGTCCAAAATTCAGCCCCGAGAGCCCCCGAAAATCAATGCAAAAAACCTCGGTAGAGGGGAGGACGTGTCTTATTTTCCAAGGGGAGCGAACTCCGACTGATCACCAAAATCCGAAACGCCCCAGAAGGATGCAAAGGTCATTGCGATCTGCACGTTCTCCACGGTCTTGCCGTTAAAGAGCTCCGAGCCCTTGCCGTATGCAAACACGGGAACGTCCTTGTCCGTGTGCTCCTCGCTGCCGTAAACAAGCTCGCCCGATGCGTTCGGCTCAAGGTCGCCTGTTTCGTGGTCGGCGGTGATAAGCACGAAGGTCTCGGGATTATAGAATGCGTACTCCATCACGCGGGCAATTATCTGATTAAATCTTATAACCGAAAGATAGGTCCTCTCAAGATCGTTGCTGTGGCACGCCTTGTCTATATGTGCCTCCTCGTACATCATAAAGAAGCCGTCGGGGTCGCTCTCCATCTTGCCGATAGCCTCCATCACGTCGCCCTCAATAGACTTCATTATCCAAGAGGTGTATTGAGAATAATTTCCGTCGATTATCACGCCGTGCTCGGTTATAAGAGCCGTCTGCTGCTTTCGTATCTCCGAGGAGCTTCCTCTGTCCACAACGTGGGAGGAGAAGGTAGCGGGGGTCGCGCCCGTCTGAGTCTCGGTGGAAATGACCGCCGCACCCTTGCCAAGCTCTATGGCAAGCTCTGTCAAGGACTTCACGCTCTCGCCGTCCTTGTTGAGCCCGATATATTCATTATAGGTCTTGTAGCCTGTTGCGAGAGCCGTGCCCGCCGCCGCACTGTCGGTAACTCCCGAAAGCGAGCTTGTGCGACAGCTGCCCTGCGAGGGAAGCATATAGCCATAGAAGGTGTCCTCGCCGTCGCTTATCTCGGAGGGGTCGGCAAGATAGTCAAACATTCTCGTGTGAACGTAGCCCATTCCGTCACCGATCAGGAGAATATGGTTCTTCGCCTCCTTAACGATGGGCTCAAGCACCGCCGTCTCCTCGGGAACGATAGCCGAAAAGCTCTTTCCTGTCACGTAGGTCTCAACAAAATAGTAAGCCGCCGCCGCGATAACGAAAAGCTCGCCCTCAAGTGCGATCTCGGTGCCGTCTGCGGAAATGGCAAATTGCAAGCCCGCGCACTCTGCGTCAAGAGCGGAGGAGAGCTCCCTCGCCGTCTCGCCAACAAGTATAGCCGCGCCCTCGCCGCCGTCCTCGGATGCCTTCACAAGGTCCACCTTAACACCCGTTCTCTCCTTGATTTTTCCCTGAATATATTCAGCAGCGCGAAGCTCGTAGTCGTTTTCCTCCGAATAAACTATATCGTAGCTTCCTATGTATTCGCCGTTAATAAACGCGCTCTTTTTCTCTGTGACGGGCTCCTCGCCGCAGGAGAACAGGCTGAAGGTGAGAAGCAATATCATCACAAATGTTGTAGTAAAGGAAATTATTTTTTTCATAACAGCTCTCCTATTCAAATCACTTCGGTATGGGTAAGAGCATACGTGTCGCGCTCTTATATTCGGCAAAGCCGTCCTTTTTGGACTGTCTGCCGTCTGCCATCGGTATGCTCACGAAAAGAAACAGCGCGGTGTTTGCCAAAGCGCCGAATATGAAATACCAGACCTCGGGCGCAGACACGACCACCGCAAGGCCGATGCCCCACCACATAAGTATCTCGCCAAGGTAATTCGGGTGCCTTGAATATTTCCAAAGACCGTCTCTTATAAAGCCGCCTCTCCTTCTTCTGCGGAAGGCGTGCATCTGTATATCCGAGACACATTGCAGGGTCGCCGCAAGCATAGAGATCGCAACGAAGATCACCCCGAGAGGACCTGCCTCCACACCCTCTCTTATAGCAAATACCGCGGGTAGGATACAGCCGTACACCACGAGAGTCGGCACTAAATGTATACCGATAAAATTGATAAGGGGATAAAACGCTCCCGTTTTCTCCTTAAGCATCGTATACCGCCAATCCTGATGAGTAAGATCGCCGAAATTATACGCCCAATTTGCCGTGAGCCTCACAGCCCAGAAGCCAACCGCTGTAAGGATCAGCACCCCAAGGGCGGTGAGAGCTCTGCCAAAGGCAAAGGAAATAAGTATCACAGGGGGAGCAACGCTCCAATAGGGATCGTAGACCGATGCGTTTTTGAATATAACGCTGAATATAAAGGTTGCCACCGTGGCGGCGACGTCCGCTATAAGAAGCCTAAGCCACCAATCGGCGGGCACCGCATAATACACGAGCACACCGACCACCACAGCGATAGCATACACTACGGCGACGACGGCAAAGCTCGCCGCCGCACTCTCTTTTATTTTCCTCATTTATCTCTCCAAAACTGTCATTTTTGCGACACGTGTGCCGCCTTTGCCTGTTCTGCCGCCTTTATACACGCGTCCTTTTTCTCCTTCGAAACGATCTTGAAGCCGTTTGTCGAAAGAAGCCAATAAGCGTCGTCAAGGATCTGATAGTCATACATAATAACGTCGTATAAAGCCTCATCCGCAGGCTTGCCCGTCCTCTTTTCATCCCGCTGCGCCAGCATTTTTCTGAACTCAACGAGACCCTCAAAGGTAGTTAGATTTCCGTGGCGACGCACCGCGTAATTCTTGCCGTTGCTATCCTTCCACTTTTTCTTCTCCGCGTCGTATACCTGCTCGCCGAGAATGGTCTCCTTATCCGCGCTCACAAAGCCCTTGCTTATCATAAAGGAATTCCATCGCAAGTGCTCCTGGATAGCAAGATTTCTTCTCCTTGAGGGAGCAAAATCCAAGGAGTAGCTAACAATATCCTTGCCGCCCGCCTTAAGCTTATATTCGCCGATCCGAGGCTTATCCTCGCCCGCGTATCTTTCAATGTACTCATTGTAGTCGTATTCATCAATACCGTCAAACCGCTTGTCGTCAACAGGGCAATAATCAAGACCCATCATCTGGAGCTTCGATCTTAAAGAAAGCACGCCGAAGAGATTGGATTCTCTCTCCCATTCGCTGAAGGTGAAATACCATTTATGCCTTGCTTCGTCAGCGTTTTCCTTGTAGCTCTCGTCGCTTACCTCAAAGCCCTTCTCGTGCTTGATCTTATATTCAAGAGAATATATCTCGTTGCGCTGCTTTGCCATATTGAAAAGCTTGTCGTCAAGAACTCTCTCCACGTTATAGACCACCTCGCGGTCTCCGCCGATAAAGATGCAGCTCGGGTCGGAGAGCACCGTCTCCTCCTTGCTCCAGCTCCGCACCTTAACGAATACGGTGAGATTTTCAACACCCCACTCGTGCTTTTTCTCAATAAGCTTTCTCGCCATATCCATATTTTCAAGGTCGGTGCCGTAGGATACGACTATTATATTTACCGAAAGAGTATTTTTCGTGAGGATCTCACGGAGTACCGTGTAATAATCCTTGTCGTTTACGTTGTGCTTTATCGGATATATCTCTGCGGGCTTTGAGGGAAGGGGCAGATATTTGTCCTCGTCAACCCCCTCCATCTCCATCTCAAAGCGGTTGTAGTAGTGGTTGAGGCTCTTGTCGCTCTTGCCCTCCTCCTTATCAAGCACGTAGTAATTAACAAGCTTGAGGGTGGGCTCGGATGCTCCCGCCGTAATAAACTGATTGTTTGCCACGCTCGTCATAAGTATCTGCTGATTGGTGTCACCGTAGCCGATAAGCACCGCGTTGATATCGACCTTCTCTTTAACAAGGGAGGTCTCCGTGTCGATATGCCTCTCGTCCATAAAGGAGCTGATGGGGTATCTGTCCACAAAGTCACTTGCGATGATCCTGTGCCTTGAAAGATAATGAAGACATCCGCACCCCTCGCGCACAAGATTCTGATAAAGCGCATCGTAGCTTCTGTCGCCGAACACAAATACGGCAACCTTTCGATAAAGCACCTCGCGCACCGCCTCGGGCTCCTCAGCGATCCTTGCGTTGATAGCTCTGCAAACGTCTATGTTTTTCTCGTCGTTAAGACTGTTCACAATGAAAACGTACCGTCTGCCCGCGCTATCGTAATCAGCCCTGAGCTTTGAGAGTGCAGAGCGAAGTGCAGTCAGCTCACCTGTCTCATTTTTATTGGATTTTGCGCCCGAAGTGCCACCCTGTGTCTCATTTTCAGACTTTTTCTCAAGCTCGGAGATTTTGGAAAGAAGCTTCTTTTCCTTGTTTACAAAGCCCTCGGCATCCTTTGCCACAGAGGCAAGCATCTTATTTATAAGCCACCCTGTCTTTCTCGTGCTTATGTATTCTGTGCCCTTCTTATAAAGAGCGTCTGCCGCCTCGTCCGAGATATCGTCAACTATAAATGCGCGCCTCCCCTCTGCGCTCTCAAAGAGGATCTCGCTCTTTTCGTTATTGCCGAAAATGATAAGCTTTTCCTTCTTGCCAAGCACCGCGCGAGCGGAATTAATTCTGCACCAGATATACTGCTCGGTTATGGAAACCGTCAATAAGATCGCATTGATAAACACCAACACGTAGCAGAAATAGATGGTGAAATTATAAAGCCCGTCTGCCGCCATAAGAGCCGAAACCGAGCCGCTATCGAAGCCGAGGACCACAAGACCGATGATCTTGCTCACGGCAACAAGGAAGGAATCTATCACGTTCATTCCGGCGAAAAGATGTCCGATGAAATAAAGCGGCACCGCCGTGATATACACTATGGCGCATTTTCCTTTTTTAAAGCCCCTGAGAAAAGCGATGCGCTTTTCCCTCTTTGCGTTGCCCTTTCCTATCATAGGAATAAACCTTGCGATATGGTAAAGTGGCTGAATAGCAAGGAGCACCAGTGCTATGACCGTCACGATTTTATAAGCAAGCATAATTTTTCTCCCGTTTTATTATTGTTGTTTCAAAGCTCCCACCGCCTGTCGCGGCAAAGCCACGTGCTTTTAAATTTTATCTGCTTAATCCTCCAAAAAAGCCGACAAAAATCCGATCACCTTATCCTTTTGCCGTCGGAAAACGCCTTGCCAACAGCCTCGCCGAGGCGGTGATAAAGATGATTTGCGCCGTCGTAGCAGATCGGGGCGAGCTTTCCAACGTCGGGTCTTCCGTTCTCCCCGAGAATAGCTTCGTCTGCCGAAACGTTCACGATCTCGCCGATGCAGATGCCGTCCTCATTGAAGCCCCGAAGCTTGCACTCCACGCACATCGGCAGCTCGCGTATGATCGGAGCATCAACGTGCTCTGCGGGCTCGGCGGTGAAGCCGGCTCTTGCAAATTTATCGGGCACATCGTTTGCGGAAACGATGCCAACGTAGTCGCAGGCAGCCACCGTATCAGCCGTTGCAAAGCTCACGGTGAACGCGCCGCGCCGCTTAATATTTTCGGTCGTCTTATGGTCGTCCGCAAGGCAGACCATCACAAGGTCTGTGTCGTAAATTCCTCCCCACGCCGCATTCATTGCGTTGGGCACACCGTCCTCGCCATAGGTGCCAACGATAAGCACAGGCATAGGATAAAGCCAGCATTTTGCGCCAAAGTTCTTTCTCATATTTTTACCTCAATTATAGCCGAAATTATCGGTTTTTCTTTGTTTTTTCCCAGATTTGACGGGTTTTTCCTTATTTTTCAACGAAGCTTACAAGCTCGCTCTCCGCCCGTCTTTTCTTCTCCCTTTGAGCATAGCCATCTCTTGCATAGCCGAGCGCGATAACAAGCCTCACCGCTCCGTCAAGCGAGCATATCTTCTCAATATCCTTCGATTCAAGCCATCCGAGAATACAGCTCCCAAGCCCCAGCTCCTCTGCCTGTGCCGTGATATATGCCGAAAGGATGCCGATATCTATTGAGCGGTAATCATTCTTCAGAAGCCTTGCGCCAACCGCCGCGGATGCAACGTAGGGTTTTTCCGAAATAACTATCATCAAGGGCGCGTCGGAGGCAAATTTATTCATCCCCATTCGCTGAGTCGCGCGGGCAACGCTCCTTGCCGCCTCACCGCGGCATACCGTGATATGATAGGGCTGACCGTTGCAGGCAGACGGAGCAAGCCTTGCAGAGCTTATTATAGCCCTTACAGTCTCCTCGGGCACCTCTCTTTCGGGATCGAAGCTACGGCAGGACTGCCGCCTCTCGGCAATTTCACAGAAATTCATAACGCCCTCCAATGCAGATTAAAACGTGTTCAATTTAGGTTGGTATTGGCTAACAAAAATAAACATACTATTATTTTACTATATTTTAAATAATATTTCAATATTATTGCCGAAATTAAGCGAATTTTTTGCCAATTTGTGCAAACTCGTCGGTATTTTCGAAAAAACAATTGAAAAAGGTCGCGCTTTATGGTAGAATAGAAGAGTACGGATAATTCAATAATGAGGAAGGACAAAAAATGTTTGAAAAAATTATCGTCGCCATCCGCGCCTACAACAGAATAATCATTCACAGGCATTCAAATCCCGACGGAGACGCCATCGGCTCCCAGGTCGGCTTAAAATACATCATCAAGGAGGCGTTCCCCGAAAAGGAGGTGCTCGCGGTTGGAGACAGCGCAGGCAGATATTCCTTTATCGAGGGCTCGGAGATGGACGAGGTTGCAGACGAATTATATAAGGATGCCCTCGCCATAGTCCTTGACACCTCCGCAAAAAGCCTTATCAGCGACCTCCGCTACTCCACGGCAAAGGAGACCGCAAGGCTTGATCACCATATTTTCGTTGAGACCATCTGCAATATCGAGCTCACAGACACAAGCTACGAAAGCTGCTGCGGACTCATAACCGAGCTTGCAAGAGAATGTGAGCTCCCCATCGGTGAGGTCGCCGCCGCCGCGCTTTACACGGGTATGGTAACAGATTCGGGCAGATTCCGCTACGATTCCACAAATTCGAACACCCACTCCCTCGCTTCCCACCTTATGAAAACGCACATAGACACAGGCGTGATCTATTCAAATCTCTATCGGGACGAGCTCAAAAGAATACAGGCAAGAGCACTCTTCACCCTTAAAATTCAGGACACAGGTCGGGGTGTAGCCTATATTTACACCACAAAAGAGGAGGCGGCAGAGTCGGGTCTTGACACCTTCTCCATCTCCCGAGGAATGGTTGGCACGATGTCCGAGATCCGCGGCATCGACTCCTGGGTAAACTTCACCGAAACAGACGACGGCGTGCTTTGCGAGATCCGCTCCGCAAAATACAACATCAACCCCATCGCCACCTCTCACGGCGGAGGAGGCCATCAGAAGGCAAGCGGCGCGACCCTTAAGGACCGAGCCGAGGCTATGGCTGTGGTCGAGGAGCTTTGCGCCCTCGGCGAATAAGTGAGTAAATGCAAAAGCAAAGCAAAAAAACTCGCAGAAAAAATATAACGGAGTGATAAAAATATGCTAAATTTAGATAAAATGCAAACAATACTTAACAAAATCAAGGAAAATGATAAAATTTTCATCTTCCGTCATTTCAGACCCGACGGTGATGCTGTCGGCTCAAGCAAGGGTCTTGCGGCTATCTTGAAGCTCACCTATCCCGAAAAGAAAATATATCTCCAGAACGCCGACTTTTCGGGCTATCTTTCCTTCCTCGGCGGCGAGGACGAGATCCTTCCCGATGAAGAATACGCGGATGCCCTTGGCATCGTGGTCGACACCGCAACACAAGATAGGATCTCAAATAAGAAGTATAGCCTCTGCCGCGAGCTTATAAAGATAGACCATCACATTCCCATCGAAAGCTATGCTCCCACCGAATGGGTCGAGGAGGAGCGGTCCTCAACTTGCGAGATGATAGCCCATTTTTACGACACCTTCCGCCACGAACTTAAAATTGACGTTGAGGCGGCAACCTATATTTACACGGGTATGGTGACAGATTCGGGCAGATTTCGTTTCAGAGACGTGAGCGGCGAAACTCTCCGCCTTGCAGGCACCATCCTTTCGGTCGGCGTTGACACAGACACTCTCTTTGCCCATCTTTATCTGAAGGAATTTGACGAGCTTAAATTCGAGGCTTACGTTCACAAGAAGATGAAGATCACCGAGGGCGGCGTCGCCTATATCTACGTTGATAATAAGATGAAGGAGCAATTCGGGCTCAGCGACGAAACCGCAGGCAATGTAGTCTCGCTTATGGATTCCATCAAGGGTAGCATCATCTGGCTTGCCTTCATTGAAAATAAGGACGGCTCAACCAGAGTGAGACTTCGCTCCCGATTCGTCACCGTCAGCGAGCTTGCAAACAAGTATCACGGCGGCGGTCACGCCTGCGCAAGCGGCGCAACCGTTTATTCAAGAAAGGAAATGAATCAGCTCATCAAGGATGCCGACTCTCTCATCAAGGAGTATAAGGCAAATAACGATGGCTGGATGTAATAATAATGCTTGAAATACTCATCACAAACGACGACGGCTTTGAAGCAGAGGGAATACACGCCCTCGCAGCCTTTGCAAAAAAGCTTGGCAGAGTGACCGTGGTTGCTCCCAAGGTCGAGCAGAGCGGCAAAAGCCACGCCATAGACTTCAAAAACGAGCTTGAAATAAAAAAGATAGATTTTCCCGAAGCAGACGAAGCATACTACGTTGACTCCACCCCCGCCGACTGCGTGAGATTTGCCGTGATAGGTCTTAAGAGAAAATACGATCTCGTCCTTTCGGGCATCAACCGCGGAGTAAATCTCGGCATAGATATCTCCTATTCGGGCACGGCGGGTGCCATATTTGAGGCGGGAAGGCTGGGTATGCGCGGCATCGCACTCTCCACATATCCCGACACCCTCGCCGAGGCTCTCCCCCATCTTGACGGCGTTTATTCCTTCCTCACCGAAAACCGCCTTTTCGACCTCACCCCCATATATAACGTGAATATCCCTCCGTCTCCCAAGGGCACTGTCATAACCAAGCAGGGCTCGCCCTATTTCTCGGATGAATTCGTTCATCTTCACGGTGATATGTATATGCAGATGGGCGGCAAAATTCCCGACGTCTGCCCCGAGGATATGTCAAGAGACACCGTCGCACTTGAAGCGGGCTACATTTCGGTGATGCCCCTCTCCACCACGCGCACCGATATGAAGGTGTTTGAAAAGCTCCGCGAGCTTGGCATCTAACCCCAAAATCATTTGATCAAAAGCCTCGCCCTCCTCAAATATCTCTATTGCAAAACGCAAAGCCAAATTAAAAAATATATTGTCACATTAAAGCAAAAATTTATCGCAAAAGTCTCTAATTGACAATAATTATTTACAAAAAGCGGAAGATAAGACAAAAATCTTATCTTCCGCTTTTATTTTTTCAGAGAGCTTTCGAGCCCTCGTATTCTTGCTTTTATGCGCGCTTATCCGAGAAGATCGGAACGAATATGATCGCAACCTCCGCCGCGCCCTCGCCACCGATCGCGCCGAACGCAACAGGCACGTAGGGAGTCGGATTATAGTCGGTGTTGCTGCTGAGCGTTCCGCCGCCTGTTATGTTGCCGAACATCTCGCCCCAGCCGCCCTCGTAGTTAAGGTACTCCTGAAAATCGTTATAATGATTATAGGTATAGAAAACGTATACCTCGCCGAGCTCCGCATCTATCAAGCCGTTTCCGTTACCGTCCTTCCAGGTGTGCACGATACGCGCCGCGCCGCGAACGATAGACGAGCCGTTATTGTAGGTGCGCACCTCATAGCCGCCCCCTGTATCGGTGCCCGTTGTGCCGATATCCATTTCATAATATATCTTTGATCCGCCGCAGCCGCTGATATCGGGAAGCACGGGCTCATATTTATATTTGCTTGTGTCACCCGAGAATTTCGTGTGATTCACCCTGAGATATTCGCCCCAAATGCTGGAGGTGGGTCTTGTAGACTTACTGCTTGAATGGTTTGCGGGAGTCGTGCCAAAGGCATACATATGCGCCGCGACCTCCTCAAGCGTTATGTAACCGCCGCCGCGATAGACCCTGAACGCCTCCACACCCCACGCATCGTAAACAACGTAGGTATTTCCGTTATCAAGGAACACAGTCACGGTGTTCTTTATAAGCCTACCGCCCGAGCTCGGCTGATATTCGGAAATAACAGGTGCCGCATCGGGGACCGTCAGCGAGCCCGACATAAAGCCGTGCAGGGTGCGGTAATAGGAATCAAGATAGCTTGTTGCGGGAGAGTAATTTTGATAAAATTCGCTCTCGGTCATATCGGCGTAAGGATCGGAGGTGATCTCTCCGCCCGTTCCGTCGTCCGAGCCGTCACCGCCGCCACCCGAGGTGCCGTCATCACCCGAGCCGCCCTCGCCGCCCGAATCTCCGCCGCCAATATCGGGTGTGCCGCCCTTTTTATCCACCGCCACGATCTCTCCCGTTTGCACCTCAAGAGTGCCCCTGTAATTGCGGAGAGTGCCCGAGATCACGACCCTGTCGCCAACCTCAATGCCATTCGCCTCAAGAGTTGAGCCGTCAGAAAGCGCGGATTTATAAACGTAGATGGTGCCCGTCTCGTCGTAAACGTCCATCTCGCCCTTTGTCGCGCTCTCAATAAACCCAACAGTTACAACAAGATAAAATTTTTCCACCGACGGACCGTCGGTGTAGCCCGCTGCCAATGCAAGAGCCTCGCTCACCGAGATCGAAGGATACTCCGTGCCGAAGTCGTCCTCGTCAGTTCCGTCACCGCCACCGCCCGAGGTACCGTCGTCGCCTGTGCCGTCACCCGAGCCATCGCCGGAGCCGTCACCTGTTCCATCACCCGAGCCGTCCGCCTCAACAACCGTCACGGTTACACTGTCCGAAAGCGCACCGTAGCTCGCCGTAACCCTAGCAGATCCAAGCTTCTCGGCAATGACCACGCCGCGCTCGTCAACGCTCACCGCGTCGCCCTCAACAGACCATCTGACGTGAGACAAAACCGCCTCGGACTGGTCAATAATCAATACACGGGTCTCCCCAAGCTCCAATTCGAAGCTTTCCTCACCCTCGATCTTAAGCATACCTATAACAGGTCTCACCGAGGGAATATCTCCGCTATCCAGCCCACTCTCCACGCAGGAGCAAAGCAAGGAAAGCGCAAGCGCAAGGCTCACGGCAAACGCCGCTATCCTTCTTGATAATCTCATATTTTCTCCGAAATAATTTATTTTTCCGCCGCCTTGCGGCAAAATACGCACTACTATATTTTACACTAATTTCCGCCGCAAGTCAAGCATATTCGCCCCTTTTCCCATTTGTTTACAATTTTATTCGCTTCTCAAAGAAAGCCGCCCAACCCATCACGAAAAACAAATTCCGCTCATCAAACGAATAGCAGAGTAAAAAACAGCACCCTTCACCAAAAGTAAAAGCGAGGCGGAAAAATTCCGCCTCGCCATTAAGACTAAAGTCAGTCTCTTAGGTAAATCAAATCCAATTAACGTCAAGAATTAAGCGTTTGCCCAGGTAAGATTCCAGATAGCAGTTCTTTCCTGGTTCTTATCAAGGTTAGAGGGAGCGTTATTGAGAATTCTGATAACGAAGTTGCCCTCAACAGCAGTATCAAGAGTCCAGGTAACGTCCTTGATATCATACTTTGCAGCCTCAGGTGCAACGTAATCGGGATCCTCTGCTCCGCACTCGCACTTGCCTTCAACGTATACGTGCTCGTGATAGGTGGGGTCGATAACGCCGCAAACGTCGCAAACGCCCTTAACGAAGTTGTGATCGTGGGGCTACTCGTGAATGAGCTGGAGGCTCATATCGTCAAGATAGAAGTCGCCAAGGTTCTTATTGTTGAACTCAAAGCCAACGTAGTTGATATCGCTAACCTTAAACATCTTCCTCTGAACTGCTGTTGTAATCGGGATCCTCTGCGCCGCACTCGCACTTGCCCTCAACAAAGGTGTGGG
>JAFQRL010000039.1 GCA_017410065.1 Clostridia bacterium | reverse complement strand
TTTTGCCGATCCTCTTTTCGTCATACTCTTTTTTGCCTCAAATCGAGGCTTTTTCTTTTGCTTTGCTCTGCATTTCAGAATTTGCATAGCAAAGGGGTGAGCCTTTCGCTTAATTAAAAGCTTTTGACTCAGCCCCTTTTTGTGGTTATGCCAAAACAGAATTTCTTTTGAGCAGAAATCTTCGCTTGCGACCCGAAGGCGTAGTTACCTACGGCGAGCGGGAGCAAACGGAGATAGAAAGAGGACGAGATCGCTCTCGTCCTCTTTCTATTATGCCAAAAGAAATCAGCCCTGGATCATCTTTGCGATCTCAGCTCCGTAATCCTCTTCTCTCTTCTGGATACCCTCGCCCTTGTCGTAGCGAACGTAGCCTGTGATCTTGATGGAGCCGCCGAGTTCCTTTGCAACGCCTGCAACGTACTTAGCAACGGACATAGAGTCGTCCTTTACGTAAGCCTGCTCGGTGAGGCAGTTGGTCTCATAGAACTTGCCGAGTCTACCCTTAACGATGTTTGCAAGGATATTGTCGGGCTTATTAGCCATCTTGGGGTCTTCCTTCATCTGCTTGATGAGAATAGCCTCCTCCTCTGCAAGAACTGCAGCGGGAACGGACTCCTTATCAAGGTACTTAACATCCATAGCAGCGGTCTGAAGAGCGACGTTCTTTGCGCACTCTGCAAAGCCGTCCTTCTCTGCAACGTCGGTATCGAAGCTTACGATAACGCCTGTTGCACCGAGGCCGTGGATATAAGTGGAAACTGTGCCCTCAACGATGCTGAAGCGACGAATGGAGAGCTTCTCACCGATCTTGTAGGTCTTCTCAGCGAGAGCGTCTGCAACGGTGCCCTCACCCTCGATGAACTTGGATGCGAGGAGAGCCTCAACGTCTGCGGGCTTATTAGCGATAATGGTTTTGAGAACGTCCTTAACGAACTCCTGGAAGGTTGCGTTCTTTGCAACGAAGTCGGTCTCGGAGTTAACCTCAACGATAGCGGTGGTGCTACCGATGGTCATAACGTCAACAAGACCCTCTGCTGCGATACGGTCTGCCTTCTTTGCGGTTGCCGCCATACCCTTCTCACGAAGGAACTTAACTGCTGCCTCGAAGTCACCGTTGGATGCAACGAGAGCATTCTTGCAGTCCATCATTCCGCAGCCGGTCTGCTTTCTGAGCTCGGCTACGTCCTTAGCTGTAAATGCCATTTTAATTTCTCCTTAAATTTTTAATTTGGGGGAATTACTCAGCGTCTGCTACCTGAGCCTCGGGTGCCTCTGCCTCAACCTCTGCTGCGGGCTCCTCCTGAACGCCGCCGTGAGCCTCGATAACTGCGTTTGCAAGTGCGCCTGCGATAAGCTTGATAGCGCGGATAGCGTCGTCGTTACCGGGGATGATGTAATCTGCATCATCGGGATCGCAGTTGGTGTCTACAATAGCAACAACGGGAATACCGAGCTTCTTTGCCTCAAGAACTGCGTTTCTTTCCTTGCGGGTGTCTACAACGAATACGCAGGAAGGAAGAGCTTCCATATCCTTGATACCGCCGTAGGACTTCTCAAGATCCTCGATCTCCTTGATCTTCTTTGCAACTTCCTTCTTGGGAAGAAGATCGAAGGTGCCGTCTGCCTGCATCTTCTCAAGCTCCTTGAGCCTTCTGATGGACTTACGGATGGTGTTGAAGTTTGTGAGCATACCGCCGGGCCAACGTACGTTTACGTAGTACATACCGCATCTCTGCGCCTCTTCCTTAACGGTGTCGGCTGCCTGCTTCTTGGTGCCGATGAAGAGAACTGTGCCGCCCTCCTGAGCGAGCTCGGAAACGAAGTTGAACGACTCCTCAAACTTCTTAACGGTCTTCTGAAGGTCTACAATGTGAATACCGTTTCTCTGGGTGAAGATGTACTCAGCCATCTTCGGATTCCACTTCTTGGTCGGATGACCGAAGTGTACGCCTGCTTCAAGCAGCTGCTTGATTGTGATGTCGAACATTTTAATGTTCCTCCTTGGTTTTTCCGCCATAGCGACAAATCACTGCGACATAGCTATGCTATGCACCGGCAGCAAACCTACTCGCTATGTGAGATTTATTTTTGCTTGCCCCGTAGGACAGCCTTAATATAATATCATATCCGCGCATAGATTTCAAGTAGGCATTATAATATTTTCTAAAATTTACACTTTATTCACAAACCTACTCACCTTATCCTCAAAAAAATTCAGAGCACGAAGTCCTTTTTTCTATATTTTATGCAGTTTATTATACTCTACCGCCAAAAATTGTGTCCGACCAATTAAATTTTATAACCGACCGATTAAAATTTATAAATAACTATTGATTTAGGTGTTTCTTTGTGATAAAATGATAGGAGTGAAAATAGAAAGGAGAGCTTCCGTGGCAGAAAATTCTATTAAGGCAAGGCGGCGGCTTTTGCTGATACTATCGGCATTTTATCTTCTCGCTTTTCTCATCTTCTATATACCGAACTACGCGGTTGAGGATATTGAGGATTGGGACGGACCTTCTCACACCGTTTATATTGCGGTGCGAGCGATCATCGAAAAGCTTCTTGAATTCTTTGCTCCTGTGGCTATCGGAGCTCATCTTTTCCTCACCGAGCCAAAGGCAAAGGGCGCGCTTATACGGTGCATCAAGCTATCGCTTCCCGCGCTTATCTATTCGCTCCCCTATTGCTATCTTTTCGCGCTTTCTCTCGGATATGATTCGATAGACGGAGCTCTTATTTCTCTTGGGCTTTCGGCCATCGGCCTTATTATTGGGTGGGCGAGCGGGGCGTTTCTTTACTTTGCGGCAAGAGGCGTTTCGGCATACCCCGTGTTCAAAAAACTTCGTTCCGAGCTTCCTCCGATGCGCAAGGAGAGAGGTACGAAGGCGGAGCGGAAAAAGCTTTGGGCGGAGGCTGAAGCTACCGTGAGAGACGGGATCTCCCCTGCAAGGATCTTCGACACCGACGACAGCACGAACCTCGGTATTCTCGGGGCAACTCTCGTTGGCTTTGCGGTCAAGGTGACCAGGGAGCTAATAAGCACGGTGAGCTTTTTCGTCGGATCGGGCGGTGAGTATTCGGTCGCCGAGCTTATGTCGGTGCTTCTCGCGTACGTCTTTCTGCTTATTGAGCTTATCGCGGTGTATTCCGCGGCGGCGGCTCTTAAGAACAAGGCGCTTTCAGAAAACAAATAATAATACGGCACAGCCGTGCAAATACGATTGGAGAAAACAAAATGGAAGGATTCAGAAAAAGACTTTGGGAGGGCGATGCCCCGGGACACGAGGATGGCTTTGAGGTTCCCTACATAAATTATTATCCTGCACCCGAGCGCAGATCGAGAGCCTGCGTCGTTACCTTTGCGGGCGGCGGCTATCGCACGAGGGCGGCTTATGAGTGCACAGGCTACCGCGAGCTGCTTCACGCGCAGGGCATTGACGTTTTTGACGTTGATTACAGAGTTAAGCCCACAAAATTCCCCTACCCCCTCCTTGATGCTCGCCGCGCGGTGAGATACATCAGAGCTCACGCGGAGGAGATGGGTCTTGACCCGAACAGGATCGCGGTTATGGGCTCGTCGGCAGGCGGACATCTTGCGGCTCTTATTTCAACCTATCGCGGGAAGATCGACGGCGAGGGTGTGGACGAGCTTGACGAGGTGGACTACATTCCCAACGCGCAGATACTTTGCTATCCCGTGCTTGATTTCGACGGGCATTCGGGCTCGTTTATAAATCTTCTCGGAGACGAAAAAGAAAGATATCCCTCCATATCTCCCGCACAGATCGTGGATAAAACTGCTCCGCCCGCCTTCATCTGGCACACGGAGACGGATAACTGCGTTGACGTTAACAACACCTTCCGCTACGCAACCGCGCTTCATAACATCGGAGTGTCCTTTGAGATGCATATATATCCTCTCGGCGGCCACGGACTCGGAGTAGGCTATCACCCCGAAAGAAACATTGACGTACCCTATATCAGAAGCTGGACCGACAATCTTCTTGCCTGGCTCAAGCTTAAGGGTTGGATAGAGGAATAAAGCGATTTTGTAAATAATTGTTTCAATTTTTGCAATAAATCAAATCATTTCGGCTTATTTGCCGAGAAAAGAGGATCGTTAAAATGAAAAGATTTTTAAGTCTTATGATATCGGTTATGCTGGCGCTCTGCGCACTTATTGTGCTTGGCTCCTGCGGAGACGAGGAGAGCTCCGGGGGCACGGGCGGCGGCACGGATAAGAGAGAGCTTCCCTGCTCTGTGTGCGACGACGGCGAATACTTCCCCGAGACTGTGACCGAGCCGAGTGCAACCGAGGAGGGTCTCACCCTCTACACCTGCAATAAGTGCGGCGACAGCTACGAGAAGGCTATCCCCGCAACGGGTTCTGTTAAGCTCCTCGTTATCGGAGACGCATCAAGCACCTATGCCGTCACCTATCTTGACGAGGTGCTGAAGCTCGGCGGTATTGATAACGTTACCGTTGCAACAATGAACTTCAATTTCAATTCGGGCGCGTCCATTGCGGATCAGAAGAAGAATATTGAGTCCGAAAAGAAGGCGTACACCTTTGCAATTATGGAAAACGGCGAGACCGTATCCACAAAATACTCCCAGAAGTTCCTTGACGTGCTCACCTACGATACCTGGGACTATATCGTTATCGGTCAGAGCATTCCGAAGGCGGGTATTGCAGAGGAATATTCCGAGCTTGATTTCGTTGTTAATTACATTGAGGATAATAAGACCAACGCAAACGCAAAGCTCCTTTGGAATATGAGCTGGGCATACAATAAGAACTCCTCTCACGCAGGCTTCGACGCATACGGCAAGGATCAGGCTGCTATGTATCAGGGCATCACCGTGGCTCTTGAGACCTTCGTTAAGAGCAACGCAAAGATCGACGGTATCCTTCCCGTCGGTGCGGCTATTCAGAATTTGCGAGAGATCTTCCTTGACGGCTCGGTTACGGGCACAAACGGTATTCAGCTTGAGACCGAGATTGGTGCTTACGTTGCGGCTGTTACCTGGGGCTCTTATCTTTTAGATAAGGATGCGGAGGAGATAGGGCTTGAGCTTTCGGATAATTCCGTAAATTCCAGATACCGTATACTCAACGAGGCAATTGACTTCGCGATGGCAGATCCATTTAAGCTTACAGCTCCCGAGGTCAAGACCTTCAAGCTTCTGGCATTCGGAAACAGCTATTCAAACGATGCATACACCTACCTTTATAAGATATTCGCAAGCGCGGGCTACGACGAGGTGATCCTCGGCTCCATCACCACGGGCGGATGTGACATCAACCACCATTGGTGGAACCTTGACGATACTCTTGAGGACTATCACCCCTCCCAGCCCGATGCGGTAAACACAGAGGGAGAGGCATCCTGCGGTATTTCCGTGAACGGCGTGCGCACCTCCGTGAAGGCTGATACCCTTAAGGAAAGATACGCAAAGACTATTGCGGCATACGATTGGGATTTCATAACCATTCAGCACGGCCCCAACACGGTTGAAAAGACGGAGACCTACTCCCATCTCACCGATTTTCTTGATTTCATTGATGCAAATCTTACCAGCGAGGATACCGAGATCATTTACCACATGATCTGGAAGTATAACGACAATCTCTCCACCGAAAAGCAGCATACCGCTTATCAATACAACACTATTCTTGATATCACGCAGAATATAGTTCTTAAGACCGACAGATTTGACGGCGTTATTCCTGCGGCGACCTTCAGACAGAATATGGTCTCCTCCTTCCTTGACGACGTGGATATTTCAAGAGACTACGGCCATATGGGTCTCACTCTCGGAAGATATGCGCTCGGACTTCTCTGGTACTGCTACTTGACAGGCGGCTCAATAGACGACGTGACCTACGTTCCCACTCCCGATGATGTTGATGCACAGGCAAAGGCGGCAGCGAAGGCTGATTACGGTCACGTGCATCTCGATATCACCGAGGCTGATATGCTGGTCGTTCGCGAGGCTATCGAGAACGCGCTCAAAAAGCCTTACGAGATCACAAATTCGGTCTACACCACTGCTCCCTGATCGCACCTTCGGTTAAAAATCTTAAATACAGGACAGAGGATAAGTATATGAAAAGCATTAAGCTTCTGGCTTTCGGAAACAGTTACAGCGTTGATGCGCTCACCTATCTGAAAAAAATATTTGAGAGCGCGGGATATGAGGAGATCGTGATCGGACATATCTGCGACGGTGGCTGTAATATAAATCAGCATTGGCAGAATATAGACGACACTCTCGAATGCTTCCACCCCGCTCACGCGGATGCTATCGCAATGGACGGCACGGCAGGCTGCTCGATCACGAGAAACGGAGTTGCAGAAAGCATAACAGGCGAAAACATCAAGGAGCGTTACACTAAAACTATTCAGGCTGAGGATTGGGATTTTGTTAGTATTCAGCACGGACCAAAGCACGTCGAGCAGGTTGACACCTACTCCTACCTTGGAAATCTCCTTGATTTTATCAAGGAAAACCTCAAAAGCGACAAAACCAAGTTCGTTTTCCATATGATCTGGAAATATAACGACAACATTCACCCGTCAAATTCTTCTGCTCTTCAATATGAGAAGATACTCGATATCGCAAAGAACACAGTGCTTATCCACCCGGAATTAGAAATTCTCATTCCTGCCGTAACTTTCAGACAAAATCTTATGTCGTCCTATCTCACGGACGTTGATATTGCCAGAGACTACGGGCATATGGGCCTCACTCTCGGAAGATACGCGCTCGGGCTTCTTTGGTACACCGTCCTCTCGGGCGGCTCTCCCGAGGACGTAAGCTACGTTGCCACACCGAACGAGGTCAGCGAGGAGACGAAGGCTGATTTTAAGGAAAGATATAATCACGTGCACCTTGAGATAACCGAAAAGGATTTAGCGGTTATCCGCGAGGCTATAAAAAACGCGATAGCGAAGCCCTTTGAGATAACGCAGTCGGCGTATACCGAATAAATGACCTTCCGTATCTCAGACGGTCATACATCCAAAAATTGAAAGGTAAGCTTTTATGAAAAGAATACTCACACTTTTACTTGCACTTATTATGGCGTGCTCCACGCTTCTTCTTGCCGTCAGCTGCGGCGAGGATGAGGAGACGGGCGGCGATGAGTCAACATTCGGCATAGCCTCCGCAAGAGTCGCCGATAAGGTGCTTTATCTCAAGCTCACAAACGGCGAGGAGATCACGGTTGGCGCACTTCCCGAAAACCCCGAGGGAATTCATTTCACCTCGGCGAGCGTGGCAAGCGGAAGGCTCACGGTCAATTTGAGCGACGAATATTATCTCACCATTCCCCTTCCCGATCTTTCGGACAGAGAGGGGGAGACTATCACGGCACAGATAAAAAACAAGAGACTCTATATAAATGCAAAGGATAAGGAATTCGATCTTGGGCAGGTATTCTATCCCACGATGCCCGAGGAGGAGCTTACTCCCGACGGTGCCTGCGATTATGCAACAACAAGAGACGTAAGCGGCAGAAACACCGCAACGGTTGAGATGAAGGTAAAGGGCTACGGCACAGTTACTATCCTTCTGGATGCGACCACAGCACCCGTAACCGTTCAGAATTTCCTCGCTCTCGTGAAGGATGGCTTCTACGACGGACTTACCTTCCACAGAGTTATGTCGGGCTTTATGATCCAGGGCGGCGACCCCAAGGCAAACGGCTCGGGAGATTCGGGCAAGGCTCCCATCAAGGGAGAGTTTTCGGAGAACGGCTGGGATAACGATATTGATCATATCCGCGGCGTTATCTCTATGGCAAGAACGAGCGACCCCAACAGCGCGACCTGCCAGTTCTTCATCTGTAACGCAGATGCAAGAGCCTCTCTTGACGGAAAGTATGCCGCATTCGGCTACGTGCTTTCGGGTATGAATATTATCGACGAGATAACCTCACTCACGATTCCCTACGCAGATTATTATTCTAATTACACCATTCCCGATAAATCGAAGCAGGCGGTTATCGAATCAATAACCGTTATCGAGGATATTGACGAGATCACCCCCGACGGCGGTGAAGGTGGCGAGGACACAGGCTCGGGCGACACGGGAACAGGTGACACAGGCTCGGGCGACACAGGAACAGGCGATACAGGAACAGGTGACACAGGAACAGGCGACACAGGAACGGGTGATACAGGCTCGGGCGACACAGGCTCGGGTGATACAGGCTCGGGCGAAGGCAACGTTGGAGGCTCCGGCGAGGAAGACACCTACTACGACCCCGACGGATGGACGCTTCCCGAAGGAAAGTGATCTGTTTACCTCTTATGTAATTTTTGTTAAGCATTGCCCCATCGTCTATTATTTAACGGCTATTTGTCAATAGTTAGGGTGAAAAAAGATTAAAGGCAATCGAATAACCTATTTAACCGTAATTCTATAAAAGATAGCAAAACACCGCAAATTGCAAAGCTTTGTTTACATTTTGCGGTGTTTTTACTTTTATAGATCTTTTTCTCAATAATCAAGACGGATCTTTTTCTTTCTTAACAGTTTTTCGACTGCGAAGATGATTTTTTACTTATTTAGTTTGATTCCTTAACGGTTATGCTCTCTATGGTTGCCTGCTTTGCTCTGTATTTTTCAAGCTCAGAGGACTTGATTCCGTCGTACTCGGAGAAGGTGCCTGTGAGCTCGGCGAGCTTCTCGATAATATTCATACCCGAAACAACGTAGCCGAATGCGGCGTATTTGCCGTCAAGGTCGGTGTTGTCTGCGGTGCAGATGAAGAACTCGGAGGTTGCGCCGTTCATATCGTCTCCGTGATAGAGAGAAAGGGTACCGTATTTATGGGAGAGATAATTTCCCGAATAGCCGTTATTTGCGAATTCTCCTTCAACCTTATCGGCACTCTTTGAGGATATACCGCCGAGGACGAAGCTATTATCATCCTTGTATTTTTCCTCGTCGAGGATCTTATTGAAGGTGAGACCGTCGTAATACTTCTCGGAAACGAGCTTCAGGAAGGCGTCAACGGTTTTGGGTGCCGCCCCGCGATCAAGAGCGAGAGTTACCGTGCCGTAGCCCTTGATCTTCATATCGAGGTAGACAGTTTGGGATTTATCAAGGCTCTCGTCTGTTGCATAATCGGATGCGCCCGAGGGGGTCATCTCTTTTGCGGGGGTGGAGAGCTTAAGAAGGTTGCCCTGCTTTATTTCCTTGGTTTCTCCGTTTTGCTTAACTGTGAACACAAGCACGCCCTGATAACTTATTCTTGCCGTTTTAAGCGAGCAGCTTTTGCCGAATTTCGGGATGTTCCACACAAGCTCATAGGTGCGGTTTTCATCATCCTCGCAAACTATTCTGATCTCCTCGGTTGCGCCCGACGTGCCAACAGAAACGATCTCCGAGCGTTTTGCGCTGATGATCTGTATTCCCTCGTGATTTGAGGGAAGTGCGCCTGCGTTTACCTCTGTGCCGTCACTCATAACGAACACGAGCTCGTGGAAGCCGTTTGTTTTGACCTCGGCGAGAGTTGCATCATCTGCGGGACCTCTGTTTTTAACAGCCAGGGTTATGCCGAATATAAGGCCAACAACGATCACCACGGCGATAATGCTGATGATTAAAATTTTATTCTTATTTAATTTGCTGACAGCTCTTTTTTTTATTGGCTTTGGATTTATCTTTTTTGACATTTTTATATATTCCTTTCGGTTTTATAAGCTATTTGCTCTCGGGCTTTTCTCCACAAGGAAGAAATAGGGAGATGTTGGGGAATTGAGTATGCGGAATTCGGATGCGCAAATTTTATATTTTGAGAGGGTCCTGAAATATTCTCTCAACATATCGCCCTCAAGCGCGCCCTCCTCGTGACCCGGGTAGATGGCGATGATCAGTACGCCGTCGGGCGCAAGCAGGTCTATTGCCGCCTCTACTGCGGGCATCGTGGTCTCACGAAGGGTCGTGACCGCCTTTTTGCCGCTTCGGGGAAGGTAGCCGAGATTGAACATTCCGCCCTTGATGGGCTCCTTAACGAACTCCTTCACTCTGTGGTGAGAAGCGCAGATGAGGGTGTAATTTTCGGGGGCACCGTTTGCCTTAAGATGCGCCTCGGTGGAGATAAGTGCCTCCGCCTGGATATCGAAGGCATACACCCTTCCCTCCGCGCCGACCGTTTTGGAGAGGAAGAGAGTGTCGTTTCCGTTGCCCATAGTGAAGTCAACACAGGTGTCGCCTTCCTTGATATGCTCTAAAATAAAGTGCTTATGAAGTCCAATAAGATCTACCATTTTGATCTTTTCCTTTTTGCATTAGCCCGTGGGCGTGTCGCGTTTTTGGTGCTTTTACGGATGCTTTATCGGCTTAACTTGCGAAGCTCCTCTTATACGCCTTGGCGCATTTTATCAAGCAGCTCGTCCGTTGCCTCGCTCACATAGGCTGTGTAATTGGTTTTATAGGTGACAAATCCCGGGCGCGAGCCTTGGGGCTTGCGGAGATTTTTCACGCGGGTGTAGTCCACGGCGACGTTATCTCCCGATGCCTTTGAAAATCTTGCGGCGACCGCGGCAGCCTCGGTGTAATCGACGTCGGCGGGCTCTTTTCCGTCGGTGACTAAAATTACGTGAGAGCCAGGGGCGTCCTTTGTGTGGAACCACAGGTCGTCCTTTGCGGCACTCTTCATAGAGAGAAGGTCGTTTTGCGTATTATTTTTACCAACGAGCAGAGTGAAGCCGCCCGTGGTTCTGAATTTATGGGGTGTTGAGCGGAGCTTTTTCGGGGGCGCGTAGCCGCGAAGCTTTGAAGCGTAGCCCGAGCGATAGAGCTCGTCCCGAAGTTCTATAATATCCTCCTCGCGCTCGGCACCTTCAAGGAAGGCTCGCACCGATTCAAGGTACTTAAGCTCTGCCTCCCAGAGCTTTATCTGCTCGGCGAGGACCACCTTTGCGTTTTTGCATTTATTATATTGCTTATAGAGCCTTTGGGCGTTCTGCGCGGGGGTGAGGCGAGTGTCCAGCTTTATCTCTATCTCGGGGCAGGAGTCGTCGTAATAATCGGTTGCAACGAAGCTATCCATTCCCTTCTTCAGCCGATAAAGGTTTGCGGTGATAAGGTCTGCCGATCTTTTATATTCCTCGCCCTTCTCGCTATCAAGCAAAGCCTGCCGCTGAATTCCGAGCTTGCGCTCGGTCCTTGCCTCGGCGTTATTCAGAAGCGTGGTGATATCCTTTGCGCGCTGATGGATATGCTCAAGCCTGTCCCTCTCGGCAAAATAATTATCGAGAAGCTCGGAGAAGCTTGAGTAGCTCTCGGTGCTCACGGTATCGCCAAGGTAGGTGATGGGCATATAAGAATAGTCTGTGGGCTTACCCTCGGGGCTTTTCGCCATAGTTGGGGTGTAGCTTTCATTGATGAGAAGCGACTGCCAATCGGAGAATACGTCGAAGAGCGTGTCCGAATTTACGAGGGATACGGGGGTATCTACTCCTCCGCTCGCTCTGTGGCAAAGCTCGTGGGCAATTTGAGTTGCAATGCCCGAATAGGTAGACGTGATAAACCTTTCGACACTCCGCTCGGGAGAAAATTCAGCGAGCTTTTCGAAAAAAAGCGCGCGATCTATCACAAGAGGAGAAAGCTTCTCGGGGAGTGCGGGGACTTGATATTTCAGCCCGGGGAGGACCTGACGGACGGTGCTTGCGGCAAAGTCTATCATCTTGAGAGCCGTGATGATCTTTTTATCCGCATCCAGGATAATGAGGTTTGCGTATTTTCCCATTATCTCGCAAACGATATATCTATCGATCTTGAAACCCATCTCATCGTAGCAGGCAACGCGCAGCTCGGCAATTCTATCAAAGCCCGGTTGTTTTACCTCAACTATCTTGCCGCCTGTGAGCAGCTTGCGAAGAAGCATACAAAACATAGGGGCTTCCTTGGGGTTTTCCTTAACTCTATCCGAAAGCTGAAGCCTTGGGGCATTTGGTCCAACGTTGAAAAGGAGACGGCGTGAGGATCTGCCGTAGTGGATAACGAGATCTATCTCGTCGTTTCTCGGCTGAAGTACCTTCTCGATCTTCGCCTCGGGAAAATCGCGCTTAAGCTCGGTGAGAACCGCTCGCATCATACAAGCATCAAATGCCATATTCCCGTCTCCTCTCTAAAAACTATTTATTATTTTAACACACGGCGGGCGATAAGTCAAGTAAATTAACAAAAAGCAATAAAAATTATTATTTTTGGGGCGATGGGAGCATATTCAAGCATATTTATCAAACTCCGCGCTCAATAAAAGCCGCCTTTCTCCAAAGCCGCAAGAGCGGACGAAAAGAGCAAATCCCATCCGCGACATTCGGGTAGCCGATGAAAGCTCTGCGCTTTTATATAGAGATGGCACTCGCTTAGAGATATGGCGGCGGAAATATGAGGTGCGCGGGTATATGAAAGAAGGCGGGATAAGCGGAGAGGGGTGCGAGAAAAGAAACGGGCATCCTTGCAAAGGGTTATAAAAATTATGACTCCTTCAAGCTCATAGCCCGAAAAGAAAATCGGGATATCGTGAAAGAAAACAGGTTGTTTTGAAAATAGTTCTTTACATTTCTCGCCATTTTCCTCGATTTTTCCGCTGATCTGTATTTTATAAATTTCGGAGCTTTCTAATTCTATTTGCGCATATTCGATCTCGTTTTTACATCTTTTCTCATTTATATTCCAATCGGTCGGAGTCTTCATTTGCGCCCTCCAAAAAATAAGATCGGGCAGTCTTTCCCGATACTGACCCGAATTATTTAAATAAGGATTTTACGTCTCTATCCTTTTTTATGAATTCAGGTCGGTATTATCTGCCCGATCATATTATATGAATTATTTTATCTTTGCGTTATCGGAGGGGATTCTTGATTTCACGCTTGAAATAAGGGCGGCTCGCTGGTTTTTCAGTCTCCCCTCCATAACAAGGCGAAGGAGAGCTCGCATTTCTTGCCCGACTCTCGGTCCCTTTATGCCGAGGGAAATAAGATCCGAGCCGTTAATATCAAGATCACTGACCCGATACGGCTCTCTCCTCTCTATGATTTTTTCAACCTCAAATATTTCCTCGTGCTCACGCATACCTAGAAGATACTCCACCTTAAGGCGAAGGGAGGCGATCTCCGCGCCAAGCTCGCTCATAAGAATTTTTATGGCGAGGGGGGAGGAGGTGTCGTAATTTTTCATTGAAGTGAGAATGAGGAAGCCTGCGTCTCTCGTTCCCGAATCGGTCTTCAGTCTCATCATTGCGCCCCGATATCTCTCGCCGCCCGCGCCCTTAAAGAGAGCTATCATTCTGACGATAGGCTCGGAGATATCAAACCTTGCTTTTTCGGGGAGCGGCTCGTCTGCCACCTCGGGAAGGAACACTCTTATTATATGGCGGTATTTATCGATAACATCGTAGGCGAAGTCGCCCGAGATCAGCTTTTTCCATTCGGTGAATATCCGCTCTGCGGAGACCTTCTCCATAAGATGAGCGCATTTTTCCATTGCCTCGGCGGTCTTCTCCTCTATATCGAAGCCAAGCACCGCCGCAAATCTTAGCCCGCGGATTATGCGGAGCGCATCCTCGGTAAAGCGTTTTTCGGGGTCGCCGACCGCGCGGATAATGCGAGATTTGATATCAGCCTCGCCGCCGTGAAGATCTGTGATGCCCTGCTTGGGGTTATAGCACAGCGCGTTCATCGTGAAGTCTCGGCGTGACAGATCCTCCGCAAGCTCGGTGGTAAATTCCACCGATTCGGGATGGCGGGAATCAAGATACTCGCCGTCTATACGATAGGTTGTGATCTCGTAATTTTCGCCGTTCAGCACAAGCGTGACCGTGCCGTGCTTGATGCCCGTTTCAATAATTCTCTTACCCGAGAACACTTCTTCCACCTGCTCGGGGCGAGCCGAGGTGGTTATGTCGTAGTCGTGGGGCTGCTTGCCAAGCAAAAAGTCGCGCACGGGACCGCCAACGACGTCCGCTCTGAAGCCGTGCTTATTCAATTCTTCAATTATATATTTAACGTCGTTTGATAAAAGCACTCCTCTTGCCTCCCCTCGCGAATTTCTTTATTATTCATTTTACCACGGGCTTTTTGATTTGTCAAGAAATATGTATCAAAGTCTTGACACAAGGCTTCCCTTATGTTAAAATTAGGTAACAATTCAATCAACCGGCGAAGCGAAATTTTCGCTATGCTTGGGACAGGAGCTACTATGGGAAAGAAAAATTGGGAAATACTTGATGGCAAGGTAAGCGAGAGAGAGCTTTGTGCGCTGAAATCGCTTGGCGAGCATTACGACGGCTCGGCGATCATAGATTGGCTTGCGGGTCTTTGGGATAAGGAGACGGGCGGCTTTTATTACGCCAATTCTTCTCGCGACTGCGAGGGCTTTCTTCCCGATATTGAATCGACCGTGCAGGCATTGCGCTGGTGCGAAAACAACGGCGCGTTCGATACCCTCGGCGTCAAATATGCGGCAGCGCTTGACAGCGAGACCGCAAAGAGGCTCACGGGCTTTGCCAAGTCCCTTCAATGCGAGGAGGACGGCTATTTCTATCATCCCCAATGGGGAAAGGATATCTCGGGTGCAAAGCTTGGCAGAGATCTCGGGTGGTCCAGAGCCCTTATAACCACTCTTGGAGATACCCCGAATTACCCGACGGCACTGGATAGGCTCAAGGCGGCAAGCCAAGGCGAGGCAAAGGACAATATTCCCGAATGGCTCGCGAGCAAGGAAAATTATCTTGCGTGGCTTTACGAAAAGACCGAGAATATGAGAGCAAACTCGGGCGGCGCGCATCTTATAAACGCAAACAAATCGCAGATAGAGGCGGCGGGATATCTTGAATTGACTCTTGATTATCTCGACGAGATGCAAGAAACGATATATAACGAGCAGCTTGCGGCAGGCGAGAGACCCACAGGCCTTTGGCAGAAGCCAACCGACTATCGCGCTGTGTGGGGACTTTTGAAATATGCCGCGCTCTACGGCAAAAGGCCCATCAGGCATCAGCTTGATATAGCGCGCACCTGCGTGGACGTTATACAACTTCCTCCAGAGGGAGCTTCATATCATATGAACGACGTCTTCAATCAGTGGTCGGGGCTTTGCTCGCTGATAAAAAATGCCCAGGTTCACGAGCCCGAGGTGGTTTCCGACATATATGCGATAGTCCGCGAAAGACTGCCCGAAATGGTTGAAAATTCCATAAAGAAAATACTTCCCTTCAAGCAGGCAGACGGAACTTATTCCTACTGTATGGGACATTCCTCGCCGACCACTAACGGATCATCCGTTTCTTTAGGTCTTCCCGAGGGAGACGTTAACGCAACTGCCCTTTCGTCAAGTATGTATAGGAGCGTTTTCACCGCCGCAGGACTTGACGTTGTGCAAATGTGCGACAAGGAGGACGGTGAGCGTTTTCTCCGCGTCCTTAAGGATGGCAACACTATAAAAAAGCGAAGCAAGGAAAGCTTTGGTCTTTAAGCCTACCGAAGCGATCGAAGGTCATTCGCCCAAACTTTGAATACAAAAAGCACCAAAAATGCAAATTATTGTTTGCAAATTTGGTGTTTTTTATATATTTTTAACTATTTAAATCTTCTGGCATAGCCGCATTTTCTGCACAGCTCCTCGCTCGGGCATCTCTTTTTGAAGCCCTCTCTTATTGCCACGGCGCGAGGGGAGGAAAGGATATTTTCTATCGGTTCTTCGAAGATGTTGCCGAGGGTAATATTCCCCTCACTATCAAGGCAACAGGGTATAACCGAGCCGTCGGAGAGTATGCCGAAGTGATCCGAGAGTCCGTAGCAGAAAACATCGGAGTCGCCCTCCTCGGCTGAAAGGTCGGGCCAGGCGAAGCGGTCGCCGTATTCAAGGTGAAGCTTATGGCGTATTCTTGCGCCTCGCGCGCCAAAGCTCCATTCGCCGACCAATCCCGCTTTCAATGCATCAAGAATTTTATCGTTTCTGCCGCCGTCGTGCCCTTTATTCCAAAGCCGCAGGACGGTGAGCACCCCTTTATTTGATGCGCGGTCTGCAAAATCGATTATCCCCGAAAGATATTTCTCAAAGCCCTCCTCGCTCCCCTCCTCAAAGCTATGGACCGAAATATTAACCTTATATACCCCCGAGGAGATAATCTCCTCTCCGCGCTCGGGCAAAAGGGTGCCGTTTGTCGTTATCGCGCACTTAAAGCCAAGGGAGGTAGCGTGAGATATAAAGGACGGCAGGCTTGGGTGGGTCAGAGGCTCGCCCATAACGTGAAAATACATATAATCGGTGAGAGGCAGAAGCGACTCGCACACCGCGGAAAACTCCTCCTCGGACACCCTTCTTTTCGGGCGGCGCGTGCCGTGGCAAAAGCTGCAAGCTTTGTTGCAAATATTCGTGATCTCAAAATAAACTCTTGAATAAGGCTTTTTCACGGCGAGCACTCCTTTCTTTTTTCAATTGATATTTTACCACATTTGAAATTAAATGTAAATAGTTATAAAAAATTTAGCCTTATGACTTGACAAAGATATTAGATTTATGTATTATATCTCTGTTGATATTTATAAGCGAAGGAGAGCACAATGCTGATAAGACCTGCAACAGAGGCGGACGTTCCCGCCTGCGACGAAATATACAGAGCCGCAAAGGAGTTTATGCACTCAAACGGAAATCCCGACCAATGGAACTTGGCTTACCCCTCGGGCAATGACGTAATGGAGGGTATCGCGGACGGAACAAGCTTTGTTTGCGAGGAAGGCGGCGAGGTCATAGCGACCTTCTTTTATAGAATAGGCGCCGACCCCACATACTCAATTATATACGACGGAAAATGGCTCTCCGACGAAAAATACGGAGTGATACACAGGATCGCAGTTAAGTATCAGGGGCGAGGGATAATCGGCTTTATTTTTGACGAAATGTTCAAGGCTCACCCCAATTTAAGGATAGACACCCACGAGAATAATCTTCCGATGCAAAGGGCTCTTTCAAAGGCAGGCTTCAAGTATTGCGGAGTGATACATCTTCCCGACGGAGCACCGAGAATTGCTTTCCAAAAAATTTGAATTTCCTTCATTTTTTGAATTTTTAAAAATTATTTCTTTTTTGAATATATAACCTTGAATATATAACAAAACACCCGATTTTGTAAATAGTGCATTACATTATCGGGTGTTTTTTATGTTTATATTTGATTTTTCCACAGCCTTGCGATGGGCAAGTGGGGCGAGTTGCTTATGAGGTCAGATCTCGCCGTAGCCCTTTTGAATAGCCTCGATTATCCTGCGGCTATATGCGTAGTCGGGAATCTCGGTTGGCTCATCATTTGTGAATTTTCTGAAGTCCTCAAGCTCAAGAATGAAGGGATCTGTGCTCATATCAACCGCAACGGGCGACCACGCGCGCTCCCCTTCCTTTTTGATCTCAACGGTGGACGTTCCAACAACGCGGAGAGCACCGCCCGTGAAATAATAATAGATGATGTAATCAACGGTAGAGTAGCCGGAGAAGGTGATGGTGGCGCTAACACCGTTATCGCATTTTGCCATCATCTGTGCGTGACCCTCAACGTCTCTGTCGTTTATAAAGTTATCGCAGGCACCGATCACCTCAACAGGTGAGCAGCTTGCGGTGTAGCAGAGTCTGTCAAATGCGTGGGCACCGTAGTTCATAACGATACCGCCGCCTGCCATTTTCTTGCTTGTGAACCAAGGGGCACGGCTGGGGAGGAAATAATTTATACTTCTCTGCTCGTTATACATACAAAGTCTGCCAAGCTCGCCGCTATCAATGATCTCCTTGATCTTGCGGTTTACCGCCATATAACGCTGAACGTGAGCTATCGCGAGCTTCTTTCCGCTCTTCTCTGCCGCCTCATTCATTGCGTCACATTCCTCAACTGTGTTTGCCATAGGCTTCTCAACAAGAACGTGAAGCCCTGCTTCAAGGAAGTAGATCGATGCCGATGCGTGAAGTCCGTGAGGGAGATTGAGGATGACAGCATCGCACTCAACTGCCTCGGGGATATCCTTATAATTCAAAAAATACGGCACGCCCCTCTGCTCCGCAAGAGCCTTGACTCTCTCCTCGTTAAGGTCGCAAAGCGCAACGAGCTTGAGCTTATCGTTTGCCTCTATCGCCTTGATATGATTTGAAGCTATGGCACCTGTTCCGACAATTGCAATTTTAAGCATAGTAGTTTTCCTTTCGGGGTCAAATTTATAGCTGTTATAACTGTTTAGTTACTCCTTTATTATACAACCTTTTATTCGGCTTGTCAATACAGGGCGAAAAATATTCTCCCTGTCCAATTAAATAATTTTAAAAAATAAATAATACTTGACAAAGTGCGCGCGTTGTGATACAATTATAATGATATAATTTTTTGTGCGAGGAAAAATGAAGCTTAGACAATACGAAAAATCCGAGCTCACCAAGGAAAGGATCCTCGAAGCCGCCGTTGACGAATTTGCCGAAAAAGGCTTTTACGGCGCGAGAGTTGATGCCATTGCCGAGGCCTCGGGTATTAACAAGCGAATGCTCTACGCGCACTTTGAAAGCAAGGAAAAGCTTTATGCCAAGGTGCTGCTTATAGCGTATGAGTGGATCGCCGCCCGCGAGCGGGAATGTATGGTGGAGGACGAGGACCCCATCGATGCTATCAAGGGCTTTGTGAATATGACCTTTGATTTCCTTTTGGAAAACCCAAAATTTATAAGGCTTCTTATGTGGGAAAATCTTAACCGCGCGGTGTCTATCCCGAAGGATGAGCTTGTTAAGCTGAAGGAGCCGACCTTTGAATACATAAGGCAGAAGATACGCCTTGGAAAGAAGCTTGGCACTGTTCGCGAGAGTGTTGATGAGCACCAGATCGTGCTTTCGGTTATGAGCTTTGCCTTTGCGTATTTCTCGAATGCACACACTATGTCTGCCCTGATGGACAGAAACCTCACCAGCCGCGAGGACGTTCTTCGCCGCTCGGAATTTATCTCGGATATGATCGTCAAGTACCTAGAAGCATAGGTACTTGATTTTGAAGCAAAAATAACCAAACGGTTACTTTCTTGGCACCTACTTTTACCCGACAAGCGAAGGACTTTTCGTGTAAGAATAAGCGCGAAGATGTTGACGACGTTGAGAGATAATTGATTTGAGGAGATAAGATGAACAGACAGGAATTAAAGGAGCTTGCTTGCAAGAGAATAGACGAGCAGGCGGAGAAGATCTTCGCCATAGGCGAAAAAATACTTGCTCACCCCGAGATGGGCTACCGAGAGTTTGACACCTCGGCACTTGTTAAGGAGGAGCTTTCGTCCCTTGGTATTCCCTACCGCGACGGTCTTGCCGTCACAGGCGTTAAGGGTAATCTTGCAGGACGCGAGCATCTTGCAAGAGTTGCGGTCATCGGAGAGATGGATGCCGTCACCTGCTCCACTCATCCCACGGCAGACCCTGTTTCGGGTGCGGCTCACGCCTGCGGACACAATGCGCAGATAGCCGCAATGCTTGGCTGTGCTATGGGGCTTTCGGCGGTTGCTCCCGAGCTTGACGGAGACGTTTGCTTCTTTGCGGTGCCCGCGGAGGAGTTTGTGGAGATCGGCTATCGCTCCAAGCTTCGCGAGAGAGGCGATCTTGAATTTTTCGGCGGCAAGCAGGAGCTTATAAGGCTTGGCGAATTTGACGATATTGATATGGCAATGATGGTGCACGCCCAGGGCAACTCTCCCGAGAGTGCGGCATACGTTGGCGGCGGCGGTATAGGCTTTGTGGCAAAGACTGTGAATTTCATCGGCAAGGCGGCTCACGCAGGCGGTGCTCCTCACGAGGGAATAAACGCGCTCAATGCGGCGATGGCGGCAATGATGTGTATTCACGCCCAGCGCGAGACCTTCCGCGACGAGGATAAGATCAGAGTCCATCCCATTATCACAAACGGCGGCGAGCTTGTGAACGTCGTGCCGGCTCTCGTCACTATGGAGACCTACGTTCGCGGTGCCACCTCCGAGGCTATCAAGGACGCATCGGCGAAGGTCGACAGAGCTATTGAGGGTGCGTGTATGGCGATCGGCGCAAAATGCGAGATCACCAACTACAAGGGCTATCTGCCCCTTATTCAGTCCGAAGGACTGACAGAGCTATTTGAGGCGAATGCGTTGGGGCTTGGTGTTAAGGTGGTTCACGGCGTGGATATGACAGGCTCTACGGATATCGGAGACCTTGGGCACATTATGCCCATCCTTCAGCCCACGATGGGCGGCTTTGTTGGAAATCTTCACGCGGTGGAATTCTCCGTGGCAGACAAGGTCCGCGCTTACATTGAGCCCGCAAAGCTTATGGCGATGACGGTTATCGATCTGCTTTGCGACAAAGCAGAGGGTGCTCTTAAGATCAAAGAAAGCTTTGTGCCCAAGATGACGAAGGAAGAATATCTCGCTTTTTGACGGCATCGCATATCCAAGGTGCGGCGCGGTGATGCGGAAATCGCGCTTGGTGTATGGGCTATGCCCAAACGAGAATCGGATTTTAATAGGATTTTAATAAAAAAATATACAAAACACAGGAGACAAAACTATGTGGACAGAAGAAAAGCTTAACGAATTGCTTACCACTCCCACGCAAAAGCTGATCGCCGACATTGCAAAGATCAAGGGCGACATTATGGTGCTTGGTGCGGGCGGAAAGATGGGTCCCACTCTTTGCATACTTGCAAAGAATGCTATCAAGGCGGCAGGAATTGAAAAGAGGGTTATTGCGGTTTCTCGCTTCAGCGACAAGATCGCTCTCGATCTTCTCCATTCAAACGGCGTTGAGACCATCAGCGCAGACCTTCTCGACCAGGAAAGCCTCAATTCTCTTCCCGAGGTTGAGAACGTGATCTTTATGGCAGGCAGAAAGTTCGGAACGGACGGCGGCACAGAGTATCTTACCTGGGCTATGAACTCCACCCTTCCCGCATTCGTTGCTTATAAGTTCAGAAAATCTAATATCGTTGTATTCTCGTCGGGTAATATTTACCCCATCGTGCCCCTTTCTCACGGCGGCTGCACGGAGGAGGACAAGGTTGCTCCCTCGGGCGAGTATCCTATGAGCGTGCTTGCAAGAGAGCGCGCCTTTGAGTATGCTTCTCATCAGTACGGCACGAAGGTGTTTAATTACAGGCTTAACTTTGCCGTTGATCTTCGCTACGGCGTGCTCTTTGACTGCGCAAAGAAGATCATCGACGGCACCCCCATTGAGCTTGCTACTCCCTGCTTCAACTTCATCTGGCAGGGCACTGCAAACGAGATCGCTATCAGGGGTCTTCTTCACGCGGAGTCTCCTATGAGGACTGTAAACGTTACGGGTCCCGAGACCGTTTCCATCAAGAAGGCGGCTATTCAGCTTGGCAAGTATCTTGGCAAGGAGCCTATTTTCGCAGGCGAGGAGGGCAACACCGCATTCCTCAACGATTCCTCTCTTGCAATGGAGATGTTCGGTTATCCCGACGTTTGCGCAAACACACTTATCAGATGGCAGGCAGAATATATACTTGCAGGCGGCAGAACGCTTGACAAGCCCACTCACTTCGAAGAAAGAAAGGGTACTTATTAATTATGACAAGACACGAATTAGCACTTAAGAAGCTCCACGAGGGCACAGTTATTCCCGCGAATCCTCTCGCCCTTGACGAGAACCGCAAGTTTGACCAGAAGCGTCAGAGAGCGGTTGTGAGATATTATCTTGATGCGGGAGTTGGCGGACTTGCAGTTGCTGTCCACACCACACAGTTTGAGATCCGCGATCCCAAATACAACCTTCTTGAGCCTGTTCTCAAGCTGGCAAAGGAGGAGGCAGATAAGTTTGAAGCGCGCACAGGCGAGGTTATCGTTATGGTTGCGGGCGTTTGCGGTCCCAAGGAGCAGGCTGTTCGCGAGGCGGAGCTTGCAAAGAGCCTCGGCTACGATGCAGTTCTTCTCTCCCCCGGCGGACTTAATCACCTCTCCGAGGACGAGATGGTTGAGCGCACAAAGGCGGTTGCGGCTGTTATGCCCGTTATCGGCTTCTATCTTCAGACAGCTGTTGGCGGCAGACATTTCACCTACGATTATTGGACCAGGATCTGCGATATAGACAACGTTGTTGCTATCAAGGCGGCTCCCTTCAATAGATATTATTCCTTTGACGTTGTTCGCGCAGCGGCTCTTTCCAGACGTGCCGACGAGATCACCCTCTACACAGGTAACGACGATAACATCGTTCTCGATCTTATCTCCAAGTATAAGTTCACCGTTGACGGCAAGACCTACGAGAAGAGCTTTATCGGCGGTCTGCTCGGTCATTGGTCTGTTTGGACAAAGAAGGCTGTTGAGCTCTTTGAGAAGTGCAAGGCTGTCCGCGAGATGGACTCCGTGCCCTACGAGATGATGCAGCTTGCAAACGAGGTAACAGACACCAACGCAGCATTCTTCGATACCGCAAATGGCTTCAAGGGCTGCATTGCAGGTCTTCACGAGGTGCTTCGCCGTCAGGGTCTCTTCAAGGGTATCTGGTGCCTTAACCCCGACGAGAAGATGTCCGAGGGTCAGAACGAGGAGATCGACAGGATCTACAAGGCCTATCCTCACCTCAACGACGATGCCTTCATCGCCGAGAATCTTGAAAAGTGGCTCGCTGACTAATTTTCAGCGGCAATAAAAACAGAGAGGCGGTCTCAAATTTCGCATTTAAGGCTGCCTCTTCAATTATTGATTACATTTTTTTAATTGTATTGTTGCTACGTTTCCCGACATTTCTCGTTTTTTATAATAATTATCAAATATTATGGAACATTTCTTTTAAAACCCCTTGACAAATCCGTATTTATTTGATATAATTCTAATGTTGCAAAAAGCAATAATACAGGGGTATAGCTCAGTTGGTAGAGTACTGGTCTCCAAAACCATGGGTCGTGGGTTCGAGTCCTTCTGCCCCTGCCAAACAAAAGAAGCCTTACAAAGTCTGAAAAGTCAGACGGCGTAAGGCTTTTTTTGTTTTTTTGCTTTGGTTTTTTAGGGCGCGTTTTGGTGCGTTTTGGTGTATATTTTGATGTCAAAATGATGTCAAAATGCTGTCAAGTATTTTCGCTTAACACCGAAGGCTCCTTTTGCTCCCCTTCCGATGTCAACGGAAGGGCTTTTCCTTTCGCTTGATGCCAACCGATCATAGTTTGTATAATTTTGGTCTTCCTCTGCATCTGAGGGATCAGAGTTCCTGATACATTATGCTTCCCTGCTATATTCCCGCCCAGGGCAGCAATAACAATTGGAAGCATCTTCATTGCCCACTCCGCTATTGTCCGAAGGGAGAATTCCTCAATCACGACAGTAACTCCTATTGCTCCTGCAAGGATGGTCGTTATCGCCCTGGTTAACATATTCATACCGTTATCGAGCCGCTGCCTGGTTCGCGATTCTATCCCAACGCTTCGACGCGCACCAACGATCCTCAAGACACGTTGGGCTAACGTTACTTCCTCTCCGCTGCCCAACAGATTCCCCGGAGTAATATTAATCGCCTTGACTCTGGATGCGTCGCGGATGCACTTAACAGCCGCATACGAAAGATTCTCTTTTCTGAGCTCTTTTTTCGTCTTACCGAGGTACTTGCTTTCGAACGTATCATATTCGATACATTCATCAAGCAGGATCGCCGATCTGCAAGCTTTTAATTCCTCCCTGGAATACCTGACGCAATAGTCCGGCATCTCGGTAAGCATCTTGAGCGCGCCCACCTCTCTGATCGAATTCTCATATTCTTCCTTGGCGGCAGTATATTCGGGTGTCAGCTTCTCCTTGGCCATCGCTGCACTGTATGAATTGGGATATACGATCGATGCAACTATATATAGGACTATCACCGTCAAGGTAACATTGATCGCGCCCTTGACAGTAAACGTCAGCTCTCCCAGAGATACGATTGCGGCGATAAGAACGACCACTATCATTAATACGTTAATTGCGCTGGGTGCTTTTATTGATAACGACTTTCTATCCAACCCGAGATCAAATTCATTATCCATTATCAGACCTCCTCAAGCGTTTCGCCAGCTTGAAGATCGCCCAACCTACAAGGTTAGAGATGGCTCCGACAACAGCCACAACGAACATCTCGTCCGAGATCTCTTTCATCACAAACATCAGCACAGCGAGCACCGTCCACAGAATCGGAGCCGAAGGAGACCTAAGCGTCGAAAGGATCTTCTTGTATAACGGTACAAAGCACAGAATTGCAAGAAATACAGCAACTCCTGATACCGTTGCTGTTGCCGATCTTTCGATCCACAGGGGAAAATAGCTTGCTGTGGCGATCAACGGAGGAAGTATGCTGACCAGCAACCCAAGCGAGGTCAATCCGATTACTTTAAGCTTCATCACTTCTCCTTTGCGCCTTCAAGCAGATTCTGCGCGTGATCGTGTTTCTTTGCAATTCGTTCCTTAACTACCGCGGGCACAGTCGAAGACCCCTGATATATAATATCAAGCATATCAAGTAAATCGACAAGTGCGCTTTCGACAACATCTATTTTTCTCCCAAGCTCATCCAGGCTCGAAAGCTTTTCATCCAGGACGTCAAGCCGCTTCAGAGTATTCTCTCCCTGCCGTTCCGTTACAGAAGCCCCCGATTTCAACTCGCCTGTAACCCTACCAAAAAGATTTCTACAAAGCTTCTTCAATGAATTAGCAACAAGCAGTAACGCCAATGCCGCAACCAGACCAAGCAGATCGAACACCTGCCCTGATGTAATGTATTCGCCGATCCGCTCAAAGAAACTCGGTGCATCTGCCGTCGTCTGCTCTTCGCCCTCCCGGTATACAGCATCGGTGTTGATCTCACTATCCTCATTATCGGTCTCCGCGGCATAGCAGTTAATGCCAAGCAACGCAAAAGCTGCTATCAGCAGCAGGGCAAAAAATATTCTTTTTCTCATTTTTTTATCCTTCCTTTCTATTCGGTCTGATACCCGTCGGTAATGGCTACAATCTTGTTTGTATTCTTTTCCAAGAGATCAGCAAGAATCGCAACCGCTCTCCAAAGCTTAGACAGCTCGCTTTCCGCACTCTCTATCTTGCGGATTATCCCATTATCAAACAGCTTGAAATATATATGAATTATATCTTCCGATGCATTGTAGAAGCTCAAGGTGTACTCCCCGGGCTCGCTTGCTTCAAAGTCAGCTTTATTTTCTTTCAAACTTTTAATAGAATATCTCCCTGACACCCCGGTCAAGGTGAGTTGGGTTCCGTCGGGGATCCCGTTAATTTCTATCGACAAGCTCCCGTCTTCTATAATGCCAACCTCACGAATGATACCAACATCGCCTATAACGTTAATTATCATCCCTTATCCTCCTTGCGTATTTCAGCGATTTCAGCCTGAAGCGCGTTGATCTCCGCTCTCCAGGCCCTTCTTTTTTCGCGCATTTCGGCATACTCCTCGGCGGTAAGCTCACCCTCGGCAAACTTAATTGCCTGATAGTCCGTTTTCGCAAGGTTATACCTCAAGCGTCCTATTTGCTTAATTAAATTGCTGATTTTTTCGTTCATCATCACACCTCCGTTACCGTCTCGCTCACATTGCTTGATGTAATATTGGAATAGTCAAGCGTATCCTCTATAACTGACCCGCCGCCGTTAACGCCATAGTACAACCCGTAATTACTAGAGAAAGAAGCATACATAATCTGATCGCAGTAGTCGCCATTGATACCAGTTATATAACTATCGTGGGTGAGGGTATTCTCAATTATAGTATTATTGCTTATAAGGTTTGCTAGGGACTTATTCTGGACGACCGACGAGCTGCTATAATATACGTAATTGAGAGTAAAGTAGGAATATTCTGTTACAATATAGACCCATACTTCGTGCTGATATATCTTTCCGCCGCTGGGAAGATGAGAATTGAAGTATTGAAGGTTAACGGCATCGGTATCTTCTTCGGGTGATCCTACGCCAAGCCGTCCGTTGGGTCGACGGAAGGGAATCGTATCTCCCGCCGTCGCGCTCGGGTTCTTGGTTAGTAGGAACAGCTTGGGGACTCCGTTATAGCTCGTATAAACATATCGGTTAGAGGCATTCTCGCCGACGAGATTCGCCACGAAATGACTCTTAGCCCAAGACACGTTAACCGCATCGGTAGCTTCGCCGCTCGTCGCAGTAATAACAACGCCATTACTGTTCCTTCGCACTATCGAATCGGGAAGCGGGGTGTTAGCACCGATTATTATCGGCAGCTCAATTCCTGCGCCATTATAACAGTATGCGTATGTGTTACCGCTGTCGGGATTAAGCTTCGGTGCAGCATTCTCATTTGTGTATTCGTTCGCACTCTTAACTGCTTTCTCAACAGCTTCCGCCGCCTTCGCATCAACATAATCCTTCGGAGCGGCAAGCTGTCGCGCCTGCTCATCCGTAAGCCCTGCGAACGTGCGAGGTATTCTTATTCGACCGTCAGGGCGACGTTCGCAGATCGTTGACATAAAGGGATAATCCGTCCACGCGGGAGGATAATCGGTCATTATCTCCTCGTCGCTCAATTCGCTGTCGGGGTTTTGTGCGCGGTACGTCTCCACCCACTTATCCTTGCGCATCCAAGGATAGCGAGGAACCTGAACGTCCACGGCTATACCCTCGGACGAAGTGAAGGCAATACCTCCGTAACGGAGCAGAGCCATAAGGCAATACAGCCCCTTTCCGTCCTCGCCGAGGCGAAGGTCGTTGTCCGCGTCATAAGCCTGAACGTATGCTCGGTTGCATCTGAGAAGCACCTCCCAGTTTGTGGGGCTGAAATAATAATCGGGGTTGTCGTAGGTAACGCCGTTATACGTGCCGCCGAACTTCTCGAACATCTTCCGATCAAG
Source organism: Clostridia bacterium (assembly GCA_017410065.1). Classification (GTDB taxonomy): domain Bacteria; phylum Bacillota; class Clostridia; order Oscillospirales; family CAG-272; genus UBA1740. The sequence goes on along the minus strand of JAFQRL010000039.1, from coordinate 39,318 downwards.
AATGGTCATAACGCTCACCGTATCAGCGGCGGCGTCCTCCATCTCCGCAAGCAATTTTCTTGCTTCCTCTGCCGAGTCGGAGGCACTCTCTGCCGAGTCGGAAGCACTCTCTGCATTTCTCAAGACATCAGCGACGAGCCCCCACCCCCCGCTTGCCTTTAATGCCTTGACTACCTCGTTCTCCGCCTCTGTTGCTTGTGTATCTGCTATCTGGAATATAAAGAACGGAGAACCGATCGACGCGCCATCCGAGTTAAATATGTGCAGATCGCAATAAACATTGCCCGCAACCGCAAGTGCCGCCTCTGTCGGAATATACGAAATAGTGTTTTCGACGTGATCGATCGCGCAAAAGTCAACAACCCCCGCACCGTCGTTAGAACCGTTTCTGATCGTAATTGCAGCGAGTGTGCCGGGAGGAAGCTCAACAATTTCCGCATTATCTCTGATAGTGAAAACGATCTCGTGTGCGACCCTGTCTCCCTTGACAAACGGAATAGACACCTGCGCCCCTTGGCGACGAAGATCAAGCACGACCCGTCTTTTTATGTGTAACGCCATAAAACAAACTCCTTTTTTTATATCATTATACAAGAAAAATCAGGGAGAATAAACCCCCCTGATTTTCCGCATTTTTCAGTATTGTTCTACGGCTTCTGCCGCTTACTCTACGGCTCCGATCATTTTTAAGAATCCGTAAATCGCATTCCAGATATTACGCGCAGGCACACCCAACGTCTGCCCCAGAGCAAACGCAAGCTTACGCACAAGGCGAACAACATCCTTTCCATCCTTCTCACCCGAGAGAAGACCTCCAACAGTAGAGAACAAGGATCTGACGGCATCAACAAGCGAGCTTATCGATTCCAGCGCATCGTGGTTCATCTCGTAACCGTCTGTTAATTGGGAGACAATATCACGAATGAGCGGAAGGCCGCCACAAAGATTTTCACCGAAATTCTTAGCTAAATATCCAAAAACGCTTTCGTCCTCTTCCCATTTACCGCGAAGCTTAGAGAACAGCAACGCAACCGCAGCCATAAAAGCAGAATTGGCACCAAGCACCGCAAGGCTTTTTGCCATCTTGAAATTAGCCTGCTTAAACTCTGCCTCAATCTCCGCGCGCTTATCGGGATCACTCTCGTGCGCAAGACGTTTCCTGAGATAAGAAACACGCCCTAACGAATCAAGAACACGCCCCATTGTTTTCATAGAATCCGCCGAAAACATTGTCAGCGATTTCAATATCTCACTGGGGGAACGCATCGCTCTTGAACGCTCGGTCGCAAGAGAGTTCTGCTGGGTGTCGAGAATAACAATCTTCAACAGTTTTCCTGCTTCAACCAGATTTTCTTCGGTACCGAGTGCGAATCCTTCCCTCTCCGCGCTGTATTTGCACGCCTCGAAAAGTGTGCAGACCACAATTCTGTCTACCCCACCAATGGGTTTCATTCCGAGCTCACCGCCCTTTTCAAGCAGCTCCGCGCCCTTTCCCTTTATTCTTACGCTTCCGTCCTTCTTGACAGTAACCGCCTGCGCTAAGTAGATTTGATTGTCCTCGTGACGCAATCTGGCGAGAGGGCAGTATTTATCTACCTCTTTACCAAATTCCGTCAACCGTTCTCTGCCTTTCTTAGTGAGAATTAAAGCACCGCCGCGAGTCTTTCCTAATACCTTTGCAACACCCTTTGAAAGCGAAGCAACGTCAATAATATGCGCCGCCGCGCCGTAGGATGTCAGCTGCGAAAGCAGCACCTTTCCGTTAAATGCGAGAGAAGATGCCACCAATCCCGATCTTAGCTTTAATGTAATCTCATTAAACCAAGAATCATTAATGCGACTGCCCTTAACGTCCTCAATAAGCTCTGTGAGATACTTATAGTTGCCGTGCTTGATTACTCTTCCTGTAGTAGTTTTTTTAATTCCCCAAACCTTATCTGCAATAACAGATATGTTTTTTGGGGCATTGGGATTCCCAGACACATCTACGTTATAGATTTTATTAAAGAAATCTATAAACGACTGCAAATATGCATAATTGCAAATATCTCTTGCGTGATCTTCATAAGTCGTCATAAAATCTTGAAGTTCAAGTAGTTGCCGTGCCCCGGGTACTCGATTTTTGTTTGCGGATATGTTGCTTACGGAGTTTGACTTTTCCTTTGATTCTGCCTTTTCAGCAATATCGCCTCGCTTCGTCGGGAAATAGTAGGTTGATCGTATATTTGAATATCCCTGTCGCTTCATATCGGCTTCGTATTTCAAATTGCGGAATCTCCCGTTAAATCCACGTTCCTCGATAGCAATGATTTCCTTATCAATTTGTGTTAGCTCTGCCTCAATCGTTTCACGCATCCGTTCGGCATAGTCACTCATTTCTTCTGGCGTTAAGTAATCTCTTTCGTCTTCTTTCTCAACGGTTATTTCTATCCTATCATAAGCTTCGCTTTCGGATATTTCTTGCTCGCTGCTGTTTTTCTTGGCAAGAATCCGACGTTTATACTCTATTGAAGCAAGGCTTGCTGCATCAGATGTCCGATCAGCTTCTCCGTTAAAATCTGTAAATTTAAAACCGTTGTAAGCAAATCCGGCGTGAGTATCCTTCTGCTTGAGCGTCATATATAGAGCGATCGCTTGCGCTTTAGGTACTCTTTTCCCAAGTATCTCAATATATTGAGTTTGAAGGTTTCTTCTGTAATTTGGATTGTCACGAAGAAATTTGTTATATTCCGCAAGCGACTCCGAATGTGCAACATCTCTTTTCACGGTTGCATCCTGAAGCATACGGAAAATTGATGTAAAGAAGCCATCCTCTACGTATGCATCGTGATAAGATACCACAGAAAGGGGATCGCTGAAATTATCGAGATACGACCTGATCGGTGCCAATCCAACAAATCTTGCCATCCAGCCGCCCTTTGATTTATAGCTTTCGGTGAGCTTGGCGATATAGTGTTTTGCAAGCTCGGGTGCATCCACCCATTTGCCCTGATAGAAGACCTTGTTATAAGTCTCTGCCAGGTGCTTGAAATAAGCCATTACGTCATACAGATCTCCAAGCTCTGCTGCGCTGAGTGCACCGTCGCCGTTTCCAATTGCTTCGAGCTTATCCTTGACTTCCTCAAGATATTGTCCCGGATGATCCTCGCTTTCATAACATAGCATCCGATTTTCCTTGGTGTACCACTCCGAGAGCCCTCTGATCTTTTCTCTTACTCTCGCAGGAGTGAACGTGCGGCGATACTCAAATTTCGCCAGGTCGCGGAGCAGGCCCATAACAGCATCACCCTTGACCTGGGTTGCGTTGTCGAACGTTCCGAGCTTCATATCGCGAATACTTCTGGCGAGTCTGTCAAGGGCAAGCGTCGCCTTGTAATAATTGACGGTTCCCTCGTATTTCGCCCTTGCGGAGGGACGTCCGCCCTTAAAAGCATCAAGAAGCTTATTGACAATGTCACCCTTTATCGCGGCAAGATCCTTCGGGCTCGCCTCGTCGTAGGTACTCACCTTCTTCTCAATATCCGATATCCTATCATATATACCGTCTATCTCAAAGAGTGCATCCGCCGCATTCATATCCTCAAGGTATTCGTACCCTGGATTCTCTCGCGCGAACTCGGTAACAAAAACGTCCGCAGGCGTTGGGGCCTTGTCGCTTCGTTTATTGCCCCACCGTCCCAAAAAGGCTTTGCTGCCGTCCTTATCAAGCTTGTGGTTGATTTCCGCTTTCATATCCTCGGAAAAACTCAGTCGTCCAACGTACCCCTTGAAATATGCAGCCATCTCACGGCTTTCAATATAATCGGGATTTTCCGTCATAGCCTCAACCTGAAGGCGGTCGAGCACCTTGTCTGCCATTGTCCTCACAAACTCGGTGCGCTCCGACTCGTTCTCAATGCCGTTCAGCCCCTGCCACAGCTCGTCAAACAGCTCGTTTTTCGTCTTGCCGCTGATATTCTCAAAATCATTGATCTTTTCAAGAGCGGACTGCGCATCCTTTTTTGTATACACCTTATCGTGCATAAACTCGGCTCGCTCACGGTTGAGCTTGCCACGGCTTATAGTCACCTCGGTAGCGGTGCTCTTTGAAGCCCCGGAGCCCGTTCGCCTTTGGGCTCGGGAAACAAGATCGCGCAAAGGCTTCGCCGTTGAAAGCTCAAGAAGCTTCGCATCGTGACGCGTGATATAATCATCAATTGCCTTGATCCTTGCATTGACCTCGGTTCTCTCTCCCGCCAATCCCTTTTTGCCCTTGAGCTTATCAAAGCGTCGCTGAAGCGCACCGCGCTCATCGATCAAAACGTCAAGCTTGTCTATCTCCTGGCGGTACTTCCGTACCGCCACGCGCTCCTCGTCAGTCTCTGCCAACGTGAGAAACGCATCGGCTAACGCCTCGCGGTTGAGCTTGTCGGCGAGGGAGTAGCGTATATCCGAATCGACAGCCATCATCTGAGTTATTTCCTCATCTCCACGCTCATTGAGCGAAGGATCTTCGGTGTCTAATTCGCGAGGAACTCTGTTATCATTGTTGCTAACGTTTTCTTCTGTTACAGTATATATCTGCTCGGGATACAAAGCTGCTACGGATAAAGTTCCGTTATCTTCTGTAGCATTTTGATAGATTATACCATCATAACCTAAGTCGTCTAGAATTTTACGTATAGCTTTAGATGCCTCATCATTATACTCGCCATCCGTATATCCCTTCGTGCGTTGTAAGTGAGTAAGTTCGGCAATACTAATTAAACCTTTTTCCCAAAGCTGTGGAGCAATCGCAGAAGCATCCCAAAATCCAAAATCCTCTAAAAAGACAGGATTTTTAATGTTCAGATAAACCTCTTTCACCCTATCCGCGCCTAGTTTATGCGATTTGGCTATTCTCCTATCCAGTGCAGCTTGGTATGTACCAAAATGGAAGCCTGCTTCTCCATATTTAAAGGTATCAAAGATATTATTTGTCCAATGGAAAGCAGACAGAAGCTCTCCATTTTCGTTTTTAAGAACGGTATTTTTAAATTTTTCTTTTATCTGTTTAGGTATGTTTCGACCACTTGAATCTCTATCGGCGAGCTTTCCTTCCAAACCTCGAAGAATACTTTCCTGATATCTCTTGAAATTATACGGCGAAACGATATCCGTTCGGGCGAGATATCCGGAAACATTTTTTCTATAGGAATCGCCTCCAGTATCGTATCGGCTTGTATCTCTATTCCGTGCCACGCCCCTGTAAGCCGTTTCGGAATCATTACTTCGTTGCCGTTGATTGTTTTCGCCTTCACTAGCGGCTGAAAGAACTTGTCCTTCCAGTATTCCGGTGTCTTGACTTTGTTGCTCATTTACCGATTCTCCTTTGTTATTTTTTTCAATTGAGGTATCACTACTTGCCTTGCCATCAGGTTTATTCTTAGCCTCCGATTCATTTGAACTTATTATACTATTTTCTGATGTTTTTTTCAAGGAGTTTGAAAATTTTTCAGCAAAACTATTGCTTTTTTCGGCGGAATCGGGTATAATATTACTAGAAGATACTTTGTTGGCCTTTGAGCCACTAAAGGTGGATACAATTTTTCCACTCGGCAAAGTATCTTTTTTCATTTTTCCAACATTATACACGGTTGAAACCGAACCGTTTTCACCTACGGAAATTGTCAGCTTATAATAAGAGCCATCAAAATCCTTGAAATATGCAGTGCGATATGTAAAGCCGTCTTTTGCAAAACGATGATTTTTGTAATCAGGGGTTGGTAGCTTACTGCTATTTTTCGATATTTCAGCCAATTCATTTATATGAATCTCCGCGTTTAACTTACAAAGATATTCCGAATCGGTCATTGTTCGATACGTTCCGTCAGGATTTCTTACCTGATTTCTAGTGCCAGCTTTGTAAGCAGTATCTCTAGTTATCGTTAAGTAATCTCCATCCGTTGTTTTTACGGTCAAATCGCTACCGTTACGTATTACTTTGTTTATGTAATCGGCAACTTGAATAGCCCACTTTTGCGGATCCGTCCCTGTAATGATCTGTTTTTCGCTCGCTTCTACATACTGTTTTCCATCATCCAGTTCAACTATACTGTATGATAGTTTCTCCCCGCTAACGTGCACGTTTTCGCTATTCGTGTTCGTTAGCGCACTTTTTTCGTTGGATTTAGCGGCGTTAGAATCATCTGTGGTTTTATCCTTTGCCGCGAGCCTTGCGTCTGACCGCGCCGCGGCGTTGGAATTCGCCGCCTTCAGGGCATTTACAAACAGCCTTTCAAGCTCGGCTTGCTTGCTCTTGACCCCCTGCTCAACGATCCTTTGCTCCGTCGTTTTATTAGCGTATTCTCCTGCGCTTGACATTCTCCCTGTTATTCGCGCAAAGAAATTTTTGATAGCTCGCCATATTCTTCCGAAAAGAGATCTATGCTCGGTTGAAAGGCTTTCCATAACGCGCTTGCTCGTCAGCATTTTACCAAGCGAATTACACACAACCTCCTCCTCGGCATCCTCCCAGGTGAAGCTTCGCGCTTCGGTGTTATTCTTCTTGGCGGCTGCATTAAGCGCGGCTTGATATTGCCTTTGCCTTCTTTCAACAATGGCGTCCCAGCTCTGCCCCGGAAAAAACTCTTTATGAACAAAGCTTTTCAGCTCCTCAAACAGACGGGGAGCATTTTCTTTTATACCGTGGCCGACCTCGTGAGTGAGAGCCGCATCCAATGCATAATCTCCGATCTGCTCAATTACGCGCCCTGCCTCGATATTTATATGAATAACGCTGTGATCTTGGTCTATGTAACCGTTGGCACCAATTAAGAGAGGGTTATCCTCGGCTGTTTCTACCACGAAGGAATAACCGCTAAGAAGCCTGGATAGTGCTTGCAGACGTTTTATTGCCTTTAGCTGACTCTGTCCGAGACTTTTCTTGGCATTCTCCGAGATCTTCACGCGCTCAACCGAGCTGACTCCCGAGCTTCCCTCTCCTTTGGAATGAGAATTCGCCTTTATTTCGGCAATTCTGAGGTTATCCATATACTCAAGTCCGAGATTGAAGGCAGCGTTTAACGTCTCGTTATCAAGCTTGAGCAGTCCGCTTCTATCCTCTTCGGACAGAGTATTGATCATATCGGGAAGACTTCTGTTATCGGCTTTAAGACCGAGATTTCGAGCCAGCTCAAACCACAAGCGATATTCGGTCTCGCTCCCGGAATAGCTGTTCAGACCGTTTCTGTATGCCTCTGCACCCCACTCGCCGTATTTCGCTTCGGGTCGTGCATCGGTTGCGTTGTTAATTACGCGCCCCACCTCGGCGTTTTGTGCTTCGACCGCTCTTTCGGCTTCCGCCTTTCTGCCGAGATATTCCCGCGTGGCTTTTTCAAATTCGGATCCGCCGCTGAAATTTTCTATAACAGCCTCCTTGCCGCCTTGTGCCATTTGCTCATCAAGGGAGAGCTGCTCCGAAAGCTCGACGCCATATTGTGCCACAACTTGGTTAGAAAGCTTTCCCAAAAGATTGAGATAATTATTAGAGCCCTGCTTTGCTTTCTTAAGCCGTTCCAGGGTCTTTTTTATGCCCTCATCCTCGGAGCTCTCGGCGGCGGCGAGCAACGAATCATCCGAATGCTCTAATTCAAGTATCCTTCTGCCCTCTGTTACAAACGTTCTATCAAAGGCACGATAGGTAGCATTAACGCCCGACAAGGATAAGTCCATAACTCCGCCCGTCAGAGCACCGATGGCCGCGGAATAGAATACTTCCTCCCAATCCACGCCCTCAAAATCATCTCCTGTCGCCATCTGCTTAAACACGGGAGCGAGGATCTCTTGGAAGCCCTCCTCAAAGCCTTCTTTCACGGCGTTAAAACCGACCTTAACAACGGCACGGGACACACCTTTTTTCAGCTTTGATGCGAGCTTATCGACAACACCGTCCAGTTTAGCCCCCTTGGATGCTACACTGAGAAGCTTTGATAAGACGGTTTCGGCGGTACCGACAAGCAATCCGTATTGTGTTGCTTCGCTCGTGGAATATCCTTCTTTGATCAATTCCTGCCTTGCGTTACCTCCCGCCGACACACCCACGGATGCGGCACTGAGCCAAGGTCCTGCCGCAGGAATAAACGAGAGCATAACCGAAGGAAACATATTTCCTATTGCCTGGGAGACGTCATAAGCGACCTTTCCAGTGCCGCCCAAGTCATCGCGAGCCTTCTGCCCGGCTATTTGCATCGCGCTGGGGCTTAGTGCCTCATTCTCGATCCACCCCTGGAAGCCTCTGGCGAATTGTTCAATTCCCGCACCGAAGCCGTAGCCGACCTTTGCGATCGACGAATCTCCCATAGCATTAGTATATATTCCGGCTATACGTTGATTGATCGCGGTGTCGATGCTCTTAAGGTATTCCTCAGCCTTCTCGGGTCCTTCCTTTGCAAGATAGTAGCTGTATATAGCCACCTCCGCATCGTTAAGCTGCGTGTATCTCAGATATTCGGAATCGCCAAGCACCCGTGTGGTGCCTTGCTTCTGTGCCGTCTTGGCGTACGTGACCTTATTATTGACTCCGTCCCAACGGTGCATCTTTCCCCATCCGCTATTAATGTCATAGATGCCGACGCCACCTATCAGTCCCGATTTATCGGGGTCGGGATTCTGGATAGCAAGTCCTTTGCTTGAGTATTCCTCAAAATCAGGCGCGTTAACGACCTCATAATATGCCTTGCGCTGGTCTTCGGTATAATTGGTCGTGTAATCCTTGCGCGCGAGGATCTTTTGGTCTCTTTCAAAAAGCCGCTTCTTTTCCTGCCGCTCGTTATAAGCCTTGATTATGCTTTCTTTATCGTGCTTTTTTGCAAAATCTGCCGCGATACCTGTATTGGTATTCCGAGTCGCGGTTTTCATAGCTCTTGCGGCATCGTATGCTGCTATTGCCTTATCCTTATTCATCTTATACTCCTATATGAGATCCATCAGAAGGATTATCTCGTCTTCGGTGAGCTTATCGTCGCTGATCTTGTTCCACTCGGTAAGAGCCCCATACACCTGCTCGCCGCTGTAACCCTTTTCCTGAAGATTTGCTATATATTCCTGAAGGGTGTTACCGCTCCTGTCGGTCATCGCGTTGAAAACCTTAAGAGCGCGAGAGTATCTGATCTCGTTCATAAGGTAATCCACCTCCTCCACGGTGAGCGTTTCGTCCTCCCCAAAACTCCACTTGATAAGCTGCTCTCTGATCTGCGCCTCTGTCTTGTTGGAGTCGGCAAGCTTCATTGCGTTTTCGTACACAGTTTTATTAGTACCTTCAAGCGTCTGCGACTTGAGTGTCTGCTCTATCTCGAATTTTTCGTTTTTTGCAAGCTCCGAAAGATATTCGGGAGATTGGCTGTAAAGATAATCGCCCATCTCGCTTGCAAGGTTAGCATCATTAAGAAGCTTCTCTCCCTTTTCGTTGTATCTCGCAAGTGCGGCTTCGTATGCTGCGGGGAGAGCATCCAGCTCGCTATTAGCCGCAGCGGCACCCAACGCATTGGCGTACGAGGAGGCATATCCGCCCGTTAGTGCAGATGCCTGAGCTACTGTATCCCTTCTGGCTATTTCAGCCTGCTTCAAGATCTGATCACGGTATCCGCGATAAATCTCGTCACCCTCGGATCCCAGCTCGCCCCGCGTGAAATATTCCTCTGCATATTTTTTTGCCATATCATAATAATCCTGATACCCAAGCAAGCCCGAGGAGTTTTCGTCCCCTTCCTCTTTCACGGGCGCAAGCTCGCTCGTCTCCTTCTTATCCTCGGGGATGGGTGCTTCAACGGGATTGCTTTTAACTGTATCGTTCTCCTGCTCCTTTGATGCACCGCTATCGGCCACAGGAAAGGCTGTTTCGGGATCAAATGCGATCCTCTTTTTCTTCTTTAACGTTCCCATATTACTTACTCCTTAATGTATCGAATATCATATTAAGCTCTGCGCAGAGCTTCTTAACCCACCTCTCAAGCATCTCAAGCTTCTGCTCTGCGGTTCCTTCAAGCTTCGGCGGTTCAAATTTAATATCCATCTTAATTCTCCGTTTCTTCAAACACCTTTGCGATGCCGTGCAGTGTTATTCTTCCGATTCCCGAGAGGCGGTATCGGAAATGGTCGCACCTTTGCGGCAGGATGCTCACGCACTCAATTTGAGGCCGAGCGGTCGTGCCCGAGAGCCTCGCAACCTGTTTCCACACGCCGTCCGAATCGTATTGAATATATACTGCCAGGTTGCTCCCCTGCGACAGCTCCAGGCGCATATCCATTCGGCAGAGGTATTTATGATCGGGGCTATCCATACCGATGTTACCGCTTTCCAGCATAAACGGAATTTTGCTTTCATAGTCATCGTTCGCTTGGGCGTGGCGCGAATATATCGCGTTAAGTGTTACGTATTCGCAGGGGTCGTTCAGAATAAAAAGAACGGGGTTATCGTCTTCCATCGGAAGCTCCCTATGCCATATTTTTCTTTTGGTATCAAACACGAATATAGCTCCCTCTCCGTCCTCGGACTCACAATACATTACGTAGTTGTCGCCGTCTGCACCGCCAACAGCATTTTTATATCTCTTATTGCCGAGGCTTGACGAGATCGTGCTGATATTGCTTCCGTCGAAGCACACGACGTCACGTGTGGTCTTATAGAAGATATAATCTCCCACGCGGGCAACGGAGTTATGCGAGTTGAGCTGTACCCCGCGAGCCGTTATTGTATGTATCTGGTGAGCTCCCTGCGCCGAAGGATACACCTTGAGTATCGCGTTTTGCTTAAAGAAGATCGGGTTATTATCGATCACGCAACTCCCTGTAAATGCACCCGGGATACCGACAGGTACAACCCAAGCAGAGTCAGCAGAGAGGACATCGCTGAGGCTATCTCCGAGAGACCAATCCTTATAGCTACCCAGTCGGGTGCAGAAGATCTCATTAATGTCTCCGTCCGAACGGCATCCCCACAGTCTGTTCTGGCACTCCACAATATGATCGATCTTCTTATCCTTGGCTTCAACCCGGAGCCTCATCTTATTGAATCTTCCCACATTTGCCACGCCGTTAGTAACCGTTATTTTCTCAAAGCTCATATATCCGTTAAGAATGATTCCCTCCTCGTATTCGACATTTTCTTCATACCCATCGCGCAACTTGAAAAGTCCGTCTATCATCCGATCGAAGATACCCTCAAGCTTAGGCTCTTGGGGTTCACCATAGAAATCGGCTCTATAAGTGACCTTAAGTCGAACATCGCTCTCATTCACAACCAAATCGCCGTCCGTGCCAGACTCCTCATTCTTCTTTTCATAAAACTTCACACCGTACCCCTCAGTCTCGTTGAAGCTCGGACAAATGTAGTATTCACCAACCGCGGCAGCTTCCTTGCTATCTTTAATCGGAAATATTCCATCATCAGTCTTGATCACGTTAACTATTTCAAAGCTTTCGATCTCGTGGGTCTGTGTGTATTCCTCAAGTTCCTCTGTCACAGTATCATAGACGTAGCCGCACGGATATATGAGCACCTTCCTGCCAATCCTCACCAATCGGTAGTCGGCATCCTCCACAGGCTCTCCGACGTCCCCAACCTTCCCAAAGGCTGATGTATCGGCTCGCCATTTCATCAATACCAAGCGAGCCTCATCGGTAACCTCATCGGTAACATACCCAAGCAGAAGTCTTGTGTCGCTTTCGCACAGTACCGCAACGATTTCTTCCGATCCCAAATGCTCAAAGCCGCGCCGATCTCTTACCGATAATGCCGGGTATGCGTCCGACGAAAAATTATATCCGTTCGCCATCTCATTCTCGCTAACGGTCGGAGTATTGTTGTAGCCGCCGAAAGCCCTTATAAAGCTTCGGCTTTTCTGCGTTTCTCTTAAATATGGAAGCATCACATTCTCCTTATCTTACGCGATATCTCTTTCGACCGCCTGGTCTGTACGTGCGATTGAGATGGATCATATATTTTTCAAGTATTGAGTTAAACGACGCAGTCTCGTTGTTATAGTGAGTCTGTTCGTGCAGCATCAGATGTATCTGCGCCGCTATATAATGTACGTATAGCTCATCGTACGGCGCAGTTACGACCAGATCTCTTTCAAGATCGTCCTCACTATATCCGACAAAGCCGTCTCTTACTTCTTCAAGTGCGGGATATCTTGATACGACCTCCGCTATTATTCGTCCGTCAAGGCGTTCGAGCCACTTTACTTTTAAAAAGTCGTCGGTCTTATTAGGGCAGTAGGTGTCAACCTCTGCTATTGCATCTGAAATTTTCATTAGATGCTCCTTTCTCGCTTCTGAATTCACAAACGATTGTGATTTTGAAAAACGAGGCATCGCCTGCGCGGTGCCTCGTTCTGTTTTTGGCGGTCTTGCCGCTTGGTTTTATTTCTGCTTAGCTTCTTCCGCTTCCATCGCTTTGACGATACTCTCCTTGTAGCTCGTATCCATTTCGCGGAGCTTATCCTTTTTCATAAGCATAAGCTTGTATTTGAGGGGCATTTCAACGAGAACGCCGCGCGGGAAGGTGATGCTCTTTCCGTTGAGCGAAAGCCTTATGGTTTTGGATTTCTTAGGGCTCGTGTCGTGAGGAACCATATAGCTGACCATCTGATTATAGTCGACCTTCTCGCAGGTAACCTTCGTCTTCTGATTCGCCATCGGATCCTGGTCCATTCTTTCAACGTCTTTACTCATTTTATTAACTCCTTTCCCTCAATTATATAACGGCTTCCGCATCGTCAACGCCGTTGAATCCGGATGTGCAGCAGAAGTCTACGATGTACTTGGGGATAAGCACCTTATTTGCGGCTGAAGCCTTCCAGCCTGCCGAGCCTCTCTGATCAAGAGGGTCAGAGGATCCGGAAGATCCGAGCTGCTTGATTATTGTGCGAAGCGCATTGCCCTCAAGCTTAACAGAGCCGTAAGATCCCTCTCCGATAAGCGTACAGTGATAAACCGCGACGCCGTTTGAATTCTTGGTAATGAGGGCATTGGTGGTCTCATAGATCCTGGCACCCGCGATATCGCCAACGTAACCGTTTGCAAGCTTCTCGGGCTTGAGGTAGCGATAGAGTGCCTTGTATTCTTCATCCGCTGTAAGGTCGGTCGCAACGTCCGTGTGCAGAATAAGCGGATATGCGCCGTTGATGCGGGGCGCGTTGTTGCGCTTAAGAATATTCACGATCGTCCTGATATCTGCAACCGTGATCTTATGTCCTTCGACAGTGAGCTCCGCATCTGCCTCTACGCCGTTAGCATAGCACTCGTGAATCTCATCGTCGGAAACGATTGCGTTACGGATGAGCTTATCAAGCACCACGTATGCCTGAGTCGAAAGCACGTCGATCGCTGCGTTGACCGTGTTATCGATAGCGGTAGTTTCAACTACGTCGGTGAGGGGAATATATCCGCCATACTGTTCGATCTCGGCAAAGATCGTATACATCTTAAGCTTCTGAGCGGTCGGTGTTTCACCCTCAACGAGCTTTCTCGCGCTCGCATCTGTATCGAGTTCGTGGAAGCCGCGGAACTCAACCACCTTGCCCTTTCCCTTCGGAAGCGGAGCGGTGACTGCGAACTGCGCGTAGACGAGATTGGGCCGTGCCTTACGAATAAGCCTATTATTGTAATAGGTCTTGAATTCGTCAGCAATATCGGGATCGGTTGATTTCTGAGGTGCGTCCTCTGCAAAGACGAAGAGGAACACGGGATTAAATTTAAACTTTGTTTCTATAAATTCTTTCATTTTTCTGTCTCCTGATTATTTTTTTGCGGAGACGTCGGTTATCTGAGGTGCTCTCTGGTAACACGCTCTCCGCGCGACAGCATCGCCTCTATTTTTTCGAAGTCATCATCTGTCATATTGCGGGTATCAATACGAGAAGAATATGTCGAACGGTTTACTGCACTTGCGCCCTCTCTTGGACGATTGTGCCCCGCCTGAACTGCACGTGCGGCGTTTTCATTTGCTTCCGCCTTAGCCGCATCAATTTTCTGCTGCATAATTTCTTTCATATGAGCGTGCTCGTAAGCATCAGTGACCGTTGCTCCCTTGACCGCGAGGTACTTCATAAATTCAGGGTTTTTCAGCTCCGCGAGAAAATTAAAGCTATCGGGGTAAAGCTTAGCGGTTTCCGCCGCCTCTTTCACCCAACGGTCCGCATCAGCCCTTGCGTTTTTTTCATTAACAAGCCTTTCGTTTTCCGCACGAAGCCTGTTAAGCTCATTATCGGATGCAGCCTTTTCGGATGCTGCTTTCTTATCCGCACGAAGCTCTGCAACACTTTTTCCCTTCGAAAGAGCCTCGTCTTCAAGAAGCTCGTCGTCAGATTGCATCGCATCAATTATTCCTTCGACGTCAGCAGGATCCTTTCCGTATTTTGTTGCCAGCAAAGAAAGCGCGCCCTTATATTTCTCGGCTTCAGCCTTCGCATCCGCCTGGTTTTTCATACGAGTCTCAATTGCCTTTGCAACCTTCTGACCGTATGCCCCCTTATACTTTTCGGATCTTATAAGCTCCTCAAATTCTTCCTCCGGGCTCTTAGGGGTCTCCTCGTTCGGTTCTGCGTTTGGTTCGGGCTCGGGCTCAGCTGCACCTTCGCCTTCATCCGCACCATCTGCTTTCCGGGGATCAGCGACATCCCCTCTTGCGGCTACCGCGGCACGAGCCTGTGCACTGGCCACACCATCGGTAATACCGTATTTCTGCTCCATTTCGGCTAAGAACATATCGTCCTCGCCGATCTCTGTGCCATCAGCTGCGCCATCACCGTCTGCGCCGCCCTCTCCGGCTCCTTCCGCAAAGAACTGAAGACCGATGTTCACGAGTTTTTTATCCAAGAATTCCATACTGCTCCTTTCTGCCCGTCGGTGGGCGAAACCACTTGAATATGTGTTAATTATAATGCAAAAGGGGTTGACGCGCAACCCCCCTGATTTTTTCTTTTTTTCGCTTATTCCCTAATAAATCCAACATACTTGGGATAGAGGGTGGAGAGCATCGAAAGCCCGTTGCAAATGACCGCAAATGCCATCTTTACCAACGAATAATATTCGGGTCGCGGCTTACACAGGATCCTTGCTCTGCCTTCGCCATCCTCGCCAACGTATACCGTCGCTTCTTCCTCAAGCCATCCCGACTTGTCTGCCGCGAGAACGTTGATTGCAAGTGCGTTAGTCAAGGTGCTGACAGCAGCACACATTACGTCAAGCCCCTCAATGTTCTCTATATTACCGTGCCCCTCTATATCAAGGCGCAATTCTCCGCCCACGTCTGTATAATAACCGTTTACCATTTCCGTTACCTCGGCTGTGCTACCTCAGCCGCCCTTTCTCTTGCTTTTTTTGTTATGCTTGATTCGCCCGAAACCACGCCGTCGGCGTTCTGCTTTGGGATCTCTATGTTTCTCGTTTCGCCCTGAGATGATGCCGCATTTACCGTCATATTACCTAATCCGAGTGCCGCTTCCGCCTTAGCAAGCCTCTCGCTGAGTGCCATAAGCTGCTGATACATCGTACCGTTCTGTGTTATGAGCTCGCGCATCTTTTCTTTCCCGCGGAAGTCCATCATCTCCAGAGCTGCGAGTGCCTGATCCGCTCGCTGCGGCTCAAAGAATCCGCCCTTGTAGAACTCAAGAGCAAGCTCGTTCTGAGCCATTGCAGAATATGCCGTGGCTTTCTGTGCCGTGACAATTACGTCATAATCCGGTTCAAAATTCAATTCATCTCCGTTCGGGAGCGTAACACTTCTCGAAGGCATATTCTGATTCGAAAAAGATACATATTCGTTCGCGCCGCTCTTACCCGTAATCCTGAACGTTCTCGGAAGCGTGTAGAATTCTCTTATGAGCTCTATAACACACTTTGTTATGCGCACAAATACTCTGTATGTATCCTTTATTTTGGAGCGAGACGTCTTTCCCGCCTGCTCCTGGAGCGCAGCTATAGCAGATGCTGCCGTAACTCCCGCGGGAGCATTACCCGAATTGACGTCTTGATTACCGCTGGTTTCCTTCATCTGTGCAACCTTCTGCGAAATCACACTCATATACATATCAGCATTGGAGTTAGGTTGGATCGTTCTGAAGGTATCATCTCTGAGCAACCCGGTAAACTCAACGATCTCGACATCGGGATCTGCTATATCGTCTTTGTTAACGCCCGCCTCGGAGCTGATAAATGTCTTCTGCCTGGAAGAACCGAGTACGTTCTTGACCATAGCGCGAGCAGTTCTGTCAATCTGCTCCTGCTCCGATTTTTGCGTGTCGATCAGACCGAATCCTCCGGGAGAATTTTTTACTGAGTAATACACGTCGACAAAGAAGGGATATAAGCCGTGCGCATACAGTCCGCGTGGATATTTCTTGGGGTAATTCTCCGTTGCTTCAAGAACAGTGCCCGCCGCGAACTTGCAGTAATGAAGGATGCCGTTTTTCTTGTAATACCAATCAACAACCTCGATCTTGCTCCAATTGTCAACGTAATCGTCTGATCTGTACTCCTCAACGGTACCTGATACGCCGCCTGCAATAAGTTTTTCCTTCTTATCGGGATAGGCGGCGGTGAGGGCATCTCTGCTTAGCTTCGTAACGTAGAAGATATTCTCCGAATCCTGGATATCAGATATACCTCCCTCCCAGAACAAGTTGAGGCAGTCGATATCTTTGATGCTGATATCGCCGAGGCCTCTCGCCCTATCGGGGTCCCAGAACACGCCATATATGCCTGTGCCGTGCTTGATCTTCGACTCACTCACATCGTGATAGACCTGCTCGAAATCGTTTTGCTCAAATATAACCGGTAACACCGAGCTAAGCATCTTGGCAGATGCTTCATCAGCCGCTTCTCGCGGCAATGCAGCAAACGTTGGGATGCTATCCATAAAATCAGCCTTCTTGCTTTCTATCTGAGCCAGAAGCCACGCAGACCGTGCATCTATTTCGCCGCGCTCTTTTTCGGATGCACTCTCTCCATCCTTGGCATTAAGCTCATCCCAATGTCTCATACGCCACCACTCCTCGGCAGCAATGACGTGCGCGTCAAAATTCTGCTTTGCCGCCTTGTAATCTGCAAGGATCTTTTCCGCATCACGAACTTTTTCTTCATCGATCGGAGGTCTTTCATCACTACCTTCGTTACCGTACCGCTCTGAGGGGTCTTCATTGAACTCAGGCTTATGAGAATCGATTTCAAGCGGATCGTCTTTTAAATCCCTATTAAACATTTAATCTCTCCTTTTTTCTAAAGATTATTCCGCATATCAAGCGGATCGTCGCCCAGCTTATTAAGCCGAGCTACCGTTCTTCTGGCTCTCACAGGACGAGCCATACACATATATCTTGTATCGTCGGCTATATGGTCCTCGCCGTCGGTGTTCAGATCCTCAACCATCGTCTCAGAATGCACCAGTGCGGGAATCGTCCTTATTGCGTTTCGGCAGGTGTTGAAAAAGTATATCCTGGGGTAGCCCTCTTCATCGAACTGCAATCGGTTCTTGATCTGCATCCAACCCGCTATTCGAGCGTTATCTCCCGGCGTGAATATAATTCCCTGTTCACTTGCGCTTTCCGCAATACTCTTACCGCGGTCGCGAGAAAAAATAGATGGGTCCGCAATGCCGAAAATTCTCTTTCCAGAAAGATAAGGATGCTCTCTTTCCACCCTTGCGATCTCCTTGAACTGCTGCTCTGGCGGCCACCCTACGCCTTCATTGGGTTGCCCGGTGCAGCCGTACAGCTCGCATATTCTGTATAAGATCCCATCCTCGTCAACAGTCCACCAGCCGCAAGAAAACGGCTTTGACGAACCAAAGTCATAAGATCGATATATGGGCCAATACCTAGGAATATCAAATGGCGCGATAACGTGAGTCCATCGCCTATCAACGTAGTGCTCGGGATCGTTTTTCCATTCAGAGAAATACTGTCCCGTATAGCTATCCCAGTTACCGTATAGCAAAGCCTCCCTCTCCGCGCGTGGAAGAGCCGCAAGCCTTGTTAGGTAGCCGGGGTCGTTAGTCAGCAATGCCTGATTATCAAATACCGTGCTCGGAACGAACACCCTTGATTTCCACCCGAGAGTGCTGCTTCCGTCCGGTAGATATATTTCCGTCCTCTCCCACATCGTCTCAAGCGGAGGTGCAGGAGTTATAAACCTCTCCTTGACCCAACCGTGCCCTATTCCGCCGGGGTTAGCGGTAGCTCTGACATAACAGCGCGTGCCGGGACCGTTAGCCCTGTTACGTGATAGGAGGTACTCATATTCAACGCGCTCAAAGTGCGTCAGCTCGTCGAAGCCTATGAAGTCATAGCTTCGGCCTTGGTATTTAAACCGATCCCGTGGTCTATGCAAGTCTCCGAATATGATTTTAGCCCCGCTCGGAAAATACCAAGTATGCTTGGTCTCGTTGTAAGTCGCTCCCTTGACCGCCCTGGGATAGATAAGGTGCGCTTTATCCACGAGCTCGGAGAGCTCCGGGTAAGTCTTTCGAAAAAGTATCCCCTTATAATGCTTAATATTAACCTGGCGCAGTGCCTCGACAACCATTGCATCACTCTTGCCGCCACCTGCCGCGCCGCCGAATAGTGCCTCATCCTCGGGGCGCGACATAAACACCGCCTGCTTCGGCTGTGGTTGCCACACAATATTATCCATCGGCTTCACCGTCCTCCGCTGCGGATGGTTCAGCAGGCGGAGTCAGATTGACGTCGACCTCGGGAAGAATTACTACTCCGCTTGAAAGCTCATCCTCACTCTCGTGATTGGTTGGCGCAACGCCTTCCATCAGTCGCAGCTCCTTCAACGAAGAGACAAGCTGGCGAATCGCAAGAGTATTCCTGGGTGACACCTTCTTAATTCCTTCAAGCACCTTCTGCGTAAGCTTATCCGTTGCATCGTAGAGCTTCTTCAGACGCTTAACCTCGCCCTTGGCTCTCTCCTCTATCAGTTTTTCAAGCGTTTTTGTCTCGGTTTTGTCAACCAATTGTTTCCTTTTGACGAGCCATTCGCCTTCTTTTGCGCGTCGATGAATCGCGGACGCGGAGATTCCGTACTTTTCTGAAAGTGAACGCAAGGATGCTTCGGGGTCGCTTATGTAGTCGTTTTTTATCGCGTCCCAATTTACGTGTTTTTTATCTGCCACAAATAAGCCCCCCTTTTTTTCTGTGTAAAAAGTATAACACAAATAAAATTTGGGTAAAACCCCCCTGATTTTCACGAAAAACCTACGGCGAAAAGAACGGTGTGTTTCAACCGTTCATCTCCTCGCTATGTTATTTGTCTCGGGGATTTTTTCGCCCGTCTCTGCTCCTCTCGCCTCAACCTGACGTGGATATACCACCCGCCATTCTCTTGATTATATTGCGGCTCGCACCTGGAGAACGAATACCCGGGATATATGCTCTCCCAAGCCTCCCGAGAGAAAGAGTCTATCGTCGCAAGCTCTTCGATCCTTGCTTGCGATATTCTTCCGTCCCTGGTTTCAGCTTCGGGTCTTATAAGGTTTTTGGACCCCCAGAATCTCTTTTTTCCTTTTGTTCTGACGGAACCGTCGCGCTCGGTAACCTCGCCAGTCTCCGCATCGATCTCGTATCCAGAGAATAGATCATTCCCGTCATAAGCATCCACCTCGTACTGTCTCGCGATGTAACAAGCAAGCCCTGCAAGACCGTCTCCATCGGGCGCAAGTCGCTTTGTATTGGCATATCCCTTGCCCCAGATCGTCTCAAGCTTCTCGCGATCTATTCCCCCTGTCATAATTATGTGAAAGTGAGTTCGCCCACCGCCTGGGATAACTACGTAACGCATCTCCTCAAGCTTCGCTTTGGAGCGCAAACGCTTCACGCGCCTTATGTAATTTTTTGCATCCCGCTCTGCCTGCTCTTTGCTATCTGGAAGATTAGCGTTAGAGTATGTAAGGGTAACTTCGAGATCGCCCTTGCTGAAATTTTCATTCAAAAGACGTGTAAGCATCCTCTCCGCATTGCGTTGATTCAATCTCGCCTGCATCTCAGAGGTAGGCTTATATCTCTTTCGACGGCGGCTGTTTCCGCGATGGAACACGGGGAAGATATCAACCTCAAGGTATTCGCCGCACTTATATATATTTTCCCGATATCTGCATCTCATTTTGCACCTCTATATACCTCCGCGGAAATCTGAATATACCTCCGCGGAAAGATGAGTCCCCACCGAAAAGACTGAGTTGTAGAGCATTGTGCGCAGGTAAGCCTTCTTATTCATTATCGGCGTTGATGGATCGCGGTGCACGTATTCTTCATACACGTGCCGAAGGTGATCGCCTCGCAGCTCCTCGAAAACCTCCTTGACAACAAATCCGTCAATCCACTCTCCGGAGATGCGGATCGGCTTCTCCGAAGGCAAGAGATACACCTCGGCAATTATCATCACCAGCTCTCTCAGCTCATCTGCTTCGAAAGTGGAGTAGCATCTTGGATATTCCAGCTGTGCCGCCGCCTTCCTCTGCGCATCCTTGAAGCTTAATCGAGTATTCGTGCCTGATGAAGGAGGGAGGGAAGGAACGAAGGATTCACCTTTTCCGTCAGATCTAATCGAGGTAGTTGTATTTTCAGCATTCAT
This sequence comes from Clostridia bacterium, assembly GCA_017410065.1. Lineage (GTDB taxonomy): Bacteria > Bacillota > Clostridia > Oscillospirales > CAG-272 > UBA1740. The sequence goes on along the minus strand of JAFQRL010000039.1, from coordinate 18,723 downwards.
TTTTTCTTTCTTTTCCTCTCGTGGTTGATTTGTTAATATTATGATACCAGCCTGAACTCGCGCGTGCGCACGTGCGCACAATGCGAGTCCGGAGCCTTAATAATATTAATAGGTAGATATACCGGCGTTTTACGCCTACGCACGTTCCCGCGCGATTTTATAATGTATGTTTTTTATTCCTGTGTGTTATGCTCAAGGTTATCTGCCATTATGACAATTCCCTCTCCTATATCGGAAAGCCACTCACCAAGCTTATTACCACCGTTATATGGCATCACTATTCCGGATATAAACATTCCCTCTTTTGCCACTATATACGGTTGTCCTGAAGCTGTTTTGCGCTCATAATAGGTTACTTCGTCATCAAATGGCGCGAGATATTTCTTATCGACCGTGATAACGCCCAAAGAAGATTTGAAAATAACCAGCGTGCGACCCTCAAAAATGACACCGCCACCTTCGGGAGTGATGATAGTTTCGCCATCCGATACATCGGAAAAATCTACTGCGCGTGGCAGCTCGTCCCTCTCCTCGAAGAATATCTTACCTTGTTTCTCCTCGGGTATATCAAAAATCGCAAAGATATTTTCTGCGCTGAGCCTGGGAAGCTTAAAGAGCGGATAAAAGCACGAGCCCTCTCCAAGCCATTGGATATATCGCTCATCATCCTTGATAACAGTAATTCGCTTGGCGGATTTGCAAAGCGACTGTATTTTTTGAATTTTCATCTTGCTTCTCCTATCTGCAATTGGTTACTTTGATAGAGCTCGTAAAAAGTTCCGCCGCCGTTGCCGATCATATATGGCAAGAAGATTTCATCCATCTGAACCATCTCGCTTTCAAGAATTGCCATTTGCGCCTCGACCCAATCCTTGAGAATTCTCCAAGCAACACGTTCCGCCTGCTCTCGATCGCACTTAACCTTTTGATTGGAAAGCACTTTATGAACAGCATCAATATTTGCAGGGAGCTTAATGCCACGCATTCCAAATTTCGTTTCTATAACAAAACACAAGGCCTGCGGCTTTCCCTCAGTATCATAATCCTGCATAATTTTCCTGGCACCGTGCTTAACAAGGCAGCCTTGAATCTCTCCTATCGTTGTGTAGATATCCACCTTTGTTGTATAGTTAAGAAGTGGCATTTTCTCTCCTTTCCAAAGTCTTCTTCGCTTCCTCTCGGGTGAGGAATACGGTTTTGCCGAATTCGCAAAAATCCGCACTCTCTCCGCACCTTGTGCGCTTTAGATGCCCGATAACATAAGAGGCTGGGCTTACGCCGTTTTTTTCTATGAATATGGATATGTTTGTTACGATAATTTCCCATATAGCAGGTTTACCTCTGCTTGTTATGATAGGTTTATATATCGTATCCCCCACCTTGCAAGGCGGCACGATAACGCCCTCGGCAAGAAGGCGGTCGGCAAGTTCTCCGATAATGTTACGAGTCCAAACATAATCACAATCTACAAGTGAAAGAGAGAGTATTTCTTTATCAAGCAACTCAATCAACCTATCCCTCATTTTGCTCTCCTTTCGCCGTAACTGCAATAATCATTCACAGTAAATGTCGTATCGTGCATTGCACACCAAGTGCCATCTCTATGATGTATGCAATCCTTGCACCTCACGACCTCAACAAAATCAACAGGCGTAGCAACATTCGGCACGCTATCGTCAACCTCGATACACCGCTTGACAGTTTCGGCATTTCTGCGGGAATTAAAGAACATTGTAAATTCGTTATCCTCGGAATACTTCACCTTGAAAGCGTAGTCACCGCAAAAATCTCTTTTTTCACTGCATTTGCTCATCCTTCGCTCCTTCCGCCTCACGGCAGCTCACGTAGATATAACCGGGATGCCTGAATTTAAACTGCTTTTTTGCATCGTAACGAGAGTTCGCCTCGATCTCCATTTCGTGATAAGCTTCTTTGAAATAATAAGTAATGACAAACCTACGCGGTATCTGAGCCTTACATTTCATCGGGAATCTCCGTACCACGGTACCCAAGGACGCACCACTCTGTATTCGCCTCGTTAAATTCCTTGTTCTTGTCTATGGCGTACCACTTTCCGTCGAGAAATGCAACGCCGCAGACGGTGTATGGGTGGTATGTTGTAACGTTATCTTCATCCTTTTCGATATAATGGACCTTATCGCCGATTTTGATAGGCGGCGCACACACAGACTTGGTATGTTTATCCTTTTTCCTGAAGCGATCGGCGATTTTCTCGCAAGCAATGCTTGCTATCACATCAGCAAGATCTATGTCTTCAATAACAGCCCTTGTTTCAAGAATTCGGAGAAGGTTTCCCATAACCGACTGCTGCTCTGTAAGAAGATCGGACGGACAATCGTGAGTCGGCATTTCAATCTCCCTTTTTTCACCAAGGGTTAAGTTAGCCGCGCTTATACGCGTGTTGAAAGCCTTGAGGCGTTCGTATCGGATGGCAAGCTGAATATATTCAGCCACAAAGCGGTCTCGATAATCCCCGCCTTTCATAAGCTTCTCCGTATCTTTTAATACTATCAGGTCTTTGATCATTTTGATATACCCCCTTTTTTTATATTTCATCAAGACCGCACTCGGCAACAGGATAACAGATATTTTCGATTTTCTCGTATGCATCGAAGTACCACTCATCCTTGTCACCGTTATAAGTCACTTCGTAATACATTCCGTCGGCAAGTGTTGTGCTTGCCAAAGCCTTGTTGTTTTGCAACGTCTTGCAGATCCAAACGATATAAACGTTTTCCTCCGAGATCTGCTCAATCCCAGTCTTGGAATGAAGCTCGTTTGCATATTTTGCAACGAGCTTTTTTATGATTTTTTCAAACTGTTCGTTTCCCATTTTTTGTTTTTCCTTTCATATAACGTATAATTGAATATAGCTCGCGCCAGCGTCCCGGTTCTCGATAATATTCAAGAGCTCTCTGCGCCCTCTCCTTATCCGTAAAAACGTAAACGCCGAGTGCTTTCGGGGAGAAAGCTCCGTCTTTATAGACGAAGCTTGTCCTTCCTGTTTTTAAGCTGGTGCAAGTGGAGAGTACCTTTCGCTCTATCATATATGGCTGAACACTCGCGCCGCCGTGCTCCAGTATGTAAACCCTATTGCCTATCATACCGAGAGCACCACCGTCCGATCGGCATCATCAACCACTGTGAACTCCATATTAAGCGAATCGGTGATCCTGATCAGTATCCCCTCGAAATACAGCTCAGCATTATTTGCACACCGCAAAAGTGATGTGGGATAATATTCCCAAAGCATTTTAAAAAGCCCGTGATCAATGTAAATTGCCGGAGTTGAGCCCTTTTGTTTAATGTCTGCCGCCTTTTGCAGTATCAGCCTTCTGAGCATTGCCGTTGCTTCCTCGCCTTGTCTTGTTTTCATATTATCACCTCACTTTAAAAGCCAGAATTTAAACCAATCGGGCAGGTTACTAATGGAGATACAATACGCGCCCGCAATAATTGCCGCAACAATTAACAACAATATAACAATGTCCCTCATCGGCAGAGCCCCTCTCCGAATTTTTTAAGTGCTATACCAAGCTTCTCCGCTGTATCAGGATCAACCGCCCTTATCTTATCAAGCTGCTTGAAGCACTTGGTAGCTTGCTCCTGAAGCGCCGTGAACAGCACCTTAAATTCATTGATCTCGGGGGCTGCCGTTTTCAAGCGCATCTCTGCCTCCTTGAGCCTTCCCTCCGCCTCAATTTGCTTTCGTTCCGCCTCCAGCTTGGCTTCTTCCGCTTTTTTCAATGCAGCTTGCGTTTTTTCAAGCTCCTTCACCGCATCTTCCCCAAGTGCTTTTTTTGCCGCCTCCTCGGCATCCTTTTTGATCTTCTCCAGCTTGGCAGGCGGAATTTTCGGATCAGATTTTGCAAGGTCGAGCTTTGCCTTCAGCTGCTCTGCCTTATTCTTTTGCTGAGCATATTCTGCTCTCATCTCGGCTAGTCGGATCTCCAAGTCATTAACCTTCTTACCAAGCTCGGCGGATGCCTCAGCAGCCTCCTTATGCTTGGCGGCGGCCTCCTCTGCCTCACGGGCACGTTGTTCCAGCTCCTCCGCGCGGTGCCTCTCGGCATCCCTCTCCTTGATAATTCTCTCAAGCTCCTTAACCGAGAGATCCTCCGCACCTACCTTTTCGGCAAAATCCTCGCGCTCAGAAGCAGGCACCGCGAGCAATGCAAGTGCCTTAGAATACGGCAATTTCCCAATCGTTTGGGAATTTACGGTCGCGCCGAAAATCGTCATCTGACTGTCTCCGTATTCCTCATAGAGCTTCATATAATTGTTCGCGCTGGACTGCGAGAAGCCGACCTCCTCACGGAGCCAATTTCCCCACTCGCCGTGAGGAAGTGCCGCCTTAGCCTCAACGAGCCTTCGGCCAATCTCTACTATGTACGCAAGTGCTGTTGCCTGTGCCTGTGCACACAACTCACGAATCTCGACGGTTATGACTTTAATATCGCGCGTCAAATCACCCGACTCTCTTACTATTCCGTTTTCCATTTTCTCCTCCAGTTTTTATTTTTTCGATGTATTTTAACCAAAGCTCTTCAAATTTTTTTACAACCTGCGTCCTTGGCGTATGCCGCATTCCCTCGTTCTGATTAACTCGTCCGCCTTTTAGTTCGAGCGTGAAGTAGGGCGTGTCGGGATCCTCAATTTTACGAATGAAAAATATTGACGTACCGCCATTGGCGTGATTCTTTGCATATCCGCCAACACAATGATGCAGATATGCTCCCTCTGCTATCATTTCAGCCTGCGTTTCACACGGACGTATCAATAATCCGAGGGTTTCATCTGTGTAACTGAACGCCGAGAGCTTCTTGTATCGCTCGGCAAACTTAACTTTAAGTGCCTCATCCTCCTTCTCCTTGACTCGCTTCTGCATTTCGTCGTGCATCCTTACAAGGTCTTTTGGGTACAGAAGATCTTCCGGGAAGGAATTATACACCTTATAGACCATAGACCAATAATCGTATAAGTATTGCGGAGAAACAACGCACATCGAGCCATACTTGCGCACGTTATCAAGCTCTTCTTGCATTCTCTCACGGGCGCGCTCTTTGGAAAGGTGCTGCTTTTTCAAGCGCTCCATTATCGAGATGCGCTTTTGCTTGTCGATATAATTGAATGTCTTTTCAAGCGGTGGCAGAAATTTTTTATGCTTTTGCAAAACGGACTGCCAATTTTCAATCCCTTCATTGAAGCACTGCTCGACCCGCGTATCGTCAAGCGATATTCCGTATAGCTCGTATATATATCCGCGGAACAAGAACCTCGGCAGCCCCATCTCTCGCCACAGCATAAGATCCTTTTTCTCACAGCGCATTATCTCGTGAGGCTTAACTTTTTTCGTATTAACCACTTTATTGAGACTCGCGATCCTGAAGTTTTCTTGCTCATAGTAATACCCGGATGTATACGTCATTTCCGCAATAATAGCCTTGACAAGATCCGAATGTCCGCTTGTTACAAGATTTTCAATCGCCGGAAACTTGCACCATATCCACAGGTAAGCCCCGATCCTGATATCTTTTCCTCCGTCCTTGAGCAACCTATCTAAGCCGCAGTTTGAAGAGTCGGTGCCCTCAATGATCGAAGGGTCATATAATAGCTCGTTCTCACACCACATCCCGAAGCTATCCGAATATCGTGAATATTTAACCCACTGACTTCTATAATGGAAACCGCTCATCGATACTCTTTGATAACCGCAAACACGATACGGCTTTCCGCCGACTATAAAAATCCCTTCATTCAAGTGAATAACAGTCCTCGTGGCTCCTTGCTTGTTAACAACCTTCTCACAAAACCAAGCAAGGATTGCAAGATGTCCTCTGACGTTGTGGATCTCGCCGATCCATTTGCAATCAATGCGATACTCACCTTTAATTCTCGAAACGTGGATCACCTCGCATTCAGTATCGCAGTAAGGGCAATGGCATTTATCTCCTGTGGATTTTATCTCGGTTCCATCGTTTGGATCAAAGAACCCAATTTCTTGCCTAGTCCCATATCCTCCGTAATGGCAGCCGCTCATCACCTCCACGTACGCTCGCTCGAGCGTGAATGTCTGCTCGCAACAGCTACACGTGACTTGAACGGCAGGAACCGAGCGATCCTCCAACGGATCGAAATGCCTGGAAGCGCGATAGACAAGAGCCTCAGAGGGCTTCATCCACTCCTCCACGGTCTCGACAGTCTCCTTACGCGGCATCCTGGGCAGAGCCGCAAGCGTCAGCTCAACCTCCGTCTCGTCGATAATCTTCTTCGCCATAGCCACCTCACAGGAAAGACTCAATATCGATATATCCGCTGTCTCGCTGAACGGGTGCGACGGTAACGCCAAGCTCTGGAAGCTCTCTCAAAGCGTAGAACTTTCGGAGGATTCCATCCGCCACCTTGGGAGAAACACAACAACAGTTACCCTTTTTATGCTTGTCCGCCCACTCTTTGATCTTGGCTTCGGCGTGTATGAGGTCCATTTCAGGCACCTCCAGATCCTTTTTCAAAAGCTCAATAGCCTGCGGATCCCCCGCAGCTATATCAAGTAACTGCTGACCCACCATCCACACAGGCGAGTCCTCTTTACCCTTGCGCTGTTTTTCTATGATTTTTCTTAATTCTTCCATATTCCTGCTCCTTATCTGGGGTTGACATTCAAATATATTTTTGATATAATAGGAGCGCAGGGATCCCTGCGCTATACGTAAGAGCTTCAGATTTGCTTGCCGGCATTGAAGCTCTTTTTATTCTGTCTCGATGCATATTGTCACCTTCTTTATTACATACGCGGGATACAGCCTTACGATAGGCTCGCCATAATTTTTTCGGTAAGTAGATAAAGGCGTAATCTTAACCCTCGGTTGCGATATCGGTGCAAGTGCCGCTCCGGCAATAAGCTCATCGATTCTGCGGCAACACTCACAAAACGCAAACGCGCGCTCCGAGTCATCGAACGCAAATATCCTATCCCCTCTTTTTACGTATGCTTTCCCTTCTTTTCGCGACTCTCTCAAATGTAATGCCAAACGGGGACGCAGAAGCTTAGCACCGATTTTAGGGGCGCGTTTCGCCGCACGGGCTCGCCTTATATGTATGCAATCAAGAATTGCGTCCACGATCACCTCCCGCTCACTCTCGCCGAATAAAGATAATACAAATTCAGCCTCGGCAAACGACTTATCAGCAAGCACCTCCGCAAGCTTTGTAATTTCATTTTTTGTTAATTCCATTAGACTTTTCCTTTCTGTGTTATTCTCTTGCTTCTGAATTCGTACTGCTCCAACAGCATCTGAGCAACAGGGCACCCCTTGTAGCACTTAGATTCACAGAAGCTGTTAAGATGTTCAAGCTTCTCCCGCTCATTTCTGAACTCTACGAAAAGCTTTCCTCCTTTAGTCAGTCCTTCACACCGTATTCTCTTGCGAACCACTAACTCGTGCGCAGCCTTCGCCGCATTAGACATCCCTCCGCACTCCGGCTCCTCGATATAGAAGGGACACACGATCTTAACGTTTTCTCTCCCCATCGCATCACCTACGACGAGAAGCGAGCAAGTGATTCTACGGGAACTCTCCAGATCGCGCGTTCCTTGCCGCTACCGATGTTAACAGCCGTAAGTCGACCGCGCTCAATAAGCGCAGCAACCTTGTGACGATCGCATCGCAACCACTTAGCAGCCTGAGTAACCGTAAGCATTCCCTCTCCGGGGAACATATTCTCAATACGAATAATGTTGCCGCGGTAATCATTTTTCTCCCTTGCCATAATCTCTCCTTTCAAATATTTATTTTAATTTGACCCACCAGATCCTTCATAGCCTTGGCCGTGGATGATTTCACTTCGGCTTTTTTAGAGGGCTGATCTCCGGTCTTCTTGGATACGATCACGTAACCGTCGTATACATTACGCGGCTTGCGCGATACGCGCCATACACAATAAGGGTTAGCGGCGGGATACAAGCGCACAAGGCGGTCGTTGGGAAACCAATATCCGGTCCAGAAGCCCACAAGCCCACCGTTTTCATCTCTCTCGCAAATGCGTAACGGAACGTTCGGCGCAAGCGGCCGATCACATATAAGTGTAGTTTTCATTTATTCCCCCATTTCCCTCTTTACTAGCATTAACGAAACCTCAAGCGTCGCAAGATACTCATCGTTCTCATATGCAATCGCAGGGCATTCACCCAATTCCCCCTTACACGGAAGATCGTATAAAGGTGCTGCCATCTGCTTGTGGTAATTGATTAGCCCCTGTAAAATATGGGTCGAAGTTCTGAGCTTTCGTTTGTCATTTTCGCACATTCGAGTTTTCTCCCTTGTAAAACGTCCGCTTGTTTTGCTCGCAAAAAAAATAGAACAGGGATCGGCAATTTCCAGTGTATCAACTATAATCTGCGCTTCATCAGTCCCGAAAACGCCCTTTTTCACCTTAGATATAAAGGTCTTTTCGGAAATACCAACTATTGCGGCGAGTTTTTTCTGAGTGATACCTTTTCTGGCCATCTCTGCTCTGAGTGCATTTTTATCAAGCATAATTTCACCTCCGTAACTTGTCAGTTTGCTTTGTTTTTTGCTCTTTTCGGCTTTTTCTTTTTCTGTTTTGATTGTTTTTTTGCTTTTTTGCTTGACTTCCTGTGTTTTATATGCTAAAATAAAATCAACCGGTTTAAAACAATATGGAGGGGGTATGTTTCAATGGAAGCTTTTATAACCTTCTCCGGTCCTCATAATTCGAATAACGGCTTATTTGCTTTAAGCAGATAACGATTCGCCCACGTTTATATTCGAGGTTAAACTAAGCAACTGAAGCCACAGTACGTACAGACGGTTCGCAGTCCGCTCTCAAAGACGCAGAAGGTGTATATGCGCTGACACCTGTGCGTTGCGTTTAACTGAGGACAAGGGCAGAAACATGAGGGGTGAATGGCTTTTCGCCCCTTATGTATTTTTTTGCGGCTTGGGTGTCTTTTAGGACACAGAACTAGCAAAAAAAATTGGAATCGCTGATTCAAATCCAATGATATCCACTATTTTATTGATTTCAGATAGTGTGAATTCTGTAATACCATTGCACTTACGATAAAATGCAGAACGTGACAATCCAATTTTTTCACATACTTCATTAACAGTTATTTTTCTTTTCTTCAGTTCATACTCCAGCAAATCTTTATCCATTTCCTTTCTCCTTTCGTGCTTTTGTGTCCTTTTGGACACTTATATGATAGCATACATTTTTTCTCTTGTCAATACCCTTTTTTGTCTTTTTAGAAACTTTTTTCGTTTTTTTCAAAAAACTGTTGCAAATAAGACACCGTTATGGTATAATAATACCGAAAGGAGACTTATTATGTCCAATGAATTATCTAAAAAAATTTTTTCTCTAAGACGCAAGTACAATTTAACTCTTGAACAAGTCGCTGATGTTGTCGGCGTCGGAAAAAGCACCGTTAGAAAATGGGAAACTGGAATGATTGCCAATATGAGGCGTGATAAGATTGCACTATTAGCGAAAGCCTTACATACCACCCCTGCTTACCTTATGGGGTGGGAAGATTCAACATTAGTTGTGCAAGATATCAATACCCGAATCCCTGTTTTCGGCTCTGTCGCTGCCGGCATTCCCATCGAAGCCATAACTGACATAGAGGACTACGAGGAGATCACGGAGGACCTCGCACGCACCGGAGAATTTGCGGCTCTCCGTATAAAAGGTAACTCTATGGAGCCGAAATTCTCGGCCGGCGACGTAGTTATAGTTCGTCTCCAGGAAACCGCCGATAACGGCGATATAGCTATCGTCCTGGTTAACGGTGACGAGGCGACCTGCAAAAAAATAAAAAGAACACCCGAAGGCGTTATGCTAATATCGACTAATCCCGCATACGAGCCAATGTTCTACTCCAACCGCGATATTGAGGAAAAGCCCGTCCGCATTTGGGGTAAGGTTATTGAACTCAGAGCTAAATTTTAGAAAGGAGAATTATAGTGAAGCACTGGTTTGAAAACTTCAAAGAATCCTCGGCCGGAATGAAGTATTGCCTGATATTCCCGCTGGTTATGATGATTCTTTTCCTCATTGCAACCGGAGATCTGGATTACGGTTATTATACCTTTTTGAGAATATTCTCATTTATCTTTCTGATTATTTTCGTTATTGCTTATTGTAGTGCAACCGAATCTTTTCTTGCCTACCCCATCATTGCAACCGGAGCGATTATTATTCTCTTTAATCCAATTAACCCAATCTCGTTTGAAGAAGATACTTGGGCTGTATTCGATATACTATCAGCCGTTATAATGCTTTCCATTACAATCTTTATTGCAATTAAGATTTATAAAAAACCATCAGATGCAGCTGTCGAGAATTCCAATGAAGATCTCGGCACAGAAAAAGATGATTTTTATAATTCCGCCGTTGCGTTTTTCGGAGAATGGGAACGACAGAAAAAAAGCTACGAAGCACTAACCAGTAAGTTTTGCACGGAATTGCCCCAAGTCCTTCAAGATATTCAATCCATAATTGACAAAACTATTTGCGAGTTTTCAGATCCAATGATAAGTGATTTTTACATTAAGGAATCCGCTGTTGCTCGCCTTGATTTTTCATATTACATTTTCTTTATTATTTACTGCAATTTAAGCAACCCACAAAACAAAAAGTTTTTGCCAATCTATCTTGAAGCCTTCGAAGCAGCAATATCGGATTATTATTCTGAGGAAATCACCAGCCCCGAGCTTATTGACAATTTATTCGCCGATAGATCAGCGGAATATGATCGAATTATGACGCAATCCCAAAACACCTATGCCGCGGTCTATGAACGACTGGTTCAATTTGTAACGCGAGACCTATTCAGTGATGACTATTTTTCAAAATCTATTTTTCTGATAGATTTTCATAAAACTATTAGTCTAAAAGGTCAGCTCTCTCTAATCATTAAAAGAATTAACAACCAAACAGTTGATCATATCAATGCACTTAAAGACTTAGCCGGAACGTACAATGCTATGAATACATACATAAAAGAGCTCACTGGCTATAATATAGAGGATTTTCCTCAGGAAGATTAATTTTTTCAAACGAAAAAAGGACCTCACCTGCTGGAACAGGTAAGGCCCAAAGAGGTAGTATAAACCTTGGCCGGGTAAACACTACGTTTTAATTATACTACCTTTCGTTTAATTTGTCAATAAAATTGTTCTATTTTACAGAACAGACAAAAAAGAAAGGAAAAACAGTTAATGGCAAAAACCAAAACAACAAAGCGCGCCGATGGCAGATTTCAAAAGTCTATCACAGATCCCAAAACAGGCAAGCGCATCTTTTTCTATGGTGCCTCCGAGCGAGAGATCAACCGCAAGATACTAGACTACACTCGCAAGATCGAGCAGGGCCGCACTTTTGAAGAAGTTGCCGACGATTGGTGGACTGAGGCTTACGAAGTTATCTCGCCAACGAGTGTGCGTGGCTATCGCGTCGCTAAAGAACGTGCATTGATGGAATTTGGCAAAATGCATATTCGTGATATCAAAGCTCGCGATATCAGTGCTTATTTATCTCGCTTGGCCAATCTTGGCTATGCAAAATCAACGGTTAAAAACTACAAAATAGTTATTAGCAGAATATTCAATCACGCACTCCTCGCCGGCGATATAGAGTATTCTCCAACAATAGGAGTCGAAATACCGAGGGGCTTGAGAACAAAGCGGAGAACATCGGCAGATGAAGCTGATGAGGAAATAATAAAGAATACATCCGACGTCTGGATAATGCCGTATCTGGCTTTAATGACAGGATTGCGAAAGGGAGAGTTGCTCGCGCTTCAATGGGCGGACATAGATTTTACTAACAAAATAATTAAAGTTTCAAAATCACTCTATTACGAAGGCGGCGCTCATATTAAATCAACAAAGACTGAGGCTGGAACAAGAATCGTTCCTTTGCTCTCCCCGCTCCTAAGCAAGTTGTTACCTCTTAAAAGTGTGCCCTCCTATTACGTTCTGTCCGACAATGGCAAAGACCCGCTTTCCTCAAAACGCTTTAGAACCTTAATGAAGCATTACCAAGAAAAAACCGGTATTAAAGCAACACTCCATCAGCTTCGTAAAAGCTTCGCAACAGTCTCCGTAAAGGCTGGTATTGAGCCCAAAGTTTTGCAATCAATTATGGGGCACAAAAACATTACGACCACATACAATATCTACGCCGATGTTAGAAAGGATTCTATCGACGCCGCTGGCGTCAAATTAGACTCACTTTTATCATCTAAGCTTGAAAAATAACTGTTTTGCTGTCAAAATGATGTCACGCCCCACGAAATCCCGCATAAAACCTGAAAAAGATTTGGGTTCGAGTCCTTCTGCCCCTGCCAAAAATCGACAAGTTTCGCGTGAGCTTGTCGATTTTACTTTTTCACTCTTCACTTTTCACTTTTCACTAAAAGTCTCTTGTCGATTTTTGGCAAGTAATAAGTAATAGTGAATAGTGAAAAGGTGCTGATGTAGCTTTTTGCCGTGGCAAAAAGCATTTATTTTATACACGAGTTCAAGTCCATACGAAAACTCACAAAAACATCTTTTTTGTCCGCCCTTCACAAAAATCGACAAGTTTCGCGTGAGCTTGTCGATTTTTACTTTTTCACTCTTCACTCTTCACTTTTCACTAAAAGTCTCTTGTCGATTTTTGGCAAGTAATAAGTAATAGTGAATAGTGAAAAGGTTCTAATGTAGCTTTTTGCCGTGGCAAAAAGCATTTTTAATTATATGCAGTTGAAAAGTAATAAGTTTTATGTTATACTTATCATAGCAAGTTGAAAGGTGGTAAGGTTATGGCTGATAGTCCTTTGATAGTAAAATCTAAATCATTTGCGCTTGAGGTGATACAGGCGTGTAAGGATTTAAGGGTAGCAAAATGCGAAAGTGCTTTGATCAATCAGTTCTTGCGTTCGGGAACGAGCATTGGCGCGAATATTTGCGAGGCATTCTACGCTCAGGGCAAGGCTGACTTTATTGCCAAACTGCAAATCGCTTTGAAAGAGTGTTCCGAAACGGAATATTGGATTGAGCTTGTTTTAGAAAGTGGCTATTATCACGATAAAAGTTTACTTGACAAATGCACGGAGATAAAAAGAATTTTAATCGCTTCTATCAACACCGCAAAGGAGAATAGTGATGTCAAAAAGTAGAGAATATATGTCTCATCATCCTGAAAATCCACCCGAATGGTATTGGATAAACGGGCTTCACGATGCAGGCATTGTGGAAGTTGAATCCTTTGAATTTCCTTTTGATTACAACAAATTTGTCGGAGAAAAAAGCAAGTATAATCGAAATCTCTTGATCTTAAAAATAAACGCAAAAGGCGCACTTTACGACACCTCCGTGGAAGAAATCCGCCTTTACAACTACAAGATTTTAACACCAGACATATCTCTTGAAGGCAGAAAAACGATTTGGTGGTTAGCTGACAGATTAAGTGAAAACGAAAATCACTATATATTAGAAATCGATTTACACGACTTTAATGCATACCCAGAAGATTTTACTTTTAAGATTAAATTCGAGAGAGCTGAAGTTAAAAGGAAATAAATATTATAAGATTTGATTTTTGCTTTCAAATTAAAACACACACGGGTTCAAGTCCATACGAAAAATCTTAAAAATATCTTTTTCGTCCTCCCTTCACAAAAATCGATAAGTTTCGCGTGAGCTTGTCGATTTTTACTTTTTCACTCTTCACTTTTCACTTTTCACTAAAATTTCCTTGTCGATTTTTGGCAAGTAATAAGTAATAGTGAATAGTGAAAAGGTGCTGATGTAGCTTTTCTCCCGTCGGTCGAGAAGCATTTTAATTACATACGGTTGAAAAGTAGTAGATTATATGCTATAATTGGTATATCAAGCTAACAAAAACGTAACACAACGGAAATTAGGGGTAGTATGAAAAAGAAAAATCAAAATCGAAGTATTATTTTTCAAGCGCTTCTTTTATTTATTGCTGTGTTCATAATAATTTTCATTGGATTTGTTATATGCAATATTTTTGCAATCGCCATTGACTGTATATTTAATGGTTTTGATAATTTTACAATTAAACTGTTTGAACTGCCATACCTGTTATACATTTTGTTTTCTCTGATCATTTCATTTATTTTTACAGTGTTTATAGAGAAAAAATCGAAACGTTAACCGAGCATACACAATCCACACGAGTTCAAGTCCATACAAAAACTCCCCGAAATATCTTTTTTGTCCGCCCTTCACAAAAATCGACAAGTTTCGCGTGAGCTTGTCGATTTTACTTTTTCACTCTTCACTCTTCACTTTTCACTAAACGTCTCTTGTCGATTTTTGGCAAGTAATAGTGAATATTTTCACTATCAGGAGCATCCATTCCGTATATCTCACGGACTTTTTTAACTAGTTCGAGAAGCTCGCCAACCTCTTGCTGTATTCCTCTCCGTTCAAAATCATAAATATTTCTCCTATACTTATCTAACTTAGTATTATACTATTTTCTGATGTTTTTTTAAGGAGTTTGAAGTTTTTCAGCAAAGCTATTGCTTTTTTCGGCGGGATCGGGTATACTATTATCAGAAAGTGTTTCTCCACGGAGCTTAGACTCCACGACGGCTATTATTTTAGCTGACGGCGAAATGCTTTCTTTTATTTTTCCAACATTATACACTTTATAAAATTTTTATCAGATGGATTGATTTTTTCAAAGATTCGTGCTATACTAATATTGACAGAGCGAGAGTTTTGGGTAACGCCGTTTTCGGTATTCCCTTGCCCCGAGACCTCTGTCTTTTTTAAACAGATGTAACTTCCTCGGGGAATAGTGAAGATTTTTCAGCAATACTATTGCTTTTTTCGGCGGAATCGGGTATAATAATAGTGGGAGTTGTCGCGGACTTGTCCGTAACCACCGAAAGTACATCGGCGGGGCGACTTCCTTTTTCTATTGCAAATTGGATAAAAATCAAGGTCGGTGGTTATATGGCAACTCCGAGGTGTGCACGTTCGGTGACATCTTCGCGCGAGCCGATGAGGGTTATTCTTTTTCCTGTTTTAAGGGCTCTTTCCATAAGGATGAGCATTGGCTCGTCATCGTAATTATAGGAGAACGGGAGGGGCGGAAAGGCGTTGAATTTAAGATAATACTGCTTTAAAAGCTCCTCTGCGACGATCTGCTCTACGTTTTGCTTGATCTTTCTTTGCGGTGCGAAGCTGCTACCGCTTGCTGTATTTCTGATGTAGAAGGTTCTTTGCATATCCATTTTGATTACCTCACCTTTTGTTTTTTCTACATTATAAACCATTTTCCCACTTTCAACAATACATAAACGGCGACATCTCGGGCTTTGAAAAAGCAAAGGTTGATTTTTTTGGGCGGGTGTGGTATAATAGTATCAGATCATTTTTAGGAGCTCTATATGAAAAGGTATCTTGATATAATCTACATTATTATAATGACGGCGTGCATTTGCGGATTTCTACTTATGGACGTGATAGATATTTTTGCTTTGCACGTGGCTTTCGCCGCGGTGGCACTTCTGGCAAGCGGTGTGCATTGCGCGCTGACCTACAAAAGCTTTGAATGCTTGCCCTTGGAGATCGGGATGAGGGTGGTTTTGCTTTTAGCCTTTTGCTCTGGAATACCGATCGCGAGCCGAGTTATCCCCTGGCTGGACACTCTCCACGTAATTTTGGCATATAGCTCGATCGTTCTTTTCGTGGCACTCTTTGCTGTGAAATATCTTTTTAGGAAGAAGAAATAATAATATTTTTCCCAAGCGTCAAAAAGCTCCCGATGGTTTGATTACCGTCGGGAGCTTTGTTTTGCTAATAATTATTTACATTTTGTAGAATTATTGTAGTTTTTGCGTTTTGCTTTTTGAGATCATATTTTAACTGTTTACGGTTTGATCAGAGCTTGATCTCAATGATGCTTGCGCCACCTCTCCTTATTTTGAAGGTGGTGTGAGTTGGCTTTTCATCGTAAAGCTCGATTTCGGCGCCATTTGTTAGAAGCTTGGGGCTCGGGCTTCCCTTAAAGCTGACGAGGAATTCGTCAAGAAGACCGACAGCACCCAGCTTATCCGCGCCTGTGAGATCGATTTTATAGACGTCGCCGCTCTTCGTTATCCTGGCGTTTTCGGCATAAGCGAGCTGCGAGCAGGCTTCGTCCACGTTTCTTGCGGGGGCGGTGCCAAAGCTGCTTGTGTATCTTCTGAAATATTCTGCCCATTTTTCGGTGTACTCAAAATTCTTTTGATAATTGAATCTTATGAAGTTTGTGAGATGACCGCAATAATAGGGATAGATTGGCTCGCCCCGCTCCTGTTCAAGAATTGTTTGGAGGTAGTCGGGGTCAACGTCGTATGCGTTCCAGGTGGTGATGTTCGCGCCCTTAACCGTCATAATCCCCTCTGCGACGCCAAGCCTTTTCTCAAGATCGACCCAGCCGTTGCTCCAATACTTGATGCCGTATTTTCTTAACACCTTGGCGTATTCAATATTGCCCTCGCTCTTATCGGTTCCCCAGCAACCGCAAGGGGAAACAAACTGCGTTATCTTCTTTTTAAAGCCCCAGTCGTTATAAATTGAGAAAAAGAGGGATATCATTTCGTCGAATCTCTCGGGGGAGAGCCAGCGGTAGCCAACGACCTCGCCGCGCTCGTTTTTCTCGTTTGGGTAATACTGCCTTGCGGTGTTCAGCTTGCCGTCGTCCTCATAATAGGAATGGAAAAGACCGTGGAGACTGTAATCAAGATATTCGCTATCCTCAAGAGCCTTGAAATATTCCTTTGCATATTCCTCGTCCAGCTCGCCTGCCGCATCCCAGATGTCGGGGTCAGGCGTGACGTTTTTAACACCGCGAAGAATATTATTTTTATCCCATTCGGCGAGCACGAGGGAGCAGATGATTTTCGTGTTCAGGGCGCGACCTATCTCGTTAAGCGCTCGCACGTCGTCGGGGTGATGGTTTCTCGGCAGACCCGAGCGCGCAGGGAGATTAATATATCTTTCGTCCGCTCCCTTATGCCAGCCCACGTCGTCAACTATTATTCCAACCGAAATTGGCAGCTTGATGTTTTCCATTTTCCAACCTTCTTTTCTTCAAGATGCGATTTGCTTTAATGGGGAGACACTTCCCCGCCTCCCAGCTCGTTTCACTATACGTATAATACCACAAACGGGCGCGGTTGTCAATATGAAAGCGCAAGCTTTGTTTAATTTTTTATACATATTTTCTAATAGAATATTTTAATGCACTTTAGTTACCTATATTGACAAGAAGCACTACTTTTAATATAATTAAATAAAGGGATATTTTAGCTTATACCAACATGACCAAAGGAGGATGTTTTATGAAAAAGATCTTAAAGCTACCGTTTCTCGCCCTCGTTACCCTGTTGACCGTCTTCTCGCTTTCATCCTGCTTTGTGGGATATAAGGACAAGACCTTTGAAACGGAATATTACAGCATCACCTTGCCCGAAAGCTTCTACGAGCTTAGCAGAGACAATAATAAGATGCATTACAGGAACGACAGAGTTGAGATATATGCTCATTACGGAGTTGATCCCAAGGGCTACTTTTTCGACTCACGGGACAATATGGAGGAATACGTTATAGCTATCCAGGAAAAGCTGGGCTGCTATCCGACGGAGTCGGTTGACAGAGGGGGATATACCTCGTTTAAATACTATTCAACAAACCCCTATGGAGAGGAGGTCGTCAACTTTGTCAGCTGTCTTGAGCAAAATGAGCAGGAGCGTTGGTTTTTCAAATTCACCTGTCTCACAAGGTACGAAAGCCTTGTTGAGCCGAGAGTTGACACCTGGACCCGCTCCATCGTATTCGTTTGATTTGGGAGGTGCTTTATATGAAAAAAATAACGTCTTTAGCCGTTTCGGCACTTCTCGCGCTTTCGATGCTTTTTGCGCTCTGCTCCTGTACCCTTAATTACCGCCAAAAGCATTTTACCTTTCAGGGTCTCACGATCACCCTCACCGAGGAATTCGAGATAGTTGAGGAAAACGAGGAGGAGAACTATGTTCTCATAGAGGGTCGCGGAATAACGGTAACGATAATAGAGATTGAAAGGGTTGCCTCGCAGATAAGATCCTCAAGCGATGTTGCCAAAGAGCTCGCCACGCAATACGGTGTTAGTGCCGACAAAATTAAAACCTATAAAGGTATTGCCAATAATATCGAAAGGGCGGACATAAATCACACCGAAAAGGTCGACGGTGTGAGCTACCTTGTGATGGATAAGTGCTATTACAGGCACTCATCTTCATACGTTGTGGAGTTCGTTTGCTTAAAGGAAAACGCAGGAGCTTATGCGGCAGACATCGAGGAATGGACTCGCTCTATCAGATTTGTCTGATCGGCTCCCATCAATTTCTCAAGATCAAGCCTACATATTCAATTATTATAACGTGATAATATAATGCAAATATACTGCCCCGAAAAATATGCCGCCCCGAAAAAATATGTATCCGCCCGCAGTTTACATAATATATATTGTAAAAATTCAAAAAGCTGAAATAATCGAGTAGGTAGAAACTAATCCACCTCTCACACCACCGTACGTGCCGTTCGGCATACGGCGGTTCAATTCAAATTAAATATGTGCTACCTTTAGGTAGTAATCGGAAAGACTGACTAAGCCTCGCTTGGTCAGTTT
>JAFQRL010000038.1 GCA_017410065.1 Clostridia bacterium | reverse complement strand
CACCAGCCTCAGCGAAGTCCATAAGCTTATGGAACATCTCGATACCGGTTACAACAGTGGAAGAGGGCTCATCCTTGAGACCTACGATCTCAACAACGTCTGCCATCTTAACAGTACCTCTCTCAACTCTACCGGTAGCAACAGTACCACGGCCGGAGATGGAGAATACGTCCTCAACAGGCATAAGGAAGGGAAGGTCAGCCTTTCTGTCGGGAGTAGGAATATAGGTGTCAACTGCATCCATAAGCTCCTTAATGCAAGCGAACTCGGGAGCATCAATACCGTTGGAGGAGGTAAGAGCCTCACGCGCAGAACCGCGGATGATCGGAATATCGTCGCCGGGGAACTCGTACTCGTTAAGGAGGTCACGAATCTCCATCTCAACGAGGTCAAGGAGCTCGGGGTCGTCAACGATATCGCACTTGTTCATAAATACAACAAGAGCAGGAACGCCAACCTGACGAGCAAGAAGAACGTGCTCTCTGGTCTGTGCAAGAGGGCCGTCAGTACCTGCAACAACGAGGATCGCGCCGTCCATCTGAGCAGCACCGGTGATCATGTTCTTAACGTAGTCTGCGTGACCGGGGCAGTCAACGTGAGCGTAGTGACGAGCGTCAGTTTCGTACTCAACGTGTCTGGAGTTGATGGTGATACCTCTCTGTCTCTCCTCGGGGCAGTTGTCGATCTGGCTGTAATCAAGGAACTCAGAACCGTTAATGAGGGAAAGAGTCTTGGTGATTGCAGCGGTAAGGGTGGTCTTACCATGGTCAACGTGACCGATGGTACCAATGTTTACGTGGGGTTTGGTCTTTTCAAACTTAACCTTTGCCATTTTAGTAAATCTCCTTTTAATTTTTATTTTTTAAATTTGGCTTATCTAAACAGCTTTATAGCTGATCAGAAACTTTTATCCGCATTCTGCAAACAATTGTTTGCAGAAGCGGTATATTTTGCCTTGACCCTTCAAGGCTCTGATTTCGCGTGATGCGATTTTCAGGGCAAAATTACTTTGCTCTTGACTTGATGATCTCGTCCTGAATGGACTTCGGAACATCGGAGAATCCGTCGGGCTCCATTACGTATACCGCACGACCCTGAGATCTCGAACGAAGCGCGGTTGCATAACCGAACATCTGAGCGAGAGGAACGTGAGCATAGATTCTGGAGGTGCCGGGAGCGATCTGCTCCATAGAATCCATCTGACCGCGACGGGAGTTGATATCACCGATGATATCGCCCATATAGTCGTCGGGAGTGGTTACGGAAACCTTCATAATAGGCTCGGTAAGAACAGGATCTGCCTTACGCATTGCCTCCTTGAACGCCATAGATCCTGCGATCTTGAAAGCCATCTCGGAGGAGTCGACCTCGTGGTAAGAACCGTCGTAGAGAGTTACCTTACAGTCAACTACGTTGTAGCCTGCAAGCACACCTGCCTGCATTGCGCCCTGGATACCTGCATCAACTGCGGGGATATATTCCTTGGGAATAGCACCGCCCGTAACGGCGTTGATGAACTCGTAGCCCTTGCCTGTCTCGTTGGGCTCAAGGGTGATCTTAACGTGACCGTACTGACCCTTACCACCCGACTGACGAGCATACTTGGTGTCCTGATCGACCTTCTTGCGAATGGTCTCCTTATAAGCAACCTGGGGAGCACCGATATTAGCCTCGACCTTGAACTCACGAAGAAGACGGTCAACGATAATCTCAAGGTGAAGCTCACCCATACCTGCGATGATGGTTTGTCCTGTTTCGTCGTCTGTGTAGGTACGGAAGGTGGGGTCCTCCTCTGCAAGCTTTGCAAGAGCTATACCCATCTTCTCCTGACCCGCCTTGGTCTTAGGCTCGATAGCCTGACGGATAACGGGCTCGGGGAATACCATCGACTCAAGAATGATAGGATTCTTCTCGTCGCAGAAGGTATCACCTGTTGTGGTGTTCTTTACGCCAACGACAGCCGCGATATCACCTGCGTAGCAGACGTCGATATCAGCTCTCTCGTTTGCGTGCATCTGAAGAATACGGCCGAAGCGCTCGTCTGCATCCTTCGTGGAATTGTATACCGCAGTTCCCTTTGCAACCGAACCGGAATAAACTCTGAAGAAGCAGAGCTTACCAACGAAGGGGTCGGTCATAATCTTGAAGGCAAGAGCGGAGAAGGGTTCGTCGTCGCTTGCGTGACGGCAATCCTCTGCGCCTGTTTCGGGATTAACACCCTTGATCGCCTCAATGTCTGTGGGAGCGGGCATATACTCAACAATGTTATCAAGAAGCTTCTGAACGCCCTTGTTCTTATAGGACGTACCGCAGCAAACGGGGATAATGTCGTTTGCAATGGTTGCACGGCGAAGTGCAGCCTTGAGCTCGGAAACAGTGATCTCCTCTTCCATAAGATACTTTTCCATAAGCTCCTCGTCGGACTCGCAGATGGACTCAACCATATTTCTGCGATATTCCTCAGCAAGCTCCTTCATATCCTCGGGAATCTCCTCGACTCTCATATCCTTACCAAGGTCGTCGTAATAAACGTCGGCCTTCATCTCCATAAGGTCGATGATACCCTTAAATCCGGACTCCTTACCGATGGGAAGCTGTACGGGTACAGCGTTCGCACGGAGTCTGTCCTTGATCATTTTAACAACGCGGAAGAAATCTGCGCCCATAATGTCCATCTTGTTGATGTAGCACATTCTGGGAACCTTATACTCGTTAGCCTGGTTCCAAACAGTTTCTGTCTGGGGCTCAACGCCGCCCTTTGCGCAAAGAACGGTAACGGATCCGTCAAGAACTCTGAGAGATCTCTGAACCTCAACGGTAAAGTCAACGTGACCGGGGGTGTCGATGATGTTGATACGGTACTTATTAGCCTTTGCAGCCTCAAGGTCGCCGCTCTTCTGGATCTCGCTGGGAACCCAATAGCAGGTGGTAGCAGCGGAGGTGATGGTTATACCTCTTTCCTGCTCCTGTGCCATCCAGTCCATCGTTGCGCCACCATCGTGAGTCTCACCCATACGGTGCGTTTTACCGGTATAAAAAAGGATTCTTTCGGTCGTCGTAGTCTTACCGGCATCTATGTGAGCCATAATGCCGATATTTCTGGTATGTTCAAGCGAATATTCTCTTGGCATTTACCTTTTTCTCCTTAATTATATCGATTAGAATCTGTAATGAGCAAACGCCTTGTTTGCTTCTGCCATCTTGTGGGTGTCTTCCTTCTTCTTGAAAGCGCCACCCATACCTGCCTTGGCGTCCATTATCTCGCCGGCAAGTCTTTCTGCCATGGTCTTCTCGCCGCGGCTTCTGGAATAAGAAATTATCCAACGAAGTCCGAGAGTCTGTCTTCTCTCAGCGCGAACCTCCATGGGAACCTGGTAGTTAGAACCGCCGACACGGCGAGCCTTAACCTCAAGAACGGGCATAACGTTCTCAAGAGCTGCTACGAATACGTCAAGTGCGTTCTCTCCGCTCTTAGCCTCGATTGCCGCAAATGCATCGTATACAATTCTCTGAGCAACGCCCTTCTTGCCGTCGTACATAATGTTGTTGATAAGCTTGGTTACAAGCTTGGAATTGTACAACGGATCAGGCAATACGTCTCTTTTGGAAATTTGACCTCTTCTAGGCACTGTACTTCCCTCCTTCATTAATATTATGATATCACAGGTACTCGAAATAGCATATTTCTATGCAAGAATCGTTAGTGCTCGTTTTGTAATATAGATGGGTTTAGGAAAATCTAAACAGCTTTAACATCACAGCACGTGAGCACATATCCTCTGGGCTCCTGTATTAGCCCTTAGGACGCTTTGCTCCGTACTTGGAGCGGCTCTGCTTACGGTTTGCAACACCCTGAGTATCAAGCGTACCGCGGATAATGTGGTAACGTACACCGGGCAAGTCACGAACACGTCCACCACGGATAAGAACAACGGAGTGCTCCTGAAGGTTGTGACCGATACCGGGAATGTAGCAGGTAGCCTCCATTCCGTTGGTAAGTCTTACTCTGGCGATCTTACGAAGAGCCGAGTTAGGCTTCTTGGGGGTAGTGGTAGTAACCTTGGTGCAGACGCCTCTTCTCTGAGGTGCAGACTGGTCGATGGGAGCGTTCTTGAGAGCGTTGAAGCCTCTCTGGAGAACGGGGGACTTGGACTTATAAGCCTTGTCCTGACGACCTTTCTTTACGAGCTGGTTAAAGGTTGGCATGATTTTCCTCCTTTCTCAAATAATAAATATATACTTCCCTTGAAATTGACTACATTATAATTATATAAGGAAAGCCAATCTCGCAAAGGGGCTGTATAACACAGCACTTGCGGCAAAAGGGCGCAATACACCCTAGTTTCGCACAGTACACCATATTGTATCACTATTTGCTTGATTTGTCAATAGTTTTTTTGAATTTTCTTAAATTATAATAAAATATATTCGTTTTTATACGCACGCACAGAAAAATCCGCCGCCGACCGTTTATTCCTCAATATATTTTTGGCTTTTGAAAAATGCGAACCGTGCTACGCACAGGCAGCCCCCAAGGACACAAACCAAAATATAAGCTCGGTGAGAAAGACCACCGCTGCCGACGAAGCCGCAACCACAAGAAGACTTCGCCCGAAATATGCAAGCACAAGCGCGACCGCCGCACCCGCGACAGCGGACCACATATTCCCCGTTGAAAAAATGATGGCGGGGAAGGTCATAGCCGAAAGGACTGTATAGGGTACGTAATAAAGGAAGGAGCGGACGAAGCGATTGGTTATCTTCTTTTTAACGAGCACCAGGGGCACCATACGCACAAGATAGGTGGCCGCCGCCATTATAAGAAGATACAGGAAGAAATGAGGCACGAATTCAGGCATTCTTCTTTACCTCCTCATTCTCGGCTTTCTCATCGGGCAAGGGCGCGAATATCGCCATCAGGGCACTCACACCCACCGCGATTATTATTATGGAGAAGCCCGAGGGTATAAGCTTAAAGATGGGAACGAAATAGAATACGCAAGAAAGAGCGATAGCCAAAAGCGCGGCAATTGCCACCTTGCCGTTATCCTTCGCCGCAGGCACGACCACCGCAATAAGCATTGCGTAAATGGCTATCTGAAGAGCGACCACCACCATATCGGGCAAAATATTTCCCGCCGCCGCACCAACAAGCGTGCCGAGCGTCCAGCCGAGAAAGGGCGTGACGATAAGCCCGAGCATATATTTGAGCCCGACGTGCGCCTCCTTGGAGGAGGAGACGGCGAAGATCTCGTCGGTGTTTGCAAAGGCTATGAGAAATCTATGCCGCATCTTCACCGTGCTGCCGAGCCTTTGGGAAAGGGATACGGACATCAGCGCATATCTTGCGTTGATAACGAGCTGGGTGAGCGCAAGCTCAATAAAGCTGCCTCCGCCCGCGATGATCGGCACCGCGGCAAGCTGACCCGCCGAGGTGAGATTAAAGGCGGAGATAAAGACCGCCTCAAGGATAGAGAGCCCCGAGGAGACCGCGAAAATTCCAAAGGCAAAGGAAACGGCAAAATAGCCGAAGCATATCGGCAAGCCGTCCCTTATTCCCATTTTTAAGTTATTATTTTCTCTCATTTGATGATATACCGAAATTAATTATTTCTGCGCATTTTCGCCAAAACATTGACGAAATGTAAATAAAGATTGTCAAATTCCGATGTTTTTTCTTTTTAGTATGTAATAAGATCAAAAGCCGCCAATAAGATCCGATGAAAAATTCTATCAGAAGTTTTGCCCCTTGCGATATCCGTATTTCACAAGCAGAGCGCGCCGCTCCTCCTCGGTCGCACCTTCGGGGAGCTTTTTTTCAATAAGCCTTTTCTCGTTCTCCGAAAAGTCTATATCGCCCTCCAGAAGAAGCCTCTCCATCACCGAATTTATCTCCGAGACAGAATAGCCCTTTGCCCGAAGCCTCGGGAGGATCTTGTCCTTGCCGAAAAGCCTTTCGTTTGCCTCGCGGGTGATAAGCCTTTCAAGCTGGGCGGTCTCGTTTATATATCCGAGATTTACCATATCACGGGCGACCTCCGCCGAAACACCCGACGAGAAGCCTCTCTCACGAAGCTTTGCCACAAGTGTGCGCTCGTTATTATCGGCAAACGAAAGAAGATAGAGAGCCCGCCTTTTTGCTCGGACGTATTCGTCCTCTGCCTTGATGATCTCCATCTCACCCTCATAAAGCTCCTGCCCTCTGACGGGTCTTGAAAGCTCGGAGTATACAGACTCCCTTACCGTATAAACGGCATTCTCCTCCCCCTCGGAAATGCCGAGGCGGAGGAGATGAGAATTTTCAATTTCCTTGATCTGCTTAAGTGTTGCCATTATCAGATCTCGGCGTCAAAATCGCCGATCTCGAACTCGTCGTCAAGGCTCTTTGCGTCCTCGTCGATCGCGCCCGAAGCAACCTTATCGCGAACGAGCTTTTCAAGCTTTGCCATAAGCTCGGGGTCGGATTCGATAAGCTTGCGCACGTTATCCTTGCCCTGACCGAGACGCTCGCCCTCGTAATAGAACCACGCGCCGCTCTTTTCGATTATTTCAAGCTGGATCGCCATATCGATGATCTCGGAGGACTTTGATATGCCCGAGCCGTAGAGGATATCGAATTCAGCGGTCTTGAAGGGAGGAGCCACCTTGTTCTTCACGACCTTGCATCTTGTGTGAGAGCCGTAGACCTCACTGCCGTTTTTGAGTGACTCAACGCGGCGAACGTCAATTCTCACGGAGGCATAGAACTTAAGGGCCTTACCGCCGGGAGTTACCTCGGGGTTGCCGTACATAACGCCCACCTTCTCGCGAAGCTGGTTTGTGAAGATAAGGATGCAGTTGGACTTTGCCACAGCACCCGCAAGCTTTCTCATAGCCTGAGACATAAGCCTTGCCTGCACGCCCACGTGAGACGCACCCATATCGCCCTCGATCTCCTGCCTGGGAGTGAGAGCGGCAACCGAATCTATAACGATGATATCGATAACGCCCGAATTAACAAGGATCTCGGCGATCTCAAGCGCCTGCTCGCCGCAGTCGGGCTGAGAGACGTTCAGCTCGTTGATATCAACGCCCAGCTTCTTTGCGTAAACGGGATCAAGCGCGTGCTCCGCATCGATGAATGCTGCCTCGCCGCCCTGCTTCTGCACCTCCGCGATAACGTGAAGGGCGATGGTGGTCTTACCCGAGGACTCGGGACCGTATATCTCGGTTATTCTTCCGCGGGGAATACCGCCTATACCGAGAGCAAAGTCAAGGGAAAGCGAGCCTGTGGAAACTGCGGAAACGTTCATAGAAGCATTCTCGCCAAGGCGCATAATAGCACCCTTTCCCCACTCTCTTTCAATCTTCGCTCTGACGGTTTCAAGCACCGCCTTTTTGTCCTGAATAGGAGCGTTCTCCTTATCAGCCGTTGCCTTTTTTGCTTTTGCTGCCATTTTAATTTCTCCCTTTATGTAACATTCTTTTATTCACTTATTATCTACCTGTCAGACTTATTATCTGCCTTTTAGAACAGCTTCACAGCGCCCATAGGTCTTATGCTGAGAACATCCACGGCACCCTCGCCCAGCACTCCGTTCATAAGAGCAACGTAGCCCTCAAGATCCGAAAGCTTAACGAATGCCTGCACCGTTCCCGCAAAGCCGCCGCCGTGTACTCTCCACGCGCCGCCGCGACCCGAAAGGTATCCCTCCGAGAGGGCGAGAGCCAGGGATATTCCCTGCTCCTTCGGTGCCTTCGGCGAATATACGTTTTGAAGATATTTGAAGGAGGAGTCGCCCGAGGACCTGATAGCCTGAAGGAAGCCGTCTATACTTCCGCGAAGGAGCGAATCCCTCGCCGCGCCGACCCGCTCACATTCTCTGATGAAATGGATAGCGCGAAGAAGCGCACGGTCTCCGAGAGTCTCTCTTATTTTTGCCGCCTCGGCAAGCACCTCACCTTCGGTGAGACCGACCAGCTTTTCTCTGCCGAGAAGAGCCGCGACCTCCTTCATTTCCCGAGGTACCGCCGCGTAGTCGTCGTTGAGATTTGCGTGGCTTCCGCCTGTGTTCACGATGCAAAGCGCATAGCCTGCATCCGCAAGCGAGAAGCTGACGGGCTCAACGATGGGAGCGTTATCATCCTTGAAATCTATATACACAAAGCTACCCACGGCGCAAGCCATCTGGTCCATAAGTCCGCAGGGCTTGCCGAAGTATACGTTTTCGGAATACTGAGCAACCTTGGCGATCTCCTGATTATCGATCTTACCGCCGTTATAGAAATGGTTTAAGACGTTTCCTATCATAACCTCAAAGGCGGCAGACGAGGAAAGTCCGCTTCCCTTAAGGACCTTGGTGGTCATATATATATCCGCGCCGCCAACGGAAAAGCCGCGCTTCATAAAGCCGCCCGCCATACCCGCAACGAGTGAGCGGGAGGTGAAGTGCTTATAATACGAGGGGTTAGATACTCCCGAAAGCTTAACGAAGTCCTCCGAGTAGCCCTCGCTTCTGAAGCGGATCATTCCGCTGCCAGTCTTTGCGGCAACGGCTATGATATCTCTTGTGATAGCACCTGCCATAACCTTGCCTGCGTTATGGTCGGTGTGATTACCGATTATCTCGCTTCTGCCGGGAACCGAGAATATACTGACTTCCCTATCCTCGCCAAAGGATGCGGCAAAGGAATCGAGAGCCGCGATAAATCTTTCGGTCTCCGAGGGGATATCCGTGTATAACGAGGAATATTTCTCAAGCGCTCCCTCGCGAAGCGCAGCCTTAAGCTCTGTGATCTTCATTGTTATCCGTCCGTAAAATATTGCTTCTTGTTATTAACTTTTCTCCGCCGAGACCGCCCTTAAACGGGCTATCCCTTCTGCACCGCCGAAAACTTCGCCTTGAAGCTCTCTGCCGCCGAGACCGCCTCGGCTATGACGTCTTCAGCCTCGCGCATCCCGCCGTCCGCCTTGTCCATATAGAGGGTGTATGTCCCCTCCGTGTGACGGAACCAGGTGAGCTGACGCTTCGCGTATCTTCTTGTGGCGAGCTTGATATTCTCCACCGCCTCCGAGAGCGAGCACTCGCCCGAAAGGTGACAGATCAGCTCCTTATAGCCTATCGCCTGCGCCGCCGTTGAGCCCTCGGGCAGAAGTCCGCGCTCATAAAGAGATTTGACCTCCCCGAGAAGACCCTCGTCCATCATAATATCAACTCTCTCGTCTATCCTTGAATAGAGGGTGTCTCTATTATGAAAATCCAAGGTGATCATACCCACGAATATCTCGGGCGACGTCTCTCTTGAGCGTCTGTCCAGCTCGGTTTTGGGTATGCCTGTTTTATCGAATATTTCAAGAGCGCGTATCACTCTTTTGATATTGTTTTTGTGTATCTTCTCCGCCGATTCGGGGTCGACCTCGCGAAGCCTTTCCCAAAGAGCGGTGACATCCTCCTCGGTCTTGACGGAGGAGAGTATCCTTTCGCGATATTCCGCATCCGAGCCCGGGACGTCCACCTGCTCTGCGCGAAGCAGAGAGCTGACGTAAAGCCCCGTGCCTCCAACGAATATCGGGAGCGCACCGCGCGACCTTATGTCCTCCGCCGCCGAAAGTGCCGCCGCACGGTAGCACTCAACGCTGTAATTCTCGGTTGGAGAAATAAAATCAATAAGATGGTGAGGAGCTCTTGCCTGCTCCTCTGCCGTTGCCTTTGCCGTGCCGATATTCATTTCCTTATATATCTGCATAGAGTCGGCTGATATTATCTCGCCCGAAAGCCTCTCTGCAAGAGCCAGGGAAAGCCCTGTTTTGCCCGAGGCGGTCGGACCTGTTATTGCAATAGAAAAGATCATCCCCGAAGAAAAGCGTCTCCTTGAATTATTGGTTTTCCAAAGCCAAGACCAACCCGAATCGATCTCGCTCATTGTGGCGCAAATTCGCCCTCTTTTCCGAAAGCTCTCAAGCTCAACCGATCACGGAGGAGAGCCACTCGCAAAGATCGGCGAACACCTCGTCTCTGTTGATTTCGTTAAAGAGCTCGTGCCTTGTGCCGGGATAAAGCTTTAGCTTTAAATTCTCAACTCCCGCACCTTTAAGGCTGTCGTGCACGAATCTGACTCCGCGACCGTAATCTCCGACAGGATCCTCCTCACCGCTCACAACGAGAGTGGGAAGTCCCTTTGGGAAAGCCTTGATGTGAGCCTTGCTGTTGGAAAGCCCGATAACGCGGAAAAGATCCGCGTAGCCCGCAGAGGTGAAGATAAAGGAGGTGTGAGGGTCTGAATTTCTTCCCGCAACGAGGGGGATATCTCTTGTGAGCCAAGCCCATTCGCCCTCCGAAGGATCAAAGCGTTTATTATACGCGCCGAAGGCAAGGGAGGTAACGAGCTTTGAGCGAGATCTGTCTCCACGGAATAGCCTTGTGAGCTTTATCACCAGCTTGCCGAGAGGCAAAAGGGGATTTTTGCCGCCTGTGCCGTGAATGATAAGACCGTCTATGGTCTCGGGATATTTTTCGGCATAAAGCCTTGCCATAAACGAGCCCATACTGTGCCCGAGAAGGACCGCGCGAAGCTCGGGATATTCCTCGCGGACTATCCTGTTCATACTTTTGAGGTCCTCTATAACCAGCTTATAGCCGTCCTTTTTGGCAAAGAAGCCGTAGTCGTCTGCGCATTTCGCCGTCAAGCCGTGACCCAGATGGTCGTTGCCCGCGACTATATAGCCGCGAGAGGTGAGATATTCCGCAAGGAGAGTGTATCTGCCAACGTAATCTATCATACCGTGAGAGATAAGAACTATTCCGCGCCTCTCTCCCTCGGGAATATATATTTCGCCGTGGACCGTGTTTATACCGTCAGAGGACGGAAAGCTTATGTTTCTTTTCGTATAGCCCATAGGTACCTCCTTGCGGCATAAGCCGCAGAATTATGTTATAAAAGCTCCGCCGAGCGGCACGCCGCCCGAAGATTCGTTTCTTTTTGCTCCGCCTTCGGCTGTTCCCTATCTTGAGAACAGAGCCTGAAGCTCCTCTGCGCTTGGAGCGGAGGAGGATGCGCCGACTCTCGTTACCGCGAGAGCTCCCGCGGCGCAGCCGTAGGTGGCGGCACTCTTTATGTCGCCGCCGCTATAAAGGTATTCGGAGACGAACGCCGAGCTGAAGGCACAGCCCGCGCCCGATTCGTCAACCGTTTTGTCCGCGCGAATAGCGGGAATGGAATAATATCTTTTGCCGTCGTAAACGAATGCTCCGCGAGCACCGAGCTTGATAACCACGCATCTGCACTTTATCCTCTTGCAAAGAGTGAGGCAGGCACGCAGAGAAACATCTGTGCCGCTTGGGTTGATGCCCGTGTATTCGACCATCTGAACTTCGTTCAGGATCACCGCATCCACCTCGGGAAGCTTATCAAGCTCCAGCTCCTTATCGGCGGGAGATGCGTCTACAAATATGGGAATACCCTTTGCGGAGGCGATCTTCGCCGCAGAGAGCACCGTGTTAAAGGGCAGATCAAAGCTGAGAAGAAGTCCGTCGGGGTTACAGTCAAACGCCTCGGCAAGAGCCTCTGTGGTTATATGGGCGTTTGCGCCGGGGTAGATGATCTCTCTGGGCTCTCCCTCTCCCTCCCTGATAATGACCGAAAGCCCTGTGGGGTGGTCGTGGTCTACCTTAAGAAACGACGTGTCAACGCCCTTTTCCTTGCAGTAATTATAAAGCTTCTGACCGTGGATATCCGCGCCGAGCTTTGCGCAGAGCACAGAGTGCTCGCCGAGCCTTGCAAGGGCGACCGCCGCGCCGAGACCCATACCGCCAGCAGTATAAGCAACGCCGCCGTCGTCAAGCACCGACTCGCCCTGCTCGGGAAGACGGCAGGTGTTCATATAGAGCTCCATATCTGCGGAGCCCACAACAAGTATCCTTCGCCTGTCCTGAGCCATTATACGACCTCCTCCTCAATAACCGAAAGCTTGAAGACGCCCGCTCCCGAAAGAAGCTCGGTGGCAAGTGCCGCCTCTCTGCCGCGGCAGGTGAAGATAAAGCTCTGAACACCCTCCTCGGAGAGCTTCTTTATAGCCTTCATCATAGATCTCGCTCTCACGTTATCCTGATGAGCAAAGCTTTCGTCGAAGCAGACGGGAGGCTTTTCGGTGTAAAGCATATCGATGAGAGCCGCACGGACAGCAACGTACGCAAGCTCGCGAGTGCCGCCCGAGAGGAAGTCGACCGACTTCTTCTGACCGTCCTGAGCCGTGAAGGAGACCTTAAGGCCCTCGGAAACGTCGAAATCGGAATACTTCTTGTCCGTCATGATCTCCATCATACGGGTGGCGTATTCGCCAAGCCTCGGGGAGATCTCCGCGCGAAGATTATCGCTTGCGCCCTTGATGGCACCGAGAGCAACGAAATACGCTCTGTGCTTTTCCTGAAGCGCACGGCGGCGCGCGGCGACCGCCTCTATTCTTGCGCAAAGCTCGGCGGGGTCGCCTGCTCTGCCCTTAAGGAGCGAAAGCTCGTTTTCAACGTCGAAGGCGAGCCTGTCCTCCTCGGCTATCGCCGCCTTTGCATCGGCAATACCGTTTACTATTTCATCGTGATTCATTCCCGCAAGAGCCTTTCTCTTGAGGGGAGACACCTGGGCGCGCACGTCTATCTCGCTCTTATCGGCAAGATTGCGGCGGATCTCCTTAACGGTGATCTCAAGTCCTGTTTTTTCATCAAGGAGCTCGCCCTTTCTATCAAGGAACGCCTTGACCTTGGCTTCAAGCTTATCAAGGAACGCGCCGAGCTCGGAGGTGGGAGGCTCCTCGCCCCATTTGAGGATAAGAGCCGTGAGATCGCGCTTTGCGTTCTCGTATCTTTCTCTTGCCGCATCGGTTGAGAGCCTTGCCGCATCGGTGGCGGAAAGTATACCGTCTCTCTTGCTTCTTGCCTCGGATATCATTTTGATCTTACCGACAAGGTCCGCATAAGATGACGTGGAGAACAGCCTCTCAAGAGAAACAAGCGATTTATGAGCGGAGATAAGCTTAACAAGGCAGAACGCGCCGAGAGCGAGAATAACCACTCCAACGCATCCGATAGCTATCTGCCAGGCGAAAAGAGGCATACCGATGGCAACTATCTCGAAAACGCCCGCGGCAATAACGCCGAGAAGCGAAAGGATCGCCAATGCGGCAAAGCGGACTCTGCTCTTTGCATAAGACTCTGCGCCCGAGAGGATCTTCTCCTCGCCGCCCTGCTCGTCCGCAAGCTGGATGGAAGCCTCTATCTCCTTGGTGATGCCAACGGCACTTCTCTGCTTTGAATACGCCTCCTGTGCGTCGCCGAGGGAATGATAGGATTCGTTCACGCCCTTTCTCGCAACCGCAAGGTCGGTGAGATACTGACCGTCGGGCACGAAGCCCGCTCTCGTGTTGCTCTCAAGGAAGGAGCTGTAAGCCTCGTTCTTTTCCTCAAGCTCCTGCTCAAGGGCGTGGAGTTGATCGAAGGTCTGAATAAGTACAACGTTGCTGTAACAGCTGTCGAGATCGCGGAAATCGTCTCTGCGAGCCTCCGCCTCACGGCGCCTTTGCTTGATATCGTGAAGCTCGTTTTCCTTTTCAAGGATGCGCCTGTTATCCTCGTTGCATCTTTCAAGGCGCTCGGTGAGCTCCTGCTCGCGGCTGAGAAGATCGACTATCGCGCCGCCGTTTCCGCTCTCGTGGAGCAGGGCGTGCATTTTGTCTGCCACTCTTGCCGCCGCGCGCTGATTGTTTATCTTCTCACTGCCCGAGAAGAGGATATTTTCAATAGACTCCTTGACCGAGCCCTCGTCTATACCAGAATCGCCGACCTGCCCGATAAAGGCGGTGTTTTCAAAGAGGGCTCTGTCCACGCCGAAGAAGACGTCTCCAGCGGCAAGCTTACCGAAGGCGGGCGCACCTGTTTCAAGATCGACGATGGATGCCTCCTCCTTATAGGTGATCCTGCCGATGTTTTCGGTGGGGGTGGTTGAGCGGGTGATGCGGTAACGCTTGCCCTTGACCTTAACGATCATTGAGCCCTCCGCTCTGCCCGTATCCCAATTTATTCTCTTTTTGCGCTCGGAGACGACCTCGTCCGTTTCCACTCCGTCGAAGCCGTAGAGCATATATTTGATAAAGGCGGCAATAGTGCTCTTTCCCGCCTCGTTCTGACCCTCGATAACGTTTACGTTGCTTGAAAATTCAAGAGTCATATCGGTTATGAGACCGAAGCTTTTTATATCAAGTCTTTCTATGATCATAGTGCTCTATCTCCTTATTCACCCTTCGGGTCGCCCGAAAGGAATTTCACGGTGCGTTGCACCGAATCCTTGGAATTATACCAGGGCTCCTCGTCGTATCTGTAATCGAATTTCTTGCAGAACCAGCTGACGTCCGAGCGAAGCTCCGTGAGATATTTCTCCTCTATGCCGTGAGCCGTCTCGTAAAGATCGCCGAAGGCTCTTTTGCCCATTTTCTTTGAGGCGTAGTCTATCATCGCTCTGTAATGAGGAAGGCAGAAGTAGGGTGCCTTCGCAAATCTTTTCGGGAATTCGGGATCCGATTCGAAAAGATAGACCGCCGTTGCTATCATTGCGGAGAGATTTTTATTTATCCTTGAGCAGATGTAGCAATCCTCCTCAAGCTTACCGAGAGCCGATATCGCCGCGGCGCGCTTATTGCCGAGGACCGTTGGTCCGTTAAGCTTTTTCTTGACTTCGTCAAGATGGCTCTCCATCATCAGACCTATGCCAAGCATACGCTTTCTGCCGAGCATCATACCGAAATGGTCAAGGCAGAAGCCCTGCTCGTTGGTTTTTATTCTGATGTCGGGCTCCATCATCGACGCGCCGAGAATTATATCCAGCTCATCCTCCTGAAGCTTGCGGTAAAGCACGCAGAAGGGACAGCCGCACTCGGGCTTCTCCGAAACCAGCTCAAAGGCTTCGTTGACGGGTATTGTGTAGATCTGTTCCAATTTTATCTCCTCTTGGAAAATTATTTCCTCTTGATTTATTCGACGGTTTGTGCTAAAATATATACGCACACACTCATACATCATATATTTTAGCATATTTATTTATTTTTTGCAAGGGGTATCGGCGAAATGTTTGAGAAAAAAAGCGAAGTCTGTCGGGGCGAGTCGGCGATCGTGGTCTCGGGGCTTGGAAATATGGACTTAAAGGACACTCTTGAATGTGGTCAGGCGTTCAGATATGAGCTTGTAAAGTCGGAGGAGGGATACGTAGAATACGTAACCGTCGTTGGCGACTGCTTAATAAGAGTCGGGCAGAGGGCTCGGGGAGAGCTCCTCTTTTTCGGCATAACGGAGGAGGAGTTGGAGAGGGTCGCTCGCCCCTATTTTGCCCTTGACACAGACTATGAAGCGATCAGGGCAGACGTTATCTCTCGCACCGATAGCGATTGGCTCCGCTCGGCGGCGGACTCCGCAAAGGGCATCGTTATCCTGAAGCAGGATCCTTGGGAGTCTCTCTTTTCCTTTATCATATCGCAGAATAACAACATCCCGAGAATAAGAAAAATAGTCCGCTCAATGTGCCTTGCATACGGCGAAAATCTCGCGGAGAAAAGAGGGCTTTCAAAATGTCCCTTGGGAAAATGCGAGGGAGCTCCCTCTTCTGCCGTCTGCTCGGAGTGCGGCTGCTGCTACACCTTCCCGAAGGCGGAGGACGTGCTCTCGGAGCCCGAGAGGATGCTTCCGTCAAAGCCCGGCTTCAGGTATAAATATCTTCTCGACGCGGCAAGGAGAGTTGCCCTCGGGGAGACAGACCTTGCCGAGATAGCAAAAAGGTGCAGCTACGAATACACCCTCGGAGAGCTGAAGAAGATACTCGGCGTTGGAGACAAGGTCGCCTCCTGTGTTGCGCTTTTCGGCTTTGCAAATCTTGAAAGCTTCCCTATCGACGTTTGGATGAAGCGGGCGATAGACACATATTTCGGCGGAAGACTAGATCCCGCATCTCTCGGAAAATATGCAGGCGTTGCACAGCAATATATCTTCCATTACATACGAAATTTAGAGGGAAATGACAACTAATATTTGCAAAAACGGTTAATTTATCGCAAGATCCGCGGTTCGACACACTTCGTGCCAAGTCGCGGATCTTTTATGTTATAATGCTTAAAAAGCAATGCTTCGGAGGTGGAAAAATGAATATGTTTGAGGAGGCAAGATCCATCAAGGGAATGATGGAAATGCTTAAGATAACCCAAGAGGAAATGGCAAAGAAGCTCGGGGTGAGCCAATCCTATATTGCAAACAAAATAAGACTTCTGAAGCTTGGGGAGGAGGCGGAAAGAATAGTCCTCGACGGCAGACTGACAGAGCGGCACGCAAGATGCGTCTTACGGCTAGACGATCCCGAGGAGCGGTTGTCCGCTCTCAATAAGATCACTTCCCGTGGTCTTACTGTGGCAGAGAGCGAGGCTCTCGTTTCCCTTCTTCACGACGGAGGCGCACCCGAGCGCATCGGCAGAGCGCAAAGGCTTAAGGTCGCAGAGAGCTTCAGAGAAAATCTTCACCGCGCCGTGGAGACCGTGATCAGCCTCGGCTTAAGTGCCACCGAGACGGTGAGCCACTACGGAAGAAAGACCTACATAACCGTTTGTATCGACGAGAGCTGATGCCCCGCCACTCGGCACGTCTCTTTAATAATTGTTTCTCCGAACAGTTATTTTTTCAACTTGTGAAATACATATTCAACCTATCTTTTTAAAGTGCGATAAATGCGCAGGAGCAAGATATAAATAAAAAGGTAGAGGCCAATCAAGAGAGCCTCTACCTTTAAAATTTAGCAGAGATAGCAGATTTGAGGAAGAAGCCTCGCCTCCGCTTTAATCGATCATAGCCTTTGCTATGCCGAGATTATTGTTTCCAAGTATCTTGATAATGCTTCCGAGAAGCTCCATTTCCTCCTTGGGGAATTCGATAAAATCAAGCTTTACCATATTGGAGCTGGGGATGGTCGCCTTTATCTTCATAGGAACGTTTTGCTTGCCGAGATATTCAAGGGTTGCCTGTATCGTGGCGTGAATTCTCGTGATAAGGTTGGGATCAACGCTCTTTCTGAAAAGAAGGCTGACGGTCTTGCGGGTGAAGGTATAGTTCATATTGACGGCAGGTGCCTCGGGCGCTTTGGCTTCTTCTTTAGCGCGAGCCTCCGCCTCCCTTGCGGCGAGTCTTTCCTCCTCCGCTATTCTTTCCGCCTCAATGCGCTTTTCCTCCTCGCGGCGGACTCTTTCGTCCTCAAGCCTCATTCGCTCGGCTCTGAGCTTTTCAAGCTCCAGCTTCTGCTGCTCCTCAACGGCTATCCTTGCCGCCTCGGCGATCCTTTCCTTTTCCTTTGCCTCGCGGCGAAGCTGAGCCTCGATCTGGGCTCTGAGCTGCTCTGTTTCGGTCTTGCGATTTTCCTCGGCGCGCTCGCGCTCGGTCTGCTCTCGCCTTGCCATCTGTTGGAGTCTTTCGTTCTCCATTCGGAGCTGCTCCTGCTCGCGGCGAAGCCTTGCCGCCTCTTCCTCGGCTCTTTGCCTTGCGCGGCTTTCGTATTCAAGGCGGATCTTCGCTTCAAGCTCCTCCTTGAGCTTTTCTATATCAACGGCTGGTGCACTTTCCTTCGGTGCCTCCTCGGGCTCCTCATCGGGCTCATGGGCACGAAGGTCGCGAAGGGTCGACTCCGCATCCTCGTCGTAGAGCTCGTCGTCGCAAAGCTCCTCAACCTCGTCGTCTATGTACTCCTCCTCGGTGGGATCCTCGGGCACAACGACCACGCCCTCATCAAAGCTCACAAGCGCAGCCTCATCCGCCCTTGCCGCCATAAGCGCGGAAAGTGCCTCCTGCTCCTCGCTTGTGGGAGAGGGTATCTCGTCCTCCTCGACCAAAACGTCAAGCATTGCCTCGGGCGAAGCCTCCTCGGTCTCATCTATAAGCTCGTGCTCCTCCGCTAAGGCTGCCTCGGCGAGCTCCGCTTCATCTTCCACGGTATCATTTGCCTCGTCGTCCCTGAGTGCCTGCTCTCTCATAAGTGCCAAGGATTCAAGAGCCATTCTTGCGATCTCATCAAGCTCGCGCTCCTCATCCTCGTCTCTCTTTTCGGTCCTGCGAGCCGCCTCGGGAGAGCTATCCTCCGCGTAGAAGCTTTCAAGCTCGTCAAGCTCCTCGTCGTCCTCCTCGTCCTTCACGCTATTCAGCGCAAGGCGAGCCATTTCCATCACGCGATCAAGCTCATCGTCCGAGCTTTCGGGAGTGAAGCCGTCCTCGCCGATCACGGTTGCCCCGGAGAATACTCCGCTTGTGCTCATCGCGGGTGCGCGCTCGGGTGCGGGCTCTGCCACAGGTGTCCTGACTCCAAGCTCCAAAGCATCCTTCGCGGTGCCAACGCCTGCCACAGGTGCCTCTACATCAAGCTCGAATGCGACCTCCGCGGCGTTGCCGCCTGCCACAGGTGCCCGGGTCTCAAGCTCCGAAGGAGCTTTTGCCGCACTGACTCTCGCCACGGGCTCGGCGGTGCGAACAAGCTCGCCTCTCTTTGCGGCGCGCTTCAGCACGTCTCTCCATTCGGTCACGTGCTTTCTGCCCATTGCGTTATGATATTTATCCTTACCCGCTCTTGTGAGGAAGCGGTATTCCTTTTCCTTGATCTTTTGAGGTACGTCCTCGCCAAGCTCGAAAAGTATATTATCGGGGGTGACGTCGTCTGCGATAGAATACGCGCCCGCACCGTCAAGCCTTGTCCACTTTATCCAGAAATCTCTGGGGGCGGAGCTCTTGTCCACAAGAAGAAGCCTGCGATAGGTCACGCTCTCGGAGGTGTGCTCCATATAAGTGTCGGGAGCGAAGACCACGGCTATCTCGACCGAGCTCTCCTCAAGCCCCGAGACCTGCGCCGCACCCTCAATGATGCCGCCGAGCCTGCTTGCAAGAAGATCTATGAATTTCTGCGAATACTTGCCCGAAAGGATAGTAATATCGGGAACGGTGGTCTCAACGCGAAGCTTCACCGTCTTTTCATCAAAATAGCCCACAGAGCCAAGCTTTGCCCTTATCGCATCGGGTGCCGCTCCAAAGGTGAATTCCAGAGGCGACGAGCCAACGTACGCAAAGGGATTATCGCCCGAATGTGCGCCGCGCTTCATCGTCCAGCTCACCCATTCGGCACACACGCCGTCCTCGGTCTTGACCGAGAGGGGATAATGGAAGGTCTTGCCCTCAAGGAAGCCCGAGCTCAGATGATCCTCATACATCTGGAAGGAAGCTCCCTCTCCGTATTTCGGAGCGAGAGAGGTGCCGACAGCCTCCGAAAGAGCCGACTTGAAGCTCTCGGTTGCCGTCTCGGCAATTATCTTATTATGCAGAAGATCTATTTTCATCGTTTTTGCCTCCGTGACGCAAAATTCATTTTCATAAATATATTTTAACATAAAGCGGAAAGAAAATCAATATATTTCGACCGCACAGATGCAAATATTTTTCGTTTAAATACGACCGTAACCGCAAAAATTCGGCATATAAACAAAGTTCGACGCGAAAAATCTCACAGCTACTTGAATTCGGGCAAGTTTTATGGTAAAATATTTGCGGTCGCGGAAGGGATACGGCGCAAAGGTCGCCCTCTGCGCAAATTCGGATACGGGGAGATCCTATGATAGAATTTCTTTTTCTCGATCTTGACGACACGATACTTGACTTTGGCGCGGCAGAGCACGCCGCAATAATAGCAACCTTCAGAGAGATCGGTCTTGAGCCGACAGACGAGCTGCTCCGAAGATACATAGAAATAAACCGCGCGACCTGGAGAAGGCTTGAGGCGGGAGAGCTCACTCGCGAGCAGGTCTTAACGAAAAGATTTGAGCTTCTTTTTGCCGAGCTCGGCTTCGACGGCTCACCCGAGAGGACCCAGGAGATATACGGATACAGGCTGAGCCTTGAGCATCCCTTCCTTGAGGGTGCTCCAGAGCTACTGGATGCGCTCTACGGAAAATATAAGCTATATATTGCATCAAACGGCATTGCCCTCGTGCAGGACAGGCGCATAAAGGACACGGGGCTTGCAAGGTATTTCGATGGAATATTCATCTCCGAGAGGATAGGCTATAACAAGCCCTCAAAGGAATTTTTTGATATCTGCTTTGAGGCGATAGAGGGCTTTGATAAGAGCCGCGCTATGATAGTCGGCGACAGCCTCACCTCGGATATCGCAGGAGGCATCGCGGCAGGCATCCGCACCTGCTATTTCAACCCCAAGGGAAAGCCAAACGAAAGCGGTATTAAGCCAAGCTACGAAATAAGATCGCTCTCCGAGCTTGTGCCGCTGCTTGAAAGAATATAAGAAAAAGAGGATATAAAATGTACTACGGCTATAAGATCAGCGACTACACGGCGGCTCTTGCCGAAAGAGCCGAGGCGGACTGCCTTCCCGTGTTCAGAAAAATCGAAGAAAACGCACTTCTTTGCTCGGCGAAGGTGCTCTCCGCATTTCAGGAGTGCAAGGTATCGACCGCCGATTTCATTGAAATAACGGGCTACGGCTTCACCGATTCGGGCAGAGATAAGCTTGAGGAGATCTACGCGAAGGTGTTCGGCGCGGAGGATGCCCTTGTGAGACCGCAGCTGATGTCGGGCACTCACGCCCTGGCGGTAACGCTGGGCGGTCTGCTTAAGCACGGTGAGACCCTCGTTTATATTTCGGGCGAGCCCTACGACACCTTGAAGAGCGTTATCGGAACGGCGGGAGACAGCCGCAATTCGCTTATAAAATGCGGCGTAAAATACGAGGAGATCGATCTTATCGGAGACGATTTCGATCTTGCCGCCATAAGAGAGCGACTCTCGCGCGGAGACGTTAAGGTTGCGGCGATACAAAGAAGCCGCGGCTATTCCCAGAGAAAGAGCCTCACCATCGCCAAGATAGAGGAGGCTATCCGCGTTTGCAAGGAGGTCTCTCCCGAGACGGTCGTTATGGTGGATAACTGCTACGGAGAGTTCACCGAGGACCGCGAGCCCACAGACGTCGGTGCTGACGTTTTCGTTGGCTCAATGATGAAAAATCTCGGCTCGGGCTTTGCGGTGAGCGGTGCATACTGCGTTGGTCGCCGCGACGTTATAAACGATATCGCCGAGAGATTTTCCGCTCCCTGCATCGGCAAGGAGCTTGGCGCAAACTTCAATCAGCTCGCCTCGCTGTATAAGGGCTTCTTTATGGCACCCTCCTGCGTGGCATCAACTCTTAAATCAATGGCGTTTGCCGCAAGGCTTCTTGAGCTTGCGGGCTTCGATCAGGTGTCCCCGAGGTACGATGAATACCGCACGGATATCGTTCAGACCATCAATCTGCTCTCTGCTGATAAGCTGATAAAATTCTGCAAGGGTATTCAGATGGGCTCGCCTGTCGAGGCATACTGTATTCCCGAGCCGGGAGATATGCCCGGTTATTCCCATCCCGAGATTATGGCGGCGGGCACCTTTATCACGGGCGCGACCAACGAGCTCAGCTGCGACGGTCCCGTTTGCGAGCCCTACACCGCGTATATGCAGGGCGGACTTACCTACGAATACGGTAAGCTTGGCGTTATGCGCGCCCTTGACGAGATGCTGGATCTTAGCCAACCTAAATAGAATACGCCTAAAGCTATATAAATTCACGCTATTTCCCGAAATCTCGCTCACAAAGTCCACACTTTGCTTCGTTCAATTTCAAAAAATATCAAGAATTTCTATTAGCTTTAGGTAAGAATTATTTTAATCTTGCAGATTTT
>JAFQRL010000037.1 GCA_017410065.1 Clostridia bacterium | reverse complement strand
TTCAGACAAAGTCATTCCCGCTCCCTCGCAAAAACGCTTTACGGTTATAACCTTCGAGCACTTCGTTCTACCCTTGATAAGGTCGTAGATCGCCGAGGGCGACATTCCGCCGCTCAACGCAATATCGCATACGTTACTACCTCGCTCCTTGCAAATCTCCTCTATCCTCTTGATAATGGCATCATTTAATTTCATAATTATTTCCTAGTAATTATTCAGGTTGCACTTGCCTGAAGGTTATGGTTCCAACCTTTTTTCCCACGGTACAAGTTATAGCGCCGTTTTCGTATATGTAGGTTGTGCTCTCCGTTACTATACTGCTTAGATAGCCTTCTGCATCGTATGTATAGCTTACGTTCTCTGCATTGGTTATTTCCGTATAATCGTTAAGTACCTGTGAGTAGCTTGCGGGAAGTACCTCGACCACTCTGCCAAGCTCGTCGTAGGTGTAGGATATGCCGTTCTTCAAACGACTTTCATCATCCTCACCCACCACGAACTTTGCAGCTTTTACGTACAAAACCGTAGAACGCAGAAAAACGCAAGCAAAAAGCTTAAAAGCAATGATATTAACTTAGCAGTTATTCTGCGTTACTTTGTCTTGATTTTAGCCTTTCTTATTGTTGCCAAATAATAATGATTAACATTATTCTATCACGCTCCAGCCAACTGTGAAAATCAATGCTTCAAAAGAATCGCTAACGGGAGATTTACAGTAATACTTGATCGTATGCTCATCTATAACCTCTCTTCTGATTGCGAGGCTGGGATTGCCTGTTGAGGACGATTCTCGTTTATTGAGCTTCATTTTATCGTCATAATAATCGCACTCGTACGATATACCGTATAGCCCGAAATCCG
This sequence comes from Clostridia bacterium, assembly GCA_017410065.1. Lineage (GTDB taxonomy): Bacteria > Bacillota > Clostridia > Oscillospirales > CAG-272 > UBA1740. Next base: position 74,396 of record JAFQRL010000037.1, on the reverse strand, counting down.
ATATATATTTGATCGTGTAATCTATACACGCTCCTTCAATCTCAATACCTAGCATACTAACAGGCGTTTGCGGCGGCTTAACACGCCCAAACAAATCACGCAGCTTTTGATCAAATACAATTTTTCCTTTTGCACCCGGAACGATTATAATAGGAATAATTCTTTTGTTATATAAAACTGATTCTATGCTTATCTTCATACATAGCCATTTACTTTTTGGAATATTATTCTCTACAACTCTATTAAAGATATCTCCACAATAACGCCTATTATACAACGAATGAGTTTCCAACCACAATCGTTCCTCCACGGTCATTTTCCCACCCTGGCACGCTTTATTGAGAAGACTTTCTCTGTAAGCTATTTCTTTTTCGCGGTTATTAATAAAATCATTTCCAGCCATAATGTTTCCCCCAATGTTCCATTCTTGTTAAAGGTTCAAAAACGAAGAAATTATCGCCTTGTCTTCTAAATGGATGGTGCAATTCCATAGGAAATCCATCATTTCCAATCGGAGCCAATCCTTTTTTCATTCTGTTTAGGTTAAAATCTGTATAATTTGAAGGGTTGTAAAATGCTTCGTTTTTCCAATATCTTTGCCTAACCGTTGTCCAGCTTGGTACGTTCCCTGCCGCAGTGAGGTTCGTTATATCATCCCCAACTCTCCATCCTTTTTTTGTAGCATTTGATACATCAATAGTATCATCAACTCTGTCCAATATTTTAGATAAATCAACAAAATCATCAATGCTATTTAAAGCTTTACCTGCATTCTTCGCTGTATCAAAAGCATTGTCCACTTTATTAGCAATTTTTATTGCCTTGCCGGCTCCGCTTGGAACGAATGGTATTATCGCAAAAACAAGGTCTATTCCAAGTGCCGCCCAGTTTTTCCAGTCACCCGGATCATTAATTACATCAACTATTCCCCAAACTATAAACACCGCATCGAAAACATAATCCCAAAATTCGCCTGTCGGGTCAACGAAGTTAACAGGATTATTCCCACAATATGCGAACATATTGCTTCCTGTCAGACCTTGACCTGTGGAAACGAAGATGTCGGCATTTATAAACCTATACGACATTGAGTCGTAGTAACGGCTTTGGAGATAATAGAGTCCAAAGTCGGCGTCGTAGTAATAACCTCTGTAACGGAACGGATTATACTGTGCAGCGGTGCCTGTTACGTGAGTTGTTACAGTTTGGTTTCCCCAAGCATCGTAGAGATAAGAAACAAGCTTTGTTCCGCTGCTGTTATAAACCGCAACAATATCTCCAAAGAGATTCTTTTCAAACCAATAGGTTTCCCATACCGCGGTTGAATCAGCCGTGTTCAGATACCTCATTCCGATAGGTGCGCCTGTGGTGTCGTAGATGAATACCAGCAGATTATTTCCCCACTGCTCGGAGAGAATTTGAGTGCCGTTCAGCGTGTATTTATGCTCTACTCCGTTAACAGTCTTACTCGTGCGTATTCCCTCGTCATTGTAGGTAAATGCATACTGAACGTTACCTTTCAGGGCTGAAACAAGTCTTCTGCCCTCCCAGGTCATATTGGTAAATTCTCCGCCGCGCCATCTTGTGGGATTTCCTATTTCGTCATATAAGTTCACCAAATCGGCTTCGTTATAATCGGTTAGCCTGTCTCCCCACTCGGTGTCATAGTATCCGTAGTTCTCTTGACTATTAATTATCCAGCTACTGTAATTTCTGTTATTTTTTCCTATGAGATTTCCGGCGTTGTCATACTCGTATTCATAAGTCTTACCAAGGACTTCATTTGCTTCCCTTACAAGCTGACCCAAATCGTCATAAGTATAGAATATATTTTTCCCATCGGGATAGATTATTCTAGATATATAGCCTCTCGAATTATACTCTACCGTATATTCGTTTGCAACAGCACTTTCTCCCGAGCCAACAGTGCTTACGTACTTTTCAATAAGCCCCGAGGTGCCGTCCTTATAAACATACTCGGTTTCGTTACATACGCTTCCGGATATCCAATTGCTTATTCCTATTATCCGTCCAAGCTCGTCGTAGGTGTAGCTTACGTAGATTCCGCCTCTGCCGCTTGCGGTGAGCTTGCCCTCATCGTCGTAGGTATAAGTGAGAGTTGAGCTTACCTTGTTCCATTCGGGAGCGGCTTCTGTTCCTACGTTATACAGTAGATATATTACGTCCTTTGTTACTCTGGATTCATCATCATAGGTAACGTAGCCCTCGGCATACCTTTCGCCTTCGTCCTCGCTATATTCTACGTAGCCTACCGCTCTGCCTCTTGTGTCATACTTGATCTCGGTTACTCTGCCGCTCCTATGGTCGGTTACTCTGTACAAAGCACCGTCTCTCGTGTATTCGTAGCTTGCGGCTAGTGTTTCCACGCTATTTACAGTATACCATACCTCGCTGAGCCTTTCAAGCCCATCGTAAACGTATCTTTCAGCATAACCGTTTCCGTAGGTTATCTTTTTAAGCTTGCCGTTGTTAGCATTATATTCATACTGTGCAAGCGTATTATCTCCCGCGGCTACACCGCTGCTGTTTCCGAAAGCATCGTACGTGAGCGTGTAAGTTGTGCTATCCGTTACTATGCTGCTGAGATAGCCTTCTGCATCGTATGTATAGCTTACGTTCTCTGCATTGGTTATTTCCGTATAATCGTTAAGTGCCTGTGAATAGCTTGCGGGAAGTACCTCGACCACTCTGCCAAGCTCGTCGTAGGTGTAGGATATACCGTTTCCAAGCTCCACGTTGACGACCGCCGTCTGCAAGCCCCTTTCATCGTAGAAATAGCGGATCGTTCCCACATCCTCCGAGCTTTCGGTGAGCAATGCTCCGAAGATCTTGGAGCCCGAGGTCAGAATATACGTATACGATACAGTTATCTCGGCGTTTGCACTCGCCGGACTTACGGTGGGATTCAGGTCGGATGCCACCGGAGTTTCCGCTCTGTTGTAAACGACTTCTTGATCCAGCGCTATTGCAGAGATGGTCTCCGTACACAAGCCAAAGGAATTATACGTATATTCGGTGTAGGACTTAGGAATGAGGCTCATTGCAAGATTTTCGCCGGGGTGGTCCTTGTCCAAATAAAATTCGGTTGAGGTTGTTACTGTCGTGGGGTTTTCATCGTCATCAAACCAACTGAACGTGAACGCTATATCACGAAGCAGGCGCTTGCCTTCTTCATCATACTCACGGTAGGTCAAATTACCCTTATCGTCGCCAATTACGGTTACGTTATAATTATCATCGTACTCGTAATAAACGACTTCCTCTCCGTTATCGTGCTTGATCACGTTGCCGTGCTCATCGTAATCGTAGGTCGAAAGAGGCACGTGCTCGGTTTTTGTCGCCGTGATCTTATCAAAATATGCGTAGCTTGCAGAATCCTGACCCAAATATACGCAGGCTATTTCTATTTTACGAACACAGCTATAATCTGCCGTATCTCCTTCCTCGGGCGAATACTCGGCGGTAAAGACACCTGAGGTGAACTGCCAACCCGATACTCCGGGAACAAAGCTAAAGAGATATTCCTTTACTACGTCACTATTTCCGCTTCCTTGGTAATAATAGATAATTGCCTTTATTCCGAACTCGCTAAGCTCGCCGAGAGCTACTTTTTCGGCATATCCAAAGCCGCTTACCACGTAGGTCTGCTTGTTATTCGGATAGAATGGGTTTGCGCTGTAATTATTGTCGTAGCGGTAAAGTTCGTCAGCTGTCGCCGAGTAAATATTCTGATAGCTCATACTATTCGACGTGATTCCCGTTGATGTGACCTTTAGCGCGTTTCCGAATTGGTCTGCGACCGATGCTATGCTTCCGCTGCTCCAGAAGTCAATTGCGGGCATAGTATTTCCGTTGCTTTCAAGAGCAGAGCCTTCAAAGTCTCCCTCAACCACGCTGTTAAACTCAACAGCACCTATACCCTCGGTAAGAGTTACGTTGTCTAAATATCCGTAAAATGCCGTTCCTCCCGACTTGATGAAGGTTATTTTTATCTTTACCTTTGTTTTTACTCTTCCACCGTTTTCGTCTGTGGGTATTTTAAAGCTGACGCTTGCAAGGTTCGTTGAGGTGGTGGTAGTAAAGTCGGTTGTAATTATTTCCTCTGCCAGAGTCTCACTCGTATCCAGCTCAATTATACTGACCTTAACACTGCATTGATCGTATTTGTTTATAAAGTAATCAAAGGTAAGCGTGTAATCTCCCGAGAAAAGATATGCGTTCTGTGAAATGTATTCCTCTGTGGGATAGGTTACGGTTTGAGTCTGAGAGCTGCTCTGGAAATAGAATTTTGCGTATTCATAAGCGTTCGCATTGGTAAATCCCGAGCTTGTGTCCCAATAAGAATAATCCCACTCGCTGAAATCTCCGTTGAGAAGATAGGTCGCAGACGTTCCGCCCACAGCGAAGCTTTCCTTAATATTATTCTTAACGTTCTCCTGCTCCTCGTATTTGCCCGAGACGGCACCGTATATTTCGTCTCTGCCGTAATTTGTGGAGTAGGTGCTTTTTACTCTTGCGTATTCATCAAAGATATATCTTGTTATAATATTATCCGCAGTGGTTGAGTAGTTATCGTCGCTTCCCGAGGTCTGGAGCTCGGTATAGCCGTCACCGTATGTAAATCCGATCTTCTGACTCGACGTGCCGTCTGCGCCGTATTCGGTCACGGTTCTCACCTTTGAGCTGATATACGAATATTCAACGTATCTTGCCGAGGTGCAGTCGGTAAGTTGGGTCAATCGTCCCGCGATATTATACGTATAACTTGCCTTTCCCAAAACGGAAACGGTGCTAGTCGAGCTGCTTGTGTTTGCCGAATAGAAGCTGCTCAATGCCGTGGCAACGTCAGTACCCTCGGCGACCTTCACGAACAGCACCTCTCTCAGATATTTAGAGCCTGTTGCAACAAGGCTGCCCGTAGCACTGCTTGAATATCTCAGCACTGTTGCAGAACGGCTGGTGGGGTTAAAGATATATGCCAGCTTTCCGTTATTGTAAACGAGATTCAACATTTCTATGTTTGCTAATCCGCTGGGCTTCAATATTATTTTCGTTGGTCTTGCATTTGAATCAAACTCAAATTGCACTTTATTTCCGTTTCTGTCTGCTATCTCCGAAAGACACCAAGCCCCAAGTGTGCCCGTTGGAGCGGAGGAAAGCGCCGTAAATACCTTCACGGTTCCGTCAACGTAGTGCAATTTCGGATTATTGCCTGTAAGATTTAAGACTATTCTCAGTCCGTCGCTATCATAGTAGATCTCACCCTGCTGATCTGCGGCTTTATAGAAATAATGCTCGGTGCCGTCAGCGTCAGCCAAAACATAGTGGTAATTTACGTTGCCATCTGCATCAGTATAGCTTTCCTTTACGATGGTTTCATTTATATTCAGCTTGAAGCCGTAGGGCATATACGAGCTTGTATAACCGCTCTTGGAGCCTTCGAACCCGTAGCCGTAATCATAATATACTCCGCTGTATGTGCTTTGATATACCGCGCTTAAAGTCAAGGGCATCAGGTAATCGGTAGTGCTCAAAAGGGGAGTTGCCACAGTGAGCCTGCCGCTTGCAAGATTTATGCTTCCCGTGCCCGCCATTCCAACAGAATGGGTGGAATATCCGTAATAATCCTCTATTCCCTTAACGTCTACGTAGTTAACGGTGAATATGGGCAGTTCGGTACTTCCGTGTGCTGCGGCGATGTTAGCTTCAAACGAAAGATTTGCAAGCTTTTTTAATGCAATTCCGTGATTGTGAGCTGAATTTTCATACCACACCCTTGTTAGGGCTGTAATATCCAATTCAAACCGTCCGTACGATGCATCAGCAACACTTATGAGCTTTGAATCTATTATGCCCTTACCCGTATTATTAGCCCAGGTGTTCCAGGTCAGCCCCTCGGACCAATCGCTGGTTACTCTGTATGCTCCAACGTAAGGAGACGTGCTGCCCGTAACTGCGAAGAACGACACGGTTGCATCGGTTATATACGAGCCGTTAGGCAAAGTGGGAAGTAATGTAGGCTTCCAATAAGCATATTCCGTATCGCTCGCGTAAATGATTTCTTCATCGTAAAACGAGGCGGCGGGAGAATCGCTTGAAATATACGTATCGAGCATATTCGCACAAGGTACGTTCAACACAGGGTCAACCGTAACGGGATATGCTCTTTCCTCTGCATTCATCCATTCGCTGTCGACGGTTACGGTCAGCTCATACAGTCCGTCTCCCAAATCGGTAAAGGTAAACGCCGCCTTTTCCTTGGGCGCGTATGCTCCGTTTGCGTCAAAGACCACAGGCGAGGGGATAAAGTACACCGTTTCGCCAAGGGTGTTTTGGATAAATATATCTCCGCCCTCGGATAAAGCAGCCGTAAGATTATTAAGCTTTATTTCAAAGGTGTACGAATAGCCCTCGTCATTTTTCTCCTTGACGATAATATTCTCCTTGATATTAAGCGAATGTGCCACGTATTCAAGATCAACGCCGGGCAGTATCTCCTCATACATCACAGAGGAGCTGATATTTTCCAGGTTCATCAGCTTTCCGAGCTTGGTCTCTATACCGTCGTCGCTCGTGTGGTCGCTCGTAATAACTCCCACCGTCTTTTTCTCCGCTCCCACGAGAGACAAGGTTATTTTGCCGTCTCCGCTATGAAGTGTGAAAAGATTTCCGTTTCCCGTAATCTTCTTTGCAAATTTTATTCTTGCGTCGGAGGTGTAAATTTCACTTGCTCCTTCGGTGAGACGGTTGTCTATATCTACCCAAGAGGAGTTCTCGTCATAATAGTGAACGGGCTGATCGTACATTACAGCAACATACGAGCCGTCCTCCAGCCTGAAATGCTTGACGTTTTCTTCTCGCATTTCAGTAACCTCGTAGGCTTCGCCAACGTAATCAAAGGCAGACGCGGAGTCGTCCGAGTGTATGCCATCTGTTGACAAAGATTTTTCTGATTCGTCGGAAAGCAACGCTTCCGCGGCTTCGACGTAAAGAATTGTCGGCACGCAGAAAAACGCGATAATAAAGCTGAGTATCATTGATACTGTTTTGGTGAATAATTTTTGTCGTGATGACATACTTTTCATACTTTTTCTCCTATTCTTTCATATATTTGTTTAAAACCGCTCTGAACAGCATAGCTGTTCTGTTTTAATTATACATCATCTCAGCGTCGTATGTCAATAAATCCTGATAAAATAACCGTTTGTCTATTAAATTTTTTACATATTACAAGAAAAGCGACCTGCACTTACCGCAGGTCGCCCGACTTTTTATTCCTTCGATCTTATTTATCGCCCCGAAAAGACCTTTTTAAGATCTTCCCTCTCGTCCGAGTTTTCAAGATAATCCTTCAAAATGATATTAATAAACTGCGAAAGCGAGCGGTCGTAGTGTTCCGATTTTTCTCTTAACTTCAAAAGAATATCGCTATCGATCGTTATGCTGATTTTTTCTTTTAATGGTTTCATACTGCGCCCCCCAACGTTTTTTTGTTATATCAAGGATATTATAGCAAAAAATCCTACCCAATCTTGACAAATCCTACCAAGTAGTATAAAATACTACCGAACACATTAATCACTTAAAGGAGAAATAAATGAAAACTTACCCTGATGATATTCAAAAGTCCCCGGATGATTATCTACCCGACTTTCTCAAAACCAACGTTCGCATCAGCGACCCAAGATACCGACATTACATCGAAGAATATTTAAGCAATCAGTTGAATGTGCTTGACGATGCCGAAGATAATGTTTTGCTTGCCTCTAATGTAATAAGATCAATTTGTGGTGAGAAAATCGAGATAACACGCGAAGATATGCCCGAGCATCTGCGCGTTTCATTAACTTTCGAGGTTCCGTTTTTTATGTTTGACGGCAGAGTGCTTGAAGCGATCAAAGCCGCCGAAAGGGCGATTTCAGGTATATTTTTATCTGGCGGCACTAGGTCTGTCAGGATCACTGTGTTTGTTGAATATTATTCAGATAAAAAAAGCCCGCACGAGGTGGCAATAGAAAGGTTGACAAACGAGGGCGATGGGTGTATAGAAAGAAGCTTTTATCTGTAAAACACGCTTTTTTATGCAATGCTCCAAAATATTTTTAAAACCTCTTTTCTTTTTTGTTATTTTATGTTAAAATATAATGAGAACAAATCGGCGCGGGAGCGCAAAGGAGTTTTTATGGCTAAGCTTTATTTCAAATACGGTGCTATGGGCTCGTCCAAGACGGCGCAGGCGCTTATAACGAAATTCAACTACGAGGAGCGGGGTATGAAGGTTTGGCTTATCAAGCCTGCCACAGACACCCGAGACGGCGACGACGTTATCAAATCCCGCATTGGGCTTTCGGAGAGGTGCCTTGCGATCTCCAAGACCGACGATCTTTACGCGATCTTCACGGAGAGCTATTTGACCGTTGACGTTATAATTGCGGACGAGTGCCAATTCTTCACCCCCGAGCAGATAGATATTTTCAGGCGGATAGTGGACGAGCACGACATTCCCGTTTTGTGCTTCGGTCTGCGCACCGACTTCCTCACTCACACCTTCCCGGGCAGTGCAAGGCTCTTTGAGGTGGCAGACTCCATTGCGGAGATAAAGACCATTTGCGACTGTGGCTCAAAGGCTATCGTGAACGCGAGAATTGACGGCGAGGGTAGGATAGTTACAAAGGGCAGGCAGGTATTCCTCGGCGGCAACGACCGCTATATTGCGATGTGCCATAAATGCTGGCGCGAGAGAATAAAGCGCGAGGCAGACGGCGCACAGCTCACCCTTCCTATTTAAGCGAACAAAATCAGAAAATAAACAAGACAAAAGGAGATATAAAAAATGGATATCAAGAAAATTCTTTCGGCGTGTGATCACACACTTCTCTCTCAGGCGGCTACCTGGGATGACATCAAGGCAATTTGCGACGACGGTATGAAATACGGCACGGCTTCGGTTTGTATTCCTCCATCATTCGTTCTCCGAGCAAAGCAGTACGTTGGCGATAAGCTTGCCATCTGCACGGTTATCGGCTTCCCTAACGGCTATTCTACCACGGGCACAAAGGCATACGAGGCGGCAGATGCTGTGGCAAGAGGAGCAGACGAGATCGATATGGTCATCAATATCGGTATGCTCAAGGAAAAGAGATACGACGATATCCTCACCGAGATCAACGCTGTCAAGGATGCCTGCAACGGCAAGCTCCTTAAGGTCATCATCGAGACCTGCCTTCTCACAGACGAGGAGAAGGTGAAGATGTGCGAGATCGTTTCTGCCTCCAAGGCAGATTTTATCAAGACCTCCACAGGCTTCTCCACCGCAGGCGCAACCGTTCACGATATAGAGATCTTTGCGGCAAACGTTTCGGGCGGCACGAAGATCAAGGCGGCAGGCGGCATTTCCTCTCTTGAGGATGCCGAGAAATTCCTTGAGCTTGGCGCAGAAAGACTCGGCACCAGCCGTATCGTTAAGATAGTTAAGGCAGAGAAGAATATCCAAGGCTATTGATCAAGCTGCCCGAATTTTCAATAAACTGCTGGCATTTTCAAATCTTTTACTAACATTTTCAAAAACTTCAGAAAGGAGTTTTTTCGATGATTTTTGAGGTCGATTTGTTGTAATTCGAGGTGCCGCTTGTATATAACAGCATAAATGCTGTGCGTATATCGCTCGGCGGCGTTAGGGCTTGCCGCCGTTTGCTCCGCAAACCGCAATAGTACGCAATACAGCAATCCGAGAATTCGGCAAAAGACGGCGGAGTGCGCCATCGGTCGAACCAAAAAGGGCGAAAAAACAAAAATTAAAATGGATAAAAGTAAATACTACACCCCCCACATAAAAGCCACCCCCGACGATTTTGCAAAGACCGTGCTTATGCCCGGCGACCCCCTTCGCGCAAAATTCATTGCAGAGACCTTCCTCACCGACGCCGTCCTCGTTAATAACGTTCGCGGCATACAGGGCTACACCGGCAAATGGCGCGGCGAGCGCGTTTCGGTTATGGCGAGCGGAATGGGTATGCCCTCTATCGGCATTTATTCCTATGAGCTTTTCAACTTCTTCGGAGTTGAAAATATTATGAGAATAGGCTCTGCGGGCGCAATGTCCGAGAGCGTTAAGGTCCGCGATATCATCTTCGGTATGGGCGCTTGCACGATGAGCAACTTCGGCGTTCAGTACGGTCTTGAAGGCAATTTTGCACCCATCGCAAGCTACGATATGATGAAGGTTGCCATAGACGAGGCCGAAAAGCTCGGCGCAAGATATGTTGTTGGTAATCTCCTTTCCTCGGATATCTTCTATAACGCAAACCCCGAGGCTTCAAAGAAATGGCAGGCACTCGGCGTGCTCGGCGTTGAGATGGAGGCGGCGGCTCTTTATATGAACGCGGCGTACGCAAAGAAGCGCGCCCTTGCAATATGCACGGTTTCCGACCACCTTCTCACAGGCGAGAGCCTTGATTCGGATGCAAGGCAGAGCTCCTTCACCGAGATGATGGAGATAGCCCTCAACACCGCTATCAGGCTTTGATATCAAATCCCTTATTCGGAGAAAACAATATGAAAAAGGCAAAAAGAGTTTTTCTTATAGTGCTTGATTCCTTCGGTATCGGCTACGAGCCCGATGCCGCCGACTTCGGCGACGTTGGAGCAAACACTCTTAAAACCATATCCGCATCAAAGGAATTCAAGATACCCAATCTTAAAAAGCTTGGGCTCGGAAGAATAGACGGAGCCACCTTCCTTTGCTTCGATGCCCAGCTGGGCTCTGTGGCAAGGCTTCAGGAGCTCAGCCGCGGCAAGGACACCACCATCGGGCATTGGGAGATATCGGGCATAGTTTCAAAAAATCCCCTTCCCACCTATCCGGGCGGCTTCCCTGCCGAAATAATCGATAAATTCAAGGCATCTGTTGGCAGAGGTGTGCTTTGCAACCTTCCCTATTCGGGCACGGCGGTTATTGCCGAATACGGCGACGAGCACGTAAAGAGCGGAGACCTTATCGTTTACACCTCGGCAGACAGCGTTTTCCAGATCGCCGCACACGAGGAGCTTGTTCCTCCCGAAAAGCTTTACGAATACTGCCGCGCAGCTCGCGAGATACTTGTTGGTGAGCACGCGGTTGGCAGAGTTATTGCTCGCCCCTTCGTTGGTAAGGACGGCAACTACACCCGCACGGCAAACAGGCGCGATTTCTCGGTCCTTCCTCCGAAAAAGACTGCGCTTGATGCAATAAAGGATGCGGGGCTTGACGTTATCGCCGTTGGAAAGATCGGAGATATTTTTGTTGGTCAAGGCATCACGGAATCTATTCCCACTCACGGAAACGGAGAGGGTATGAAGGTTACGGATAGCCTTCTTTCCAAGGACTTCAACGGTCTTGCTTTTATCAACCTCGTTGATTTTGATATGCTATACGGTCATCGTCAGGACGTGGACGGCTACGCTCGCGCCCTCTCGGAGTTTGACCTTTGGCTCGGCGACTTTATGAGTAAGCTCGGCGAGGACGACGTGCTTATGATCACCGCAGACCACGGCTGTGACCCGGGTGACGACAGCACCGACCACACGAGAGAATACGTTCCCCTCATCGTTTACGGCGACAATATCAAGACCGTGAATCTCGGCACAAGAGAGGGCTTCACCGCCGTTTGCGCGACCGCGGCAGAGCTTCTCGGAGTTGACTACACCCCCGATGCAGGCGAAAGCCTTGCAAAGCTTTTGGTTAAGATCCGGGAGAATTAATTATGAATGATATTTACGAGAGGCTCGCCCTTTCCGCTATGGCGGCGAGAGCCTCTGCATATTCGCCCTATTCGGGCGTTACAGTCGGAGCGGCTTTGCTCTGCGGCTCGGGCAAAATGTATCTCGGCTCAAACGTTGAAAACGCCTCCTTTTCTCTCACCGAATGTGCGGAGAGGGTCGCTATTTTCAAGGCGGTGTCCGAGGGTGAGCGCGACTTTACCGCTATCGCCATTGCAGGCGGCAAGACGGGCGAGGAGGTCTCGGGTGCTTTTCCGCCCTGCGGCGCGTGCAGACAGGTGCTTGCCGAATTCTGCCGCCCCGACCTCAAGGTAATACTCGCCACGGGTGAGGACTTCGCCGTTTACGAGCTTTCCGAGCTTCTGCCTCACGGCTTCGATAAGGAGCTTCTTTGAGGTGGCTCAAAAATACTACGACCCACCGCAGACGGTGGGTCCGAAGAGGTTATATTTATGAGAATGTATGATCTTATCACAAAGAAAAAGCACGGCGAGGAGCTATCCGACGGCGAGATCGGCGCACTTGTTCGCGGCTACGCCACGGGCAAAATACCCGATTACCAGATGTCGGCTTTGCTGATGGCTATATATTTTCGCGGAATGAGCGACAGAGAGACCACCTCCCTCACCGTAGCGATGGCTGAATCGGGAGACACCCTTGATCTCTCGGATTTCGGCACCCTCACCGTTGATAAACATTCCACAGGCGGTGTTGGAGACAAGACCACCCTTATCGTTGCTCCCATAGCCGCATCAATTGGCTGTAAGGTGGCGAAGATGAGCGGACGCGGCCTCGGTCACACAGGCGGCACGGTGGATAAGCTTGAATCCTTCCCCGGCTACGACACCTCCCTCTCCTCTGATAAATTCTTCGAGCAGGTTGGAAGAGTCGGTATCTCGGTTATCGGTCAGAGCGGCAATTTTGCCCCCGCGGATAAGCTTCTCTACGCCCTCCGAGACGTTACCGCCACGGTGGATTCCGTGCCCCTTATCACCTCGTCCATTATGAGCAAGAAGCTTGCGGCAGGCTCTCATTCCATAGTGCTTGACGTTAAATGCGGCTCAGGCGGCTTTATGAAGACCCCCGAGGATGCGGAGATCCTTGCGGAGGGAATGGTACGCATCGGCAAGAGATGCGGCAGAAATATAGCGGCTCTTATCACTAATATGGATAATCCCCTTGGCTTTGCTATCGGCAATTCTCTTGAGGTGATTGAGGCAATCGAGGTGCTTCGCGGCGGCGGCCCCGAGGACCTTCGCGCGGTTTGCGTGGAGCTTGCCACGGCTATGGTGAGCCTTGCTCTGGAGCTTCCCGAAGAGGAGGCGAGAGCTCGCGTTCTTAATGCTCTTTCAAGCGGAGCGGCTCTTGATATGCTCAAGGTCTGGATCGGAGCGCAGGGCGGCGATATAAGCTATATTGACGATACCTCTAAATTCGGAAGGTCTACGTATAACCACGAGGTGCGCGCAAGCAAGAGCGGCTACATCAGCTCGGTCAACGCCGAGGCTGTGGGCATCGCCTCGGTTACCCTTGGCGCGGGCAGAGCCTCCAAGGAGGACTCGATAGACCACAAGGCGGGCATTATGCTTTATGCAAAGCCGTGTGCGTGGGTAAACGAGGGAGACGTCCTCGCCACCCTCTCAACCGAAAATGACTCGGCTCTTAAAGCCGCCGAGGAGGCTGTGCGAGGCGCGATAGTTATATCCTCCGTCTGCCCCGAGAAAAAGCCCCTTGTTTATAAAACGGTTTATTAAAAAGTCGGCGAACCAATCAAAAATCAATAAATTTTTAAAAAGAGGTTTATTATGAAAGAATACGATCTTATTGTTGCAGGCGGCGGACTCGCAGGCGCGGCGGCAGCTTTTGCCGCGGCGAGAGACGGTCTCTCCGTGCTTATCGTTGAAAAGGCGGCATCCCTCGGCGGTGCGCTCTCGGGCGGTCTCGTTTACCCCTTCTGCCCATTCTACACCGAGACGGACGGCAAGCTCACAAAGCTTGTCAACGCGGGTCTTTTCTCCGAAATGATAAGAAGGCATAACGAAAAGATCAAGGGTCACTTCCCTCCCGCCGAGCCCAATATTCATCAGGCAGACGGAGATATAAGAAGATTCAAGACCGAATATTTCAAGATGGTCCTTGACGATATGGCTGAGGAATTCGGCGTGGATATCCTTTATCACACGATGATACATAGCGTTGAATACGAGGGTCGCACAATCAAGGCGGTCAAGGCATCGACCAAGGCGGGAGAGCTGACTCTCTCGGCAAAATATTTCGTTGATGCCACAGGCGACGGCGAGGTTATGTACCTTGCGGGCTGTGACTGCTTGCTCGGCAGAGAGGGAGACAACCTTTGCCAGCCGATGACCACCTGCTTCAGAGTTTGCAATATAGATCTTCCTTTATATAAAAAGGAGCTTCCCGAGCTTCAAAAGCTCTATAAGGAGGCTCGCGCCTCGGGCGAGATAACCAACCCGAGAGAAAATATTCTCCAATTCTACGGCATCGGCGAGGGCATCGTTCATTACAACACCACCCGCGTGGTTATGCTTGATCCCACCGACCCCATCGCGCTCAGCCGCGCAGAGGGCATTGCAAGGCGTCAGGTCTATGAGATCTTCGATTTCCTTAAGAAGAATTCTCGGGCGTATAAGGATGCCGTGCTTATTTCGGTAGCCTCGGAGATCGGCGTGAGAGAATCGAGAAAGCTTCAGGGCGTTCACGTTATCACCGAGGAGGAGCTTTTCGCTTGCACCAGATTCGAGGACTCCATCGCCCTTGGCAATTACGACGTGGATATTCACTCCCCCGACGGCACAGGCACCAGAATAAGAAAATTCGATAGAGATAAATATTACACTATTCCGTATAGAAGCCTTCTTCCGAAGGAATACGACAACCTGCTTGTGGCGGGAAGATGCATTTCCACCACTCACGAGGCTCAATCCTCGGTTAGAATTATGCCTATATGCGTTTCAATCGGCGAGGCGGCGGGAGTTGCCGTTGCCGAGGCGGCAAGGAGCGGTGTTGGCGTTCACGGAGTTGATATCAAAAACGTTCAGCGCACCCTCACAGGCTACGGCGCAGAGATCTACTGATACGGGAGAGGACGGTTAAAAAATATGTTTCCATCCGTTATGAGCTTGAAGCGGGGCAGGTCAAAAACTAAAGTATCAAAGGAGCTCACCCTTTGGGCGGAGGATAGCCAGGATCGCGCCTGTCGCGCCCTGGGTCTTTTCCTCCCGGGGTGCAAGATCACCGCGAGCCCCGATAAGACCGCTTTAATATCCGCATCCGAAAACGATGCGCTCCCAAAAGAGGGCTATACCCTGAATATCAAGGACGGCAAAGTAGCCATCGGCTACCGCACCTACTCGGGTCTTCGCAACGCCCTTGCGACCCTCTCTCTTTTGGTTACGGAGACAGAGGACTGCTTGATCCTGCCCGACACCGAGATCGCAGACGAGCCCGTCCTCGCTCACAGAGGCGTGATGCTTGATATCGCAAGAGGCACCGTGCCCATCGGTACGCTTTTTGACGATATGGTGCTTATTGCCAAGTCGAGATACAATATACTTCATCTGCATATTTCCGACGCGAAGGGCGTTGCCATCGAGATGGACTCCTTCCCCGAGGAATACAGAATAGCCGATTACTACACGAAGTCTCAGGTCAGAGAGCTTGTGGAGCTTGCCCGTGACCTCGCCCTTGAGATCATTCCCGAATTCGATATGCCCGCCCATTCCACAAGGCTGAACACGATACTTCCCGAGCTCAGCTGTGACACAGACGCCACCCCGAAATACCTTTGGACCGTCTGCGCAGGCGAGGAGAAGGTCTACGAGCTTTACCGAAAGGTGATCCGCGAGGTTGCTGAAATTTTCCCCGACGGAAGATATATCCACATCGGCGGAGACGAGCTTGAATTTTCCGATTTTCCTCCCGAGAGGCGTCGCATCTGCCATTGGGCTGAATGTAGAAAATGCAAGAAGAAGATGGAGGAGGAGGGTCTCTCCGATAGGCAGGAGCTCTACTATTACTTCGCAAACAGAATGAACGGCTACGTTAAGGAATGTGGCAAGCAGACCGTTATGTGGAGCGATCAGATCGACTGCACGCGCCCTCTCGGAATGTCCCTCGATATCCTTATGCAATTCTGGAGAGTTGCCGCCCCCGGCAGAGGACCTCACGAGGGCTGCTCGCTTCAGGGTCAGCTTGATCTTGGCTATCAGGTTATTAACTCAAACCACCCGAGCACCTACGTAGACGAGGAGCATTATATGAGCTCCGAGAAGCTCGGTAGCTGGAGATGGGACAGAGTGCCCGAGATAAAAGAGGAAAGCCGCCGCCAGATAGTCGGAAGCGAGATCTGCGCTTGGGAATACGGCAACCGCGAAATGTTCCGCCACTACGACCACTCCCTTCCCTCCGCTATCGTCCTTGCGGCAGATAAATATTGGTGCGGCGAGGACAGAGTATACGGCAAGGCGGAGTCCGTGGCTCTCACAAGAGCCGTGCTCGGCGCCCGCACGCCCGAGGGACTTGACGTCTTTGAGGCATTCGGCGATATTTACCCCAGGCGCACCGACGAGCCCTGCTATATCGATAAGATAAAGTGCGGCGAGGATGAAATAAATAAAATAATCTCCGCCCTTTCAAACGAGGAGCTTTTCCTCGGCGGAGATAAAACGAGAGCCGAGATCTATCTCAAAGGTGCAAAGCACGCGCTGGAGCTTGTCCGCAATAAAACTTCCCAATAATAAATATCCCCGCCGCAGAAATCTGCGGCGGGGACTGCTGTTTTATTTGAGTATCTTTCTCGATATTGCCCTTTCGAGCTATTCAGCCAAATCTTGCCTGAAGGTTATGGTTGCCCGTTTTTCTTGCCACCTCTTAAAGCTTATATTATCGCTTACTGTGATTACATCCACCTTAGCAACTATTGTGCTTTGCAAAAATTCAAGGTGCATATTTGCAAGAGGGGAAAAATAATTACCATCCTTCACATAAAATTTGTAATAGTTGCAATTTCCGCTTTCAAATCCGTAAATCAGAGTGTTTTTTCCATTTAATTCAATTTCGCCTTTTAAATATCCGTCAGCATCATTGAAGAAATTTATATACATAGGCAATTCTTCTGCCTGCCATCGTACACTTGGTTGTTGAGCAATCTCACCCCTGTTTTCAAAGGTTAATGTCTTTGGAATATCCATATCATCAGTCAGGTCACTTCCTGTGACTGAACAATTTATTGTGCCATTTTCGTAGATATAATTCGTTTCAATGCGCGCGAATGTATTGGTCCTAATATTGGTGGATATAAATGATGTTCCATCAACCTCTGATATAGTGTCTGATTCTGCAATATCAGTCGAAGCTATAATGCATATATCAAGGTCACTAAAAAAGGTACTTCCTATAATACGGTACTTCACTCCGTTCGCGGTATATTCCCCAATCATTGAATTTTCACCGTAATCTAACATATAAAAATACATATCAAGTTCACGGCAGACCCACTTTGTGTTGGGAAAATCCTTCGAATCCGGAAGCTTACCTTGATCCATTAAATCCTGCACTTCTAACGAAGGACCGCAGGAGAAAAGAAATGTTAGCATCGTAAGCAAACTCAAAATTACACATATTAGTTTTTTTGTCATAATTCTCATTACAACATCTCCTTTCTATGAAAAACGAAAACTATTCAATTATACTCCTTTGGTTATATGTCTTCAATTCATAGATAATATGCAAGCTATCATCAATGAAATCTGCATCTGCCTCTCGGCGTATAATTCATCCATTATTGGCAAAGTCTTCGATATAACCATATTTTTTTGTTAAACCAATTGCATCATCGCTATAATCATCATAGGTAACGTAGCCCTCGGAATACCTTTCGCCTTCGTCCTCGCTATATTCTACTTAGCCAACCGCTCTGCCTCTGCCTCTTTCTTCCATTGATTCAACATTTTCTCGTAAGTTTCGTCATCGGGTCTTTCATAATAAGGGATACCGAGATTATCCACCGCTTGCCCCACTAGAACAAAGCGATCATAGGGATCAATATATCCGGGGCATAGATATCCTTTTTTGATGTGCTCTAATGCATTGTTCTTAAACGGCTCGAAATAACGCTCCAATAGCCCTTTAAGCTTTGCTTCATAAGCTTTCGCAGTATAAGCCTCTTCCTTGATTTCATAGCGAGGATTCCCTCTAGCATATCTATTGAACGCCAGATTATATTCCCCAGAATCAAAATCCTCAAAATAATCAAGTTCGCTATGCGCTTTCTCTGAATCACGATGAAGGCTTTTTATCCTAAACACAAACGAAAGGCAATTTCTGCACCACGATATTCCGGAGTATCTTGTGCAAATCAACACCTCATCTAAATCAAGATAAAATTTGCTTTTCACCTTGACAAAACCGTATTCTTTGAATACTTTTGCAGTAATTCTTTTATATTCCTTTTTATCCATTCTCAATTTACCAACTGTCTGATTAGTGACTACTATATTTGATTATATTTTCTAATTCAGCCGATCTGTATCTAAATTATTCCTTCGTGTATTCCGAGCTCAATTCTGCGATCTTTGAGTGCTTTAAATAGTTGAATTTATAGGTTCCACCCGAAAGCAATTCCTCTTTCAGCCTTAATACGATCTTTTCTCCCGTATCTTGGTTTATAATAATGGGCGTATCATTGATTTGAACTTGAGAGTTAGGCTCCTCGTTTCTTTTGAATCCAACAACTCTTCCGATCACAGTAATGTAATCCTTGCGCTTTAAGGCTTCGTAATCCATAAGCAGAAGTATAATAGACCTTATTTGAAAAACAGCCATAAGAGAAAGAATGACTATTATTGTAATCGCAATTACCGTGCCAATTATCTTCATCAAATGCTTGCTACCGAAAAAGTCGTCATAGAATACCGCCGTCAAAATGATGCAAGCCGTGTTTATGACAAGCATAAATATCTGAACGAGCATTGAGTCAAAATAGTTTTCCTTGATTGTTTTCTTTCTTCCAAACAATTTACCGTTTCTCATATCACACCTCGCTAATCAAGAATTAATATTCTTTCTCATTTCTTTTTTGGCAAACGATTTATGAAGAGTTCGCAGCAAATAATCACTTTATAACATACTTATTCTCTACAAAATCATCGAGATTTTTTATAGAACCGCAGGAATCGTCCCAATGATAGAGATAAGCTATCTTTGAATTTTCGGTATCAACGCCGATCATCAGCAGCTTATACCCTGTCAACGCAGTCTCTCCGTGAGTAAATTCGGTATAAAAATCAGGATCATCTACGATGAGGATATTGTATCCGCCTACGTTCGCTTCAATATCCATCACGTATTCATTCGCCGATTGAACGAATTTATATTTTGACAATACTCTCGCATACTCTAAATCAAATTCGGTTTTCTCATATTCGACAATCAAGGAAACAGAATCTGTCGTACCGAAAAATATACCGTTTGGAGTTTTTCTTGTCACTCGTATAGTTTTGTAATTTCCAAGTTCATCCAAGCTTGGCATATACAATTCAGCATCATACACCTCGCTGATGACTTTTGAATAATCAGCTTCTTTGTCAGAGCTATACTCCTTGGAACACGAAGTCATAGACAATATTATACATAATAATATTGAAGCAGATAGCAAATTCTTAATGATGTTCATAATACCACCTCCAACCTTCAAACAATATAGACGCTAAAACACATTTGAATTTTCTCATTGTCATCGAATAGATATTTACAATCTTCCTAACAGTTTTGCTCTTACGAGATAAGTAATTATCGTGAGTGCTAAGCAGGTAAACCCTATAATTAGCACTTGCTTGTAGCTTAGCGGAATGTTTAATTTTTTAAGTAACTTTGCGGCATCTGCCGGACCCATTATTTGCTCATATATACCAAATATTGCAAACAGAATTGTAACAACAAAAGAAAAGACATTTGCGATTAACAAAAATATATTGATAAAAGCTCTCATCTTAAACTATACCCCCTATGTTCAGCTCTTCCAGTAGTATCCGTGCAAAATATTGAATATAATCGTTAAGCGCCTGTGAATAGCTTGCGGGAAGTACCTCGACCACTCTGCCCAGATCGTCGTACAACAGGTTTGCATTTTTAATGCAGCCGATCTGTATCTCAATTATTCCTTCGTGTATTCCGAGCTCACTTCTGCGATCTTTGAGTGCCTTAAATAATTAAATTTGTATGTTTCACCAATCATAATTTTATCATTAATAATTAATTCAACTTCTTCGCTCGTATTTAATATCAATACTATTGGCTTGTCATTAATTTGAACGCCTGATTCCGGTTCTATATTTTTCTTAAATTTCAATACTTTACCAATGATAGAAATATAATCATTATTTTTTAATGATTTTAAGTCTTTTAATAAAGTAATAATTCCTCTTATTGAAAATGCGATCATAACAACAAGCAATACAACAACACCAACCAAAAAAATTACACCTGATACTTTTCCAATACTTTCAATAAAACTGTTGTAATTTACAGTTATTATAACACTGGCAACAATACCACATATTATCACAAATATATGGCATATCATTGTAAACCAATATAATTGACGAATAGATGTCTTTTTCATTGAATCACACTCTTAAATAGTTTATGCAAAATATCCTCGCTCATAAAGATCCCACATACTTCTAAATCCACCTCTATAGAATGAAACCCCTTATGCAATCACAAATCTAAAGTTCTTATCTTCTTCAAATTATTTTCCCACACACCATCGAATGAATCTTTGGCTGATATTATACATTGCTGTTTAACAATATCCAGCTCTTTTTTATCAGAAAATCGATTTAATCTATCCAAAATTGTATTTGCTCCCGGCCAATTCATATCCTTCAACCATTCCATCAGTTTATATAAATGTGGCCGCAAAATTTCATCATCCTTTTGAAATATTATTGTTGCACAGTTCGCCCAGATATTTTTACTATACTCAGCTGTTTGAGGTTGTAAGAAAGGAATGATGGTTTTCATATCATTCGCTAACGATATTCCTTGAGATTGAATTCTAGCAGGTGCGCTCCAATCGATCATATTAAAAATATACTCAACATACAAATCATTTAAAGCCTTTTCCCAAGGGCAATCTTGAGTTTGTTTGGCTACAGATAGACTATATCGGTGTGCGGGTAAAAACTTTTCTGACGACATACAAAGCAACCTATCATATATCAAATCTGCACCGGGCCAATTCATATCTTTCAGCCATTCAAAAATATTAATTAGATATAAACTCAACTCATCGTCACTTTTATTTACCAATACTTTGGCGCAATTTTCCCATATTGATTTGCTTTCTATCGGCATAATCAAAACAGATAAGTTTTTTATATTACCGGCAAGTTTTATTCCGCACTTTTGAATTTCATCGCTATTATTCCAGGAAAGATATTCAAATATTTTATCTATACCTATATTCATTCTAACGCACCCCTTCCAATTCTACTACAATTGAGGAAAGTGTTTGTGACCTTACCGACTTTTCCATTTATATTACCCTTATTTTGTACCCGGGCAAACTGCGAAGTTTTTTAAACTGCCTCACAGTAATATAACAGATTATATCATCACTAATTGCTGAACTTACTATCAGTTTTGGAATTTCCAAATACATATGGATAAATGATATTTTAAATTTAACATATTTAATTGTTACATTGTAAAGCGGATGAAAGTAATTTGCATATGATATACCATTATTTGAAAACAAAATTGCATTTCTACCGTACTTATTTAAAAAGAAAATGCTTATCTCAACACAAACCTTTACTACAATAATTACAAAGATAATAAAAACCCAATCCCAAGAAGCCATCCAAACGGAAATCATAAAATCTTTATACTCAAGAGAAACCAAAATCATACACAAAAATGTGCAGACCAAGAGAGTATTTGATACAATTCTTATCAAGTTAGAAAATCTATGTGCCCTCACTTCAAAGCCCCCTTTAAAGCTCCGACTCCGATTTTGATCCCTCCTGTAAAATAATTTTCTACAATCAGCCTTACTGCTACATCGCTTTTTTGGGATAATAATTTCGAAGCCATATCTATTCTTAGTCCGGTAATACTCCATTCCAATAGGTGCGCCTGCGGTGTCGTAAACGTTTTTGAATTCTACATTTTAATTATATCATAATTTGCTTGCATTCGTCAATGTTTGTGCTGAAAATAACTATTTGTTTACAAGAATTTGAAGAAATTTATGTAAAGTGACGAAGGTTTTTGTGATTATATTTTAAATTGCAAGAGAATTTATCGAAAAAGGTGTGTCATTTTTTCGGTTTTTTCTAAAGCTGAATAGCCCTTTTTGCACCAATATTTCATCGCGCCCCGAAAAAGGGGCGTTTTTTTATGCACCTTTCACATAACGGCGGGTGGTTTGATGAGTTTTTTTGGAAGGGTGTTATACTTACGGCGGCGGAGCTTTTTGATAGAATAATCTTGCAAGGGGCATTCGGTACCGTGCTCCCTGCAAAAAATGGGTCGCGCAGAGCTTATGCTATGGCGCGGCGACCCTGCGAGATGTGAAAGAGGTGTAGAATGAAGGGAAAAAACAAAATAAAATACGGCAAGGAATTGCCAAGGCAGATGTACTGCTTCTTTCGCGGATACAGCGAGGTCGGTGCTCCAAGCTTTATAAAGTTTGCGGCAAGCATCGGCGCAACGCTCGGTGACGTTGAGGGCTGGAGGGTACACGGTGAATTTGAGAGAGCATATCGGGAATGCAGCGAGATCCGAAGAGATTATCTTATTGACAACGCGCTTAGCCGCCGAAACGATCCCTCCTTCACCAAGTTTCTCCTCTCTGCCGAATACGGAATCGAGGACGATGCGCCCGATGATCTCACAGTCAAGCTGGAGGTCGTGAGGTAGGGTCTGCTATGACGGTCGATCTTAAGGTAACGAAAAAGCAAATGAGCTTTATAGAAGCCGAGGAATCAGAGGTGCTCTTCGGAGGCGCGGCGGGCGGCGGAAAATCCTACGGACAGGTGGTGGACGCACTGCTTTTCGCCCTGAAATACCCTCGCTCCCGTCAGCTTATTTTGAGGCGCACCTTCCCCGAGCTTGAAAAGTCCTTGATCAGGACCTCCCTTTCTATCTTTCCAAGAGGCATCTACACCTTCAACGCCTCCTCCCACGTGGGGAAATTCAAAAACGGCTCAACTGTCGATTTCGGCTATTGCGCATCGGAGGCAGACGTTTATCAATATCAGAGCGCGGAATACGACGTTATAAGGTTTGACGAGCTGACACACTTCACGGAAAATCAGTACGTTTATCTTATATCGAGAGTACGCGGAGCAAACGGCTATCCGAAACAGATAAAGTCTACCACCAACCCCGGCGGCATCGGGCACGTTTGGGTAAAGCGGCGGTTCATTGAGCCCGAGGCGGCGGGAGTCTCCTTTGTGGCGGAGGACGGAATGTCCAGAATTTTCATTCCCTCTCTGCTTGACGACAACGGCTTTCTCCTCGGGAGCGACCCGGGCTACAAAAAGCGACTTCTCGCCCTGCCCGAGCGAGAGAAAAAGGCGCTTCTTTACGGAGATTGGAACATTTTCGAGGGTCAGTATTTTGAGGAGTTTGACGAAAGGATCCACGTCATCTCCCCCTTTGAGATACCCTCTCATTGGCGCAAATACCGCACTCTTGACTACGGCCTTGACAGGCTTGCCTGCCTTTGGATCGCCCTCTCTCCCGACGGCGGCGTGTACGTTTACAGAGAGCTTTGTATGTCAAATCTCCCCATCAGCGAGGCGGCATCGCTTATCCTCTGTCACACGCCCACAGGCGAGGATATCTACGCGACCCTCGCTCCCCCCGATCTTTGGGGCAGAAGCCAGGAGTCGGGCAAAAGCAAGGCGACTCTCTTTTCCGAATACGGGCTGAATTTCACCAAGACCTCAAACGACCGCGAATGTGGCTGGCTTGCCGTGAAGGAGCTGCTTAAGGTGAGAGAGGGCGACGCTCGACTGAAGATCTTTTCCACCTGCCGCGAGATCGCGAAATGTCTGCCCGCTCTGCTTGCGGACAAGCTTCGTCCCACCGACTGCGCAACAGAGCCCCACGATATCACCCACGCGCCCGACGCTCTGCGAGGCTTCGCAATATTTCACACCCGACCCGCGGAGGTCAGCACCCCACGCACCGCAAGGTGGAGCGCGGATATGTGGCAGGACTATCTTGCGGCGGACAGAGCGGGCAAAAATTATTTGAAAACCAAATACGGAGAACCAAATGAAACCAAATAACCAAAAAAGACAATCGGTCACAGAGGAGTATTTCGGGCTGTACCGCTCGGCACTCAACGCCCATAGCGAGCTGCGCGAAAGGCTGGAGAGGGATATGCGGCAGTACCTCGGCTCATACGAGATAGACAACTCAACCGAGGCGGCAACCACCGTGAGAAATATTACCTATGAGATCATAGAGAGCCAGATCGACCCCGATATTCCCTTCCCCAAGGCGGATTCGGAGATCTACTCCGAGCGAGGCGAGCTGGCGGCGAGATCGGTTGAGCGGCTTTGCCGCTCGGTGAGAGAGCGGCTACCCTTTGAGCAGCTCAACGATCTTGACGAGCGTTACACCTATATCTACGGCGGTAGCGTGTGGTACGTTGAGTGGGATTCGTCTATCGGTGAGGGCGGCGTGAGAGTGCATTGCATCTCGCCCCTTGACTTCATCCCCGAGCCGGGCGTTTGCGAGGTGAACGATATGAGGTATTGCTTCCTTCGCTTCACCACAACTCGCTCCGAGCTTATTCGCCGCTACGGCGCAAGGGAGGAGGACGTGGCTCTTGCGGAATGTGAATACCGCTATTCCGAGCTTTCCTCGGACGAGGACACCGTCACCGTCGTTATCTGCCTATACAGAGACGAGGACGGCGATATCTGCAAGCTCGTTTTTTCGGGCGAGCTTGTCCTTGCCGATATTCCCAAGTGCTTTATAAGGCGCGTTCCCGTCGGCGACGGCGAGGAGCTGCTTGACACCCCCACCGAGCTTATAGACGCAAGCCGACTTTCGGTGGAGGGTGAAGGACTTTACGCCGTTCCCTACTACGTGCCGAAAAGCTTCCCTATCGTCGTGAGGCAGAACACCAGGATATCCCCCTCGCTCCTCGGTCTTTCCGACTGCGAGCATATCCGCCCCGAGCAGCAGGCAATTAACAAGGTGGAATCAAGAATACTTAAAAAGCTCCTTCGTTCGGGTGTTACCCCCGTTATGCCCGAGGATGCCGCGATCACTCTGGGAAACAGCGTGTTCGGCGAGGTCATACGAATGAGACCGGGCGAAAGCCTTGATAACTACGGCAAGCTTGACACCACCCCCGATATCTCCCAGGATATAGCCGAGGCAGACAGGCTTTACGACCACGCAAAGCGAGTGCTCGGTATCTCGGATGCCCTTCAGGGACTTGACACCACGCAAGCCGAATCGGGCTTCGCCCGTCAGCTTAAGATCACCCGAGCCACGAGCCGACTTCAAACGAAAAGACGTATGAAATATCACGCATACGCAAGTCTTTACAGGATCATCTTCGAGCAATATCTCGCCTTTTCCGATAAGCCGTGCGTGCTTGATTATAAGGATAGCTTCGGCAATCGCAGGTCAGCCTCCTTCAACCGCTACGACTTCATCGAGCGCGACGGCTCGGGCAGACTTCGCTATAACGACAGCTTCCTGTTTTCCGTTGATCTCAACGGCGGAGACGAATATTCAAGAGAGGTGCTCTGGCAAAGGAACCTCACAAACCTTGAATCGGGCACGCTGGGAGACGTATCGTCACCCAAGACTCTCCTGCTTTATTGGCAGTCCCAGGAGCGAGCGCACTACCCCTTCGCAAGAGAAAACGTTGAATATTTCGAGGCTCTTGTGAAAAGAGAACTCGGTGAATTGACCGACAAAACATCAGAAAATGTAAATGAAAGTGAGCAAAACAATGAAAAATAACAAAACTATCAGCCAAAAGAGCAATTTTGGCTTCGCGCCCATCAAGGCGCAGAATCCCCTTCCCAAGAGCGAGCCGAAAAGCACCGTTACCTCCTCGGGCAAGGATATGAGAAGCAAGGCAGGTAAGTGATATGGAGAGCTTCAACGAAAGTGCCGCATCAGTAGCTTCGCCCAAGACGCTGGCAAATAATTCGGCTATCACCAAAAGCTCCGAGGCAACCGCAAGCCCCGAAGTCGCCTCCGCCTCCGATCCCCTCGCCCAAAGCTCGGAGAGCTATCCCGAAGATAACTCTTCCAAAGTCGCGGAGAGCTATCCCAAAGATAACTCTTCCAAAGTCGCGGAGAGCTATCCCGAAGATGCATCTTCCCAAGTCGCAGAGAGCTATCCCGAAGATGCCTCTTCCAAAGTCGCGGAGGACACCGCCGAGCAGAGCTCTGTCGGAGAGGCGAGCATAAACGGCACAAACAATGATCCCACGTTAAATTCTGCCGACTCGGAAGCCGAGCTCGGCGGCTCTGTCGAGCGAGAGAGCGGTGCTCAAGGAGAAGCTCAACAAAGCGCGGAGGGTGCCTTTGAGAGAGATCTCGGCACTCTTATCAACGAATTTCCCGAGCTTCGCTCTGCCGCCTGCGGCTCAATAAACACAAGTCGCTACGGCGAGCTTCGCGCCCTCGGGCTCACCGTGAGGGAGGCATACCTTGCCGCCGCCGCTCCTCACGGCAGAGATAATCGCGCACATATCGTCTCGGGCGTTCCAACGGGAGCAAGAAGCCCCGAATGTGGAATGAGCTCTGCCGAGATGGAGCTTGCGCGAGGCATTTTTTCATCCCTCTCCGAGCAGGAGATCAAAAGGCTTTACGCCGCCGTAACCAAATAAAGGCGTAAAAAAGCCGCACATACTGCGGCAAATAAACAAATATTTTTTCAAACAACGAAAGGAAAAACAAATGATAATCTATTCTAAATCCTCAGGTCTTACCCCCGCCGCTATCGGCAAGCTTGAGACCCCCATCAAAATGATAATCGAGCACGAGAGCGATCTCATCACCAAGCAGGGCGGCATTGCCGACACACTTTTCAATATTGAAAAGAGCTCCCGCTTCGGCGAGACCATTATCGGCGGCAACGAGTTCAGCGTATTCTCCGCCACCGAGGAGGGCTCGGGCGTTGAGGGCGAAAGCGTTGCCGAGACCTATTCCAAGTTCATCGAGCACATTCAGTTTATGAAGGAATTCATAATTACCGCCGAGATGATGGAGGATGCAAGCTACGGCCTTGCGGCAGACGCAAAGCGCAGAGCCGAGAACTTCACCCGCGCATACTACAAGACTATGAACAGGATCTGCGAGTCTGCACTTATGAACGGCACACTTTCCTCGGTGGACTTCGCAGGTGCCACAGTCGACCTTACCGCACCCGACGGCAAGCCTCTTTTTAGCTCCGAGCACGCATACGGCAAGGACCTCGGCACCCAGACCAACTTCTACTACGGCGATATCTTCTCAAGCGGCTCGGGCGACTCCCGTGTTGCCTCCACTGCGGCGTTTGAGGCGGCGCTCTCCGAGCTTTCCGTCAAGATGAGAAATATGCTTGACGAAAACGGCGAGCCTCTCGGCTACACCGCCGACACCATTATTCTCCCCGGCAACAGACCTATGGCGGAAACCATTGCAAAGAAGGTCTGCGGCTCTGCGGGTGCTCTCGGCAACGGCTATAACGATATCAACCTTCACTTCGGCAATTGGAACGTGATAGTTATGCCCGGCTGGAGGACCGATGACGACAGAGTTATGATAATGTCCTCCGAGGCAAACAAGAATCTCTGCGGCAATATGTTCTTCAACCGTATTCCTCTCACCGTTACCAACTGGGTGGATAACCACACAGGCAACTATATCTGGAACGGCAGATGCCGCTTCGGTGTTGGCTTCGGCAGCTATAAGCACATTATGCTTGCGGTCGACTCTTCCTCTGCCGTCAGCGGTGCGACCGCGATCTGATAAGGGCGATATAATTTTCGGAAAGGAGATTTAAGTGTGACAGCAAAAGAGCTTTTGGCAGAGGTCTCGGCGCTCGGCTTTGATGCACCCCTCAAGGCGGACGTTGCGTTCATCACAGCCCTGAACAGATCTCTTTGCTATATTTTCAAGGACAGGCGGTATATCGGCGAGCATAGCTTTGTTACGGTTGCGAAGGTGCCTGCGGTGCGTTATCCTTACGTAAGATATGTAAGTCAAAAGGCAAAAAGCCTCCCCGTCAAAGGCAACGTTTTCAGCTGCTATACTCACGGTAAGGGCAGCTTCGCCGTTGAGTCGGATAGCAGACCCCGCCAAATTTACAGCTTTCTCGGAGAGACCACGCGTATCGTCGGCGAGCTCGGCAAAAATGCAAGAATTATTCTTTCGAGCGATTTCTCCTACTATCTGACCGACCTCGTTTCCTACGATGACATTGTGAGATCATTGGATGACGTTCCCGACGGCTCGCCTACGTTGAAGCTTGACGTTTGCAAAACTGTCGGCGACTTCGGCACCTTCTTCGGCTCACCGACAAACGAGGACGGCGTGCCCATTGAGGGTGCGGGAGGTATGGGAAGCATCCTGTATCTCCCCGCCACCTACACGGGCAGAGTCTTCTTCAAATACCGAAAAAAGCCTCCCACGGTAACGAGCGCGGATATGGACGTGGAGCTTGATCTGCCCGAGGAGTGCGCAGAGCTTCTCGGACTTCTTGTGGCGTCCTTTCTATATCTTGACTCCTCCCCCACACTTGCGGAGCATTATCTGAGGCTTTATAAGGAGGCGGTGGAGCGAGCACCTCTACCCGAGAGGATCGCGTACGCGAGAAGCTATAACGTAAAGGATGGGTGGGCGTAATGTCAAAGCAGGAAAGATCAATCGGTCAGGCGGAATACGCCTCAATAATAGACGATCTTCACGGAGTGAGCACAGAGCGGGGCTGCGACGTGGAATACACCGAGAATATGTATATAAGCCCAAGCTCTCGGGACGGAGCTCTGGAGAGCTTCCCCGGTGCAAGAGAGCTTTGCAGCTTCGGCAGGTATATTCACAAGATCCATCTTCACAGAGGGATAGGCGGCGAGCACTATGCGGTCATCAACTCCTCGGGCGCACTTTACCGCGTTCCCCTGTTCGATCTGGAATATTTTGAGAAGCCCGAGGAGCCCTTTGCCATCATCCGATCGCCCGACACCGTATCGACCCAGCTCGGCACCACCCTTTATCTGACCGACGGAGCTTGCATTTATGAAGTAAAGGATAACGCAGAATTCGTAAAGCACGACGAGGAAAGCTACGACATCCATTACGTTCCGACCACCTTTGTGGACGGCGTGAGAGTGGAGCACAGAAACCTGCTCTCACCCTATTTTCACGAGAAGCGATTAATTGAGCTGGCGGACGATTACGCATACGGCACCCCCGATCTCATTTATGCGATCACCGATAAGGAAAAAAAGGAGTGCGCCGTAACGGGAATAGGTGACGACCACGAGGAAACGGTCTATATTCCACGCTTCAAGACGATAGGAGGAGTGCGATACACGGTAACAGACATCGGCACAAGTGCCTTCTACAACGTCACCGACGTTAAGAGGATAGTCACGAACCGCGGTCTTAAAAGGATAGGCGTTGCGGCGTTTATGGGAATGACCTCGCTTGAATCGGTCGCGCTTTCCGACACGGTGGAGGAGCTTTGTGACTATTGCTTCATCGACTGTACTGCCTTATCTCATATCCATATCGGCGCGAGTCTCAGGAAATTCGGTAAGGCGGTCTTCGCAAGCAGCGTCGGTTTCGTCGTTGACTACGAGGGTAGCGTGGAGATGCTTGAGTCCATCGAAAACTACGGTGTTCTTGCAGGCTCGGACATAAACTACTATATGCAAAACAGCGAGATCACCCTGATGATCCCCGTATCCACCGAGGCAGACGATGTCACAAAGCTGCTTATCGGCGAAACTCAATATTTCCCCGACTATTTCGATCCCAAGTGCGGTATAAGGCTGACACTTGATTCAAGAGCGGAGATCGCGGGCAAGCAGGTGACTGTAACAGGCGTTCACAAGGCGGAGGGCGGTATCCTGTCCTATTCGGCCTGCTCGGATTTTGAGCCTGCACGGCTCATTTACGACTGCCGCTTCTGCCACAGCTTCGACGGCCGCATCTTCTTTGCGGGCAACCCCAATTTCCCCGAGCTTGTGTTCTATTCCTCCGCAATGCCGAGCGGAGAGATCGATCCCCTTTATATTTCCGACGTCTCATATTTCACTGTCGGCTATCACGCGCAAAGCGTAACGGCAATAACCACGGCAGGTCAGTCTCTTGCGATCTTTACCTCCTCGGGCGGAGATTCGGGAAACACCTTTCTCATAAAGCCTCGGGGCGAGGGAAGATCGAGAGACTACACGGTCGTCGCAAGCTACGGTCACAGCGAGATAAACGCGGCTCTCAATCATCTCGGCGAGACCTTCTGCTATTCCTCACTCGGAGTTATGAGATTTCGCGGAAGTACGGGCAAGTGTACGGATTTTGAGGTAATTTCATCACCGATATCAAGTCTTCTCGCAGGCAGATTTCAATATGAAATAACTATGACGGCATTTGATCGCTATCTCGTTATCTCTCACGGCACGGATATGTTCCTTTGCGATCTTGGAAAAAGGCTTGACTACGGTCGCTCCGAGGCGTACGATTGGTATCCGTTAAAGGATGTCGGCTCCTATGCGAACGACTCACCTCTTTACGTTTTTGCGGACGAGCCTTACGGAGAATACGTGGTCCACGAAGCATTCGCCGGTCAACCCGCAAGAGGCACGGTCTACACGGTCCAATTGAATGAAGACGAGCATATTTGCTACGTTAAGAGCGGAAAGACAAAATACAGAGTCTACGAAACAAGCTTCAGGGATCTCGGAGTTTTCAACCCGCCAACGGCGGTGCTCGGGGTCGACAGCCTGCTCTTTTTTGGCACAGAGCTCGGCTCCTTCTGCGTTTTCAACACGGATATGAGAGGCACGCCTCCGCCCTTCGTTGAAGCCGACCCCGATTTTGACTATGTAGATTACGAGGAGGCGTACGGCGATATAATACATCCCTATTATTACACGATGTCGGGGCATCCGAGAAGCTACAAGGTGGTCACGAAGGAGGAGGACTGCGGCAAGCCCTATCTTGGAAAAAGCACGGTGAGAAACTCCCTGACGCTAAATATGAGAACGAGCCCGGGATCTCTTGTGAGCTGCGCCGCAATTTACGACGGCGACAGGCGAGTGGAGCTTGGGCAGATCTCCGCGTCGCGCCTTGATTTTGACGAGGTGGATTTTGGCGGATTGAATATGGTATCAAAGCAAAACGCCTTCACGGTCATAAAGGGCGCCGAGCAGAATTGGCGCACTATGCAGCTTGTATTATATTCGAAGGAGTCCTACTATCCCTTCGCACTCCGCTCCGCCTCTTATCGATACACGTTGTCCGATAAAACAAAAAATAATATTATCTGATAAACAAAGGCGAGGTGCGTTATTCCAAAGGATATGCAAATAGTTATTTACATTTATTGCATCTTTTTATATAAATACGTAATTTTTATTTGAACGATCTTGCGGAAGCGGCGCACCTTTGCCGATGAAATTTTACAGAGGAAAGGAAAAATGAAAACAAACAAAATTCTCAACACGGAAACCGAGCCCTATCTTATATCCTCTCTCCCCGCAAGGCCCAACCTGCCCTATGCAAGCGGCGGCATAAACTATTCCTCCTCCGATCTGAGGGAGGCGTTTGATAAGCTTCCCTTGCTTATCGTGGAAAGGCTTAATTCTCTCATTTCGGAGATAGAGGATAGCTCCGTTTGTGAGTCTATCGAAACGGGCATTATGGATTCTCACACCCTTGCCGATATGTTCAACGATATAAAGATAGGCAATTTCGTCTGGTATCTTACTATGGACGGAGAGCCTGTTTCCACCATACTTTACGGTATTATGGAAAGGCTGGACAGGCTGGAAGCGGAGGTGTTTAAATGAGCCTCATTACGATAGAGATCATAAGCGGCGAGGCGGTGGTATCGGCTGTCGCGGAGGGTCGCGAGGGTCGGCTTGAATTCCGCTTTGAAAATATCTCGGAGGGTTATCTCCGTGCAAGCGGAGTCAGCGCACCGCTTCGCGGCGGCGCGGCAAGCTTTGATCTGAACCTTCTGCCCGACGGCACACTCTCCCCTGTGCTCACCTTGAAGGATAGGGTCATACCCCTCCCGAAAATTGAAAAATCGGGACACATCCTCCGCCTTATAAGCCCAAGTGCAGAAAGCTACCACTCACTTTTCAAAAGGGAGGCAGAGCTTCGCGAAAGGCTTGCAAGGCTTGAGGAAAGGGTGGAGCAATTAAACACCAAGGTATTCGGAGAGCCTCTTTTTGAGTTTCCCGTACCAAGCAAAATAAAGGAAAGGACAAAACAATGAAAAGAAATAAGAAAAGGTTATCTCTGCTGATCGTCTCGGTAATTTTGGCATTAGCACTAACCGCCATCGTAGCATCAGCCTCGACCAAGCTAGCTGCCGAGGAATACTCGGCGGAATATTCAGCCGAAAAGGGCGCGTTAAATTTAAAAGACGGCGCATTTGACGGCGAGGAGGACTGCCTTATAATATCAACGCCCGCACCGCTTTCTTTAAGCGAAGACCTCGCGAGTGAAGAATTCATAAGCAACGAAGGCGATGGAACTAACGGTAACACCGCCGATGAGACCGAAACGAATGGCAACGCCCCGACCAATGGGGATAAAGCAAGTAATAGCAAAGCTATTACCGAAGAAAAATCCAATCCATTTGAGAACGTCTATTCCACCGTCATAAGCTATTCGGGCGACATATTCTCCGCGCTTTCATTTATAGTCGGACTTGTGCTCGCTCTGCTTTGCAAAAAGACGGTTCTGCCCGTTATAAGCAAGGTCGGCGGTGCGATCAAGGGCTCTGTTGACACGGCGGCAAAGGATAACGAACGTCTTGCAAGGTGCGCCGAGGAGAAGCTTCTTCTCCTTGGAGAAAAGGCAGAGGCGCTCGCGGAGTCCTTCAAGCAGCTTGAGGAGAGACTTGACCCAAACGTTCTTAAAGCAGACACGGACACCATAAGGCGCGCCCTAGCTCTTGAGGCAGATCTTGTGTACTCCATTCTTATGGGCTCCGCTCTTCCCACCTATCTTAAGGATGAGCTTAACGACAAAATGAAGACTATAAAAGCGGTGCTTGGCGATGCAGAAAAATAAGCCGTCGTTTGTAAATATTGCTTTACATATTCTCGGTCTTGCTTTCTGTATTCTACCGCCCGCGCTGGCAACGCTTCTCTACTTCCCCGTGTGGGTCGAAAGAGGCGAGGGATATGCATTGGCTGGCGGAGGTGTCCTGATTTTAGCAATTTTCGCTCTGCCGATAATCAAAAGATTAAGTCATCTTCTTGCAAGAGCGACCCCTTACGTTTTCTGGTTTGTGGTGTTTGCGGTCTTCTTTGCTCTTTCAAGAATTGCCGAGGAGATGACGGTTATTTCCTTTATGGGATTTGTGGGTAATCTGATCGGCGCATTGATCTTCAAGGCGGTGGAGAGGAGGCGCAAAAATGAAGAAGGAAGGATTTGAGGACGGGCTTCTTGAATACGGTGCTATGGTGAAGCGCGGCAGAGGATATCTCATTGAAAACACAGGCAAAATAATTGCCGCTATCACAGCGGTCGTTGCGGTGCTCGTCACCTTCACGGACATAACCTTCTTCGGCATTGGCGGCGTAGAATTCACCTCGACTCTCGCCGTGCTTCTCCTCTCAAGCTACGTTATCTACTTTTCCCTTGAGGATGCAGGGGAGAGGCTCGGTGAAGGCAGTGATAGCTTCAAGGCGGCAAGGGATGCATACGAGTGTGTGCGGCTTCGGATAAAGCCCGATATGATCCCTGCCCTAAGAGCCTTCTGCACCGATTACGCCTCATCCGAGCTTAAATTCAGGCGAAGCTCTCTGCTCTGCTCGCTTGGCTACTCGGAGGCAGAATACGAAGCATATAAAGGCGGCGCAGCCTTTGATAAGCGCGCCAAAAGAGCTTTTCGCGGAGCAGACAGATTAAGGGCGGTCTCGCTCTCTCCAACTACCCTTCTCACCTCGGTGCGGCAGGGCGGCGAGGAGCTTCGCAACCCCGAGAAAACAAGATTGCCAAGGCTTGCCCTGAAGCTTCTTCCGTCAACCCTTTGTATGGTGCTGACCGCCTCGGTTATACTCACGGCAAGGACCGATCTTACCCCATCGGTGCTTGCGGACGGTATTCTTAAGCTTGCGACTCTGCCGATAGTCGGCTTTCGCGGCTACGAATCGGGCTTCGCTTATGCAACAGGTCCGAGATGCGCCTGGATAGAAACAAAAACAAGGCTTCTCGAATGCTTCTTGAAGCAGAACGAGTGCTGAATATTTCAAAGCATAAAAAGGTCGGCAAGGTCGTATTGACTTTGCCGATTTTATATGTTAAAATAGTTTATAAGAAAATTAAAGGGGGAGAGTAAATATGCTATACGATCAGGATTCGGGCAAGATCGCGCTCGGGCTTTTTGAATTTGTTTCTATCTCGCGCCGCGGAATAGCGCAAGCACTCCCCTTCGATGAGGACGAGCCTCGCTCGGGCACTCTCTCCGAAAAGCGCATAGCCGCCATCCTTGGCGATGCCACGCCCGAGAGGCTGATATACGGCTTTGAGACCGCAGGCTATTCCTTCGAGCTTCACGCCACGGCGGACTCTGTGTCCGAAAACAAGATCAGCATCGTGCGAGAGATCAGCTCCTCTCCGTCAAGACCCAGGCGGGAGGAGGTGTCCCAAATTCGGGGTGAAGCATTTGCCCTGGGGCATATTCTCGCCGAGCTTCAGGGGCTATCCGAGATCAAGCTTTCCATAACCTACATCAGCCCCTCCAGCGGAGAGTTTAACACGGTAGAGGAGACAGCTTCGGCTAAAAAGCTTTCCACATTCTTCAAAAAATGCACCGACCTTATAGCAAAATACGCAAGACCCGAGGTAGAGCGAGTGACCGAGAGGATACCATCACTTCGGGGTATGCGCTTTCCCTATTCAAGCATACGTGAGGGGCAAAGCGAATTCATAAGGCAGGCATACAGAACTCTCTCGCGAGGCGGCGTGCTATACGCCTCCGCACCCACAGGCACGGGCAAGACCGTCTCTGCGCTTTTCCCCGCCCTGCGCGCCCT
This sequence comes from Clostridia bacterium, assembly GCA_017410065.1. GTDB lineage: Bacteria > Bacillota > Clostridia > Oscillospirales > CAG-272 > UBA1740. The sequence goes on along the minus strand of JAFQRL010000037.1, from coordinate 39,339 downwards.
TGGAGACGGAAGATTTCAGAAGATATTTTATCTGACCCCTAAATCCACCACCTCCGAGGCACTTAAGGGGTGCATAGATCTGATGTGCGAGAGCGGCGCAAAAATACGCGCCGTAATTCTCACGGCAAAGGACAAGGCGTGCATCAGCTCTCGGGTCTGCCGAACCTCAAGGAAGGCGTGCCCGTATTCCGCCTGTAAGAGCCTCGCAGATGCCACCCTCGCCCTATACGATATGAATTATTCCGTCATTTCGGTTGAAACGGCGCGGGAGGTGTCGCAAAAACGGGGTGTTTGCCCCTACGAGCTTATGCTTTCATACGCCGAGCTTTGCGACGTTGTGTGCTGTGATTTCAACCACGTTTTCGATACCCACGCATATATCCGCCGCTTCTTCGATAAGGGCGGCAGCTACGCCCTGCTTATAGACGAGGCGCATAACCTTGTTGAGCGCGCAAGGGAGATATATTCCGACGAGATAACCGAATTTGAGCTTTCCCCAAGCGAGCTCGGCCTCCTTCTTGGCGAGCACAACGCTCTCATCAAAACCGCCGAAGCGGCAGTCCGCGTATTTCACGATACGATGATGCCCTACCTTAAGGATGAATTAAGAGAGAGCGAGAGCGGCGAGATGTCAGGCTCGGCAAATCTTTCCGAGATCCCCGAAAGACTTTATCTTCTTTTTGACGAGCTGGAAGCGTGTGCCGAGGGTGAGCTTTACCGCGCCTACCTTCAAAAGGACGAGATGGCAGATGAGCGCTCAAACCTTATCCGCGGATATTACTACAAGATCAAAAAATTCAATTCCGCCCTTGCAAGATTTGATGAATGTTATCAATTGTTTACATTTTTCGAAAAAGGGGCTATCCGTGTTAAATTATTTTGCCTTGATTCATCTCGCGAGATACGCAAGAGGCTTGATCTTTGCCACGGAACGGTGATGTTTTCAGCCACCCTCACGCCGCTTTCCTATTATAAATCCTTGCTTGGCGGAGAGAGGTCTGACGATACTCTTGAGGTCTCCTCCCCCTTTGATCCAAGCCAGCTTTCCGTTACCGTGATGGACAAGGTGAGCACGAGATTTTCGGAAAGAGAGGACACCCTTCTTGCGGTGTGCAGAGTGATCGCCGCAACAGTTTCGGCAAAGCGAGGTCACTATATGATCTTCTCCCCTTCCTTTGCTTATTCGGATGCGCTTTCGAAAAAATTCAGCGAAAGCTACCCTAAGCTTAAGATCATCACTCAAAAAAGAAATATGTCCCAAAAAGAAAAGAAGGATTTTCTTGACTGCTTCAAAAACGAGGACGGCAGATATCTCGTTGCCTTTTGCGTTATGGGCGGTATATATTCAGAGGGTATTGACCTTGCCGGAGATAGCCTGATCGGTGCCGTTGTAGTCGGTATCGGTATGCCTTCTCTTTCATACGAGCGGGAAGCGCTCACCGAATATTTCAACGAAAAATACGAGATGGGCAAGCAATACGCCTATATCTACCCCGGTATGAACCGCGTATTCCAAGCAGCGGGCAGAGTTATAAGGCGAGAGGACGACAGAGGCGTTATCGTTCTTATAGACGATAGATTTGATGACCCCATCTACAAAAAATCCCTTCCCGACCTTTGGCGCGGAGTTAAATTCATCGGCGACCCCAAACGCCTCCGCGAGGTCCTTGACGAATTCTGGCTTTCTGCTGACGATAATTAATTTTTTAAAAAGCTCAAAACCCGATTTGAGCAAATAAAAAGCAAACGCACTCGACCTGAAGCGAAGCCGATATATGCAGCTTCAATAAGATCGGGTGCGTTTATATTTTCTATTACATTTATTCGCTAGCAGCTTGCAGGAAGGCTTATATTCCAAGCGTTCATAAAACCGCGAAAGCCTTTGATCCTCAAAACGAAAACTACAAGAAAAGATGAAAAATCGGTTCGTTATTCATTGTTTTCTTATATTTTCTTGGATTTTGAGGATTTTTTATATATGCGCCGCATTAATAGAGAGCGGTGCTCTCACCAATTTTCAACAAGAGCGAGAGTCATATTCGTAGAGTTCTTTGCGGCGATGGGAAGGAAGGTGGGATAGTCCATCGTTGCCTCGCCGTCTGCCGAATCGGAGATGGCACGAACTACCGCGAAGGGCACCTTATTGACGTATGCCACCTGCGCTACGGCGCAGCCCTCCATCTCGCAGGCATCAGCGGCAAAGTCGTCGCCTATTCTGGATTTATCCTCGGGAGAGGCTATGAACTTATCTCCCGTGGCAACTCTGCCGAGCCTCGCGGAAAGCCCCAGCGACTTCGCCGCGCAAAGGAGTATATCGCAAGCACGGCGGTCAGCCTCAAAGCTTATAACGTTTATGCCCGAAACAAGTCCCTTGGGATCACCAATTGCGGATGTATCCATATCGTGCTGAACAAGGCTTTCGGCAATAACGATATCCCCTGTTTGAAGGTCGGATGCAACGGCACCGCCAACGCCTGTGTTCACGATAAGCGAGGGCGAATATTTCAAGATCATCGTTTGAGCGCAAACGGCGGCAAACACCTTACCGATGCCGCATCCTGCTATAACAACGCTTTTGCCGCAAAGCTTGCCCGATGCAAACTCAATGCCGCTCACCGTCTCCACTTCTTTATTTTCAAGCGCGCCAATGAGACCCTCTACCTCGGGCAGCATTGCGCCAATAATTCCAATATCACACATAATTAACTCCAAAAATGCAAAAATTGAGACACGTCATCGGGCGTAGGTAAAATCGTTCCCCCGAGACTCAAGGATCTCAAGATATCTTTTACATTCAGCCTTTGCCGCCGAAAGATCGAGATTTTTATAATTTCCACATTCACGGCGCACCGCGCCAAACATTTCCCCTTCGTGCTCCACAGTCTTTCGAAGTGCACCAACAAGCGCACTCAAAACCTCAGCGTTATCCGCCTCTCTCACCAGAAGATAAAAGCCTGTCTGACAGCCCATCGGTCCAAAGTATATAACGCGTTCGCCGATCTCGCTTGAGCGAATATAGGTCGCGATCATATGCTCCACCGAGTGCATAGTGAGATTATCCATATAGTCGCCTGCGTTGGGCACTCTCGTGCGCAGATCGTAGGTGGTCACGTCGCCATCCACGCGAGAAACGTATATGCCCTCGCGAAGCAGATCGTGATCCACGGTGAAGGAAGCTATCTTTTTAACCTTTTCCATTTTATAAGCCTTTCAATTTTAACCGTTTTCAAATTACCTTGGGTCGTCCTGTGATCCGCACCTCATATTAAAACGAGATTAACAAGCACGAGATAAACGCCTGTGCCGCCGATTATAGAAACCAGCATCTTTCTGAAAATAAGATGCAAGCAAACCACGACCACAACTCCTATAAGCTCGGGCAGCCCGAAGGGAAAAGCCAAAAGAGAGACACTCTTTAAGCAATAAACCACAAGCATACCAAAGACCGCAGGCGGCAGAGCTCGCCCGAGATAACCGAGGAACTTGGGAGGTGCCTTGTCCGATTTGAATATAATAAAGGGAGCAAAGCGCGTTGCCATAGTCGTGAGAGCAACAAGTGCTATCATAACTATCATTTCAAGCAAATTCACGACACGTCCCTCCCCTTTTTCCGCATAAGCGAGTCTATGGGGCGGCGCAGAGCCGTAAGTGCAAGAAGCATAAACGCCATCGCGGGAATAAGAAAATCCGAGGGTCCGAAGATGAGGAGAGCGCAAAGCGAGGTGAGCAAGCCGATAAGCACGGAGGGGAGATTTTTAACACCCGCCAGGATCTGCTCAAGCAGAATAACCACGAAAAGTGCGGTCATCGCAAAGTCTATTCCCTTGATTCCGAGAGGGATAAGCGAGCCGAAAATACCTCCGAGCGTCGCGCCGATCACCCAATAGCTGTGGTCGAGAATGGATATATAAAGAGAGAAAAGCCCACGGTCCACGCCCTCGGGCGGCTCGACCTGATAAACCACGGAGAAGGTCTCGTCGCAAAGAGCGAAGATAAGATAAAGCTTTTTTATTCCCATCGCGCGATACTTATCAAGCATCGATATTCCGTAGAAGATATGGCGCGCATTTATAACGAGTGCCATAAACACAGCCTCCAGCGGAGCGAACGCACCGAGCAGAAGATTTGCAAGAGCAAACTCCATACTGCCCGCAAAAACAAAGAGGCTGGTCATCATAGGAAACAGGAAGGAGAAGCCCTTTGATGCCATCAGCACGCCATATGATGCGCCAAGAAAAAGGAAGCCTGCCATTATCGGCAAAGTATGGGGGAAAGCCGCCTTAATTGCCGCAATATGCATACTTTTATTTACATTTTTACTGTTTTTCATAAAAATTATCAGAGAAGGGTTGCCATAAAAATGATGACAACCCTTAAATGTTTTTTTGCTTGATCTAAGCCGATATCCGCTCATATTAAGCTCGGATATCAAGCCGTGATATCCGAGAAATGGCGCCCCCTCAGGTTGAGCCCGGGTGGGGCTTTCCAAAATTCGGATAACTCAAAAATCAGAATGCAAGGCGCTCTCTGATATACTCCTTGACCTCGCCCACAGGAATTCTGACCTGCTCCATTGTGTCTCTGTCACGAACGGTTACGCAGCCGTCGTTTTCGGTGTCGAAGTCGTAGGTGATGCAGAAGGGAGTGCCGATCTCGTCCTCACGGCGGTATCTCTTACCGATAGAGCCTGTTTCGTCGAAGTCGACCATAAACTCCTTCGCAAGCTCGTCGTAAAGCTCAAGAGCCTTATCAGAAAGCTTCTTGGAAAGAGGAAGAACTGCTGCCTTGAAGGGAGCAAGAGCGGGATGAAGGTGAAGAACGGTACGAACGTCGCCCTCGCCGATGGTCTCCTCATCGTATGCGTCAACAAGGAATGCAAGCGCAACTCTGTCTGCACCGAGAGAGGGCTCGATAACGTAGGGGATGTAGTGCTCGCCTGTCTCCTGATCGAAGTAGGTCATATCCTTGCCAGAGTGATTCTGATGCTGACCGAGGTCGTAGTCGGTTCTATCGGCAACGCCCCAAAGCTCGCCCCAGCCGAAGGGGAAGAGGAACTCAAAGTCGGTTGTTGCCTTGGAGTAGAAGCAAAGCTCGTCGGGATCGTGATCGCGGAGACGAAGGTTCTCGTCTCTCATACCGAGATCAAGAAGCCACTTGTGGCAATAATTCTTCCAATAAGCAAACCATTCAAGGTCGGTGCCGGGCTTGCAGAAGAACTCAAGCTCCATCTGCTCAAACTCACGGGTACGGAACACGAAGTTACCGGGAGTGATCTCGTTTCTGAAGGACTTACCGATCTGCGCAACGCCGAAGGGAAGCTTCTTTCTCGTGGATCTCTGCACCGAATTGAAGTTTACGAAAATACCCTGCGCCGTCTCGGGACGAAGATAAACCGTGTTCGTGGAATCCTCGGTTACGCCGATAAAGGTCTTGAACATAAGGTTGAATTTCTTAATATCGGTGAAATCGTTACCGCCGCAGTCGGGGCAAACAATTCCCTTTTCCTTAATATACGCCGCCATCTGCTCAAAGCTCCAGCCTGCGGGATTATCCTCAAGACCGTTTGCAAATGCGTATTCCTCAATAAGCTTATCCGCTCTGTGACGAGCCTTACAGCCCTTGCAGTCCATAAGAGGATCGGAGAAGCCGCCAACGTGACCCGATGCGACCCAAGCCTCGGGATTCATAATGATAGCCGCGTCAAGACCTACGTTATAGCGAGACTCCTGAACGAACTTCTTCCACCAAGCGCGCTTAACGTTGTTTTTGAACTCAACGCCGAGAGGGCCGTAATCCCAGGAATTTGCAAGGCCGCCGTAGATCTCCGAGCCGGGGAAAATAAAGCCGCGAGTCTTGCAAAGCGCAACTACTTTGTCCATTGTTTTTTCTGTGTTTTTCATTTTTACACCTCTATTTTTATCTCATTTTGTAAACTTAAGTTATAATTTCGCCGTATATTATTCCGTTTTTATGGGTTATCGGCAATATGCTGACGCACTCTCCGCGAATATCCTTTTCACTCTCGCAGAACACCTCAATATAGGAATCCGAGTGACCAACGTAGCCGCCCTTATCCGCCGTTTCCATAATGCACTCGAGGGGGAGCCTTCTCTCGCAGATATCCGAGAGCACCTCGTCTCTCATTCGGTTTTTAGCCGAGATAAGCCTTGCGGAGCGTTCCTTCTTCACGTCGTCCGCGACCTGCTCCGCCATCACCGCAGCCTCCGTTCCCTCTCTTTTTGAATAAGCGAAAACGTGAGCATCAAGAAGCCTTGCCTCCTTCACAAATCGAACGGTGTCAAGAAAATCTTCCTCGGTCTCCCCTGGGAAGCCCACCATAAGATCTGCCGTGAAGGTACATTCGGGCATATATTCCCTGATCCTTGCGATGTTCGCAAGAGCCATTCTCCGATTATATCTGCGCTTCATCGCACCCAGCACTCTATCCGAGCCCGACTGCATTGAAACGTGAAAATGCGGAACGAGAATAGGAAGGACACAGGCGCGACTAACGAACCTCTCGCCGAGAAGCTCGGGAGCCATAGAGCCAAGCCTTATGCGCTCGCAAGCCCGCTCCCTATCGAGCAAAGCAAGAAGCGACCCAAGGTCGCACCCCTCTCCGATATCCTTACCGTAGGAGCCTGTTTCAATGCCTGTGAGCACAATCTCCTTCGTGCCGCCTGCGGCAAGCGCCTTTACCTCCCGAAGCACGTCCTCGGGCTTTTTTGACCTGACAGGTCCGCGAGCCTGGGATATGGCGCAATAGGTGCATTTGCAATCGCAGCCGTCCTCGATCTTAACGTAGCCGCGAGTTCTCGGCGCGCGACAGATCTTCATTTCCTCAAAGGTAGCGTCGGTGAGCAGACCGACCCTTATGATCTCGCACCTGCCGCGACCCTCGTCTCCTCGCTCGGAAAGCAGCTTCTTTGCTATCTCCACAGCCGAAAGCTTGTCCGCAGTACCTATCACGGCACTCACACCGCTGATAGCCGCGACCTCGCTCGGCGCGCGCTGAGTGTAGCAGCCGATGGCAATAACCACGGCTGAGGGATTTTTTCTGATAGCGCGACGGATATACTTTCTGGACTTTGCATCGCTCTCCGCCGTGACCGTGCAGGTGTTTATAACGTAAACGTCGCACACCCCGTCAAAATCAGAGACGGTAAAGCCCTCTCTCTCAAACGCCTCGGCGACCGCCTCCGTCTCATAGCTTGAGACCTTACAGCCGAGGGTATATAAGCCGACCTTAAACAAATTGCTTCTCCAATTACTCTTTTCGCAAAGCGAAAATTTCCTGAAAGCTCCGCTCATCGGCGGAAATTATTTCGAATAAACCTCAGGCTTGAGAATTCCGATATAAGGAAGCGCGCGGTATTTTTCCGCATAATCAAGGCCGTAGCCTATAACGAATTCATCGGGGATCATCACGCCTGTGTAGTCGGGGGTAAATTCAACCGTTCTGCGGCTGGGCTTATCAAGAAGGGTGCAGGTCTTAACGCTCCTTGCGCCCTTATGCTCAAGATATCCCGTGAGATAGGAAAGAGTTCTTCCGCTGTCTATAATATCCTCAACGATAAGGATATCGCACTCGGGAAGGTCGGGACGGACAAGGTCAAGCATAATATTGATGCTTCCGCTGGATTCTGTGCCCGCGCCGTATGAGGAAACGCGCATACAGTCTATCTCCACAGGCACGGTGAGCTTCTTCATCAGGTCTCCCATAAACACGATGGAGCCCTTGAGGATACAAAGAAGCACGAGCCTTTTATCCTCTCCGCTGTAATCGCGGCTGATCTGCTCGGCAAGATCTGTGACGATCTTATCTATCTCCTCCTCGGAGATAAGCACCTTTTCAACGTCCTTATTAAGCATAAACGGTATCCCCCTATCAAAAATGCGTACATTATATTTTAGCAGATACATTTCCAAAAGTCAAGTATAAAGCCGCCATTTCTCTATTATAATTTATATATAAAATCAAAAAATACATAAATTTTTCAATTTCCTCTTGACAAACAGGTTTTTTTCGGCTATAATATACTCTGCTTTCGTATGAATACGCAAAAGAGGAGCGCATTTTTGCTCCCGACGTTAATACTTTTAACAAGGAGGTGCCACCATGAAGAGAACATACCAGCCTAAGAAGAGACAGAGAAAAAAGGAACATGGCTTCAGAAAGAGAATGGCAACCGCTAACGGCAGAAAAGTTCTTAAGAGAAGACGCGCAAAGGGTAGAGCTAAGCTCACCTATTGATCAGATCATCTGATTGTAAGCCGTGTATTTCGGCCATAAAATCTCCGGTAAAGTGCAAAGCCCACTCTGCGTAGCAACTTTATCGGAGTTTTTAATTGCCACGGCAAATTTTAATTTTTAATCGGGGGTGCAGATATGAAGCTTGTATCAATATGCGAAAATCATCTGTATTCCAAGGCGTATTCAAAGGGCAAGAGAGCAGTGACGTCGGCTCTCGCGGTCTACGTTTTGCCCGACTATCAAGCAAAAAAGCTTGCGAAGGCACACCCGCTCGGACTCACCGTTAACAGAATAGGTCTCACAGTTTCCACAAAGCTCGGAGGTGCCGTGGTCAGAAGCCGCGTGCGCAGAATTTTGAGAGAGGGCCTGAGAGAGTGCGGGAGGGAGAGGAGGCTGAAGGTCGGCTTTCTCATAGTTATAGCGGCAAGAAGTGCCGCAAAGGACCTTAAGAGCGGCGATATCAAGGAGCATTTGGATATCGCATTTAAAAAGCTCGGTATGTTCACCGAAGTATGAAGCACGTGATGATATGGCTTATCGGCCTTTATAGAAAATTCATCTCCCCCATCAAGCCCGCGTGCTGCAGATTCACGCCAACCTGCTCGGCTTACGCTATTGAGGCGTTCTCAAAGCGAGGCTTCTTCGCAGGATTTATTCTCACCGTATGGCGTATTCTCAGATGCAATCCCTTCTGCAAGGGCGGCTACGACCCCGTACCCGAGCGAGGCTTCAGGCGAGTGAAAAACGCACTTCAGCATACCGAAACCGAAAATGCCGCAGATAAGATCACCATCGAGGCGCATATCGCGACCGACGGTCAGCCCGACGAAGTCGAGGAGAAGAAATCCTCTCCCGAGACAGTAGCCGAGCCGCCCGAGGATATAACCGAAGCAAAAGACGCGAATTATTGCTGCGGCGCAACCAAAAAAGAAAAGGAAAACTAGAATATGTTTAATTGGCTTTACGGCTTAATAGGAGATATGCTCTCCTGGTTCAGTAGCCTATTCGGAGGAAGCTATGCTCTTGCACTTCTTCTCTACGCATTACTTTTCAAGATTCTGTTCCTGCCCTTCTCCATCGTTCAGCAGAAGAAGCAGATCAAGATGGCAAAGCTCACGCCTAAAATCGAGCTTATCAAAGCAAAATACAGAGGAAGAACCGACCGTCCTACTCAGCAGAAAATGCAGCAGGAAATTATGGAGCTTCAGCAGAAGGAAGGATATAGCCCCCTCTCGGGTTGTCTCCCTATGCTTCTTCAGTTCCCTATCATCATCTTCCTTTATAACGTTATCAGAAATCCCCTCACCCATATCTGCAAGCTCTCCGACACTGCCGTTCAGAAGATCAATCAGATCGTTAATACTGTTGGCGATAAGGTTCCGAAGCTTGTCGAATTCGGTAGCATAGACCAGATCAAGCTTGCCTCCAAAATAGACGTCACAAGCGAGGCTCTCGGCGAATATTCGGATAAGCTTGCAAATCTTCCCGACTTCACCATCTTCGGCGGCTTCGACCTTGGCGGCACGCCGAGAGATGCATTCAGCTGGCTCTGGCTCATTCCCATTATCGCGGCAGCCTTCACCTGGCTTTCTATGTTCATCTCCAGAAAGCTCAACGGCAACGCAAACGCAATGGCACAGCCCCAGGACGCGCAGGCAAAGACCTCCCTTAAGATAATGGATCTCATTATGCCCACGATGACTCTTGCGTTCGCATTCAGCTTCACGGGTATGATGGGTCTTTACTGGATCTATCAGTCTGCTCTCGGTATTCTTCAGACCTTCATTCTCTCCCGCGTTATGCCCCTTCCTAAGTACACCGAGGAAGAGCTTAAGGCTATGAGAAAGGCTCAGAAGGCAGCCGAAAAGGCGCAGAAGCAGGCACTTAAGGAAGCACCCAAGTACCGCTCTCTCCACTTCATCGACGAAGAGGATTACGACGAGCTCCCCGAGATCAAGGCGCCCGACGGAAAGAAGACCGATCTTAAGTCTTCCTCGGATGCACCCGAGATCAAGGATTAACGTTGATCACTATAAATAAATAGAATAAGGAAACAAACCGTTTTATGATAAAAGAAGTAACAGCAGTTGGTAAAACGATCCTTGAGGCTCAGGAAAATGCCCGCGCCGCACTTGGCGCAGGCGAGCTTGAGGACGTTCAGTTTGAAATACTCGATGCGGGAAGCAAGGGTATTTTCGGCATTATCGGCGTCAGACCCGCAAAGGTAAGAGCCTTCATTGAGACTCCCGACGCCCCCGAAAGACACAGAAGACACGAAAAGCCCCAGAGAGAGGATCGCCGCGAGGACGGCGCGCCCAAGGCTGAGGGTAAGAAGAAAAAGCACAGACCCGAGCGCAAAAAGAGCGACCGCCCCGCTATGGCTGAAAAGCCCTCCGCTCCCAAGAGCGAGGTTATTCCCGAGGCAGAGCTTAAGATGGAGCTCCGCACCGTTTCCGAGGGCGAGGATATGTCCTTTGACTTCGTTAAGACCGTTATCTCCGATATCGGACTTTCCGCAACCGCAGAGCTTTATGCCTGCGAGGACGACACAAGAAGAATAGTTATCGTCGGCGAGGATGCATCGGTGCTCATCGGTCATCACGGCGAAACTCTTGATGCTCTCCAGTATCTTGCAAATCTTGCATCCGCAAGAAAGAATATCAACGGCGAGCGCGATAAGAGCCGCGTTACCCTTGATATCGAGGGATACAGAAAGAAGAGAGAGGAAACTCTCCGCGCTCTCGCAAGAAGAAAGGCGGCAACCGCTCTCCGCACAAGAAGAAGCGTTATGCTTGAGCCTATGAGCGCATACGAAAGAAGGATCATTCACTCCGAGATCCAGAACATAGAGGGCGTTTCCACAAACTCTATCGGCTCGGATAACAACAGAAAGATCGTTATCTTCCTCACGGATAAGAGACCCAAGGGTCTTTTCGAGGAGGACGCTCAGGCGGCAGTCGCAGAGTCTGCCGAGGGTGAGCTCGACGTAGCAGAGGTAGCAACCGAGGTGGCTGAGGCTGCCGAGGAGGTTGAGGCTGCCGAGGCTGAAAGCAACTAAAATGGCAGGCTACTTTGATACGGTAGCGGCAATTTCGACCCCACCCGGCAAGGGTGGGGTTGCCCTTATCAGAATGTCGGGCAGCGAGGCAAACAAAATAGCCGAGCGCGTTTTCATCACCGCCTCGGGAAAGCCCTATTCGGAAATCAAGCCAAGGGTGCAGACCTACGGCTTTATCACAGACTTGGCAGAACCGAAGGCATCGGAGGGAAACAGCCAAGCCGAAAAAACGCCCGAAGGCACCGCCTCTCCCGAGGAGAGGGAGAGGATAGACGACGTCCTTCTCACAAGATTCCCCGCCCCCAATTCATACACGGGCGAGGACGTGGTGGAGATCTGCTGTCACGGCGGAATACTTGTGACAAGATGCGTGCTTGAAGCCCTGATAAGAGCAGGCGCAAGAGCCGCCGAGGCGGGAGAATTTACTCGCAGAGCCTTTATATCGGGCAAGCTCTCGCTCACCGAGGCGGAGGCTATCGGCACCCTTCTTGACGCAGGCAGCCGCGAGCAGATAAGAATTTCCGCAGAGCCCGCAAGGCGCAGGCTTGAGGAGAGGATCGCAAAAATAAGAGGCGAGCTCGTTGGCATAATGAGCTCGGTCTACGCAAGGATCGATTACCCCGACGAGGATCTCGGAGACTATTCCGACGGCGAGCTTCTCTCGGCTCTTTTGAGTGTGGCGGACGACCTGAAGTCGCTTGCGGCGACCTACCGCACGGGCAGAGCCATAACCGAGGGCATCAGAGCCGTTATCGTGGGAAAGCCCAACGTCGGAAAAAGCTCGCTCTATAACCTTCTCGTTGGAGAGGACGCGGCGATAGTCACCTCCGTAGCGGGCACGACGAGAGACGTTCTTGAACGCTCGGTGCCTCTCGGCAGAGTGATGCTCAGGCTATGCGACACCGCAGGCATAAGAGGCGGCAAAGGAATAGATGCGGTTGAAGAGATCGGAATCAGAAAAAGCCGCGAATTAATGGCAAAATGCGAACTATTGTTTGCAGTTTTCGATAATTCCGAGGATTTTGACGGCGCGGATGCCGAGCTGATCTCGGAAATTTCAAGGCTTGAATGTGCAAAAATCGCACTAATAAACAAGTCCGATCTCAAGGCAAAATTTGATAGATCCAACCTCGCCGATATCTTTGAGCGGGTGATAGAGGTCTCCGCTCTTGACGAGGCGGAAACGGTGCGCTCGCTTGTTGCGGCGGCAGAGGATATGTTCACCGACGGTAGCATAAAGGCGGGGCTTGACCCCATCCTATCTTCAGCCCGTCAGCACGGCGCGATATGCGCGGCGGCAGATGCTCTCTCCGAGGCAATAGCCGCACTTCGGGCAGGCTTTATGCAGGATGCGGTCTCGGGGCTTGTTGAAGCCGCTATCGGCTATATCGGCGAGCTTGACGGCAGAGAGGTCGGCGAGGAGATAGTTTCGGACATCTTCTCGAAATTCTGCGTCGGAAAATAAAATTTTATCGTAAAGTAAATTTTAAAGGAGTGAGTGTCTTGGAGGAAAAGAGATTCAAGAAAAACGACGAAGGCTTTATTTGCAAAAGCTGCGGACGAGAGGTTGTGCCCCTGGGCTACACCTCGCGCAACCATTGTCCCTTCTGCCTTTGCTCGCTCCACGTTGATATAAACCCTGGGGACAGAGCAAACGACTGCGGCGGAATACTTCGCCCGATCCAAGCCCTTCCCGACCCTAAAAAGGGATATATCATAATCCACCGCTGTGAGAGATGCGGCGCGGTCGTCCGCAATAAGTCGGCGCACGAGGCGAAGGTACAGCCCGACGACACCGATCTTCTCATAAAGCTCACTGCGGGAGCAGGCAATTAGCTCGGATACAAGCAGCAAGCAATCAACGTGAGTACAGGAGGCTGCCGCAGGTGCTGAAAGTTGCCGCGGGTGCGGACAACCGAGATGAGGTTCTTCGTTTTCCTTTGCCGTATCTTAACCGAGCAAAACAGAATATAAAGAGGGCACTTTGGGGCTTAAGCTGTTCCGAGAGCCCTCTTTTTTGTTTATAATCACCATTTTTGCTGTTACGGCGTTGTTTAGGTTGAATAAAATATTTTAAGTTTTTTCATACTTATTGTTAAAGTATTAACTTTTGGTTTACCACTTGATTTTTAATACGAACTGTGTTAATATATTATTGTGGTAATTTTGGTTTTTTTAGGCAATCTTTCCACCTTGGAGGTTTAATTTGTTTGGAAAGCTTTTTAGCATAAGCTACGTACTGAATATTGTTTTTCAGGCGTTCTTCACCCTTCTCACCCCCGCAGGGCTGGGCTTCCTCGTCTCCTATCTTCTCGTTAAATTTGCAGGTGCGCCGAGCTGGATATATGCCCCGCTTCTGACAGTCGGAGTCCTTCTGGGCTTTGTCTCAATGGTCAGGTTTATTCTCACGGCAATGGCAGGCTACGAAAGGCTGGAAAAGGAGCGTCGGGCAGGCACCAAGGAAGGCACGGATAACTATGCCAAAAGGAAGACATCCTCCGATGCGGAGGCCGATGAGAGCGCAGAGCACAAGGATTCTCGCCCTTCCGATACCGAAGCAAACGACAGGCTCCAATGATGCGCCCCTTTTGAAGAGCACAACAATAGATATTCAAATATAAATCAAAGCGGTATATAACGATGAAGAATAATTCAACCTTAAGAGAAACGTCCATACTCACCCTTGGAGAGCTTATCGTTTCCCTTCTCACCGTGGGAGGCTTTGCCTTGGCAGGGCTTGCCTTTGAGATCAATATATTGAGCGTTGTCCTCGGCGCGGTGCTGGGCTCCCTCGTTACGGTGCTTAACTACTTCTTCCTTTCCCTCTCCGTTAATCGCTCGGTTGATAAATACCTCGAGCTGCGCGGGGAGAGCGAGATGACGGACGAGGAGGCGGCAATTTTCACCGCCAAGCACTCAATGCAAATACAAAACGCCATAAGAACAAGCTTTCTTATAAGACTTATCTCTATGGTGGCGGCTCTTGTGGTCGCGTTCGTGTTCCTTAACGTTTTCAACCCTCTCGCCACGGCGATACCTCTGATCGCATACCGTCCCATCTTAACGGTGAGCGAGATTATAAGAAAAAAATTTGATAAAGCTCCCGACCCATCGAAATTCATCGTGTATAACGACGAATCGGACGGGGATGAGGAGAATGAAGATAAAACCAACGATCAGGAAAAGGAGAGTGATGAATAATGGAGCTTTCGGTTAACGGACCGAAGATATATTACAGACTTCCGTTTGATCTTCCCGACAGTAGCATTTTCACAATGAAAAACCTTGTGACGCAAACGACAGTGTCGCTGATCGCCGTCACCGTTATTCTTATTCTCGTTGCTCTGTTCACCACAAGGAATCTTAAGACACGTCCAGGCAAATTTCAGGTCGTGGCTGAAAAGCTCGTCAATATGCTCTACGGCCTCGTTGAGGATACTATGGGCAAGCATAATCTTAAGTTCGCGCCTTATATCGGAACGCTGTTTCTTGCTTCCATATTCGGCACGCTCATAGGTACGACCCAGCTGTTCCGTTCAACCACCGCAGATCTTTCGGTAACCGCCGCTTGGGCACTCGTTACCACGGGAATGGTTTGGTATAACAACATTAAGAATTTCGGCTTCAAGGCGTGGCTTAAGGGCTTCACCGAGCCCATCGTTGTTATGACTCCTATGAACGTGGTTTCGGAGATCGCAAACCCTGTTTCTATGGCGTTCCGTCATTTCGGTAACGTTGCGGGCGGCTCGGTTCTCACGGCTCTTATCTACGGCGCGCTTGGTGCGGCATCAAGCCTTCTTTTCTCCTGGCTCCCGGGAGTTTTGGCTGATATTCCCTTCCTTGCGGCAGGCATCCCCGCAGTGCTTTCTATCTACTTCGACCTTTTCTCGGGCTTCGTTCAGGCGCTTGTGTTCTCGCTTCTCACTATGGTATACGTCGGTGGAGCTTGTCCTCCCCCCGAGGAGCTTCCCGAAAGCAGAAGAAAAAAGAAAAAGGCTCAGTAATTTTTTAAGATATCAAAATTTAAAATTATATTTTCTATTCTAGGAGGAAACAAAAATGTTACCAGAAGCAGCAAAATTATTGGCAGCAGGTCTTTGTATGGGACTTGGAGCTATCGGACCCGCTATCGGTGAGGGTAATGCGGTCGGAAAGGCTCTTGAGGCTATGGCTCGTCAGCCCGAGATGGCAGGCGCTCTCCGTACAAATATGATCCTTGGATGCGCTATCACCGAGACCACGGGTATCTACTCTCTCGTTGTAGCTCTTCTTCTTCTCTTTATGTTCTGATCCGCTCAGACATCAAAGGATAAAAAACAATTAATTAGAACGAAGGAGAACCCGCATGGGACTGTTAAACGTATCAAAGGACGTCGCTTCTCAGTTTGAAAACTTTGTCGGCGTCAATCTTTGGACGATGCTGATCGCGTGGGTAAACCTGCTTATTCTCTACCTTGTTTTAAAGAAGCTTCTCTTCAAGCCCTTGAAGAATATGATCGATTCAAGGCAAAAGGAGATAGACGATATGTATTCGGATGCGGAAGCAGACAAAGCCTCCGCCGCCGCTCTCAAGGTAGAATATGAGGAAAGGCTCGCTCGCGCAAGCGAGGAAAGCGAGCAGATGCTTCGCTCGGCTCAACGCCGCGCACAGCTGAAGGAGGAGGAGATCCTCAAGGAGGCAAACGACAAGGCGGCTCGCACACTTGAGCGCGCAGAGGAGCAGATCGAGCAGGAAAAAAAGCGTGCGATCAACGACGTTAAAAATCAGGTCTCGGGACTTGCGGTGGACATTGCCGCAGCAGTTATCGGCAGGGACGTTTCGTCTGCCGAGCACGAGGATCTGATCAACGATTTTATAGAAAATATAGGTGAGAAATAATGGCAAGCTCCACACAGTACGGTAAGGCTCTATTTGAGATAACCGAGGAGCTTGGAACAACGGAGAGAGTGCTTTCCGATATGGATATCGCTCGCCGTCTTTTCTCGGACTCCCCGGAATACCTTAAGCTCCTTGACACGCCCGCCGTGCCCAAGGAGGAGAGAGCGAGGCTTGCAGACGAGGCTCTCGGCTCTCTTGATACTCACTTAACCAATCTTATCAAAATTCTCTCCGAGCACCACACCGCGTATATCTTCCCCAAGGTGTGCGAGGAATACCGCAAGCTCTACGATAACGCAAGAGGCATTGAGAGAGCTGTGGCTGTGAGTGCCGTTCCTATGACCAAGGAGCAAATTTCGGCTCTCACCGCAAGGCTTGAGAGAATGACAGGCAAGACCGTAAAGCTCAAAAACGACGTGGACCCCTCTATTCTCGGAGGTCTTATCGTGCGCATCGGCGCAAAGCAGCTTGACGGCTCTGTTCGAGCAGGGCTTGATTCCTTTGAGGCAAGCCTTAAAGAGCTCGTTATTTAAATTTAACTTTAGGCTGGTGATAAAATGCAATCCAAAATTGATGATATCAGCAAGATAATCAAGGAACAGATCAAAAACTACAAGAAGAAGACCGAGCAGGACGAGATCGGCTACGTTATCTCGGTTGGTGACGGTATCGCAAAGGTACACGGCATCGATAAATGCAAGGCAAACGAGCTTCTTGAGTTTTCGAACGGCACCTTCGGTATGGCGCTGAACCTTGAGGAAAACCTGGTCAGCGCAGTTCTTCTCGGTCAGGACGTGGGTATTTCCGAGGGTAGCATAGTAAAGCGCACGGGCAGAGTCGTTTCGGTTCCTGTCGGCGAGTCGCTCATCGGACGAGTTGTTAACGCTCTCGGCGAGCCTCTTGATGCAGGCGGACCTATCGAGGCTTCGGAGTATAGCCCCATTGAGCGCAAGGCTTACGGCATAATCGAGCGTAAGTCGGTTTCCGTTCCTCTCCAGACGGGTATC
Source organism: Clostridia bacterium (assembly GCA_017410065.1). GTDB lineage: Bacteria > Bacillota > Clostridia > Oscillospirales > CAG-272 > UBA1740. The sequence continues at coordinate 22,141 of JAFQRL010000037.1, read as the reverse complement.
AAGGCTATCGACTCTATGATCCCGATCGGCAGAGGTCAGCGTGAGCTTATTATCGGCGATAGACAAACGGGTAAGACCGTCATCGCCACAGACACTATAATCAATCAGCGCGGCAAGGACGTTATCTGCATCTACGTTGCAATAGGTCAGAAGCAGTCCACAGTAACGGGCGTGGTTGATACACTCGCAAAGTGCGGCGCAATGGACTACACCATCGTGGTTGCCGCAACCGCCTCCGACCCCGCACCCCTCCAGTATATCGCACCCTATGCAGGCTGTGCTATGGGCGAATACTTTATGGACCGCGGCAAGGACGTGCTCATCGTCTACGACGATCTTTCAAAGCACGCGGTTGCTTACCGTGCACTTTCGCTTCTTATCAGACGTCCTCCGGGCAGAGAGGCATATCCCGGCGACGTATTCTATCTCCACTCAAGACTTCTTGAGCGCGCCGCAAGGCTTGCTCCCGAGTACGGCGGAGGCTCCCTCACCGCCCTTCCCATCATCGAAACGCAGGCGGGAGACGTTTCCGCATACATTCCCACAAACGTTATCTCCATCACAGACGGACAGATCTTCCTTGAAAACGAGCTCTTCCATTCGGGTGTCAGACCTGCCGTAAACCCCGGTATCTCGGTTTCCCGAGTCGGCGGTAGCGCGCAGATCAAGGCGATGAAAAAGGTTGCGGGAACGCTTAAGCTTCTCTACTCTCAATACAGAGAGCTTCAGGGCTTCGCTCAATTCGGCTCCGACCTTGATGCCGACACCAAGGCAAGGCTTGAGCAGGGCGAAAGAATAGTTGAGGTCCTCAAGCAGGATCGCGGCTCGCCCGTTGCGGTTGAGCTTCAGATAGCTATCATCTTTGCGGTAACCAACGACCTTCTCCGCGACGTTGCTGCCGAGGACATAAGAGCCTTTGAAGCCGATCTCTACGAATACCTTCTCTCAAATAAGGAGTCTCTGCTTGAAGCTATAAGGACCACGGGAGTTATCTCCGAGGAGTCCGAGCGCGAGCTTCGCGAGGCTATTGCCCATTGCAAAGAGGGCTTCGTAAAATAAGTTTTTATTAAAATGAAATCTTCGCAAAAAGCTAAAAATCAAGGCTTTTTGAAAACAGTTATTTACAAATTCTAGCAAAAAGGAGGCATAACACACGTGGCAGGCGCAGGAATGAATGATATAAAATCAAGAATAAAAAGCGTCAACGGCACAATGCAGATAACCAAAGCCATGGAGCTTGTTGCCACCTCTAAGCTGCGCCGCGCAAAGCTTGGCGCAGAACGCTCGCGCCCCTTCCGCACGGTGCTTGATGAGGTAGTCTCATCAATTCTTCCATCTGCCGAGATCGGTCAGTCCATCTGGGCAAGCGGAGGTAACGGCGGAAAGCATCTCTTCATCGTTATAGCGGGTGACAGAGGTCTTGCGGGCGGCTATAACGCAAACGTATTCCGCCTCACAGCAGAGCTATCCCGAGGCGAAGAAGCAATTTATCTTCCCGTCGGTAAAAAGGCACTTGAATATTACCGCCACAGAGGCGCCTCTCTCCTTTCCGAGGAATATTCGGAGGTCTCCGATCTCTCGGTTGGTGATACCTTCGCAATTGCAGACGCCGTATGCCGCGGCTATCTTGATGGTGTGTTCGGCAAGGTAACTCTGATCTACACAGAGTTCGTTTCTATGCTGACCCAAACCCCAAAAAGCACGGTGCTTCTTCCTATGGACTATAAGGGCGAGGTCTCAAGCCCCATCGACCCCATTTTGGAGAGCGACCCCGAGGAGCTTCTTGCCGAGATAATGCCGAAGTATATCGGCGGTGTTATCCATTCGGCGATCTGCGAGGCACTTGCCTCCGAATCGGGTGCACGACGCACTGCGATGAACGCGGCAAACAAAAACGCCGAGGAAATGATCGGCGCACTTATGCTCAAATATAACCGCGCACGCCAAGCGATCATCACGCAGGAAATTACGGAGATCGTTTCGGGCGCAGAAGCGTTGTAAAGTTTGTGTTGCAAACCTGCCGAAAGGCAATCCAAAGGCAAATATCTTTGCCAATCAGAAAGGATTTACTGAAAGATGAGTCAAAACATCGGAAAAGTAATACAGATCATCGGACCTGTTCTTGATATTAAATTCGAGAACGGACATCTTCCCGATCTTCTTAACGCAATAGAGATCGAGCACGAGGGCGGCAAGCTCGTGTGCGAGGTCGCAAGCCAGGTAGGCGATGACGTTGTAAGATGCATCGCAATGTCGGGCACGGACGGTATGTCCAGAGGAATGACGGCTGTCGACACGGGCAAGGGCATCACCGTTCCCGTTGGCACAGGCACTCTCGGCAGAATATTCAATCTGCTTGGCGAGCCCATCGATAACGGCCCCGCTCCCGACTGCGAGGAGCGTTGGTGCATCCACCGCGATCCCCCCTCATATTCCGACCAGGAGGGCACCACCGAAATACTTGAAACAGGTATCAAGGTCGTTGACCTTATCGCTCCCTATGCAAAGGGCGGTAAGATAGGTCTCTTTGGCGGTGCGGGCGTTGGTAAGACCGTCCTTATTATGGAGCTTATCAACAACGTTGCAAAGCAGCACGGCGGTATCTCCGTGTTCACAGGCGTTGGCGAGCGTACCCGTGAGGGTAACGACCTTTACAACGAGATGAAAGAGTCGGGAGTTCTCTCCAAGACCGCGCTCGTTTACGGTCAGATGAACGAGCCCCCAGGAGCAAGAATGAGAGTCGGTCTTTCGGGCCTTACTATGGCGGAGTATTTCCGCGATAAGGAAGGTCAGGACGTGCTCCTCTTCATAGACAATATTTACAGATTTACACAGGCAGGCTCCGAGGTTTCAGCCCTTCTCGGCCGTATGCCCTCCGCCGTTGGTTATCAGCCCACCCTCGCAACCGAGATGGGTGCTCTCCAGGAGCGCATCACCTCCACGAAGTCGGGCTCCATCACCTCGGTACAGGCAGTATACGTTCCTGCGGACGACCTTACGGACCCCGCCCCCGCAACCACCTTCGCCCATCTTGATGCGACCACAGTTCTTTCAAGAGGCATCGCCTCCCTCGGTATTTACCCCGCGGTAGATCCTCTTGATTCCACCTCAAGAATTCTCTCCCCCGACGTTGTTGGCATTGAGCATTACGAGGTAGCCCGCGACGTTCAGAAGATCCTCCAGAGATATAAGGAGCTTCAGGACATCATCGCAATTATGGGTATGGATGAGCTTTCCGAGGAGGATAAGCTTGTGGTTAGCAGAGCAAGAAAGATCCAGCGTTTCCTCTCTCAGCCCTTCACGGTTGCAGAGCAGTTCACAGGTATGGAGGGTCGCTACGTTCCTCTTAAGGAGACCGTCCGCGGCTTCCGCGAGATCCTTGACGGCAAGCACGACGATCTTCCTGAATCCGCCTTCCTCTTCGTCGGCACTATCGACGAGGCTGTTGAAAAGGCAAAGAAGATCCGAGGCTAATCCATTTTTGAAAGGACTACCAGATGAGATCCTTCCCACTTGAAATCGTAACACCCGACGGACTTGAATTCTCGGGCAACGCGGAAAGCATCCTCCTTCGCACCACAGAGGGCGACGTTGAGCTTCTCGCCTCCCACGCAGATTTTCTTGCCGCCTTGGGTATTGGCAGAGCCAGAATAATTATTGACGGTCAGAGCAAGCTTGCTTCTCTTGCAGGCGGATTTGTTTTGGTTAAGTCGGGAAAGGTGCAGGTCGTTGCCACCACCTTTGAATTTGCCGACGATATCGACCTCGCCCGCGCAGAAGCGGCAAAGGCGAGAGCCGAGGAGCAGATCAGAGCCGCAAAGGACACAAGAGACCATAAGCTCGCAGAGGCAAGACTCAAAAGAGCTCTCAACAGAATAAACGTTAAAACGGCTAAATAATAAGACTTCGGTCGTTCGGCGCGCCATCCGCAAGGATCGGCGCGCTGTTTTTTTGCACTTTAAGCAAAAAGAAAATTTTTCGCGCATTTTGCAGAGAATAAGAATTATTTTTTTGTGCGTTTCGCAGAAAAACCAATTATTTTTTTGTGCGTTTTTCGAAAAAAAGCATTGCGATTGCAAGATTTTTAATATTTCCGGGCTATACTGCAAGATTTTATATTTACATCAAAAAAATATTATGATATAATATACTAAAAACCAACCGAAAGGAAGTTCACTATGAAAAGGCTTATATCATTCGCTTTGGTCCTTGCGATGCTTCTTTCCCTCTCGCTTCTTCTTGTCTCTTGCGGAGAAGACGGAGATGAAGCCGCCCACGTTTGCCCCACCCCAGATCTCACGGTCGGCGAAAATGGCAATTGGCTCGTAAACGGCGAGGACACAGGCATCTCTTCCGTGCTTGAAATAACTGATACGGAAACCGAATTCATAACAACGGGAGGAGTTGACTACTGCGTGGTAACTTTAACCTTCTCGGACGGCTCGAAGAAAACCGTTTATGCCGAGATGGAAAAGGGTGACGAGGACTTTGTTTCGGTCGCTACCGTCACCAATGGATACGGCGGCGCAAACGGCATAGTTTGCCTTATGACGGATAACGATAACGGCAAGTTTGAAACGCTCGCTCTTATGGATGAGCTTTATATAAAATACGGACTTGTTGGCGGTCTTGGCACGGTGGTCAAAAATCTTTATACAGACAAAAATTACACCTCTCCAAAGACGGCTGACGTTGCAAAATGGCAGGAATTTCTCAACACGGGTCGCTGGAAGATCATAAATCACTCAATGACCCACACCACCTATATGGACACCGTAGACGGCGTTAAGGTGGTAAATCAGGATAGGCTTTATAACGAGATCGTTACCTCGGGCGAGCTGCTTCGCGAGCTGTTCCCCTCCGAGAGAGTCCTCACCTACGCTATGACCGGCACGCAAAGTGCTATCGGCGAGAGCTCCGACCCCACGGGCATCCGCCAATGCGAGCGCGACCTTATTGAGCAATACTATATTGGAGGCAGATTCAGCTATTCGGGAGCGATTGCCTTTGATAAGCTTCAATGGAATAACCTTCCCTACACACTGCTTTCAACCAATAATCTTAGCACAATACTCAAAAACATCGACTCTGCGGCAAATGACGGCAAATACTATATGGTCTATAACCACTACGTTATAGAGGATGAGCTTATAGACACAGTCCCCGCCTCCTCCTGGACCACGAAATCCACCGCAGAAGCTGTTTGTGAGAGAGTGGCACAATACGTAAACGACGGCTCGCTCTGGTGCGCTCATTTTGAGGACGCGGTGCTTTATATGAGAGAGGCGCAGACCTCCTCCGTCCTCGCCTCCTACGATAAGGGCAGGATCAACGTGCTCCTCACCGATAAGATGGACGATTCGGTTTATAACCACAAGCTCACCGTCAGGCTCACCGTGCCCGAGGATTGGGTAGCCGTTAAGATCACCCAGGGAGACGACGTAAGCTATGCAAAAGTCTCCGCCGATAGCGGCGAGTGCTTCGTGCTTGCAAACATTCTCCCCGACGGAGGTATTGCAACCGTTGAAAGCATAGCGGAGGCTGATATCCCCGAGGAAAAGCCCTCCGAGACCAAGCCCACTCCCGACATCGCAAGCCCTTCCACACCCTCCACGCCTTCCACACCTTCTACCCCCACAACGCCTTCCACCTCCGAGATCCCCGATATATACACCTTCGATACTCTGGACGGCTATCTCGGAAATACCATCACCTTCGATAACGGCGGCACGGAAACAACAAAGCTCACCGTGACCGACGACGGCGGCGAAAAGGTACTGAAGCTTGAAAAGCCCGAGGGTAGCACCAATCCCAAAGTCACCTTTAAGGCAAATGACCTTTCGGGTGCCAAGAGCACCGAGATTGAATTCAAGCTTAAGCTTGAGCGCACCTCAACGAGCGGCGAGGTCTATATAAATCTTGTAGGTCCTTCGAGCGTTTATGCCTATCGCTCGTATATTCATGTGAATTCGGACGGAACTCTTAAGCTTACCGATTTCAGAAGCGGTGACTCCTCGAAGGCGAGCTCTGTAAGCTTTGGTAGCCTTGGCGAATGGATCGATATGAAGATCGTTTACACCGTCTCTGATGGCACGGCGACTGTAACGGTATATTCGGGCGACACCGCACTCCTCACCTCAAATAACCATTACGCTGCAGCCTCCGCCCCCATCCCCGCCGAGGATATCTCCGCCTTCCTCATCAACTCCTCGCAACAATTCCTTGGCAATATCTACCTTGATAATTTAAGTATTATGGCAGAAAAATAATAGTGGAAAAATAGCAAAAACCCTTAAATTTGCAAAGCATTGTTTGCAAATTTAAGGGTTTTCTATATTTTTTGCTTCGCCGAAGCTTCGGCGGATCAAGGCTTATCAGTTGATGATCGCATCATCTACAACAGCTTCGCTTGCCTCTGCAAGCTCGCCGCCTGCGGTGTATACAGTCTCAACGTCATCGGAGATGGTGTAGGATGTGGCTGTCGCGCTGATATCCTCCTCGGGGGTCTTGGTGTCCTCAACCTCAACCGAGCGGTACTTGCTAAGACCTGTACCTGCGGGGATAAGCTTACCGATAATAACGTTCTCCTTAAGACCGAGAAGTCTGTCTCTCTTGCCGCCGATAGCAGCCTCGGTGAGCACTCTCGTGGTCTCCTGGAAGGATGCCGCGGAAAGGAAGGACTCTGTCATAAGAGCTGCCTTTGTGATACCGAGAAGGAGAGGTGCACCCTCTGCCTTGCGAAGACCGATCTCGCCGTTTGCAATTCTCTCGTCGATCTGCTCGTTTGCCTCGCGGAATTCAACGATATCAACCTTGGTGCCAACGAGAAGCTCTGTGTCTCCCGCGTCCTCGATCTCGATCTTTCTGGTCATCTGTCTTGCGATACACTCAATGTGCTTATCGTTGATCTCAACGTCCTCACCGCGGTAGACCTTCTGTACCTCACGGATAATGTAATCGTAAACCGAATCAATACCGTTCATACGAAGAACGTCTGCGGGGTTAAGGAAGCCCTCTGTGAGTGCCTGACCGCGCTTGACCTGCTGACCGTCCTCGATGGAAAGGCGCATACCGAAGGGTATCTCGTATACGACCTCATCGGAGGTGGGCTCAACGGGATTCTGAATAATAACCTTGGAAAGCTTGTTGTCCGAAACGATCCTTGCGGTACCTGTGAATTCGGTAACAACGGCTGTCTTCTTGGGTCTGCGAGCCTCGAAGAGCTCCTCAACTCTGGGAAGGCCCTGCGTGATATCCGAGCCTGCGACACCACCCGTGTGGAAGGTTCTCATCGTAAGCTGAGTACCGGGCTCACCGATGGACTGAGCGGCAATAACACCAACAGCCTCACCGATGGCAACGGTCGTGCCGTGAGCAAGGTCGGAGCCGTAGCAATGAGCGCAAACGCCGCGCTTTGCAAGGCAACGAAGGATAGTACGAACCTCAACCTGAGTGATACCCGCATCAACGATCTGCTTTGCGGCTACCTCGTCTATCATAGTGTTTGCGGGAACTATAAGCTCACCTGTTTCATCGTCGATAACGTCGTTAACGGTGTATCTGCCGAGAAGTCTTTCATAGAACTTCTCAACAACGACCTGACCCGAAACGATATCGGAAACAACGATACCCGACTTAGCTCCGCAGTCCTCCTCACGAACGATAACGTCCTGAGAAACGTCAACGAGACGTCTTGTGAGATAACCCGAGTCAGCGGTACGGAGAGCCGTATCCGAAAGAGACTTACGCGAGCCCTTAGCACCCATAAAATACTCAAGCATCGTAAGGCCTTCACGGAAGTTAGACTTAATGGGAATTTCGATAGTCTTACCGTTTGTTGCAAACATAAGTCCGCGCATACCGGCAAGCTGTCTCATCTGCTTGATAGAACCGCGGGCTCCCGAGGTAGCTATCATATTAAGGGAGTTATACTTATCAAGGTTTGCGATAAGAGCATCGGTTACTGCGTTGGTGGTCTTATCCCAAACGTCAACGACCTGCTTATAACGCTCGTCGTCGGAAAGCTCACCCCAATTGAAGAGCTCGTTGATCTCGTCAACCTGCTTGGAGGCTTCCTCAAGAAGAGCCTTCTTCTCGGGAGGAATGGTCATATCGTAAACCGCGATGGAAAGAGATCCGCGAGTGGAATACTTATAACCCATAGACTTGATCTCGTCAAGCACCTTAGCAGCCTCAGCGAAGCCGTGATACTTGATAGTCAGGTCAACGATCTCCTTAAGCTTCTTGGAGGTCGTGGGGAAATTGATCTCAAGACCGAAGGGATCCTTGGATCTGTCAACGTAGCCGAGATCCTGGGGGATCTTCTGGTTAAAGATAAGTCTACCGTAGGTAGCATCTATAACCGCACTGCGCATCTCGCCGTCGATCTCCTTGGTAACGCGAACCTTGATAGCCGCGTGAATACCGAGGCGCTTGTTCTCATACGCCATCTCAACCTCGTTGAAATCGCGGAAGTATTTGCCCTCGCCGGGCTCACCGGGATGATCGATGGTGAGATAGTAAGAGCCGAGGACCATATCCTGTGAGGGAACGGTTACAGCCTTACCCGAAACGGGCTTAAGAAGGTTGTTTGCAGAGAGCATAAGGAATCTTGCCTCTGCCTGAGCCTCGCTGGAAAGCGGAACGTGAACGGGCATCTGGTCGCCGTCGAAGTCCGCGTTGAACGCAGGACATACAAGGGGATGAAGCTTGATAGCTCTACCCTCAACGAGGATGGGCTCAAACGCCTGAATGGAAAGGCGGTGAAGTGTAGGCGCACGGTTAAGAAGAACGGGGTGCTCCTTGATAACGTACTCAAGTGCGTCCCAAACCTCGGGTGCAACCTTATCTGCCTTCTTCTTTGCGTCTCTGATGGAGTTTGCCTTCTGAGTCTCGATAAGTCTCTTCATAACGAAGGGCTTGAAGAGCTCAAGAGCCATCTCCTTGGGAAGACCGCACTGATATATCTTAAGCTCGGGACCGACAACGATAACCGAACGGCCCGAATAGTCAACTCTCTTACCGAGAAGGTTCTGACGGAAACGACCCTGCTTACCGCGAAGGATCTCGGAAAGCGACTTCAAGGGTCTGTTGGAGGCACCCGTTACAGGCTTACCTCTCTTGCCGTTATCGATAAGCGCGTCAACAAACTCCTGGAGCATACGCTTCTCGTTTCTGATAATGATCTCGGGAGCGCGCATCTCAAGGAAGTGCTTAAGACGGTTGTTTCTGTTGATAACTCTGCGGTAAAGCTCGTTGATATCGGAGGCTGCAAAGCGGCCGCCGTCAAGCTGTACCATAGGACGGATGTCCGCAGGGAGAACGGGGATAGTCTCAAGGATCATCCACTCGGGGCGGTTGCCCGACTTTCTGAATGCCTCAACGATCTCAAGTCTCTTGATGATCTTCACCTTCTTGGGACCCGTTGCGCCCTGAAGGCTCTCGCGAAGCTCTGCGGAGAGCTTATCGAGATCTATATCTGCAAGGAGCTCGCGGATAGCCTCTGCGCCCATACCTGCGCGGAAGTCGTCCTCATACTTTTCCTTTGCACTCTTATATTCTGCGTCTGTGAGAAGCTGCTTTTTCTCAAGAGGAGTGTTACCGGGATCGATAACAACGTATCTGGAGAAGTAAAGCACGCGCTCAAGAAGTCTTGTGGACATATCAAGTATTGCGCCCATTCTTGAGGGAAGAGCCTTGAAATACCAGATATGAGACACGGGAGCTGCAAGCTCGATGTTACCCATACGCTCGCGGCGAACCTTCTTGGAGGTTACTTCAACTCCGCACTTCTCGCACACCTTACCCTTGAAGCGAACTCTCTTGTACTTTCCGCACCAGCACTCCCAGTCCTTTGTCGGGCCAAAGATGCGTTCGCAGAAAAGACCGTCACGCTCTGCTTTAAGAGTACGGTAGTTTATGGTTTCGGCCTTTGTTACCTCACCGTGAGACCAGGAACGGATCATTTCGGGAGAGGCAAGACCTATCTTTATAGAATCAAACGTATTGTTTTCCATACCTTGATTATTACCTTTCTGTTGCAAGTTCGGGAGATTCGACGAGTCGGCGCACCGGCGCCGCACCCACTCATATAAGCCGCCGCCCGTCGGGCGGAGCCGCCGCGGCGCTATGGCTCGCGGCAGCGCGGCTCGCTTTCAGTATAATTAATCCTCTTCGGACTCGTAGTCGTCGTAGGAATCGTCCTCCTCGGAGGCGAAGTCTTCGTCGTCATCGTAAGATGCCTCGAAGCCGTCCTCGAAGTCCTCATCCTCAGCCTCGTCGTCCTCACTCTCGTCGCTCTTCTTCTTTTCGTCGGAGCGATCGACCTCGTCTATGCTGTTGAACACGGGAGTGTCGTCCTCACCGAGACCCGCAAGATCAACGACCTCGCCGTCCTCATCAAGAACGCGAATGTCAAGGCAGAGAGCCTGAAGCTCCTTGACCATAACCTTGAAGGATTCGGGAATACCGGGTGTGGGAATGTTCTGACCCTTAACGATAGCCTCGTAGGTCTTTGTACGGCCTGCGATATCGTCGGACTTGACTGTGAGTATTTCCTGAAGGGTGTATGCTGCACCGTACGCCTCAAGTGCCCATACCTCCATCTCTCCGAAACGCTGACCGCCGAACTGAGCCTTACCGCCCAGAGGCTGCTGAGTAACGAGAGAGTAAGAGCCGATGGAACGTGCGTGGATCTTATCATCAACAAGGTGATGCAGCTTGAGATAGTACATTATACCAACCGTTACGGGGTTGTCGAAGGGATCTCCGGTACGGCCGTCGTAAAGAGTTACCTTACCGTCAATAACCTTGAGCGACTGAGTCTTCATAAGGCTGCGGAGCTTCTCATCGTCGTCAACGATGGACTGATCCACTCTCTGAAGATCCATCTCGCCGTCCTCGCGGACCACCTCCATAAATACCGCCTTACCGCGAACCGATTCGTTGGGGCGGATATCACGGGTATATTTTGCTCGGCGGAGGAGCTCAAGGATATCGGTCTCCTTTGCGCCGTCAAATACGGGAGTCATTATCTTGATACCAAGCTTGCGGCAAGCGATACCGAGATGCACCTCAAGCACCTGACCGATGTTCATACGGGAAGGAACGCCGAGGGGGTTAAGCACGATATCAAGAGGAGTACCGTCTGCAAGATAAGGCATATCCTCGGGAGGAAGAATTCTCGAAACAACGCCCTTGTTACCGTGACGGCCTGCCATTTTATCTCCTACGGAGATCTTTCTCTTCTGCGCGATATATACGTGAACTACCTTGTTTACACCGGGAGCGAGCTCGTCGGAGTTTGTGCGGTCGTAGATCTTAACGTCAACGACAACGCCGTATTCACCGTGGCGCATCTTAAGGGAGGAGTCCTTGACCTCGCGTGCCTTCTCACCGAAGATGGCGCGGAGAAGTCTCTCCTCGGGGGTAAGCTCGGTCTCGCCCTTGGGCGTTACCATACCAACGAGAATATCGCCGGGGCGTACCTCTGTACCAATTCTGATTATACCGTCCTGATCAAGGTTCTTAAGGGCATCCTCACCAACGTTGGGAACCTCACGGGTGATCTCCTGTGCGCCAAGCTTGGTGTCTCTTGCCTCCTTTGTGAACTTCTCGATGTGAATGGAGGTATACATATCCTCACGGACAAGCTTCTCGTTAAGAAGGACCGCGTCCTCGTAGTTATAACCCTCCCAGGTCATAAATCCGATAAGAGCGTTCTTACCGAGAGAGATCTCGCCGTTTGAGGTTGCGGGTCCGTCTGCGATTACCTGACCTGCCTCAACGCGGTCGCCCTCGTTGACGATAGGACACTGGTTCACACAGGTACCCTGGTTAGAGCGCTTGAATTTGATGAGATAATAGGTATCCTTACGACCCGAATCGGTGTAGATAATTATCTCGGAGCCGGTAGCGCGCTCAACGATACCGCCCTCCTTTGCAACAACGACCGCGCCTGAATCGACTGCAGCCTTGTATTCCATACCCGTTGCAACGATGGGAGAATCGGTTATCATAAGAGGCACAGCCTGCTTCTGCATGTTCGAGCCCATAAGTGCACGGGTGTTATCGTCGTTTTCAAGGAAGGGGATACAGCCTGCGGCAACCGAAACTGCCATCTGGGGGCAGGCGTCCATAAGGTCGACCTCGGTGGGCGCAGCCTCAATGAAGTCGGCGTTCAGTCTTGCAATAACCTTTGCGTTCTTGAAGCTGCCGTCCTCGTTGAGAGGCTCGTTTGCCTGAGCTACTATGTTGTTATCCTCTTCGTCTGCCGTGAGGTAGATGACCTCGTCAAGAACCTTACCTGTTGCTTTGTCAACACGTCTGTAAGGTGCCTTAAGGAATCCGTAATCGCTGATCTTTGCATAAGATGCAAGATAGGAGATAAGACCGATGTTGGGACCCTCGGGCGTTTCTACGGGGCAGATCCTGCCGTAGTGAGTATAGTGAACGTCACGGACCTCGAAGGATGCTCTGTCTCTGGAAAGACCGCCGGGACCAAGCGCGGAAAGACGGCGCTTGTGGGTGAGCTCTGCAAGGGGGTTGTTCTGATCCATAAACTGAGAGAGGGGCGAGGAGCCGAAGAACTCGCGGATGGCGGTTGCCACGGGGCGGGTGTTGATAAGTGCCTCGGGACGAAGCTCGTCGCTATCGTGAGTTGCCATTCTCTCGGTGATATTCTTATGCATTCTCGACATACCGATACGAAGCTGGTTCTGAAGAAGCTCGCCGACACAGCGGAGTCTTCTGTTACCAAGATGGTCGATATCGTCGGTTGCGCCTATGCCGTGGGTAAGGCAGAAGAGGTAGTTGATGGAGGCGAAGATATCCTCCTTGGTGATGTGCTTGGGAGAAAGCTCTGCGGCTCTTTCCTTTGCGACTCTCTTAACTCTCTCTGCAAATGCGTCGCCCTCAAGACCGTCCTCGCGGGCAGCATCAATGATCTCGGCGAGCACCGAGTATCTTACCTTCTCGCCTACCTTAACGCCGCTATCAACGAGATCAAAGCCAAGCACGACCTCGGGAAGCACGGTGTTGTTGGAGAAGACCTTAACGCGTCTGCCTGTCTCGGTGAGAACTACAACGTCGTTCACAAGGCTTCTGTCGATACGGTCAGCAAGCTCTGCCGTAACCTTTTCTCCTGCCTCTGCAACTATCTCGCCTGTGAGGGGATCAACCACTGTGTCGCCAAGCTCAAAGCCGAGAATTCTCTTGCCGAGGGCGACCTTTCTGTTGTACTTATATCTACCAACAGCCGCAAGGTCGTATCTCTTGGGGTCGAAGAACATATTGTTAACAAGGATCTCTGCGCTCTCAACGTGAGGAGGCTCACCGGGACGGAGCTTCTTATAGACCTCCTTAAGTGCCTCGTCTCTGAGAGATGCACCGCTCTCCTCTGCGAGGGCGCGGCATTCATCCTTGGACATCGTGGCAATAAGGGCTTCCTCGTCGCCGAACATATCGCAGATCGCCTCGTCGGTATCCTGACCTGCGGGGCAAAGAGCGCGGATAAGCACGCTGATCGGAATCTTGCGGTTCTTATCGATCTTTACGTAGAAAAGACCTGCGCTATCGGTTTCGTACTCAAGCCACGCACCGCGGTAGGGGATGATCTGAGCGGCATAGTTATGCTTGCCCTGCTTATCCACCTCGTTGGAATAATACATACCGGGAGAACGAACGAGCTGAGATACGATAACTCTCTCCGCACCGTTGATAACGAAGGTGCCGTTTTCCGTCATAAGCGGGAAATCGCCAAGGAAAATCTGAGCGGTTTTAAGCTCGCCTGTCGCCTTATTCACAAGGCGCACGCCAACCTTCATATGTGCATCGTAAGTAACCGAACGGTCCTTGCACTCCTCAACGGGATATCTGGGAGTGGGGTCAAGGGTATAGTCGGTGAATTCGATGGACAGATTACCCGTGTAGTCAACTACGGGAGATACGTCGCGAAGGACCTCGTCAAGTCCTTCCCTGAGAAACCACTCATAGGAATCCTTCTGGATCTCAATGAGGTTGGGCATCTCTGTCGTTGCTTCAATCTTGGAAAAGCTCTGTCTTACGTTGGTGCCGAGTTTCCTGGGTTTAAGCGTCATAAAAAGAATCACTCCATTCCTGAAAATTTACAAACCTTATTTACGCTTCAGCCAATTTTTACCAAAAAGGCAAGGTGCGCAAAAACCAAGCGGGATATTTGTGCATTTTTACCAATATCTTCCTGTAAAAAGGGCAAAAATCCCCCAAAGAAAAAGCAATTAATATGCATTATAGTATTATATCATAAATTTTTCAATTGTCAAGTGTTTTTTGAAATATTTTTTGAATTTTTTTGCATTTTTTTGGTTTTCACGTATATTTCAGCCCGAAACGGAATACAACATAATTTTAAGCAGAAATGAATTTTTCCGCCTCGGCAAGCCAAAAAAGCCGAGCCAAATTCCACCAAAATTTATCTGTGCGCTATAATATTATTGTAGGAACCGCTCACGTCGGAAACTGCAACAAAAGCAACTTTTTCCTCACCTAACCCATCATTGCAAAAAAAATATGCACCTCCAAAGGTATCCAACCTTTCGGGGTGCATATCAAACTTTCTCTGCTTAAGGAAGCAAGCAAACGAGGGGTGCTATCGCTATGGGCATAAAGATGGAGAGCATCATATTCGCGGTCTTCACCTTGGTGCAGCCCAGCATATTCGTGCCGATAAGAACAATAACCAAGGAGCCTGTGACAGACATATAAGTGATGGTTGCCGCAGGGAGCACCTCAATGAGCCAGAGGGCAAGAACGGAAATACCGCCCTGATAAACGAGAAGCACAAAGGCTGAAAAGGCACAGCCGATACCGAAGCTTGAAGCCATAACGAAGCAGGAGATAGCGTCTATTACCGACTTGGCAAGAAGGGTGTTGGGGTCGCCCATAGCATCCGCAATCGCACCGTTCACCGCCATTGCTCCAACGCAGAACAAAAGGCTACAGGAAACGAAGCCGCGGGCGAAGTTGCCCTCGGTGTGGTGAGGGTCAAGCTCCTGTGTATCACAGTCCGCGACCTTCCCGCTTCCCTTGCCTCCCTCGAACTTTTTTTCAAGAAACGCGCCAAGCTTTCCGAGCCATTTGTCAATATCTATCACCTCGCCGATAACGGTACCAACCACCATCGAAAGGATCATTATAAGCACCTTGACAAGTCCCGCATCAAAAAGCGCACCCGAGGGACGGGAGGGCGCTGACTCAAGCATACCCGATATACCTATGTAGATAACGCAGATCGCCATTGCGGACATAATGGTTTTTTCTATTCTTTTCGGTATTCCCGATTTAACGAGACTACCCACGATTCCGCACACCAAAACCGCAAAAAAGTTAACTATAGTTCCCAAAAATGGCATTTTTATCACTTCCTCTTGCCAAAACTCACCGCCAGGCATTTTAAAAATTTCGAAAGTCGATCGTTTATTTTTGACCCTTGGACTCGTCGCAGACGAAGTCGGATATCTCAATAATATCGCACTCCTGCCCCGCAACTATCACGTGATAAGCAAGCTCTACTCCCGCCCGATGAAGGGAGGCAACGAGTGCTTTGGTCGTGGCCTTATCTTCATCCGACGGCTTTGCTATTCCGCGCGGGTGGTTATGTGCGACTATCACCCTTCGCACGCCTCTTGTGAGCGCGATCTCGGCAATGCCTCTTGCGGCTATATCCGAGGCGTTTACTGTGCCGCTGGACGCAAGCTCACAGCAAAGAGGTGCTCCTCTTTCATCAAGCGGGATCACCATAACACATTCGCTTGCCTCGCAAAGAAACACAGCCTTAAGATACTCGCAGATCTCGTATTGGCTTCTCGGCTCGCCGAATTTGAAGCCCTCCCTGAGTCTGCGCGAGGTGATCGCCGCTACCAGCCTTATGAAGGTGACTCCGTCGGGGCTGAGTATTTCTGCGAGCTCATCCTCGGGAGTTACGAAGAGACCGTCTATCCCCGAGCATCTGTCCGCAAGCTTCGATGCAAGGTTTTCCGCATCCTCCCCATCCATTGCCACGATCTCAAGAAGCTCGGCAAGGCGGGCTCTGTTGTATTTTATGTAATCCGAAGCTTCACCGCGTCTCATATCGGGTCCACCTCCGCGCCATCCGCAATAGCCTCCTCCTTCGATTGAAGAAAGGCGTATATCTCGGAGCAGGCGGAAAAACGCTCCTTCAGATGATGCATTATTCCAATATACCTTTCGCCGCAAACAACGAAATGCTCAAGGTGCGTTACGCCAAGAGAGGCGAGAGCATCAGTCACCGCGCCGTTGGTGGCTCTGTCTCCGTCGGAGGGAAAAAGCGGACCGTTGGGGTGAAAGTGTGCCGTTATGACCGCCGATGCCTTAAGCCTCAGGGCGGGTGCTATCACTCTGCTCGGCTTCACTCTTGCGTAGCAAAGATCAGTGTTGTTATAAACGGTGAGCGCATCAAGCATCCGAAGGCTGTTATCAAGAAGCATCACGGCAACGCCGTAATCGTTATAGTCCCTGAAATAGTCGGCAAAATACTCACCCGCAACCGTGTAGGTCGTAAAAGGCGTGCGATCCATCAGACCGAGTCTCACGCCTCTGAGCTCGGTGGCTGTACCCACAGAGGTGAGAAGGGCGGCGCATTTTTCGTCGACCCCCTCAATGCGCAGAAGCGACTCTCTGTTCGAGCCGAGGATCGCATCAAGAGATCCAAGCTCCTCGTAGAGTCTTGCCGCCAACGCCCTCGCATCACCGCGGGTCCCGTGATATAAAAGAAGCTCCAAAAGCTCCTTATCACCAAAGGCGCCCTGACCGTGACTCAAAAGCTCGGCTCTCATTGCGCGCCTGCGCTTCTCCAGCAGGGCATCGTTTGTGACGTTTGATATCATTATATCCTCATAAACGGCGAACGGGGATCCGTCAGCCTCTGTAATTCTTGCTTAAAAATTCGGGGGCAAGCTCGGGAAGGAAGCCGTCGGGCTTTTTCAGCCTGAGCATATTGATCGGAATACCCCGAGAGGAGAAGCTCTCCTCATACTCCGTCATTATATTCCCATCGTTCCACTCGGAAGAGTGAAGATCTCTCGTTACGACCTCACATTCAAGTCCCATAGCCCCGATCTCCTCAAGAGAGAACTCAAAGAGAGCTGCGTTATCGGTCTTAAAGCGAAGCTCGCCGCCGTCGCGGAGAAGATTCATATAAAGCGCGAGATACCTTCTGTGAGTCAGGCGACGCTTCGCATAACCCTTCTTCGACCAGGGGTCGGAGAAATTAAGATATATCCTGTCAACAGTACCGCGCCCGAAGATATGAAGAAGATTATCCGCGTTTTCTATCATAAAGCGAAGGTTCTTGCACTCTCCGTATTCGCCACCCACGGCAAGCTCGGCGCAAAGCACAACACAGTCCGTGACTCTTTCCATAGCGAAGTACGCGCAATCGGGATGGCGAGCCGCCGTCTGCACGGCAAATCTTCCCTTTCCCGCACCTATCTCAAGATAAACGGGAGAGCCCGCCATACCCATAGCCGCGGCAGGGTCGCACATCGGCGCGCCCTCGTGACGATATAGAACTCTCTCACAAGAATTCAGCCTCGAATCCGAATTCTTTTTCTTTCTCATTCTCATAGTTTTTTCTTCTTTTTGTAAAGTATTGTTTGCAAAATAACCTAAAAGCAAGACTTTTGCCAATTTATCCTTCTCCAAAGGCGAGTGGGATTTTGGGAAGAATTATTCTTCCTCGTTCTTGCTGAACTCTGCAAGGCGAAGGGAGGGGTTGTCCTCCATCACCCAGCGGATAGCCCATTCGCTTGTGAAGATAAGAAGATTTTTTCCGCGGAAGTCCTGCACCCATTTGGTGTTGTGGGAGAGGCGGAGGGTCTTGGGATCAAGGTCCTCGTTTTCTATCCAACGGATCTGGCTGTACGCCATATCGCTTCTTCGCATATCGCATCCGTATTCGTTCTTAAGGCGGTATTCAAGCACCTCAAACTGAAGCACGCCCACAACGCCCACGATAACTCGCTCAAGACCCGAATTCGGCTCAAAGAATATCTGAATAGCACCCTCTTGCGCTATCTGGTTCATACCCTTTGCAAACTGCTTACGCTTCATCGAATCCACCTGCTCGACCATAGCGAAGTGCTCGGGAGCAAAGGTGGGAATACCCTCGAATTTTATCTTTTTGCCCTTCTCGCAAACGGTGTCTCCAATGGAGAAGATACCGGGATCAAACACGCCGATGATATCGCCTGCGTAAGCAACGTCCACCACCTCGCGCTCGGATGCCATCATCTGCTGAGGCTGGGAGAGCTTGAATGACTTTGCGCCCTGAACGTGGTAATATTCCCGTCCGCGCTCAAACTTGCCCGAGCAAATTCGCATAAAGGCGATCCTGTCTCTGTGTGCCTTATTCATATTCGCCTGGATCTTAAAGACGAATGCGGAAAATCCCTCGTCGAAGGGATCAACAGTCTCGCCTCCCGCTACTCTCGGAAGGGGCGAGGTCGTCATCTTAAGGAAGTGATTTAAGAAGGGCTCAATTCCAAAGTTATTAAGAGCCGAGCCGAAGAACACAGGCGAAAGCTTACCGTGGCGCACCGCCTCAAGATCGAAGTCAAAGGACGCGCCGTCAAGAAGCTCTATCTGATCGACAAGCTCCTCCCTTGCGCGCTCGCCGATGAGCTCGTCAAGCTTTTCCGTCTCGGTTATCTCGCAGTCAACGCCGTGTATCCTGTCGCGACCCCTGTGAGAATCTCCGAAGGAGAGAATGGAACGACGTTCTCTGTCGTAAACTCCCTTGAACTTCTGACCGCAGCCGATGGGCCAGTTCATAGGATAGGTGCCGATGCCGAATTCGTGCTCAAGCTCGTCAAGAAGATCGAAGGGATCACGCGCCTCGCGGTCCATCTTGTTGATAAAGGTGAAGATGGGAATATCCCTCATCGCGCAGACCTTAAAGAGCTTTCTCGTCTGCGGCTCGATACCCTTTGCCGCGTCAATTACCATCACGGCAGAGTCCGCCGCCATAAGGGTACGGTAGGTATCCTCGGAGAAATCCTGGTGGCCGGGGGTATCAAGAATATTAATGCAATAGCCGTCGTATTCAAACTGAAGCACCGAGGAGGTAATGGAAATACCTCTCTGCTTTTCAAGGTCCATCCAGTCGGACACCGCGTGCTTGTCGTTCTGCTTGCCCTTGACCGAGCCCGCCGACTGTATCGCGCCGCCGTAGAGAAGGAACTTTTCCGTTAAAGTGGTTTTACCCGCATCGGGGTGAGATATGATAGCGAAGGTCCTTCGCCTTTTTATTTCGGTTGCAAAATCCGCCATTTGCGCCGCCTTTTCCTTTTTTCTTTTTTATTTCCCGCCTAATATTACTCTATAATATTATTAACCGTAACGCATAGCGCACAAGCGCGCCTGCGCAAATTTAACCAAAGTATTATAACACATAGCGAGAAATTTGTCAAGAGGGAGAAGGAGGCTTGATGCTCATTAATGTAGTGAGGCTTGATGCTAATTAAAATGATAACTTTTTATGTCGGTTTTTCTTTGCTTACCGCGTATCGGCTTTTGATATGTGGGGATAGTTGATTTACAAGTTATTTTGCGGTAACAGTCCACGTTCCGTCGCCGTTGTCGGTCACGGTGTAGATTTCCGTATCCACATATTCGGCAGGATCAAAGCCGAAGGTGCCGCCGCTGACGGTGCAAATTCCTTTCTGCACATTCGCATCACGCACCTGTCCGCCACGAATATTCAGTTTTCCGTTCTCATTTGCGATTATAGACCCTTCAATCACGCCGCCTGCAATATTGACGGTGCCATTTAAGATACCAATGGCACAATTCCCGACGGGCACACTCAGTGTACCGTCGCCCAATATTGTCAAGGTCGCACCTCTAAGAAGGTTAAATATGCCCAAATCTCCCGTGAGCGTCTTTCCGTTAAGATAGACTGTGAAATCCGTATATAAATACAGACCTAATTCCTCCGAAGAAACATCAATACTCTCTGTTAAGAGTATCTTACCACCCCGCTCGACAGCCGCCTTAAGCTCATCAAGGTTGCTGACGGGTGTTAAGCTGTCGCCGCAAGCACATACGCCGCCAACGTAGTTGTGCCTACCGTCCCTTGCGATGCTCTCGCAAAGGTTGCCACATTCGGTGCAGGAGGCGTCATTCCCAACAAAGGTGCAGCCCGCATAACAGCAAGTCTTTGCGTGGAAGGTATGCGTCATCCCCTCGGTAAAGCTATATTCATTATCGGGATTTATCTCTGCCAGTATACCGCAGTCCAAGGAGGATGAAACAAATTCGTGCTCCGAGGTCTTAACCATGACCTCTATCTGCTTTCCCCGAAAGGCGTTACCGTCGGGCAAGGAAAGTGCCACCGCGTACCCAACGAAGACCTCCCCCTTTTCCAGAGTCTTCCCTACCGTCACGCCTATTTCGTTATACGTGCCTCTATAAGCCAGCCGGTTTCCCTTCATTCCCCACTCTGCCGAGACCTCGCGGGATGCGATAGGATAAACGTTGCCGTTCCCATCCACAAGGCGAAGCTTGACACTATCCAGCACGATCTCCTTGTTAGAACTGTTTTCAACGCGAAAGGCGATTATTGAATAAACGTGCTTATAGACAGTCTCGCCGTCCTCGGCGACTTCGCCAAACATATAAGTATATCCGTTAACAGCAGAGCTATCCTCGCTTTCGGTCTGCTCAAATACGTTCGAGACGGTGATGGATGAGGTCCCATCGGGATGAAGCTCAAGAAATACGAATCCGCAAGCGGTGCATTGAGCCTCGCCATCGTGCGCTTCTCTGCCATCCTCTGCGGCACAGCCTTTATTCAGGCAAACGCGGAAATGCCCCTCCGTGTCACCTTCAAGCTCTCCCGAAAAATCGTGGGTCCCAGCCGCCGCTATCACCGCGTTACAATCGGTACATATAAGAGCTGTCGTGCAATCGCCGTCATCGACGGCGGCAATATGCTTACATTCGCCGCAAGCCGTAAAGCAAAGCAGACCGATTGCGCAAAGCATAAGCGCACTCGTGATTATGCAAATGATCCTTTTCATAGTTATTCTCCAAAAATACGGTTTAAGCTTATCTATTAGTATCTTCTCGGCTTGGCGTTTTTTATGTGCTCCTCGATGGCGTGCTCGGTGGTTTCAAGGGCGTATTTCTTAAAGCCCTCGCAGAAGTGCCTGCCGATAGCGCGATAGTCCATCGAAAGCACCTTCTCGATCTTCATTTTGCGAATATCCTCGGGAACGCCGAAAAGAAGCATAATGCTGTTGAGCGCACCCTCGATGCGCACGGGAAGGGGCACGGTGTGCTCGGTTCTCACGACCGTGGCATACTCTATCCCCGAGACGATAGCCTCCGCCTCCTCAAACTGCTCCTCGGTCCACTCCTTGCAGTATTCGCCGAAAGCCTGCTTCATCTTGGGAACGTCGTTTGTCCTGATGATGTCAAGAGTGAGCGGATGAGCATAGAACGCCGAATAAAGCTCCATCATCTGCTCGTTTTCCTCGCTGATCGCCGCCATTGCGGTGAGCTCCAGTAGATAGGAAAGAAGTGGGCTTTTGCCCTCATCCTCGTTTGCCTCCATTACCTGCCATTGAAAATCGCAGGACATCCTGACAAGCACCGCAAGTATATGCTCCTTGGTGGGATAATAGAAGGTAAGGTTGCCCGTTCCAACCTCCGCCCTCTCGCACACCATCTTTGACGTCGTCTTGTGGAAGCCGTGCTCTAAAAAAAGCTCTGTTGCCGCCTGTATTATCTCCAGCTTTATTCTGCTCGGTTTTCTCGGTTTTGCCATTTTTCTATCCTCTCCCTGCATTATATTTTTTATTTTTTCGTCGCCTTTTTATTGCAATTGGATTTATCCAAATTATATCATATTTAATATAATTTTTCAATAGCTTTAAAGAAAAAACTTGGAAATTTCCATTTTTTAATCATTACGCGCGATTTTGTGGATACATAAAAACGCAATCGAGTAGGTAGAAACTAATCCACCTCTCACACCACCGTACGTGCCGTTCGGCATACGGCGGTTCAATTCAGATTAAATATGTGCTACCTTTAGGTAGTAATCGGAAAGACTGACTAAGCCTCGCTTGGTCAGTTTTTC
>JAFQRL010000036.1 GCA_017410065.1 Clostridia bacterium | reverse complement strand
CGAAAAAATCTGCAAGATTAAAATAATTCTTACCTAAAGCTAATAGAAATTCTTGATATTTTTTGAAATTGAACGAAGCAAAGTGTGGACTTTGTGAGCGAGATTTCGGGAAATAGCGTGAATTTATATAGCTTTAGGCGTTTCGATTTAGGTTGGCATTGGCTAAAGCAGGATGCAGATCAAGCCGTTTGAGCCCTCGTTTATGATCTTGCCGAGAGTCTCACCGAGCCGCTCTCTTGAATCGCGAGGCATATTCTCAAGCTTTGCCTCCATACCGTCCTTGACCATATCGTAGAGGGATCTGCCGAACATATTGTAATCCCACACTCTATCGGGGTCATCGGCATACTCCTCGTTAAGATACTTCACAACCTCTGCCGCCTGCTCCTCGCTTCCTATGACGGGGCAAACGTCGGTTTTGATATCGGTTTTTATCATATGGATGGATTCCGCGTGAGCCGTTATCCTTGCGCCGAAGCCGCTACCCGATTTTTCGAGCCTCGGTTCGTCAAGCTTAACCTCGCCTCGCTCGGGGCGGACTATTCCGTAGCCGCACTCATCAACCTCGGCAAGCGCCGCCTCTACCTTTTTCCACTTATCATTGACGGCAGAATATTCGATAAGAAGCTTAAGCACCGTTTTGAGGTCACCAATTTCCCTTCCCACAGCCTCGCTTGCGAAGCGGAAGTATTCCGACTCATCAACAGGCACAGAGAGCCTTGCGACTCCCTCTCCCGCGTCTACGCTTATTCGCTCATAGGGGTATTTCTCGCCGAGATTTTTCTCAATATCGCCGAGAGCCGACACCTCATGAGAGAACTCCTTTATTCCGTTTATCACGCCCTTTATCAGAGGATGATCGGCGGGGAGAGCCTCAAACCAATCGGGCACGGAAAAGCTCATTTCCCTTATGGGAAATTCCCCGAGGACGAGAGCTAATATTTCCTTGATATCCTCCGAATTAAGCTCGGGGCAAGAAACGAGAGCCACGGGAGCTGAATATTTTTCCTCAAGCTCTCGTGCAAGCTCGTGGGCACGGTCGCTATTCGGCTCGGCGGAATTAAGTATTATGGCGAATGGCTTTCCGCGCTCGCGGAGCTCTGCCACAACTCTTTCCTCTGCGGGAATATACGCCTCCCTCGGGATCTCCGCGATGGTGCCGTCGGTCGTGACGAGCATTGCTATGGTGGCGTGCTCGCCTATGACCTTGCTTGTGCCAAGCTCTGCCGCCTCGGCAAAGGGCATTTCCTTATCCGACCAGGGGGTGAGCACCATTCTCGCCTCGCCCTCCTCCTCGGCACCCACAGCACCCTCCACCATATAGCCCACGCAGTCCACCATCTTCACGTTGAGCTCGGTGTCCTCGCCAACGCGGACACGCACGGCTTCGTCGGGAACGAACTTTGGCTCGGTGGTCATAATGGTTTTGCCCGAGGCGCTCTGGGGCATCTCGTCCTGTGTTCTTTGCTTATCGTATTCGTTTTCGATATTGGGCATAACTACGGTGTCTAAAAACCTATGTATGAAGGTGGATTTTCCCGTTCTGACAGGTCCGACAACACCGATATAGATATCGCCGCCCGTTCTTTTTGCGATATCTGCGTATATAGAATTTTCGCTCATAAAAATCCCTCCAAAAAGTCTTTTACCAAAGCCTATGCAAAAGGCGGTTTTTTTATGCTTATATCTATTGACAAAGCCAAATATTTGTGATAGACTTTATATAATTTATAAGTATTTTAAAAAATACTTTAGATCTGACAGGGGGAAAAAGCCTTTTTCAGATCTACCACGGGAGAGATATATATGATACTCACGGTTGATATCGGAAACACAAATATCGTTCTCGGCGGCTTTGAGGGCGAGGAGCTTTGCTTTATCGCAAGGCTATCCACAAACACCTTGGCAACCTCCGATGAATACTCCGCACGTATTATTTCGCTGCTTGAGCTTCATGAGGTGGACTTCAGAGATATCTCGGGGACTATCTGCGCCTCGGTCGTTCCCCAGCTGAATGGGGTTATCAAGGAGTCCTTGCGCTTTATTTTTGACTGCGAGCCCATATTCGTGGGTCCCGGGATAAAAAGCGGAATAGGTATCAGGTGCGACATTCCCTCCTCGGTGGGTGCGGACATTATCGCCGCCGCAGTTGCCGCCCATTATCTTTATACCTCGCCCTGCCTTATCGTGGATATCGGTACGGCAACCAAGATATCCCTTGTGAACGATCAAGGGGCATTCGCGGGGACCTCGATCATCCCTGGTGTTATGATGGGCTTGAACGCGCTTTCCGAATGTACGGCCCAGCTCCCGAGGATCAGCCTTGAGGTGCCAAGGTCGGTGATCGGCAAAAACACGGCAGACTCTATGCGCTCGGGCGTTATGTTTGGAAACGCAAGCTTGATCGACGGTATGATAGACCGTATTTTTGATGAGCTCGGCAAGGAGATCAAGGTGCTTGCCACAGGAGGACTTGCATCCACCCTTATCCCACTTTGCCGCCACGAGATGACTGTTGACGAGCATCTTGTGCTTCGTGGCTTGAATATCCTTTATTCTAAAAATATTTAAATCGGCTCGGCGGAGCATCCGCCGAAAAATCAAATATATTTTGTTTTTATTCGTATATTACTGCTTTGCAGTAAATATAAATTTTATGCGTTGTACCGCCACAGAGCGGACGACAGCAAGGAGGACAAAATGAAAAAAACAAAAACACAGCACCAAAGGATCGTTGATCTGGTTATGTTAGCTCTCCTGACAGCTCTCACGGCTGTTCTCGGAGCACTTGGCTCGGCTATTCCCATCGGTGCAACCACGCTCAACCTGGCTTTGGTTCCCGTTATTATCGGAGCCGCGCTTTACGGCTATCTTGGCGGAGCCTGGCTCGGCGGAGTTTCGGGAGTGATCATTCTCGTTTCGGGGCAGGCCGCTCCGTTTATGCTGCTCCACGTTGCGGGCACCATCATAACGGTTATGGTCAAGGGTATTCTCTCGGGTCTTTGCGCAGGTCTTGCGTATAAGGCCTTGAAAAAGATCAATAAATATCTTGCGATCTTCGCTTGCGCGGCAGTATGCCCTATCGTTAATACAGGCGTTTTCCTTTTCGGATGCCTCACCTTCTTTAAGGACAGCATCTTTGCAGGTGCCGACGCCAGCGGAATGTCCGTTTTCGGATTCCTTATCGTATTCTACGTTGGCTTCAACTTCCTTTTCGAGCTTCTCACAAATCTTGTGCTTGCTCCCGCGGTTCACAGGATCATAACCATCTGGTATAAGGAAAAGCATTAATATTTGGGCTCACAAAAGCACTTAACGATCGGATTTTTGAAAAGCATCGATCGCCGTTTACAAAAAACACAAGCTCTTAATTTGATTTGCAGAAAGGCGGCACAGTTATGAAGGATCGATATATCAGGCTTATGGAAATGGCTCTCTCGGCTTATTCGGACGAGATGATCTCCGATTATATTGAAAGAGTACGTGAGATGGGCAACACCGAGCACGGCTTTCCAAGGCTCACAGCAAATATCGGCATACTTATTGCCCACGGCATAAGATGCGACCTGAAGCCCCGCTTCGCCGAAATGATGGAGCTTTGCTGCCGATCCTTTATCGGCGAATTTCGCAAGGCGGCAAATGAATTTTCGGTGCGTGAGATAGTTCTTTGCCTTAAGGAAATTGAGGATGCGGAGGCTTTTGACAAAGAAACGGTCAAGGGCTGGCGCAAGCTTCTCTCCGAGATCAAGCCCGAGGAGTGCTACAACGTGGTCGTTGGGGGCGAGGATGACGATGCAACCAACTTCGCCATCTTCGGTGCTGTAAGCGAGCTTGCGAGATATTCCTTGGGGCTTGGCGGCGACCTTGATTTCGTGGACCGTCAGCTTTCCTGCCAATTCAAATGGCTTGACGAAAATATGATGTACTGCGATAACAAAGCGGAATATTGCCATCAGCCGATGCTATACGAGCTTCTCTCGCGCGGTCTTTTCGCCCTGCTTTTACATCTTGGATATAACGGAAAATACAAGGAGGCAATTGATGATTGCCTTCGCAAAAGCGCCCATCTCACGCTTAATATGCAGTCGGTGAGCGGAGAGATCCCCTACGGCGGCAGAAGCGCACAGTTTATTCACAACGAGGGCTGGCTCCTCGCGCTCCTCGAATACGAGGCTAACCGCTGTATGGCGGAGAACGATCTTGCCCTTGCGGCAAAATACAAAAGGGCCGCAAAGCTTGCGCTTGACAATACCGAATATTGGCTTTCGCGCGCGCCGATAAGGCACGTTAAAAACAGATTTCCCACCGAATCGGGCTACGGCTGTGAATCCTACGCCTACTTCGATAAATATATGATAACGGCGGCATCAAATCTTTTTGCGGCTTATCTTATTTCAAACGACTCCGTTCCATTGGGTGAGGAGGACGACGGGAGGGAGACTCTTGCCTTTGCGCTCTCACCTCGCTTCCACAAGGTGTTTTTGAAGTGCGGCGAATATTTTGCCGAGCTTGACACAAACGCCGACCCAAAGCACGATGCAAGCGGTCTCGGCAGAGTGCATAAAAAGGGGGCACCGCCCGCTATCTGCATCTCGTCTCCCTGCCCCGCAGCTCCTAAATTCAAGGTGGATTTAGCTTCGCCGACGCCTCTTGCAATTTGCCCCTGCGTCAAATCCGAGAGGGGCTGGATGCTTGGCTCGTCGCCCGAGGCAAATCACGCTCTCGCCTCTCTTTCGGCAGACGGTGGAGTTGCCGCGGCGACCATCAGCTCTACTCTTGAAAACGGCGTGACAGCTCTCACGCGGCACACGGTGAGCGAGGGCGGCGTTATGGTCGAGGCGACCTCCGACGGCGAGGTAGGTATAGCATTGCCCGTATTTTGCTTCGACGGCGAGAGCCGACCCAGGCTTTATTCAAACGGCAGATCTCTTCACGTCTATTACGGCGGCTGGGTATGCAAATATAAAACTAACGGAAAATTCACAAGGACCTCTCTTATCGGCACTTCAAGGTGCGGCCATTACAGGGCGTATATTGCCGAGGGGAGAGCGAGCGTTCGCGTTGAAATACGGATAGAGCGCGAGAGGTGAAGCATAAATCAAAAATCAATTTTTGGAGGGCATATTTATGAACTTAATGGGTATTGATATGGGAACAACGTCTGTTAAGACGGCGGTGTTTGACCATAAGCTCGCAGAGCTTAAGAAGCTGACTGCGGATTACACTCTTGAATCGAAGGGTGACACTATCGAATTTCCCGCCGAGGAATATTGGAATATCGTTCGCGGCGAGATCGAAAAGATCACCGCAGAGCTCAAGATCGACGCGCTTGCTATCGACACTCAATGCGAGACCCTTATCCTCACCGACGAGGACGGCAACCCCACAAGGCGCGCTATCGTCTGGCTTGACAACAGAGCCACCGAGGAGGCAAAGCTTATTGAGGAGCACTTCGGCAGACAGAAGGTCTACGAGATCACGGGTCAGCCCGAGGTCACAGCTACCTGGCCTGCCTGTAAGCTTCTTTGGGTAAAGCGAAACGAGCCCGAGGTTTGGGCTAAAACCAAGAAGGTATTCCTTCTTGAGGACTACATACTTTATAAGCTCACAGGCAGATTTATCACCGAAAAGACCCTTCAATCCTCCACGATCTATTTTGATATCAAGGCAAACGATTGGTGGAGCGAGATGCTTGATTTCGTTGGATGCCGTCGCGAGATGCTCCCCGAGCTTCTTGACAGCGGCGTTTACGTTGGAGACTATAAGGGCATCAAGGTCGTGACAGGTGCTATGGACCAGGTTTCGGGTGCTATCGGCGCAGGTGTCGTTAAGGACGGTATCGTCAGCGTTATGACGGGCACGACTATGGTTATCTTCACAAAGATGAATGACGTGCCCGAATACGATCCCACAAGCATCGTTCCCTGCCATTATAACTACGACGGCAAATTCTGCTTGCTTTCCTGGTCTCCCACGGCGGGAATGGCACTTAAGTGGTTCAGAAACGCGCTTTGCGAGAATTATTCCTTTAAGGAGCTTGACGAGATGGCAAAGGATATAGCCCCCGGCTCGGACGGCGTTACCTTCCTTCCTTATCTTTGCGGCTCCACTATGCCGAAATACAACCCCGAGGCGCGCGGCAGCTTCACAGGTCTCACCACCGAGCACAGCAGAGCTCATTTCGTTAAGGCGGTTATGGAGTCTGTGGCTTGTATGCTCAAGTCTAATCTTGATTATCTTAAGCTTGACGTATCCGAGATACGCGCTATGGGCGGCGGCGCATCGAGTCCCCTTTGGTGCCAGATCAAGTCGGATATGACCGGTCAAAGGCTCGTTACTCTCAAGAATAAGGAGACCGCCTGCCTTGGCGCGGCTATTCTTGCAGGTGTTGGCACAGGCGTGTTCCCCTCTGTTGAGGCGGCGTGCGAGATGATAGAGATCGGTCAAGCATACACCCCCTCGGGTGCCGACTACACCGAATGCTACGAAAGATACGAGAAATACGACAAGATCCTTAACATATAAAGGTAATATATTTTTATAAAGAGCTCTCCTTTTGCAATCGCAGCGGTGGGAGCGCAAGACTTGAAAGGTAAAATGGAAACAAGGGTTTTAAACAACAGGCGCGCGGGAATTTTGCTTCTATGCGCCCTCGTTGCATCTTATGCGTTTATATGCCTCACTAAAAATTGCTTTTCCTCGGCGATGGTGTTTATCGTGGCGGAGGGGCTTCTCACCAAGGTACAAACAGGCTTTATCACCTCGTCCTTTTATATTTTCTATGCCATACTCCAGATCGTTGGCGGTGCGCTGACGGACAGGTGGCATCCCGAAAGATTTATAACCGTCGGACTTCTCGGCGCGGGGCTTTGCAATCTCGTTATATACTTTAATCAGAATTATATCGTTATGCTCGTTATGTGGAGCCTTAATGCCGTGGTTCAGTTTGCCGTATGGCCCGCCACCTTCAAGCTCATTTCCACGATGACGCCCCCCGATATGAGGACTAATTCACTGTTTATAATCACCTTTGCCAACCCCTGCGGACAGGTTATGAGCTACGTGGTGGCGGCTATTATCGGCGAGGTGTGGAGAGTGAATTTCCTGTTCTGCGCTATCGGTCTCGGTGTTGTCGCTCTGCTTTGGGAGATATGCTTCCGCTCGCTTAAGCCCTCGATGGAGATAACCGTCGATGCGGGATGTCTCACCAAAAGGCTTGAAAAGCAGAAGCGCGAGGAAACCTCGGATATCAGCTTCTTGCGCGTGGCGTTAAGGTCGGGAATAATCATCATTTGCGCCTTGGCGTTCATCCGATGCCTCTTTGATCTTGGCATCAAAGCACTGACTCCAACGATTCTTTACGATTCCTACGCCTCGGTCTCCCCTACCCTTGCGACCGCGCTGAATATTATAGTGCTTCTTTCGGGTATACTCGGCACCGTGATAGCGAAAACGATATATCCGAGATTTATTCAGAACGAGCTTGTGGCCCTTTCCATATTCTTCGGCATATCAATTCCGCTTTCGTTGCTTGTCTTATTCCTTCTCGGAAAGGTAAGCTATATTTTCATCGTCGTGCTTATTGCGCTTATCGTTATGTTTATGGGCGGCGGCACGATTTTCACCACTACATATATCGCCTCCCGCTACACGAGGTACGGCAAGGGCGGAACGGCGGCAGGAATACTCAACTGTCTCTCCTCGCTGGGTGTGGTTGCTTCGAACGTGGTATTCCCCGCTATCGCAGATGCAACGGGCGGCTGGACGGTAACGGTTTCGGTTTGGGTGGTGCTGATGGCTGTTGCACTGTTTCTATCACTTATCTGCGTACCGATCTGGGGTAAATTTATCAAAAACAAATAAATAAAGCCCCCGAGATGATTTTTTCGGAGACTATTGGATACAATACCTTAAAATATTAACTTTTCTGGAGGATACTTTTTATGATTTACGGAATATTAAAGGATACCAAGGAAGGAGAATTCCGAGTTATCTCCACTCCTCTTGAAGTTAAGAGCATTGTTGCCGCAGGGCATACGGTTTGGGCGGAGCACGACTGCGGACGTGCGGCAGGCTTCCCCGATGAAAAATACGCCGCGGCGGGAGCAAAAATAGTTTATTCGGCAGAAGAGATATGGGCAGGCTGCGATATGGTTGCCAAGGTGAAGGAGTTCACGCCCGCAGAATATCCCTTGATGAGAGCGGATCAGATCATTCTCGGCTGTATTCACCCTGCGGGTCATCCCGAGGAGGTGGAGGCTATCCTCAAAAGCGGATGCGTTGCATTCACCGCCGAGGATGCCCATCGCTACGGCTCGCCAAACTGTGAGGCGGCGGGTAAGCAGGGCGCGCTTTTCGGTCTTGAATCTATGCTCACAATAAACGGCGGCAAGGGAAAATACGTTGGCGGCTTTGCGGGTGCTCCCGGAATGAACGTTCTTATTCTTGGCGCAGGCGTGGTTGGCAGAGGTGCTCTTGAGGTGCTTCAGGCTCTCGGCGCAAGCTGTACCGTGATGGACGTGAACGTTGGCGTTCTTCGCACTCTACTCTCGCAATACGGAAGCAAGATAAACACTATGCTTTGCAGTAAGGAGGCTATAACCGAGCTTCTGCCCACAACGGATATGGTGATTAACTGTGTTAAGTGGGATAAAAAGCGCACCGATTTCCTTATCGACAAGGAGATGCTAAAGCTTATGGAGCCCGGAAGCGTGCTCGTTGATATTTCAAACGACGATCCCGGCGCTATCGAATCCAGCCACGAGACCCATCACGACAACCCCCGATACGTTGTTAACGGAGTCGTGCACTATTGTGTTTCCAATATCCCGGGTGCGGTTGCAAATTCCACCTCGGTTGCATACGCCTCCGAGATGCTTCCTATGATATTGAGTATTCTGAACGACGGCGTTGCGGAATGTTGCGTTAAGGACGGCTTCTATCGCAGAAGCCTTACCGCATATAAGGGCTTGCTCACTCACGAGGAGACGAGCGCGGTTCAGAACAGACCCTGGATCCGCCCCGAGGATGCGCTCGGTATCAGCGAAAGACGCCTTGATCCCGCCCCTCCCGCAACCGTTACAAGGTCGGATAATTTCTATAAAAAGGCATAGCCCGATAAAGTCGGCTTTGTGTTCATAAAAGGGGCTGAGTCAAAAGCTTTTAATTAAGCGAAAGGCTCACCCCTTTGCTATGCAAATTCTGAAATGCAGAGCAAAGCAAAAGAAAAAGCCTCGATT